>NZ_CM001368.1:3107624-3707624 GCF_000177215.2 Solidesulfovibrio carbinoliphilus subsp. oakridgensis | reverse complement strand
GCCGGTGATGCAGACCAGGGGCACGGAATCGGCCTTGGCGTCGGCGATGGCGGTCAAAAGATTCATGGCCCCGGGGCCGGAGGTGGCCAGGCAGACTTGCGGCCGGCCCGACACCCGGGCCATGCCCTGGCTGATGAACCCGGCCCCCTGCTCGTGGCGGGCCAGGACGATCCGCACCGGGGTCTCGGCGATGGCGTCGAACAAGGGCAGGTTGGCCCCGCCCGGAATGCCGGTCACGGTGGCGATGCCGTGCCGGAGAAGACTGGCGGCAATGATGCGCGCTCCGGTCATCCGAATCGTTGTGCTCATCTGGGCCTCCGGAGAAGCCCCGGGCGTGCGGCGGGAACGCAAAAAGCCCCCGCCGGCGCGCCGGCGGGGGCTTGAACAGACTACAAAAAGATTCCCCGCTAAGGCGCCGCTATGGCGACGCCTACTACGACCACGCACGGCAGCAAGGAAAGGGCTAGCTGGCGATCGGTCGTGGCAGTCATGGCAGGGGTTCCTCCAAATCGATACTTGCCCTCTACCCCGCCGCCCGGCGGGCCGTCAAGAGGGTGGGAAGGAAAAGATGCCTCCGGCGGCCGGGGGGATCATCCCCCCCGGACCCCCTGGAAGGGGGGCTGGAGGTGGGGAAGCGGGAGTGCGGGTGGTCGCGGTCGGAAGTTTGATGGTATGTTGCGCAAGGGTTCCACCAGCTTCGCCGTGCCTTCCGCGCGTCCCAATCCCCCGTTGGGGAGGGTCCGGGAGGGGATCATCCCCTCCCGGCCGCCGGAGGCATCTTCCCCCTCTTCCTCTCAGATATTCGGCCGCGCGCGGACGGTGCGGATGGCTTCGCGGAGCATGAGGCGCACGGTTTCGTCGGTGACGGGTTCGTCGATGACGAGGCTGACGGCCTGGACGTAGCGGGCCGGCAGCATGTTGAGCGTCAGGGCGTAGATGTCCTCGATGTCGGTGCGCGTGAACCGGAAATCCGGGAACTCGGCCAGGACCTCGGGAATCAGGTTGATGACCCGGCTCTCGTTTCTGTTGCGGATCGAGTGAAAATCCAGGCCGAGTGCGGCGTAGTCCATGCGCCCTCCGGGATCATTTATGGTCTTGTGCCGGATATGTTAGCCGGGCGTGCGGATATTGCAAACCATTTTGCCGGGCACATGGGACTGGTGCCAGCGCCAGGCCGTTTCCACGATGGCATCGAGGTCCATGTACCGGGGTTTCCAGCCGAGTTCGCGGATAATCGCCCCGGAATCGGCGTATAGGCCCGGGGAATCGCCGGCCCGGCGGGGGCCTTCGACCACGGGCACGGGCTGGCCCGAGACCTTTTCCACGGCCCGGATGACTTCGCGCACGGAATTGCCCGTGCCGGTGCCGAGGTTGTAGGTGGCGCTCGGCCCGCCGTCCAGGAGCTTCTGGACGGCCAGGATGTGGGCCTCGGCCAGGTCGGTGACGTGGATGTAGTCGCGCACGGCCGTGCCGTCCGGGGTGGGATAGTCGGTGCCGAAGATCTCCACCTGGGGCCGGCGGCCGAGTCCGGCGGCGATGACCAGGGGGATGAGATGGGTCTCGGGGTCGTGGTCCTCGCCGATGAGGCCTTCGGGATCGGCTCCGGCGGCGTTGAAGTAGCGAAGGGCCGTGTAGCCGATGCCGTAGGCGGCCTCGAAGTCCTTGAGCATCTGCTCGATCATGAGCTTGGTCGTGCCGTAGGGGCTCATGGGCCGGGTCGGGTGGTCCTCGGTCAGGGGGACGCGCTCGGGCGCGCCGTAGGTGGCGCAGGTGCTCGAAAAGACGATGTGCTTGCAGCCGCTTTTGCGCATGGCCGAGAGAAGCGAGAGGGAGCCGGCCACGTTGTTGCGGTAGTACTTCTCCGGATCGGTGACGGACTCGCCGACGTAGGCGAAGGCCGCGAAGTGGAGCACGGCCGCGGGCTTGTATTCCGCGAAGACCTCGTCGAGGGAGCCCCGGCTCAGGATGTCGCCGCGCACGAGCGGACCCCATTTGACGGCCCAGTCGTGGCCGTAGACCATGTTGTCGTAGGTGACGGGGGTGAACCCGGCCGCCTTCAGGGCCTTACAGGTATGGGAGCCGATGTAGCCCGCGCCGCCGGTCACGAGGATGTTCGTTGCCATGTGTCGTCTTCCTTGGGGTTACGTGTCAGAGAGGACCATGGCCATGGGCAGGGCCTTTGCCCCATCGCGGCCGGTCCGGCCCTGCGGCCCCTGGCCGAGGGTCATGGTCATTTCCCGGTAGAACGTGGTCACGGAAATACCGATGCGAAGGGGCATGCCGGCGGTGAGCCGGTCCACGCCGAAAAGTTTCGCCGGCAAGGCCATCTCCACCGCGATGTGCGGCAGGGGCTTGTCCAGGACCTGGAGAACGCCCTTTTCCTCCAGACGGACAAGGCTGCCGTCGGCGGCGACTTCGTAGAGTTCGGGCGCCAGTTCGAACCGGCCCGGATACTTGGCATGGGGGCGCGGCACGAGGCAGGCGGCGAAGTGGCGGACCCCGGCCCCGGCGTCCACGTCCAGGTTGATGCGGTAGGTTTCCGAGACCGGGAAGGGGCCGTCGTGGTCGAGGAGATAGAGATCGGCGTAGTTCTGGGCCAGATTGAAGAGATTGAGGCTGTCCGGACTCCAGGAAACGTGGACGTCGCCAAAGGGCACGTGGGGGGCCGGGACCGTAAACCAGGGCAGGCGGGTCGCGGCCTTGTCCGGCCAGTCGGCCAGGGAGTCGTCGGTCGCGTTGACCGGACCGCGCGCCGGGCGGACGGGGACGACGGCCGGCAGCGGCGGCGCGGCCTTGGCGCTTGCGACGTGGATGGCCGGCACGGCGGCGTTGGCCCGCGTCAGGGCGGCGACAAGGCCTTCGTAGGGCTCGTTTCGGATGTCCACCAGCCCCATGTTGAAGTTCTCGCCGTCCCCGCGGCCGCCGGAGGGTTCGTCGTAGTACTGGAACCAGTGGGTGCCGACGACGTTGGGGAAGGCGGCGAAGTTGCGCACGGCCGCCGCCGCGCCGGCCGCCCGCTCGGCCTGGGTCTTGACGTGCATCAGGTGGCCGTTATTGATGTTGCCCGACCGGTTCTCGTCGGCGGCGAAGAAGAATTCCGAGATGAGGACCGGGGCGTCGGTCAGTTTGGCCAGGCCCTCGAAATAGTACGGGGCCACCCAGCCGTCCGGGGTGTCCACGTTGTAGTTGGTGGAAAGGACGTCCAAATGGCCGCGCGAGGCCAGGACCGCGTCCTGGTTGTAGTAGAGCGGCAGCCGGTCGCCCATGACGAGGCGGTCCGGGTCCACGGCCTTGAGGGCCTTGTGGACCAGTTCGTAGTAGCGGCCGGCGCAGGCGGCGGTGAATTTCTGGATGAGGTGGATGCCCTGGCCGCCGGGACGGAGTTTGAGGACCGCCCTGCCCTTTTTCAGGTCCTCGAAGGAATGGACGTCCGGGCCGGGCACGAAGTCGGCCAGGAGCCGGTCCCACCGGCCCCGGTAGTGGTCGAAGATCATGCGCCACAGGAATTGCTTGGAATAGACGGCCCATTCGTTGCCGAGGTACCAGCGGAAAAGCGGCGCGTTCCACCAGCCGACCTCGTTGTCCGTGAAATAGCCGATCACGGCCGGGTTGTTCCGGTGGGGTTCGGTCAGCTCCCGGGCCTTGGCCACGGTCTTTGCCAGGGCGTCCGGGGCAAAGGGATCGAACCAGTGGAGCCGGCTGTTGCGGCCAAGGTCGATCTCCGGGACCAGCGGCAGGGACATGCGGGTGGTCGGATCGGACCAGCCGCCCCGGGTGTTGAAGCCCCAGGACCGCAGCCGCGCCTCGGTATCGGCGGCCCAGGCGTCGCGGTCGGCGTAGCAGGCGGAAAACGAATAGGCGTCGGCCTGGACGGGCTCGGTGCCGCAGTTGACGGTGTCCGCGCCGATGGAGAAAAAGCGCGGCCCGCCGGGCAGGGTCAGCCAGGAGACGCCGCCGTCCCGGGCCACGCCGAAGCCGCCGGCCAGGGCGCAGGCGGCAAAGGCGAAGCACAAAAACAACAATAAAAACAGGAGGATAGTTCGTTTCATAGCCTGGATGCTGGCGGTTGGCGGCCCTAGCCCAGCGCGTCGGAAAGCAGCTTCGAAAGGACGGCGTCGCTGTCGAAATAGCGGGCGGCAAAGGCCTTGGCCGCCTGGGAATGGCGGTCCCAGTCCGCGCGCACGGCCTCGATGCCGGCCAGGGCCCCGGCCTCGTCGCTGAAGGCGAGCACACCCTCCCCCACGTCCATGAACCGGGAGTAGCCGGTGTCCTGGACCACGGCCGGCCGGCCCGAGGCCAGGTAGCAGGCCGTGCGGCAGGAGAACCAGCCGCTTTGGGTGGCCACGTAGGCGTTTTTGGCGGTGGAGAATTCGGCCAGGCTGTCCCAGATGTAGTCCCGGTAGACCCAGGGCGTCTGGGACATGGAAAAGCCGTCCCGGAGCTTCCAGCCCTTTTCCTCCAGCAGTTCCCGGGGCGGCTGGCCGCCGCCGAGGGCCAGTTCCAGGGTGGCCGCGGTCTTTTGCGGCAGGTCGAGCATCTTCTCGAATTCGAGGTTCTTGCCGCCGTACTGGACCCCGTCGACGAGCGGCCCCTTCTGGGCCGGCTGCCAGGACAGGACCGTGGTGAAGGCGTCGCGGCCGGGCCGGGCCGGAGCTCCGGCCCAGCTGTCGAGGACGATGGGCTGGCGGGTGGGAATCCAGTCCACGATGCCCTTGGGCACGGTGCAGAAGTCCTGGCCCACGTTCTCGCCAAAGGAGAAGAAGACGTCGTGGCGGCGCATGTTCTCGATATTTTTCTTTTCGTCGTCGGTGGCCGTGCCGGCCAGATAGTCGGGAAAACTCGACTGGGTGTAGAGCGGGTCCGAGTCGATCAGCACCTTGACCGGAATTTTGGCGTAGCTCTCGCGGAGCTGGCAGGTCGTCGAAATATTGAAAAAGACGTCGGCCCTTTTGACCACGGCGTCGAGCTCCTCGGCCGCCATGCCCCAGTGGCGCTCGTCCGGCCCGATGACGCAAAAGCGCTTTTCCAGGCCCGGAGCCAGTTCCTTCAGAAAATCGCCCAGATACTTCGTATGGTAGGTCAGATCGTCCACAAAGGTGACGTTGAAGGGATCGTAGGCCCAGCCGCCCGTGTCTTCCAGGTAGTAGACGTCATGGCCGAGCCGGTGGAAGCCGTGGAGGTACTGGATGTAGTCCCAGGCCACGCCGCCGAGCGGATAGGTGGCGGCCAGCCCCGAAACGATGATGGTGCGCTTTTTCATGCTTTGACTCCTCCCCGGCATTCGCTCTTCTTCAGATGCTCCGCCCACCCGGCACGACCCCATTGGGGAGGGTCCGGGAGGGGATCATCCCCTCCCGGCCGCCGGAGGCATCTTCACTTCTTCGCCTTTTCTTCCTGCAGCGGGAAAAACAACTTCTCCCGCTCCCGTATCCCGGGCGCGCCGATGAAGCGGTAGTATTCCTCGAAATCGATCATGGTGTCCGGCCCGGCGAAACCGGCGCTGGTGCCTGTGGCTTTAAGGCAGCCGGCCCAGCCGCGCAAGGCCCGGACGGCGGTGAAGACCGAGGCGCAGGGGTAGGCGACCACGGCATAGCCGAGTTCCTGGAGCTCGGCGGCCGGCAGAAAGGGCGATTGGCCGCCCTCGATCATGTTGGCCATGGTGGGGACGGGAACCTCGGCGTTGACCCGGCGCATATCGCGGGCGCAGGTGACGGCCTCGACAAAGACCATGTCCGCCCCGGCTTCGGCGTAGAGCCTGGCCCGACGGATGGCCTCGTCGATGCCGTAGACGGCGGCCGCGTCGGTGCGGGCCATGATGGTGAAATCGGGGTCTTCCCTGGCCCAGAGGGCGGCTTTGAGCTTCGGCAGGTAGTCCTCGACCGGCACGACCGATTTGCCGGCCATGTGGCCGCAGCGTTTGGGAAAGGTCTGGTCTTCGAGGAACAGGGCCGCCGCGCCGAGACGCTCCACCTGTCGCACGGTGCGGATGACGTTATTCACGTCGCCAAAGCCGGTGTCGATGTCGACCATGACCGGCAGGTCGACCCGGTCGACGATGTGGCCGTAGTGGGTGAGCATTTCGGTGGCCGTCATAAGGCCGATGTCCGGCAGGCCGAGCGTGCTGCCCGACGACCCGTAGCCGGCCACGGCCAGGGCGGAAAACCCGGCCTCGGCAATGACCAGGGCGGACAGGGCGTCGTGGGCCACGGGCAGCAGGAGGATTTCCGGGGCGTTGACGAGTTGGCGAAAGCGCGTCGTCTTACGTAGAGGGCGCATGAAAGCTCCTTGGCGGGATGGAAAAAACGCGGGGGGCGGCGTCGCCGATGCGCCCGGTCTAATGTCGCGTTCTCGAAATTCGTACATACGAATTTCGAGAATAACATATTTAAATAATTAGTTTTTTCTAAAAAATATTAACATATTTTTTAGCGAACGCCACACTAGCCGGTATGAGCCAAGGATGGCAACCAGCCGAGCCGGGCGCGAAGCAAGGAATGTTTTTCCGAAAGGGCTTCACCCGGAGCGGGTTTCCAAAGGGCCAAGCCCTTTGGCCGCCGGAGGCTTCCCCAACGTCCTCGTCTCAGGCCACCAGGGGCTTGGGAGGCAGCTTCTCAGGCCGGCCCTTGCCCATCTGGATGGCGTGGAGCCGGGCGAATTCGCCGTTTTTGGCCATGAGCTCGTCGTAGGAGCCCATTTCGTGGATGCGCTGGTTTTTGATGACCAGGATCATGTCGGCCCGGCGCATCATCGAAAGGCGGTGGGCGATGACGAAGGTGGTGCGGTTTTGCATGAGCCGGTCGAGGCCTTCCATGATGAGCGCCTCGGTCTCGGCGTCCAGGGCCGAGGTCGGCTCGTCGAGGATGAGAAGCGGCGCGTCCTTGAGGAGTGCCCGGGCGATGGCCAGCCGCTGGCGCTGGCCGCCGGACAGGTTGGCGCCTTTCTCGCCGAGGATGGTGTCGTAGCCCTTGGGCAGTTCCTTGATGAAGTCGTGGGCGTTGGCGAGCATGGCCACCCGCTCCACCTCTTCCCGGCTGGCCTGCTTCTTCCCGTAGGCGATGTTGTCGTGCACGGTCATGGGGAAAAGCTGGGTCTCCTGGAGGACGATGGCGATGTGGCGGCGCAGGCTTTTGAGCGACACGTCGCGCAGGTCCTGGCCGTCGATGACGATGGCTCCCTTGCGGGGATCGTAAAAGCGCAAAAGCAGGCTGATGAGCGAGGTCTTGCCGGCCCCGGTCTGGCCGACGATGGCCACGGTCGAGTTGCCCCGGCAGGTGAAGGTGACGTCGTTTAAGACCATCTTTTCCGGCGTGTAGCCGAAGCTCACGTCCTCGAAGCGGACCTCGCCCGCGGATATGGCCAGATCCGGGGCGCCTTCCCGCTCGGGCACGGCCTCGTCCACGGCCAGGACGTCCATGACGCGCCGGGCCCGGGCCAGCGAGGCCCGGATGCCGGCCACCGTGTCGCTGAGGCTATTTAAGGGCGTATAGAGCGAGGCCAGATAGGCGATGAAAACCAGCAGTTCGCCGGTAGAGAGCAGGCCCTCCAGCACGTGGCGCACGCCGATGTACAGGACGAGCGCCGTGCCGGCGGCGGTGATGCCGGACACCAGCCAGCCGTAGACGGTCTGCAAGGCGTAGAGCGAAAGCTTGCGGTCAAAGGAGTGCTTGGACTCGGCCACGAACTTGCGGCGCTCCTCCTCCTCGCGGCCAAAGGCCTGGACCAGGGTGATGGAGGAGAATATCCGCTCCACCGTGGTGTAGACCTGGGACTCCTTCATGTGGGTCTCGGTGGTCAGGTCGCCGATCTTCCGGGAGACGCGGGAAATGGCCAGGAACAGAAACGGGATGACGCACAGGGCGTAGAGCGTCAGCTCCACGTCCATCTGCAGGCAGACGGCCAGCATGCCGATCAAAAGGGCCGAACTGGTCAGGGTGGTGAAGACGCCGTTCATGAGCAGCGTCTGCACGGCATAGGTGTCGCCCATGATGCGGTAGATGAGGTCGCCGGTGGGCCATTTCTGGTGGAACAGGAGCGACTGGCGCTGCAGGTGGTCAAAGAGGTCGCACCGCAGGTCCTGGACCATATCCTGGCCCATGCGGATGGTCAGGTAGTTGTTGCACAGCTGCACGAACCCGACCAGGAAGTGCACGCCGACCAGCATGCCGACCACGCAGGCCAGCTTCACGCCGAGGGTCATGGCCCCGAGATCGGGCGTCCAGCCGAAGACCACAAGCGGCTTTTGGCCGATGATCTGGTCCACGGCGAGCTTGAGCGGCCAGGGTTTCAAAAGCTCCATGGCGCTGGCCAGGCCGACCAGGAAAAGGCCCAGGAAGAAGAGAAATTTGTAGGGCTTGAGATAGCCCAGCAGCGTGCGGAACATGCTCATGGCGATTGTCCTTGCAACCGGGAGGGGGGGATACACCCCTTCCCGGACTCCCCGGCGGGGACGTGGTCCCCGCACCCGCCGGAAGGCGGCATGCCCTCCGGCCCCCCGGCCGGGCGGGGGTGTTTGCGGCCCGCTCGCCGGTCGCGGCCGGCGTGGCGGGCATACGCCGGCCGCCCCCGGCCACGATAAAGACGTGGCGCGGGGGCGGCGGCTCAAAGGATGCGTTCTAGGCGGCGACGGTTTCGACGGCCGGCTCGGCGGCACCGGCTTCGGCGGCGGCGTCGGCATCCGCGTCCGCCGCCTTCTGCGGCCGGACCACCCGGGCCACCCGCTCGTCTTTCGGCTCGGTCATGGAGCAGCCGGGGCGGGTGACCATCACGTACTGGGTGATGGTGGCGACCAGGGAGGCGGCCCGGTAGAGCCCGGCCACCATCCAGCCGGCCAGGCCGAGGGCCAGGGCGCAGGCGGCCAGGGCGACGGCCGGCTGGACCAGGGCGAAACCGGCGGCCAGCCCGAGGCAGACGGCCAGGGCGGCGGTGGACAGGCCGGACGGCAGGACCGAGCCGGCCATGCGCACGAACCGCTTCTCGCCGCCGTGGTTCTCGACCGTCACCCGCAGCCGGGCGGTGGTCAGCCGGCCGCCCTTGACCGACAGGTCCCAGGGCGGGGTGGCCGAGGAGGCGGCAAAGCCGCTGTCGAGCGCATAGGAAACATCCAGGGTCCGCATGAGGCCGATGATGGACCCAAGCAGCTCGTCGCGCTCCAGGCCCTTGTTGTTCCAGAAAAACCGGTGGAAGGACAGGCGGTGGGCCAGGATGCCGCCGGTGGCGGCCAGGCGGCCGAGGATGCCGACGCGCGGCAGGTCGGCCTCGTCGCAGGCGGCGGTGTCGGCCAGGGGGAGCGGGCAGGCGTTGCGGCCGGCGGCGCTTCGAAGGCCCCACACGGTCTTGTAGCGGGTCCAGCCGCGAAGCACGGGCTGGGCGAGCGTCAGGCCGGCGATGGTCAGGCGCGAGGCCATGGTGTCGTGGCACTCGGGCAGACGGGCCTTGCTCACCCGGTAGGCCACGAAGGCCAGCGTCATGGCGGCCATGACCAGCCCGGCGCCGCCGGCCACGTAGCTCAGGGGCGCAGCCAGCATGGCGGCCACGGCCAGGACCATCCACTCCATGGACAAAGGCAGGTAGGCGGCCAGGCTGCCCTTGGGCTCGTAGAGCGTCTGGAACAGGCCCATGCCGAAGGCCCCGTGGTAGACGATGGGACGGGCGGCCAGAAGGGCGCCCGAGATGTCGCCGTAGATGCGGCCGGCCCAGCGGGAATTGCCGAGCATGTTGAAGCGGGTCTTGTGCTTGGGAAGCAAGAGCGCCTCGGCCCGGCCGTAGCCCTTTTGCTGTTTGAGGTAGGCCGAAACGGTGTTGCGGCGGTGGTGCCACACGGTCATGGCCGCGGAAAAGCCGATGATATGCCCCTGGTCCTGGAGCCGCCAGCAGACGTCCACGTCGTCGCCGGCCGCCCGGTAGGTGGCGTCGAAGCCGCCGATGCCGGCCAGGTATTCCTTGCGGTAGGCCATGTTGCAGCCCGGGATGTGCTCGGCGATCTCGTCGGTCAAAAGGACGTGGGTCGGGGCGCCCGGAGAGACGGCCACGCAGGCGGCGGTCCGGTTGTCCTCCAGCGGGGCCAGGTTCGGGCCGCCGACGGCGATGAAGCGCTCGTCGGTGAAGGCCCAGGCCATGTAGTGGAGCCAGTGCGGGTCCACGTAGCAGTCGGAGTCGGTGTAGGCCACGATCTCGCCCCGGGCCGCGTTCATGCCGACGTTTCGGGCGGCACTGAGTCCCAGGTTCGGCTGGTGGATGACGTGGATGTAGGGCGCGGCCGCGGCGTGGCGGTCGGAAATCTCGCCCGTGGCGTCGGTGGAGCCGTCGTCCACCACGATGACCTCGAAGTGCGGGTAGGCCACCTTGGCAAAGGACTTCAGGCAGCCGTCCATGGTGGATTCGGCGTTGTAGGCGCAGACCACGACGGAAATAAAGGGGGCATTGGCCGGCAGCATGGGCAGCTTCTGGCGGTAGACGTCGGCCACGGCCTTGTAGGCCGGCTTGGGCTTTCGGACGTCGGAGACGATGCCGAACTTCCAGTCCTCGATCAGGTGGCCGCCGGTGTACCACTCGTCGGTCCAGGCGAAGACCATGGTGCCGGAGACGCCGAGCTCGAAGGCGGAGGCCAGCTGCCAGGACAGCGTCTCGGCCACGTGCTCCTCGGAATTGCGCAGGGAGTCCATGCCGAATTCGGACAGGACCAGGGGCAGCTCGCCGGCCACGTTCTGCAGCCGCTTGACGTAGGACCGGAAGGCCTTGGGGTCGTGCAGGTAGACGTTTATCGACAGGAAATCGAGAAACGGCAGGCGCAGGTATTCGGTGGACGGATAGTTGGCGTAGGTGACCATGCCTTCCGGGTCTTCCTCGCGCACGATGGCCGCGAGCTTGGCCAGGAACTTCTCGACCTTGCCGGCGCCGTGCCAGCGCACGATGTGGCTCGGGATCTCGTTGCCGATCAGCCAGGCGAGGATGGCCGGATGGCCGGCCAGGGAGGCGACGGCCTCGCGCACGGTCTTTTGGATGTCTTCCTTGACTTCCCACTGGTCGAGGAAGCACAGGTGCTGGGGCCAGGGGATGCCGACCATGACGCGGATGCCATGCCTGGCGGCGATGTCCAGGAAGCGGCGCGGGGGCACGTAATACACGCGGATGGCGTTGACCCCGGCCCGGCGCATGAGCTCGAAGTCATGGTCCACGGTCGCGTCCTCGGGCAGGGGCTCGCCCCGGGAATTCTCCGGAAACGGCCCGTAGGTGACGCCCTTGATGAAGAACTTGTCCTCGCCGGCAAACAGGTAACGGCCCTTGGCCCGGACCCGCGGAAGGCTCTCGACGCCGGCAAGCCCATCTTCGATCTGGAACATAGCTCCCCTTCTCCTGGTATGGCGATCCCTCGCCTTTTTTCGGCCGCCCGCCCGGCGGTGCGGCGACGTACTTTTCACGTGGCTTGAGCCATTTGGCCAACAGACTCTTTTCATTGATGCATTTGCATTCATGCCCAAGAATCGCGGCCGGCTCGCAGGGGCCGAAAAGCAATTGCCGTGCCAGGATGAAAAAGGTAGCAATGGCGGGGGAGTTAGGTGGAAAGCTTCGTCAGGAGACGTCGGCGGTTACGAAAATTGCCCATGGGATTACGTTATCGTAACCAGCGGGCCTGAAATTGAAAGAGGTGAGTGATCCCGATGTGATAAACGAAGGAGAACGGCGGGCGCAGGCCGCGCGTCCCGGCCCGGCGCGCCGCAAAGCGCAGCCGGGAGGCGCGCGGGACCGCTTGCGCCGGCCGGCGGCCCCGCGGTCAGGAGCGCTGGCCGAGCGCGGCCGCCGTCCGGTCGAGCAGGTCGAGGACCTCTCCGGCGAGCGGCGCCGTCCGGGCCATGTCTCCGGCCCGGGCCGCCTTCTCCAGGTCGTAGGCCGCCTGGCGCAGGGGTTCGGCCAGCATGGTTCCGGCCACGCCCTTGAGCGAATGGGCCAGCCGGGTCAGCCGGGGCATGTCCCCGGTCTCCCGGGCCTGGGTGATGCCGGCCCGGCGCCCCGGCGCTTCCTCGAGAAAGACCCGGAAGATTTCGTCCAGAAGCTCCTGGTCGTCGTCGAAGCGCAGCCGCAGCCTGTCCAGGTCGATCAATACTCCGGTTCCGTCCGTAGGTTCGGGCATGGCAGGCTTCCTTTCCCGGACCGGCCTCAGGCCCGGACCCCGGGCGCATCCGGGGTCACTTCGGCCAGGGCCGGCTGCAAAAAAAGAGTCAGGGCGCAGCCGCCGGCCGGCTGGCCCACGGCCTCCACCGCGCCGCCGAAATCCTCCACCACCTTCTTGACCATGGCCAGCCCCAGGCCGTTCTCGCACTGCCCGCCCTTGTAAAAGGGGCTGAACATGTTCTCCAGATTCTCCCGGCTAAGCCCCCGGCCGCTGTCCGTCACCCGCAGCCGGACCCGCTCCCCGTCCCGGTCGGCGTCAAGGGTGACGAGCCCCCCGCCCGGCAGGGCGGCCACGGCGTTTCTGACCAGATTGACCAGACACTGCTTGAGGAGGGCCGGGTCGAAGGTCACGACCGGCAGATCCGAGGCCAGGGCCACGGCCAGGCCGACGCTTTTGCCCTCGGCCTGGGACCGGGAGGCCTCCACGGCGTCGCCGATGGCCCGGCCCACGTCGGCCACGCCCACGATCCCGCCCACGGGCCGGGCGAATTCCAGGAACTGCTTGAGGAGCGCCTCCATGCGGGTCAGCTCCTCCACCACGATGCCGGCCTTTTCCCGGGCCTTTTGCGGCAGGTCCTCCATGCGCGAAAGCTGGCGGGCGAAACCGCTGGCCGCAAAGAGCGGATTTCGGATCTCATGGGCCAGATACGAGGACAGCCGGCCCACGGTCTCGATCCGCTCGGCCTGCCGGGCGCTTATTTCCCCGACCGTCCGGTCGGTGATGTCCCGGCGAAAGACCACCACGTGCCCGACCTGCCCGGCCGCGTCCTTGATGGGGTAGGAATAGGTGCGGTAATAGCGCAGCCGGCCGTCGGCGCCGAAGACGGTGTGCAGGCGCTCGGCCTTCCTGCCCGTGGTCAGGGACAGGCGGAACGGGCAGCCCGGATCGCCGGGGTCGCAAAAGGACGGGTCGTCCGGGCCGCTGCGCAGGTCCAGGCACGACCGGCCGACCAGCTCCTCCTTGGTCTTGCCAAGGCGCCGCAGGATGTTGCGGTTGAGATCCACCACCTTGCCTGCGGCCGAAATGAGCGCGATGTCCTCCTGGACCTCGTCCACGATGGCTTCGAGCAGAAGCTTCTGGTGGTCCAGGCGCATGCGGCAGTGGGTGCCGACCGACACGGCATGGGACAGGGCGCACAGGATAAAGGAGGCCGTGTTGTCGATCAAAGACGCCCCGGCCGGCATGGCCGCGGTCAGGGCCTTGGAGCACAGGCCGCCTTGCAGGGACACCACCAGGTTGATGTCGGGATGGCGGGCGAAAAGCTCGGCATAGGAGGAATAGAGCGGCACGCCGCGAAGAAGCGGTTCCCCGGGCCTGACGTCGGCGGGGTCGAGCCCGGCCACTCCGGCCAGGCGCATGGGCGGCAGGAATTCCCGGAATTCCTCGCCGGCCACGATTTCGAGGATGGTGTCGAAGCCCGGTCCGCCGCCGACCACGCCGACGAGATATTCCCGCTCTTCGGCGTCGAGCAGGCACGAGGCTTCCCTGGGGGCTTGCGGACCTTCGACCATGCGGGTTCCTCTTTGCAATCAGTCGCTTTCCCGAACCGGCAACATGGCATAAACCTCCTTGACGGTCCATCCCGAAAGCCGGGCCGCCGCCCGCCTCGCCGCTTCCCGGGGCTTGCCCCCGGCCGCCGCCTCCTCGGCCGCCACGGCCCGGGCCGCCGCCTCCGAGGACCGCGCGGCCTGCCCGGGCCCGAGAACCACGGTCACCTCGCCAAGGAGCTCCAGGTCGCGGCCGGCGAAATCCGACAGCCGTCCGGTAATGAACTCCTCGAAGGTCTTGGTCAGCTCCCGGCAGATGACGCACTCCCGGTCGCCCAGGGCGTCAAGGGCCGCGGCCAGGGTCTGGCCGAGCCTCGTCTTGCGTTCGAAAAAAACCAGCGTGGCCCCGGTCGCGCCGAAGCGGGCGAAAAGCTCCCGGCCGTCCGCCGCCCCGCGCGGGGGAAAGCCCAGGAACGAAAACGGATAGGGGGCGATGCCGGCGGCCGAGAGCGCGGCCAGGACCGCCGAGGGTCCGGGCACGGGCGTGACGGCGTGCCCGGCCTCCCGGGCCGCCCGCACCAGCCGGTAGCCCGGATCGGCCAGAAGCGGCGTGCCGGCGTCGGACACCAGGGCCACGTCCGTGCCGGCGGCCAGCCAGCCGAGGACCTGGGGCAGCCGGGCCTCCTCGTTGTGCTCGTGAAAGCTGACCAGCCGGTTGGCCGTGATGCCGAGCGTTTTGAGCAGCGTGCCCGTGCGCCGGGTGTCCTCGGCCAGAACCGTCCCGGCCCCGGCCAGGACCGCGGCCGCGCGCGGCGACAGGTCCAGGGCGTTGCCAAGGGGCGTGGCCACGATCGAAAGCGTTGCCCTGCGGGTGTCCTCCACAAGATCCTCCTTGCCGCCCTGTCGATACAGCCACCACCCGGCCCCGGCAAGGCCTTGCCATTGACAAGGACCGGCAATGGACTACCTTGGCGACGTTTCCTCCGAAGCCTCCACCAAGGCGCGGGGATGTAAGGCATTTCCGAGACCGGAAGTATGGATCGCCGGCCGCCGGCGCCCGGCGAGCGGACAACCACACGAAACGCAAGGACAGATCATGCCACAACAGGTCGTCATCATCGGAGCCGTGGCCCTTGGCCCCAAAGCCGCCTGCCGCTTCAAACGGCTTTCCCCGGACAGCAGGGTCGTCATGCTCGACCGGGGCTCGCGCATCTCCTACGGAGGCTGCGGCATCCCCTACTACGTTTCCGGCGAGGTGAGCGAGGTTTCGGCCCTGCAGTCCACGGCCTTCCACATGGTGCGTTCGCCCGAATTCTTTCGCGACGTCAAGGACGTGGAAGCCCGGCCCGAGACCGAGGCCGTGGCCATCGACCGCGAGAAAAAGACCGTGACCACCCGGCACCTGCCGACCGGCCGCGAGGAGACCTTTCCCTACGACAAGCTGGTCATCGCCACGGGCAGCACGCCGCGCCGGCTGCCCATCCCCGGGCTCGACCTGCCGGGCGTCTATGCCGTCAACAGCCTGGAGGCGGCCGAGGCGATCAAGGCGGCCGTGGCCGGCGGTTCGGTCGGCTCGGTGGCCATTGTCGGCTCCGGGTTCATCGGCCTCGAGATGGCGGTCGCCTTTGCCGACATGTGGGGCCTTGACGTCACGGTCATCGAGCTTTTCGACCAGATCCTGCCCGGCGTGACCAGCCCGACCCTGGCCGGCATGGCCCGGAAGCACATGGAGGAAAAAGGCGTGGCCTTTCGCCTCGGCGAGCAGGTGGCCCGCATCGAGGGCGACGACAAGGCCGAGCGGGTGGTCACGGACAAGGGCGTCATCGAAGCGGATCTCGTCATCGTGTCCGTCGGCGTTGTGCCCAACTCCGAGCTGGCCAAGGCGGCCGGCCTCGCGGTCTCGCCGCGCGGCGGTATCGTGGTCGACGAAACCATGCGGACCTCCGACCCGGACATCTTCGCCGGCGGCGACTGCGTGGAAGTCAAAAACCTGGTCACAAGCCAGCCCATGTTCCTGCCGCTCGGCTCCATGGCCAACCGCCAGGGCCGGGTCATCGGCGACAACCTGGCCGGCGGCCAGTCGCGTTTTCCGGGCGTGGTCGGCTCCTGGTGCGTCAAGCTCTTCGACCTCGGCGCGGCCGGCACGGGTCTCACCCTGGCCGGAGCCAAGCGGGCCGGCTTCGACGCCGTGTCCACCCACATCACGGCCGTGGACCGGGCCCACTTCTACCCGGAGCACGGGCTCATGTCCCTGGAGCTGGTGGCCGAGCGCGGCACCGGCCGGGTCCTGGGCCTCCAGGCCCTCGGCGTCAACGGCGACGCGGTCATCGGCAAGGTCAACACCGTGGCCGCCATGCTGCCGAACATTCCGACCGTTGCCGACGTCTCCAACGTGGAAGTGGCCTATTCCCCGCCTTTTGCCGCGGCCATGGACATCCTGAACACCGTCGGCAACGTGGCCGACAACATCCTGACCGGCCAGAACAAGGGCATCGACGTCACGGAATTCGCCAGGCTGTGGAACCAGGACGACCTCGGCGACGCCTACATCATCGACTGCCGCGAGGAGACGCAAGGCGGGCCGCTGGTGGCCAAGCACCCCGGCCGCTGGCACAACATCCCCCAGGGCCAGCTCAGAAGCCGCCTTTCCGAGGTGCCCAAGGACAAGCGCATCGTCCTCATGTGCAACACCGGGGCCCGCTCCTACGAGGCGCTCACCACCCTCGCCCACATGGGTTTCGAGCAGGTGGTCAGCGTCGAGGGCGGCATGGCCGCCGTGGCCGCCGCCGGCATCGACGTCTAGTCCCTTCCCGCCTTTCCCCGGGGACCGGCCGGCCGGTCCCCGGCCCCTTTTCCTCCCTCCCCCGCTCCAGGGGTCTCCTTTTCCCCAAAATGTCCATTTCCTGCCGCCGCCGGCCCGGCGCGTTGCCGACGCTCCTTCGGCGGCAACCGGCCCCGGGAAAAGAATCGTCCGTCGCGCCCCGCCACGGCCGGTCCGGCGGCCTCTTCGCCTTTCGCCCGCCAAACGGCCAGCCCTGCCGCCTCCACAACCCTGCCTTTACTTGCCTGCCCGAATGCAGTATGGCCACCGCTTCGCAGCAACACAGACGGCAAGTGGTTGCAATAGCAACAAAAGAGACGCCAACGGCCCGCTGTCCGAGGAGACGGCCGTGTCTTTTCGCCGGCAGGCCGCCCGCCGGTCCAAAGGCCCGCATCGTCCGCGCCATGCCCGTGACGCGCGCCGGATCGGCCGCGCGACCGCACACCGCAAGCGCCGGATGCGGCCGGGGGTTCGCCTCCCCGGTCCGTCCGGCCCGGCGCCGCCGTCGTCCGTCGCGCCCCCCCGGAGCCGGCTCGTCGCCGCGGACTCCGGATGCACAGTATTGTCCATGAACCTGCAACGCGAGGAAGGAGTTATGAAACGTTTCACAGTGCCGGTCCTCTTGGCCGTGTTCCTGACGGCCGCGGCCGGCCTGGCCCGGGCGACCACGGAAGTGAAAGTCACCGGCGATTCCCGGGTCTACGGCGTCTATTTCACGGGCCACAACTTCACCGGCTGGAACGACCCGGCCTGGACGTCCAACACCCCGACCTGGAACAGCGCCGGGACCAAGACGGAAGATTCCTTTGAAATCTGGGAACGCATCCGGGTCCGCACCGACTTCGTCGCCAACGAGAACCTCAAATTCCGCCTCGCCACCAAGGTGGACAACACCTGGGGCAACGGCACCTACACCGCCGCCAACCCGGACGTGGCCATCCAGGTCTACCAGGCCTACCTGCAGTTCAAATATCCGGGCACCGAGATCGAGGTGAACGCCGGCTTGCAACCGACCGCCTTCCCCCAGAGCGCCCTTTTCAACGACAGCATCGTCTTCACCGACTGGGCCGCGGCCCTGATCGTCAAGGCCCCCCTCGTGCCCGGCACCGTGGACCTGACGGCCGGCTTCGCCCGCCTGATCGACACCAACCGGACCTACGACACCACCACCACCCAGGTCGGCGACGAACTGGACATGTATTTCCTGACCCTGCCCATCACCACCGAGGGTTTCAAGGTCACGCCGTGGGCGGTGCTCGGCATTGCCGGCAACAAGGCCGGCTACTACACCGCCTACGCCTCCTCCTTCGCCGAGGCCTCCTACGCCGAGGACCTGCTGTCCGCCGGCACCCAGGTCGGCGCCACCGGCTGGAAGAACAACCAGAATCCCTACTACTGGGTGGGCGGCGCGTTCGAAGTCTCCGTCCTCGACCCGGTCAAGTTCTACGCCGACGTCATCAATGGCGGCGGGGCCCTGGAAGACCGCAAGAAGAGCAAGCGGCAAGGCTGGTTCATCGACCTCGGCGCCGAGTACACGGGCTTCGATCTGCTCACCCCCCAGGTCTTCGGCTGGTGGTCCACCGGCGAGGACGCCTCCACGGCCAACGGCTCCGAGCGCATGCCCCACACCCGGCCCAACTGGGGCCCCGGCGGCTCGTTTCTCTTCGACGACAGCCAGGTCTTCGCCCGCAACTCCAACATGGGCATGGACCCGGTCGGGGCCATGGGATTTGGCGCCTCGCTCAACAACATCACCCTCGTCGAAAAACTGTCCCAGCGCCTGACCTTCACCTACATCCAGGGCAACAACTCGCCCCGGGCCATCCGGTCCCTCAACTATGCCCTCGGGTCCAACCCCTACTTCGTCATGGGCCGCGACCTGACCACCAACGAGCACGCCCTCGGCGTCAACTTCGACAGCCAGTACATGATCTACGAAAACCTGGCCGCCCGCATCGAAACCGGCTGGGCCCACGGCCAGTTCCAGAAGAGCGTCTGGGGCCACCGGCTGGCCGACCGGGCCGAGGCCGCCGACACCTGGAAAGTGGCCGTCGGCTTCACCTACAAGTATTAAAGATCGGGGCTCCGCCCCGAACCCCGCCAGGGCTCTGCCCTGGACCCGCCGGGGGGGATCATCCCCCCCGGACCCCCTCGACGGGGTTCGTCGTCCGGGCGGCCGATCTTTCGGGATCGGCCGCTTTTTTTGGGCCCGGCGGTCCACCCGGGGGCCCGGACGGGCCGTGGATGAACGTCTTGTCACGGTGGGGACGCGGCCACATGTTGCCTCGGGTGGGCAGTGTGGACTAGAGGGGGACGGTCCAAGGGCGGGCGGTCCGGCCGGGTGCCGGGGCGGCCCGCCCTCGGCGAAAAAAAAGCCCGCGTCCGGCGGTCCCGTTCACCCCCTACAAGGAGCCGTGTCCATGCCCGCGACCAAGCGGCGCTTCCTGTCCGATCTCTGGACCCTGACCAAACCGTATTGGCAAAGCGAGGAGCGCCTCAAATCCGGCCTGCTCCTGGCCGTCATCATCGGCATGAGCCTTGGCATCGTCTACCTGAACGTGCTCTTTAACGAGTGGAACAACCTCTTTTACAACTCGCTCCAGGAAAAAGACACCGACGCCTTCTTCCGGCTCTTCGGCCGGTTCGCCATCCTGGCCACCATGTTCATCATCGTGGCCGTCTACCAGATCTACCTGCGCCAGATGCTGCAGATCCGCTGGCGGCGCTGGCTGACCGCCCGCTACGCCAAAAGGTGGCTGGATAACCAGGCCTACTACCGCATCCGCTTCGAAGAGGGCCTGACCGACAACCCGGACCAGCGCATCAGCGAAGACATCAACGGCTTCGTCCAGCAGACCCTGTCCCTGACCCTTGGTTTTCTCGAATCCGTGGTGTCGCTGGTTTCTTTTTCCGTCATCCTCTGGAACCTCTCCGGCGACATCCACATCCTCGACATCCAGGTCCCGGGCTCCATGCTCTGGGCCGCCGTGCTCTACGCCGGCTTTGGCTCCTTTCTCACCCACTACATCGGCCACCCCCTCATTCGCCTGAACTTCTTCCAGCAGCGCTACGAGGCCGATTTCCGCTACACCCTCGTGCGCGTGCGCGAAAACGCCGAGGCCATCGCCCTTTACGGCGGCGAGGGGCAGGAAGCCCGGGGCCTGGGCTCCCGGTTCGCCAACGTGGTCACCAACTGGTGGGCCATCATGCGCCGCCAGAAACGCCTGACCTGGTTTTCGGCCGGCTACTCCCAGGCGGCGGTCATCTTTCCCTTTCTGGTCGCCGCGCCCCGCTACTTCTCCGGGGCCATCCAGCTCGGCGGCCTCATGCAGACCGTCTCGGCCTTCAGCCACGTCCAGTCGTCCCTGTCCTGGTTCATCGACGCCTACACGCGGCTGGCCGAGTGGCGGGCCACGGTCGACCGTCTGACCGGTTTTTCGAGCGCCTTAAGCGACCTGGAGGCTCACCGCCACGACGGCCTGACCCGGCGCGAGGTTCCGGCCGGCCAGGATCTGGCCCTGGCCGGCGTGCGCCTCGGCCTGCCCGACGGCCGCGTCCTGCTCACGGACGCCTCCCTCACCCTGCCGCCCGGAGCCAGGGTCATGCTGGCCGGCCCGGCCGGCAGCGGCAAATCGACCCTCTTTCGGGCCATCGGCGGCCTGTGGCCCTTTGCCGCCGGCGACCTGGCCCTGCCGGCCGGGGAACGGGTCCTCTTCCTGCCCCAGCGGCCCTACCTGCCCATCGCCACCCTGGCCGCCGCCCTGGCCTATCCCGACGCGCCCGAAGCCTACGGCGAAAAGCGGCTGGCCGAGGCCCTGGCCGACTGCGGCCTGGGGCATCTGGCGCCCCAGCTCGGCGAGGAGCGCCACTGGTCCCAGGAACTCTCCGCCGGCGAACAGCAGCGCCTCGGCTTCGCCCGGGCGATCCTGCTTGCCCCGCGCTGGCTTTTCTGCGACGAGGCCACCTCGGCCCTGGACGAGGCCTCGGAAAAGGCCCTCTATGCCCTGCTCGTCTCCCGGCTGCCGGACACGGGCATCCTGAGCATCGCCCACCGGCCGGCCCTGGCCGCCTTCCACCAGCGGGTGGTCCGCTTCGCCCCGGCCGGCCCGGACGCGGCCGCCCCCTACCGCCTGGACGAGGCCCCGGTCCCGGCCGCAGCCCCGGAGCCCCAGCCGGCATGAACGCCCTCCACAACATCGACCTTTTCGCCCAGGCCGCCCTCTCGATCGTCTTCGAGGCCCTGCCCTTCCTGCTCCTCGGGTCCCTGGCCTCGGGGCTGGTGGAGGCCTATGTGCCGCGCGAGCGGGTGGAACGGCTGGTGCCCAAGGGGCGGCTGGCGGCCACCTTCTTCGGCCTGGCCCTTGGCGCGGCCACGCCCTGCTGCGAATGCGGCGTGGTCTATCTCGCCCGCCGGCTCATGGGCAAAGGCGTGCCCCCGGGCGCGGCCCTGGCCTTCATGCTGGCCGCGCCGGTCATCAACCCGGTCTCCATCCTGGCCACCCTGGTCGCCTTCCGGGGCGACCCCACCATGGCCGTATGGCGCTGTCTCGTGGTCTCGGTGGCGGCGCTCGCCGTCGGCTGGTTCGCCGGCGGGCAAAAGGCCGAAAGCCTCCTAAAACCCCTGGCCGGCCGCGAACCGGCCTGCGGCTGCGGCCACGACCACGTCCCCGGACAGGCTCACGGCCACGCGGACGGCCATGCCCTGGCCGCGTCTCCGGCGGACGGCCCGGCGCCGCTCTTCGGCTCCCTGGCCGACGCCCTGCCGGTGGCCGCCCTGGGGCCCGATCGCCGGCAGCAGGCCGCCTCGGCCCTGACCCACGCCATGGCCGATTTTCTCGACATGGCCAAGGTGCTGGTCTTCGGCTCCATGGTGGCCGCGGCGTTTAAGGCCTATGTCCCGGCCTCGGTCATCATGGCCATGGAAAACGACCTAGCCCTGGCCATTCCGGGCATGATGGCGCTTGCCGTCGGCCTGTCGCTCTGCTCCCAGGCCGACGCCTTCGTGGCCGCCAGCTTCTCCACCTTTCCCCAGGCGGCCAAACTGGCCTTCCTGGCCCTTGGCCCCATGCTCGACCTCAAACTCGTGCTCATGTGGCGGCAGGTCTTCACGCCCCGGCTGGTGCGCGTCCTGGCCTGGGTGCCGGCCGCCATCGTCTTTGTCGTCTGCGTCGCCCTGGGCCTGGCCACCGGAGGCGCGTCATGACCCGCCGTTTCCACGCCCTTGCCGCCCGCCTCGACGGCCTGGCCATGCTGGCCCTGGCCGGCTTTCTCCTCTGGCTGGCTGCGGCCGGCAACTACTGGATGTTTTTAAACCCTAAATTCGCGCCCCTGACTCTCGGCGCCGCCACCGTCCTGGCCATCCTCGGCGCCTTTGCCGCCATCCGGCCCGTGTCCCGGCCAAGCCTCGGCCGGGCCGCCTGCTACCTCTGTCTCCTGGCCATGATCGTCCTGACCCAGGGCGGCGTCCAGGCCCTCTCCGGCACGATCGACAGCGATCCCTTTAGCGTCGCCCCGACCCTGCCCGCCCCCGAACCCGCCGGCCCCGTCCCCTCCCGCCTGGTCGCGCTTGGCCGGGAGTACATCCCCATCAATACCGGCGAACTCTACGACATCGCGGCCAAAGGCCACGCCGAGGCCTTCGACAAACCCTACGCCATGCGCGGCACCGTCCACCGCGACGCCGCCCTCGACGCCAAGGGCGAATTCGTGCTCTACCGTCTGGCCGTCTGGTGCTGCTACGCCGACGGCACGGCCGTGGGCTTTCGCGTCCGGCTGCCCCAGGGCGCCACGCCCCCGGAAGACAAGAGCTGGGTCGTGGCCTACGGCCGCCTGGCCGACGCGCCCCAGGACGAACGCAACGAATACACCCTGCCCGGCCAGGCCTTCTCCTCCATCGCCCAGGCCGCCCTCTTCGCCACCGACCACCTGGAAAGCGCCCCGGTCCCGCCCGAGCAGGTCTACATGTACCAGTGGAAGACCAGCGAACCGTACGCTTTTTGAGAAGAGGGAAGAGGCCTCCGGCGGCCGGGGGGGATCATCCCCCCCGGACCCCCCGAAAGGGGCGTATTCAAATAGGGAAAGCGGGTGGGAATGCGGTTGCGCACGGGCGTGGGTCGGTGTGGCCGACTTCGCCGTGCCTCCCATCCCCCGGTGGGGAGGGTCCGGGAGGGGGTCACCCCCTCCCGGCCGCCGGAGGCATCTTCCTCTTCCCGCAACCCTCCTCCCCACTCCCGCCTCCCGGCTCCAGGGGCACGCTCCCCGGCTCCGTCAGCTCCTTGATGATGGCGCACTGGTCCACGGGCGTGACCCCGGTGCACAGCTCCCGCAGGGCCAGCAACTGGCCTTGCAGGGCCTGAAGCCGGGCGATGCGGTCGGCGATGTGGCCGATGTGCGCCCCAAGGACCGTGACCACCTCGCCGCAGTCGTGGCCGGTGCCGTCCAGGACGGCCAGAAGCAGCCGGATCTCGTCCAGGTTCATCTCCAGAGCCCGGCAGTTGCGAATAAAAGTCAGCCGGGCCAGATGCACGGCGTCGTAGAGCCGGTAGTTGCCTTCGGTGCGGGCCGGCTCGGCGAGCAGTCCCTCCCGCTCGTAAAAACGGACGGTGTCCGGCCGGCAGCCGGTCCGCCTGGCCAATTCGCCGATGCGCATATTTTTTCCCTCCGAGAAAAAAGGGCTTGACCCTGTAGTCGCTCCAGGGTGTCTCATAGGGCCGTCCCAGGCAAGGAGGATCTGCCATGTCCGCCCACGACCATTCCCATGGCTCCGGCCATGTCCCGCTCGAACCGCTTGATGCCGGCCGTCCGGCTCCCTGCTGCTGCGGCGACGGCGCCTGCCCGACTGGGGCGGCCGCCCCCCGGGACGACGGTCCCGCGCCCGAGGCCGCCCGCAGCGACACCTTTCGCATCGAGGCCATGGACTGCCCGGTGGAGGAGCGGATGATCCGCAAGGTCCTGGCCGACATGCCGGGCGTGGCCGGGCTGCGGTTCAACCTGCTGGCCCGGGAGCTGACCGTGCACCACGACCTGCCGGACACGGCCGCCATCATCGCGGCCGTGGCGGCGCTCGGCATGGAGGCCGTGCCGGTCACGGCCAGGGGGGCGGCCGCCCGGATGGCCGCGCAACCGGCCGGCGCCTGGATCACGCCGGTCCAGGGCGCCGCCCTGACCATGGCCGTGCTGGCCGAGGTGGCCGAATGGCTCGGCTGGGGCCGGCCCTGGCTGCCGGCTGTCTGCGCCCTGGCCGCCATCCTGGCCTGCGGCCTGCCGATTTATAAAAAGGGCTTTATCGCGCTCAAAAACCGCAACCTGAACATCAACGCGCTGATGAGCATCGCGGCCACAGGGGCCCTGCTCCTCGGCCAGTTTCCCGAAGCGGCCATGGTCATGGTCCTTTTCGCCATTGCCGAAGAAATCGAGTCCTATTCCCTGGCCCGGGCCAACGGTGCGGTCACGGCCCTGCTCGCCCTGGCCCCGGAGCAGGCCACCGTGCGCCGCCCGGACGGCGGGTTTGCGACCGTGCCGGCGGCCGAGGTGCCGGTCGGAGCCTTCGTGCGGCTGCGGCCCGGCGAACGGGTGCCGCTTGACGGCGTGGTGGCCGAGGGCCGCTCCGCGCTCGACCAGTCGCCCATCACCGGCGAGAGCCTGCCGGTGGAAAAGAGTCCCGGAGACGCGCTTTACGCCGGCACCATCAACCAGGAAGGCGAGCTGCTCCTGGTCACCACCGCCCGGGCCGACGACTCGACGCTCGCCCGCATCACCCGGGCCGTGGTGGCCTCGCCGGGCAAGGAGGCCCGGACCCAGCGGTTCGTGGACAGGTTCGCCGCCGTCTACACGCCGTCGGTCTTCGGCTTCGCCCTGCTCGTGGCCGTGGTGCCGCCGCTTTTGTTCGGCGGCGCGTTTGCCGACTGGATCTACAAGGGGCTGGTCCTCCTGGTCATCGCCTGCCCCTGCGCCCTGGTCATTTCCACGCCCGTGTCCGTGGTCAGCGGTCTGGCCGCCGCCGCAAGGCGCGGCATCCTGATCAAGGGCGGGCTTTTCCTGGAACAGGGCCACGCCATCGGCACGGTGGTCCTCGACAAGACCGGCACGCTGACCACCGGCCGGCCGGTGCAGACGGATTGCGTCAATCTCGCCGGCCAGGCCTCGGACAACCGGGCCGTGGCCGCGAGCCTGGCCGGCCGCTCGGACCATCCCGTGTCCCGGGCCGTGGCCGCCGCCGCCACCGACGACGCCGTGGTCCCCCGTCATGTGGCCGATTTCACGGCCCTGCCCGGCCTCGGCGTCCGGGGGACCATCGACGGCAAGACCTACCACCTGGGCAACCACCGGTTGATCGAAGAGCTCGGCCTGTGCTCCCCGGCCCTGGAAGAGCGGCTGGCCGCCCTCGAAAACACGGGCAAAACCACCGTCCTTTTGGCCGACGCCACCGGCGTGCTGGCCCTTTTCGCGGCCGCCGACGCCCTTCGCGGCCACAGCCGGGAGGCCGTGGCCGCGCTCCATGCCCTGGGCGTCGAAACGGTCCTCCTTTCCGGCGACAACGCCCACACCGTGGCGGCCATTGCCCGGGAAGTCGGCATCGACGCGGCCCGGGGCGACCAGATGCCGGCCGACAAGGCGACCGCCGTGGACGAGCTGACCGGGAAAGAGGCCGGCCCGACGGACAGGCGGCGGCTCGTGGCCATGGTCGGCGACGGCATAAACGACGCCCCGGCGCTCGCCCGGGCCGACATCGGCTTCGCCATGGGTGCGGCCGGCACCGACGCGGCCATCGAGACGGCGGACGTGGCCATCATGGACGACGACCTGCGAAAGCTGGCCGCTTTCATCCAGCTCTCCCGGGTCACGGTGACGACGCTCAAGCAGAACATCGCCCTGGCCCTCGGCCTCAAGGGACTGGTCCTCGTGCTGACCTTTTTCGGCTACGGCTCCATGCTCCTGGCCGTGTTCGCCGACATGGGCACAAGCCTGCTTGTCATCGCCAATGGACTGCGTTTGTTAAGGAAGTAGGAAAAGAAAAGAATGCCTCCGGCGGCCGGGAGGGGATTTTCCACCCCCTCCCGGACCCTCCCCAACGGGGTGGATGTTCCTTCGCACGTCACCAGAAATTCGTTTGACGCCTGTGGCCGGTCTCCGTATGCCGGGATAGGACTCGAAAATCCTTACCCGAACAGAGGGAGACGTTTTATGTGCAAGGATCTGGCAGGAAAAATCGCCCTCGTCACCGGCGGCTCGCGCGGCATTGGCGCGGCCACGGCCCGGGCCCTGGCCGAACACGGCGCGGATGTGGCCATAAGCTACGTGGCCTCGGCCGATAAGGCCCAGGCGATGGTCAAGGAATTGGAGGCGTTTGGGGTGCGCGCGGCGGCCTTTGCCGCCGACCAGGCCGATCGCGCCGGCGCGGCCGGCCTCGTCGCCGCCGTGGTCGAACGGTTCGGCCGGCTGGACATCCTGGTCGTCAACGCGGGCGTGGGCACCTTGAGCCCCCTGGACGACGAGGCGCCGGACCTGGCCGCCCTGGACCGGGAATACGCGGTCAACATGACCGGCGTGGCGGCCCTCGTCCGGGCCGCGGCCAGGGTGATCACCGACGGCGGGCGCATCGTGCTGGTCGGTTCGACCGCGGCCGTCCGGCTCGGCTTCCCGGGGTTTGCCGACTACGCCGCCACCAAGGGCGCGGTGGCCGCCTTCGCCCGGGGCGCGGCCCACGACTTGGCCAAGCGGAACATCACGGTCAACGTGGTGCAGCCCGGTCCCATCGAAACCGACATGAATCCCGACTCCGGCGACTTCGCCGCCATCGTGAAGGCCATGACCGCCTTCAAGCGCTACGGGCGCCCCGAGGAGGTGGCGGCCGGCATCGTCTTTTTGGCCGGCCCGGCGGCGTCGTACATCACCGGGGCCACGCTCAACATTGACGGCGGCTACTGCGCGTAAGTGCATCGCCCCAGGCCCGTCTCCTCTTTGACCGCCCCGGGCGGGACGGTGGAAAGCCGCCACATGGCCGGGGCCGGAATCGGGACGCCAGCGGCCGCTCGTTATGCCGCAGGCCCGCCATGGACCAAGGCCTATAGTTTCCCACGCAAGCAGCCGATAGGAAACGTGATGACTGACGCGAAAATAGGCATGAATAAATGAAATTCGATGAGGGATGCGGGTGATCGGCATGGACATCGGAAGCGCGACCGCTTCGTTCGCGGCCCGGACGGCCTGGAAGCAAGCGTCGTCCGCGACCACCCCGCCCCAGACCGGCGCGGCGGACAACCACGGCTACCAGCGGAGCATGGGGACCACGGCCTCGAAGACGTCGCATCTGCTGGCCAACAACTTCGTCACAACCGACTCCACCCCATCGAAATACATAACAGCGACTCTTTCAAGTCTCGAAACCGCTAACAGCTTCGGGGACAGAATGGGGGCTCTGCTCGACGGGCTTTCCGCCCAGTACTCCCTCCTGCAATCCACGACGCAGGTTTCCAGCGGGGATGGAACGTACGTCGCCGCAACCCTTATGCAGCACCGGGTGGAAGACGGAGTGAAGCGCACGACCGAGGACGAATTCGCGGACGAGTCGGCCAGGAACCTGGACGACCTCAAGGAAGACATCGAACAGCGGGCGGAAGAAGCGACCACGCCGCAGGACGAAACGACCGAAGGCGGCCAGACCGACACGACCGGGAAGACCGATGCCTCCGCAGCGGCCGACGCCGGAACAAGCGCCGGCGCCCAAGACGCGGCATCTTCCGAATTCCCCACGACGCCGGCCACCGAAACCGCCGGGGAAAACGCCGCGCAGCCTTCCCCGACATCCTCCGAAACGCCTGCCGATGCGGCCACGGCGGCAGCACCGGCCGCCGTAATGAACGTCCCTGGCGCGGCCTACGCCGTACAGCAGGCCGCCCAGACGCCGTCCGCGCCCGCTTCCGTGGATATGATGGCCTGACGCCGCCCAGACGCCCCTTCCCTACAACGTAAAAAATAAAAACGGGCCGCAAGGAAAAACTCCCTGCGGCCCGTCATCGTTTCGGGAAACGGCTGTCTAAAACGGCACGTCGTCCATGCCCGAGGCTTCGGAGGGGAAGGCCGGGCCCTGGTCCTCATCCGGATAGGGCTGCTGCCGGGAGCCGCCCGACTGGCCCTGGCCGCCGTAGTTCCCGCGCGGCGCGCCGCCCTGACCACCGCCGCCACCTCCCTGCTGGGGGGCGCGGCGGGGCTGGAAGCCGCCCTCCTCGCCCATGGGGGCCTCGGACGCCTGGCCACGGGAATCAAGCCCCTGGACGGTATGGCCCGGGCCGGTCACCACCACCTCGGTGGTGTAGCGCTTCTGCCCTTGCTGGTCTTCCCAGCTGCGGGTGCGAAGCGTCCCCTCGATGTAGACCAGACGGCCCTTTGTCAGGTAATTGTTGCAGAATTCCGCCGAGCGGCCGAACACCTTGACCCGGTGCCACTCGGTCTTTTCCTGCTTGTTGCCTTCGCGATCCTTGTAGGACTCGTCCGTGGCCACGCTGAACTCGGCCACCGGGCTCCCGGAGGCCAGATAGGTGAGCTTGGGGTCCTGGCCGAGCCGGCCGACCAGAATGACTTTATTGATGCTTCCGGCCATGCCGGCCTCCTTCGCGCGCCGCGCGGGATGGTAAAAAAAGTTATTTGCCGGGCGCGAACTTTTCGAGCTCGGCCAGGGCGTCTTCCAGATCGTAGGTGAGCCGGTCGGCGGTCTTGGGGTCGCGGTCGCCAAGGGCCGCCTCCAGGGCGGCTTTGAGAGCCATGGCCCGCTCCACTCCGGGCAGAAGGGCCGCCCGGTCCGAGCCCGGCAGGTCGCCGAGGCGCACCCGGTCGTCCAGGGCGTCGGTCAGCTGGAGGAGCCCCTTGGGCCCCCCGGCCGGGGTCGCGGCCGGGGGCCAGGCCAGGGCGTAGAGTTTGGCGTAGCGATCCTCGGCCGCAGTCTCGTCGTAGGTGGCGACCGTCACTCGGACTTGCAGGAACTTGCCCATGGCTACTCCCCTTCTTCCCAGTCCGTGCGCACCCGGTTGACCACGTCCTGGATCAGATCGGTCTGGGATTCGGGACAGACGCCAACGAGCGGCGCGCCCTGGTCCACGTTCTGGTCGTACTGGAAATAGACCGCGTAGATGATGCCTTCCGGGCCTTCATACACAAGCGGCTTCTCCCGCTTCATCCGGGAGACGATGAAAAGCTCCATGCCGGGCTTGACCGTGACCGAGCGGGGGCCCGAGGCCTTGATCTTCTTGTCCACGCTCGGGATGAAGTAGTACTTGGCCCGCTCGGGGGCGCTGAACAGATGCAGCACCTTTTTTAAGATCGAGGCGATGACCTCGTCTTTGGACAGGAAGTGGCGGATGACCAGAAGCGGCGTGCCGGCTTCGACAAAAGTGCCTTCCAGCTCCCGGCGCACCTCGCCGACAACCCCCTTGGCGTCGGCGAAAAGGGGCTTGTCGTTGCGTTCGCGGGTCAGCTTGGCGAGAAGCGTGCCCGGCTTTTCGTCGTAGGTGCCGGACACCCCGGCCACCCGGGTGCCGGGCTCGACGCCGGCGAAGCGGACCGTGCCGGTGTGCGGGGCCGTGACCACGATCTCCTCGTAGGGCGCGGCCTTGATGTCTTCGAGCAGGGCTTTGACGTCGATCACGATCTTCCCCCCTCGGCCGCCTTGGCGCGGCTTTGGAGTTTCATGGGTTGTTACATCGCTGCGGCAGGTTGCGCAACCAGCCGGAGGGAAGAGGAAGATGCCTCCGGCGGCCGGGAGGGGGTCACCCCCTCCCGGACCCACCCGAATGGGGCGACAGGCCCCCGCGCAACTCGCGAAGCCGGCCAAAAGTTTTTGGGAAGGGGTCCGGGGGAACCCTTTTTTCAAAAAGGGTTCCCCCGGCCGCCGGAGGCATCTCCCTCTTCTGCTCCCCTACCGGTAGTACAGATTCCGGCCGCCGATCGTCAAAAGAACCTGCTTTAAGTTCTTGCGGATCTCGCGGCGGTCCCAGATGCCCTGGATGTGGCCCCGGGCCAGGGCGTTGTGGGCCCGGTGGTAGTCGGGCGGGATGTCGATGCCGGTGGTTTCCTTGATGACGCCCGGCCCGGCGAAGCCGATGTTGGCCGAGCGGACCGAGAACTGGTAGGGTGAACAGCCAAGGAAACTGGCCACCGGGCCGGCGTAGGAATTGGTGTCGTAAAGGACCACGTAGAGGCCGCCGGCCTCAATGTAGCGGCGCACGGCCAGGGTGACCCGGGGCATCTGGATGAGCCCGTTTAGGCTCTCCTGGATGCGGATGCCGGCCGTGCCGTGGACATAGGCCAGAAACGGGAAATGGCGGCGGCGGGCCCGGGCCAGGGCCCGGATGAACTTCTCACCCTCGGCCGCGCCGACCGAGCCGCCGCGAAAGGCGGAATAAAGGACGGTGGAGACGATCTTGATCCCGTCGATCTTGGCGTCAAGGGACACGCAGCCGGACTTGCGGCCGGTCTTCTCCTTGGCCGCGTCGAGCTTGTCCTCGAAGCCGGGGTAGTCGAGGGGGTTTCCGGCCTCGATTTCGGCGTCGTATTCCACCACCGAGGCCGGGTCGAAGACGTTGCCGAGTACCCACTGGTATTCCATGGGAAAGTGGTGGCCGCAGTGGACGCACACGCCGGCGAAGTCGCCGTAGAGGTCCGGGGCCCACAGGTCCGGGCAGCCGTAGGTCTTGGATTCCGGGCAGGTGACGGCCTTGTCCTCGGCGGCCTTGGGGCTGACGTAGCGCCAGCCGAAGTCCTCCAGGCAGGCTCCCTGCTCGGGCTGGGACAGTTCGACCAGCATGCGGCTTTTTTCCGGGTCGCAGACGACCGGCGCGTTCTTGTCGCGGCCCTTTCGCAGCGGCGCGGTCAGCCGGTTGCCCACGAGCCGGACTTCGGCTTCCAGGTCGCCCACGGTCTTGGCCAGCCGTTTGGCGTGCTTGCCGAGAAAGTCGTAGCGGATAAACGAGTAGCCGGACCACAGCAGGCTCTGGGCCCGGGAGGCCATGCGCGCGCCCGAAGGCTGGCCGTCGCGGAAGGCCGTTTCGGACATGCGGCGGTACTTGCGGTAGCGCCGCCAGACCAGCCGGTCGGCCGCGGCGTCGTCGAGGGTCCAGCGCACGAACATGCTTTCGGCGTCATTGTCCTTGCGACGGGAGGCGACCATGGCCCGGAAGAGCTTGAACCCGGCGATGCCGAGAAAGACTTGGTCCGTGGCCCGGACGACCTCCTGGCGCAGGTCCTTGAAGAAATCGTAGTGATGGGGCCGGGCGCCAAGGGGCGGCTCTTCCACCACCTTGTCGATATAGCCCATGCGCAGGTTGTCGGCGGCGGTGATGTTGAGCCGCTTGGCGCAGGCCTCGATCAGCTCCGGCGCCACGCGCTGGCCCTGGCGGATGCCGGCCTCGATGGCGGCCGCCCCTTCCGGGGAGATGACCGAATAGTAGCCGCGCGAGAGCATGAGGCGCACGTCGGAAAGGCCGATGGCCTCGGCCCCGCCCGAGCCGCCCTCGGAGATGACGGACACGACCGGCACGCGAAGGCCGCCCATTTCGTAGAGGTTGCGTGCGATCTGCTGGGCCGCGCCCGGGAAATCCTCCACCGGATAGGCGCCCGGGGTGAAGACGTAGGTGTGGATGGGAATCCGCTCGGTCTCGGCCACCTTCATGTATTGCAGGGCCTTGGCGTTGCCCCAGGGCTTGACCGAGCCGCCGTTTCTGAATTCCTGGCCGTGGCCCTTCTCCTGGCCAATGACCATGACGGGCTGGTTTATGACCTTGTCGCCCCGGCGGCGGGTGATGTAGGCCCGGGCGATCAGCATGCTCGGGTCGATGGAGTATTCGTCCTGGCCGCCGATCTCGGTGTAGTTGTCGTAGACGTTTTCGAGGATGTCCTTGAGGCTCACGCGGGCCGGGTGGCGGACGATGCGGACCATGTCCATGGGGATGAGCTCGTCGTCGAGCTTTTTCTCCAGGAAGACGAACAGATCCTCGATCTGCCGCAGCATCTGGGCTTTTTCGCCGGGCGCAACCTCGGCCCTGGCGGCGAATTCGCCGAGCCGGGCCTGCATGAGCGCGATGTTGGCGTTTTCCCGGCCGCCGAAGACGTCTTTTATGTAGCTTAGGCGATCAGTCAGTTCGACGATGCGCTTTTCGATTTCCATAATGGCGTATTCCCGAAAACGCCGGTCCGCAAGCCGGCCGGCGGCCGGCTCTGCGCCGGACGCGGCCCGGCGCGCGGACCGGGACGTTAGAATTGCAGGATCGTGGCGGTCTTGTCCCTGAGGAACCGGACGTTGGACTTGAGCTCCAGCCCCGCGCCGTCGGCGCCGGACAAGGTCAGCTCGTCCAGGTAGGCCACGCCGCGCTTTTTGGCCTCGGCCAAATCCGCGCCCCAGACGATGGCCAGGGCCAGGTTGGGGTCGTATTCCGTAGGGATTTCGTAGGGCGCGTCCAGGGGGATGTGGGTGTGCAGCTTGGCCCACGGCAGCGTGGGCGCGAGGAACTGGTCGATGCGCCCGACCCAGGGCGTGAAGCGGTTGGCCGGGTCCTCGGCGATGATGCGGTATTCGATGCCGACGCCCGCAAACGTGATGTCCGTCTGGTCATACCCCATGGGTTGGCCGAGGCCAAGGCGAATCTGCTCGGCGATGAGGTTGACCCCGTCCTGGCCCTTGACGCGCGAAATGACGGCCGACACCCCGTTTTCCACCTGGATGCGGGTGTTGACCTCCATGAGGAAGGGCTGGCCTGTCGGCGAGACGATCCACTCCCAGGTGCCGACGTTGTCGTAGCCGACCTCCCGGGCCATGGCCAGGGAATAGCCCGTGATGTCGTCCAGGAGCTTCTCGGCGTCAAAGGCGTAATCGACCTCGCCGGGCCGGAAGCCCGGGGCCACTTCCACGCGCTTTTGCCGGCCGGTCGACTGGATGGTGCAGTTTCGGGTGCCGAAATGCACGATGCCCTTGCCCGTGCGGTCGGCCACGATCTGGACTTCGAGGTGGTTGAAGTCGAAAATCCGCTGCTCGATCAGGACGCCCTCGTCGTGGAACTGGCGCTTGGCGTAGTTGCGGATGCGCCGGTAGACGGTCTTGAACTGGTCGATGTCGTAGATTTCCTCGATACCCATGCCGCCGCCGCCGGCCGAGGCCTTGACCAGGACCACGGAGTTGCTGATCCCCTGCTCGGCCTGGAAGGCGAAGAGGGTTTCGGCGATCTCCTCGGCCTCGAGCTCGTCGTAGACCGGCCGGTCGGAGCCGGGCACGGTGGGGATGGACAGGCTCCGGGCCAGGCGCTTGGTGTTGATCTTGTCGCCGAGGGACCGGATGATCCGCCAGGAGGGGCCGATGAAGATGAGGCTGCGGGACCGCTCGGCCACGCGGCGGGCGAAGCGGAAGTCCTCGGCGAAAAAGCCGTAGCCCGGGTGGATGGCGGTGGCCCCGGCGTGGTCGGCCACGGCCAGGATCTCGTTGGCGTCGTGGTAGGAACTGACGCGGTAGGCGCAATCCGGGCCGCCGATGGACCGGGCCAGGGCCAGGTGCCCGGACGCCTCGTCGGCCTTGGTGTGAATACAAACAAAATCCAGGCCGAGCGAAACGCAAGCCTGGATAATACGCATGGCGATCTCGCCCCGGTTGGCCACCAGGACTTTATGTTTGTTCGTCGGCACGATCCGTCTTCTTATGCTCAGGGTTTCCGGCCGCATCCCGCGCCTTGCGCAGGTCGATACGCCGTTTTTGTATTTCCAGGACCATCTTGTCGAGCCAGGCTTCCTGGCGCAGGGAAAGCGGCCCGAAGGCCAGGCCGGCCAGTTCGCCGCCGGAGGCGCGCACCACCAGAACCGGCAGGCCCGCGACAAGCGTCTTCTGGCCGAGGCGCAGGGTCAGGCGGCCGGCCGTGCCGGCGACAAGCGTCCCTCCGGGGTCGACCAGGGCCAGTCCCGAGGCGCTGACGTCGTGGACGACGTAGGGCTCGTCCCCGCGGTCTTCCAGAAACGCCGTCAGGCCGCGCACACGCTCGCGGTGGGCGGCGCGCCGCCCGGACTCCCCCTCCAGCTTGAACGTGAAGTCCATGCCGGCCTCCCTACTCGCCGATGAAGCGTTCGAGGACAAATTCCACACGTTGGTTTCTGGCCCGGTGCTCCGGCGTGGTGTTGGGGTAGAGGGGTTCTAAATCAGCTAATCCGGTGGCTGTCAATCGGTTGGGGGCCATGCCCAGGGACAGCATGTAGCGAAGGACCGCAACCGCCCGCAGGGACGAGACTTCCCAGTTGTCCCGGAAACGGCTCCCCGCAGCCGGCGGCAGGTCGTCGGTGAACCCCCGGATGTTGATCCGCTCCCCGGCCGTCTTGATCAAGAATTCATGGAGCGTGCGCAGCCGGACCTTGCCCTCGTCGGTCAAGTCCACGCCGTCCTTGGGAAAGAGCACCCCTGTCGGCAGGCTGATGGTGATCGTGCCCGATTCGAGGGTGGCCCCCAGGACGCCCTCCAGGCCCTTTTGCGACACAAAAGACCGGAAATTCTCGAAAACCCGGCGCTGCTCGCCGATGATGCGCTGCTTGATGCGGGCCTGTTCGACCAGGGCGGACATCTCCTGGCCGGAGACGGGCGCGGCCTGCTTGCTCTTTCCTTTGCTGCCCAGGGCGTTCTGGACCGAGTCGAACGAATCCGAGAACTTTTTGACGTCAAGGGTGGACATGGAAAAAAGCAGGATGAAAAAGGTCATCAGCAGCATGGACATGTCGGCGAGCGTGGTCAGCCACTCGCTCGGCGCCTCGGCCTCGTCGAGGTCGTCGAGGCCGGACTCTTCATCGCCGCTCATAGCGACGCTCCTTGGGCGCGATGAACGAGGACAGCTTCTCGTAGACGAGCCGCGGGTTGTTGTTTTCGAGGATGCACTTGGCGCCCTCGAAAATGATCTCCAGCTGCAGGGTCTCGTTTAAGGTCCTGGAGCGCAGCTTGCCGGCCACGGGCAGGAATAAAAGCGTGGAGAGCATGGAGCCGTAGAAGGTGGTGATGATGGCCACGGCCATGGACGGACCAAGCGTCTTGGGGTCGTCCAGGCGGGTCAGCATCTGGACCAGGCCGATGAGGGTGCCGATCATGCCAAAAGACGGGGCATAGCCGGCCAGGGACTTGAACACGGCCTCGCCCACGGCATGGCGGCGCTTCATGGACCCGATCTCGATGCGCACGGTTTCGCGGATGAGGGCCGGGTCGGCATTGTCGGCAATGAGCTGGCAGGCCTTTTTGAGAATGGTGTTGTCGGTGTGGATGTTTTCCAGGGCAATGAGGCCCTCGCGGCGGCTGATCTCGGCGATGCGCACCATCATGTTCACCACTTCGGCGTCCTTGACCTTGCGCGAGGAAAAGATCTGCATCATGGCCGAGAAGGCCTGGAAGACCTCTTCCAGGGGATAGGCCACGCAAATGGAGGCCAAGGTGCCGCCGACCACGATCATGACGCTCGGCACGTTGACGAATTCCATGAGCGTTCCGCCCATGAAGATGGCGCCGAGCACGAGCGCGATGCCCGAGGCCAGGCCGAGAAAGGTTCCGAGGTCCATGCATCCGTTCCGTTAAGGCGTGTCCGTCGAAACGCGGCGCTGGCGAAAAAGGACTCCCCCTTTCCGACCGGCCGGCCTCATGCTAAGCGGCGACTGATGGGAGGAACGTATATGCACTACCCCGAAGATGTAAAGCGCGCGGCCGCGGCCGCGACGGAAAGGCTCGGTCCCCTGCCGGCCGGGGCCGTGGGGCTGGTCGCGGGCACGGGCCTTGGCGGCATCGCCGGAAAATTGGAACATTGCCGCGACATGGCCACCGGAGACATCCCCGGTTTTCCGGCCGCAACGGCCCCGGGCCATGCCGGCCGCCTCGTCTATGGCACCATGGGGACCGCCTGCCCGCCGGGCGATCCGCAAGGCAGTATCGAGGAAACGATGCCGGCGGCCGGGGCCGGGCCGGACGGGTCGAGCCGGCCGGTGGCCCTCCTCTCGGGCCGGCTGCACCTTTACGAAGGCCATTCCCCGCGCGACGTGGCCTTCGGGGTCCGGCTCCTGGCCGCCCTTGGCGTCAGGCAGCTCATCCTGACCAACGCGGCCGGGGCCCTGGACCCGCATTTCACGGCCGGCGGGCTCATGCGGGTGACCGACCACCTCAACCTGACGGGTCGCAACCCGCTGGTCGGGCCAAACGACGACGCCCTCGGGCCTCGGTTTCCGGACATGAGCCGGGCCTATTCCCCGCGTCTGGGGGCCGTGGCCGACGCCTGCGCCCTGTCCCTCGGGCTTCGCCTGGAGCGCGGGGTCTACGCCGGGGTGCTCGGGCCGTCCCTCGAAACGCCGGCCGAAACCCGGATGCTGCGCCTGTTGGGGGCCGACGCGGTCGGCATGTCCACGGTGACCGAGGTGATCGCGGCCCGGCACCTGGGGATGGAGGTCCTGGCCGTCTCCTGCCTGACCAACGTCAACCTGCCGGACTGCATGGCCGAGACCACCCTGGAGGCGGTCCTGGCCACGGCCAAACGGGCCGAAGGAGACCTGGCCAGGCTGCTGGCCGCCGTCATCCCGGCCGTCTGAGCCACCGGTGGTCGGCAGCTAGAGGACCTTGACCTTGCGCACGAATCCCATGCCGGCCAGCTCCCGGACGCAGGCCACCGTGTCCACGCACATCCGGTCGCACTTGAGCGTGAAGCGGTAGGTCGAGAGCCCGTCCTTCATCTTGCTGAGACTCAGGTTCTCGATAGTAAATTTCCGGTCCGTGAAAAAAGCGACCAGTTTGCCAAGCGGATCGTCCGCCTCCTGGCAAGTGATGCTCATGACGCGGTAGGCCTCGCGGCGGATGTATTTCTGCATGTGCTTGAGCACGGTGAGCGACACGAGGCCAAGCACGGTGCAGAAAATCGGGATGATAATCATGCCGGCCCCAAGGGCCATGCCCACCCCGGCGTTGAACCACAGGGTGGCGGCCGTGGTCAGGCCCCGGATCGCACCCTTGTCCTTGATGATGACCCCGGCCCCGAGAAACCCGACCCCAGTGACGATCTGGGCCGCGATGCGCGAGGGGTCGAGGCCAAGGGCCACATTGCCCATGCCCTCGCCGGCCTTGTAGTAGAAGTATTTCGAGATGACCATCATAAGGGCCGAACCGAGGCAGACGAGGAGGTTGGTGCGAAGGCCGGCGCTTATGCCGTGGCGCTCCCGCTCGTAGCCGAGGACCGAACCGCAGACCAGGGCCAGCACCATGCGCAGCAAAAGCTGCGTCTCGTAGGGATATTCGTTCATGGACGCACTCCCGGGCGAGAGGCAAACATGGTGGTGTGACGCCGCGCCCCCCTCTCTTCCCCTTCCCTCCCTACGCCACCGAACCGCCCTTCGCCACTGCAAAAACGGCCCCATCGGGGAGGGTTCGGGAGGGGATCATCCCCTCCCGGCCGCCGGAGGCATCCCTTCCTTCCCCTCCGTCGCCCTCGCCTGCCCCGCCATGGCGATGGCCCCCCGCCGGCCGAGCTGGCGCAGGAATTCGGCCACGGCCAGCTCGGCCTCCCGGGCGTCGAGGCCGAACCGGCCGGCCAGGGCGGCGGCGATATCGCCGAGGGACCGCCGGCCGTCGATCAGCCGCCAGACGGCCGAGCCCATGGCGTCGAGCTCCACGGTCTTGCGCAGGACCTTGCCGTCCCACAGGCCGAACCGCCGGGCCAGCCCGGCCAGGGCCGGGCGCACGGCCACGGGCAGGGACAGGCGCACGCACCCGGACGGGGCCTCGTCAGCCAGGACGTCGCGGCTTTTGACCGGAGAGAGCGCCATGGCCTCCCGCCGGGTCAGGCCGGATGCCGGGGCCGGCGGCCGCTTGTTAAAGGGAAACACAGGCCGCCGCCGTCTCCGCCAGCCACTCCCGGTCCACGGGCCGGGCCGAGGCCAGGGCCGCGCCGAGAAGCTTGTTGGCGTCCCGGTCGTGACGCAGGACCGCAAGCCGCCCCTGCCGGCCCAGATGCCGGGCGGCCACGTCGAGAAAACCACTGCCCTGCCGCCGGGCCAGCCACACGGCCGGACAGCCGGCCACCGTGCCCGGACTCTGCGCCTCGGCCTCCGTGGAGCCGAAAGCCCGGGCCGCGACGGCCCCGAGATCGGCCGCGGCCAGGAGCACGTCGGCCGGGGCCAGCCGGACCACGTCCAGACGTTCCCGGCCGGCGGCAAAGGACAGGACGAACCGGCCCGGCACGAACTCGTGGGCGGCCAGGGCAAAGCCCGGGGGCGCGACAAAGGACAGGCCGAAAAGGCGAAAGGCCGGGGGCCCGGGATCGTGGTGGCGAAAGGACCGCAGGACCGAGGCCAGGAGCCGTTTCCGGCCGGTGGAAAAGCCGTCCGGCCCGGCAAACCCCTGGAACACGGCGGCCAGGCCGCAGTCGGGGCAGAAAAGGGCCGCCCCCAAGCCCGCCCGGCCGGCCTGCCCCCAGGAGAGCGGCATGAGCTCGAAATCGGCCAGGGCGGCCAGCCAGTCGTCCGGGAGTTGGCCGCCGGCCGTGGCCCGGCCCTTGGGGGTCAAAGCCCGAAGTGCCGCCTCCATGCCCTCGCGGCCGGCGCCGCGCCGCCATTTGCACTCAAAGGCCGGCCCGTCGGCGTCCTCGAAAAAGAGATACCCGAGCCCCAGCCGGGCCGGTCGCCAGTCCTCGGGCACGGACAGGGCCACCCCGTTCCAGGCCAAAGGGACAAGGGGAAAAAAATCGTTCGCCTGCATGGCCGCATCCTAGGGCAGGGCCGGACCGGCGGCAAGGGAAGGCGGCTTGCAGCGGCGACCGGCCAAAGCGCAGTCAGGCCCAGAAGGCGAAACAGCCGCCGATTTCGCCGATGGCGGCCAGCAGATACCAGAGGACGGTCCGAAGGATCATGGTGGAACGGCACCCTTGCGACAAAAATGTACACCCTGCGCCCATGGCGGCCCCGACGTCTCCGGCTCTGGCCCGCGAACAATGTCGTCCCCGGACGCCGTGGGGCGGGCCGGCGGTCCAGAAGTATAAAAGGGACCTTTTCCGGCCCCTTGGCCGGTACTTCGGGCGGCTTGCCCGGCGGCTTCGGCCAGGCCGGGCCAAGGGTCCAAGCATTCATTATGCGGCGCACGACCCACCAGCACAAGAATTAACATTCTGGTAGATAATTACAAAGTTGAAATGCAACAAAACGGTTTCTTTCGGCTATGCCCTGTGGGCAAGTTCATGGGAAATTCCGGCCGCCCAGGGCGCACTTGCGACATTTACGGTCACCCTTTTTCAAAATAGAGACAAAATTGTTACCAAACAACCCGCCGCCGGACGCCGGGTTGGAATCTTTTGATGCATAGGCATGGAATACAGCATGTTACAAGCTTGGCGCACCCCTTGCACTGCCCTCGTCGTTGCGGCGACGAAACAAACTTCCCATCGGAGGACCAGCATGTTCGCCATCTTCGACTCCTCGTGATTCCGGCCGAACCCGGCCCACACGGCAGACGCAGCCCCAAGGCCCGGGCCATGCGCCCCGGACAACCCCCTGGAATCGGAGACCACAATGAGAAAAAATATTTCCGTTCTGTTACTGGCCCTTTTTTTGACGATACTGGCCGTGCCCCTGGCCGCCTCGGCCGATGACGCCGCGCCCGTGCCCGATCCGAGCGGCGCCTCCATCGGCACCGCCGCCGACGTCGTCGGCGCCACCGCCGGCGCGCCCACCAAAGAAGACATGGAGACCCTGTCCGCGAAAGAACCGCTGGCCGCCAAACTGGCCGACGTGGTCGGGCACAACCGCATCTCCATCAACATGGTCTGGACGCTCATCTGCGGCTTCCTGGTCATGTTCATGCAGGCCGGTTTCGCCCTGGCCGAAACCGGCTTCACCCGCGCCAAGAACGCCGGCCACACCATGGCCATGAACATGATGGTCTACGGCATCGGCATGCTCGGCTACTGGATCTGCGGCTTCGCCCTCCAGATGGGCGGCGTCGGCGGCGTGGCCTCCCTCGGCGGGGCCCAGGTCCTGGCCAACGAGTTCACCATCACGATCGGCGGCAACGACTTCGGCCTCTTCGGCACCACCGGCTTTTTCCTCTCCGGCGTGTCCTACGACGCGGTCGTCTTCTCGGTGTTCCTGTTCCAGATGGTCTTCATGGACACCACCGCCACCATCCCGACCGGCACCATGGCCGAACGCTGGACCTTCAAGTCCTTCGTCGTCTACGCCTTTTTCATCTCCATGTTCGTCTATCCCCTGTACGCCAACTGGGTCTGGGGCGGCGGCTTCCTGTCCTGCCTCGGCAAGTTCTACGCCCTGGGCCACGGAGTGGTCGACTTCGCCGGCTCCTCGGTCGTCCACATGACCGGCGGCGTGGCCGCCCTGGCCGGCGGCATCGTGCTCGGACCCCGGCTTGGCAAGTTCCGCGAGGACGGCACTCCGGTGGCCATTCCCGGACACCACATCCCCATGGCCGTGGCCGGCTGCTTCATCCTGGCCTTCGGCTGGTTCGGCTTCAACGCCGGCTCGACGCTCGCCGGCACGGACCTGCGCATCGGCGTCGTGGCCACCAACACCATGCTGGCCTCGGCCGCCGGCGCCTTTAGCGCCATGCTCTACATGTGGACCTTCTACGGCAAGCCCGACATCTCCATGGTCGCCAACGGCCTGCTGGCCGGTCTGGTCGCCATCACCGCCCCCTGCGCCTTCGTCAACTCCGTTTCGGCCGTCATCATCGGCGCCATCGCCGGCGTGCTCCTTTGCCTCAGCGTCTTCTTCGTCGAACGCACGCTCAAGATTGACGACCCGGTCGGCGCCATCTCGGTCCACGGCGTCAACGGCGCCTTCGGCGTGCTCTCGGTCGGCCTTTTCGCCGACGGCACCTACGGCGACGGGTTAAACGGCGTGACCGGCACGGTCAAAGGCCTCTTCTACGGCGACGGCGGCCAGCTCATGGCCCAGATCCTCGGCATCTGCACCAACTTCGTCTTTGTCTTCATCGTCATGTACGCCTTCTTCAAGGTCCTGGACCTCGTCATCCCGCTTCGTGTAAAGCCCGAGCACGAACTCGAAGGCCTGGACCAGCACGAAGTGGCCGTGTCCGCCTACCCGGAATTCGTCCTGCAGAAAACGCACCGATAACACGCGGGGGATGCCATGAAAAAAATCGAAGCCATCATCAAGCCGTTCAAGCTCGACGAAGTCAAAGACGCCCTGGACAAGCTCGGCATCCACGGCCTGACCGTCACCGAGGTCCGCGGCTACGGCCGCCAGAAAGGCCACGTCGAGGCCTATCGCGGCATCGAGTACCAGGTGCAGTTCAACGCCAAGGTCAAACTCGAAGTCGTGGTCTCCGACAGCCTGGCCGAAAAAGCCGTGACCGCCATCCGCGACACGGCCAACACCGGCAACATCGGCGACGGCAAGATCTTCATCTACCCGCTCGAAGGCGTGGTCCGCATCCGCACCGGCGAATCCGGCGACGCGGCTATTTAAGAGAAGAAAAGACGTGGGAGGAAACGCTTTTGAAAAGCGTTTCCTCCCACACCCTCCTTCGAAACAAGGGGACGGGCGATTGTCCGTCCCCTTTTCGTTTGTTGGGGCGGATGCGGTTGTCGGCAGGAGGGAGAGGGAGGGACGCCATGGGCATGATTCGGTTTTTGACTTAGGTCATACCTGGGCACGTCCGGATTCGGGCAGGCTGCCCGCAGGAGGAACGACCATGGCTCACGAACACCCCCGGGCCGTCGGCCCGGACGCCCTCGCCGTCGAGGACATCCTCGACGCCATGCGCCACATCGGCGGCTACATCGACGTGTCCCCGGCCGACGCCCTGGCCCTCTACCGGCTGGCCTACGCCCATGCCGCGGCCCGGCTGGCCCGCGATCTGCCGGTCGCCGACATCATGACCCGCGACGTGGTGACGACCGGCCCCGGCCGCACCGTGCTCGAGGCGGCAAGGGCCATGGCCCGGGCCGGCGTGTCGGGCCTGCCGGTCACGGACGGTCCGGCCGTGGTCGGGGTCCTGTCCACCAAGGACCTGCTCGGCCTGCTCGGCCTCGACGCCGCGGCCCGGCCGGCCGCCCTGCTCGCCCGGCTCCTCGATCCGGACGCCTGCCAGGCTCCGGCCGTTTCGGGACGCGGCGACACCCGGGTGGCCGAGGTCATGACCGCCCCGGCCCTGACCGTCGGCCCGGACAGGCCCCGGTCCGAGGCGGCGGCCCTCATGGCCGAACGGCAGGTCAACCGGCTGCCTGTCCTCGATGCCGGCGGCCGGCTCGTTGGCATCGTCAGCCGGGGCGACGTGGTCCGGTCCTGCCGGGGCATCCTCGGCGGGACCGGCGAAAGCGCGGGGTGTCCGGCATGAACTTTTTCCAAAAGATGCGCGGCGCGGGCCAGAGTCCGCCCCGGGTCGGCTGGTCGGAAATCGTCTGGTCGTTCGCGGGGGCCTTTGGCGGCATCGGGGCCGTGGCCTGGCTGCACCAGGCCGTGGCCGATCCGGCCGGGCTGTCCATGCTGATCGGCTCGTTCGGGGCCTCGGCCGTGCTGCTATACGGCGCGCCCAAAAGCCCGCTGGCCCAGCCGAGAAACCTGCTCGGCGGGCATGTCCTGTCCGCCCTTTTCGGGGTCACGGTCCGGCTGGCCGTGCCGGGTCCGGCCTGGCTGGTCTGCGCCCTGGCCGTGGCCGGGGCCATCGCCCTCATGCACGCGACCAAGACCCTCCATCCGCCGGGCGGGGCCACGGCCCTCATTGCCGTGACCGGCGGCCCGAAGCTGGCGGCCCTCGGCTACCTCTACGTCCTTATGCCGGCGTTAAGCGGCGCGGCCGTCATGCTGGTCGTGGCCCTTCTCGCCAACAACCTGGCCCGTGGCCGGCGCTATCCCGAATACTGGCTCTAGCCCCGGACCGCTCCCCATGCCGTAAAGGCTTGCCACGCCCCGCCCCCGGGACTATCCCACCCAAGAGCGCACCGCCGGGGCGCGCTCTTTTTTCCGTCACGCCTCCCCCGACCCGGGGAAAAGCCGCACCCGCCCTTAAAAAAAGAAAAAAATGGATTTCACCTCCCCTGCCCAACTTGTCGGCTACGTCGCCTTCGTGCTTGGCGTGGCGGCCTTTGCCCAGCGCATCGACTGGCGGCTCAAGCTCCTGGTCGCCACCGAATGCGCCGTCTACACCCTGCACTTCTACCTGCTCGGCAACAACGCGGCCTCGCTCTCGGCCGGGCTGTCGACGCTTCGCATGTTCGCCTCGCTCAAAACCCGCTCCCCCTGGGTGGCGGCCTTTTTCCTGGTCTCCAACATCGGGCTCGGCGCGGCGCTCGCCACCTCGGCCATGAGCTGGTTTTCCATCGCGGCCGGGGTGTGCGGCACGGTGGCGGTCTTTTTCCTGACCGGCATCGGCATGCGGGCCGTGCTCTTCCTGGCCACGCTGTGCTGGCTGGCCAACAATATCCTGTCGGGCTCGATCGGGGGAACGCTGCTCGAATCGATCATCGCCGTGGTCAACGGCGCGACCATGCTGCGGCTGTGGCGGGGAAGGCGCTCGCGGCCCAAAGCAAAGACGCGGGGGAAACGCTTTTAAAAAGCGTTTCCCCCGCACCCCCTTCGAAACGACGGGACGGACGTTCGCGGTCCCGCGAAGGCGCCCCCTCCCCTTTCCAGGGGGTCCGGGGGGGTGTGACGCCCCCCGGCGGAGAGGTCCAGGAGAGGCAGAGCCTCTCCTGGCCGCCGGAGGCATCTTCCTTCTTACAACACCGGGTCCATGGGCAGGATAAAGAAGAAGTTGTTGCCAAGCGACGTGGCTTCGTAGCCTTCGACCCCGCCGTGCAGGCGGACCACTTCGCGGATGAAGTAGAGGCCGTGGCCGGTGCCGTATTCGCCCGAGGCGTTCTCGCCCCGGACGCCCTCCTCGAAGAGGTGGGCGGCGGTTTCCGGCGGGATGGGCGGGCCGGACGTGAAGACGTTGAGCTTTATGCCGTCGCGGCCCGGGCCGAAGAAATTTTCCTTGCGCTCCCAGCCAAAGGAGATGAACCGCCGCTTGCGGCCGGTGGCGTCGGTCACCTCGCGGGTGTACTTGACGGCATTGGAAAAAAGGTTGGCGTAGACCTGGCTGACGAGCCCTATGTCCACCACCACCTCGATCTCCTGGTCCGGCACCCCGCCCAGGGAGGTGTCGATCTCGATGCCCCGCTCCTCGAACCGGGGCCGGTAGCGTTCGAGCTGCAGGTCGATGACCTGCTTCTTGAAGTTGCAGGCCCGCTTTTCCAGCACGTACCGGCCTTCCTCGAAGTGCGACCGCCGCAGGAGCGTCTCCAGAAAGAGGCTCGTCTGCTCGTAGTGGGTGAGGATCTGGCGGTACTGGTCCATGAGGCCTTCATGGATATAGCCGAGATCCCGCAGGAGCTTGTCGTGGGCGGGACTTAACGCCTCGCCGGGCGGCGTCTCGCCCTCGAAAGTCTGCTTGAGCTTCCACTCGAAAAATTTCAGCAGGTCGATCTTGGAGCGCAGCCGCTTGTAGTAGAGCTTGAAATAGATGTTGGGGACAATGACGTTGTGCCCGATGTCTTTCACCAGGCTGCGGATGAACTGCAGGTGCTCCTTGTTCTTGTTGGCCAGGATGCGGTTGTGGAGCTGGTAGCCGAACCGGTTGGCGTAGCGTTCGAAAAAGAGCCGGTCGTGCTCGGTCAGCCGGCTGACCGGAAAGATCTCCAGCATGCCGAAGACATCCTCGCGGGGCGTGAACGGCAGTTGGGAAATGAGCTCGTGGTTGCCCTTGATGGGAATAAGGAGCCGGTCCTCGCGGATCACGGTCTTCTGGGGAAAGGGCAGATCGGCCAGCTCCCCGGCGTCGGCGTCCAGGCACCGGTAGGCGCAGCGCCGGATGGCCCCGCTTTTGTTGTCCAGGACATAGAGGTTGCACTCCATGTCGAAAAACATCTTCGGAATGAGCAGGCACACGGCATACAGGTGTTCGACGGTCGGGAACTCCTGGGCCAGGTCGAAAAAGATGTTGAGCGAGATGCTCTGGAGGGCCGTGAAGCTGTAAGCCTCGTAGTCGTCCATCTTCTTGTGGATGCGCCGGGCCACGGCCTCGAGCACATGCCGGTCGAGCACGGAGGGGTCATCCGAAGCGCCGGCGCTCAGGACCGTGAGGGTGTCGACGACGTCCTTGGCGCTCATGCGGCTCCTCCGGGAAACAAATGCGGTCTCATCCCCCATACCCGCGATATCCGGTGAAGACAATACGCCTTTCCGGCGCACGCGGGAAAAGCCCGGGCGGATCGGGACGCCGCCGGCCAGCCGATTCCCGACTGGCCGGCGACGCCTCCCCACCCGCCGGCGACCCGGGGTCAGCCGATGCGGATGGTGATCGGGCCCGGGGAAAAGCCCTTCAGTTCGGACAGCAGGCCCCGGATGCCGGACCGCAGGATGCGTTCCACAAAGGGGTTGAGTTCCAGGGACCGGTCGCCGACGGTGACGGTCATGGCGGCGGCCCGGGTGGCGCAGTCGGCAACGGTCGCCCGGCCGGCCAGGATGTCGGCGGCGAGCGTCCCGCAGTCCTCGCGGCCGCAGGCCCCGCAGTCCAGGCCCGGCAGCACGAAGCCCCGCTCCAGGACCAACTCGGCCAGGGCGTCCACGTCGGTCATGTGGGGCAGCCCGGGCACGGCCACCGGGCCGAAGACGGCCAGGACCAGCCCCGGGTCCGACAGCTTTTCCGCCTCGGCCGCATCGTGAAGCACCAGGACCCGGGGAGCCAGGGCGTGCTCGCGGCCGCCTTCCATGACCAGGACATCGCCGGCCAAAAGCGATACCATGTCGGCCACGTCGCGCTGCCCCTGCCAGAAGATGGCGCTCTCCTGCCCGGCAATGGCCCCCACGGCCCGGCAGTGGGGCAAGAACCGGTCCGTGTCCGTGTCTTCCTTGTCCAGGCCCGGGTTGTGCGTGCACTTGAGCGCGCAGGCGGCCAGGCCCTTTTGGGCGAACCGCCGCAGCAGGTCCTCGCACAGGGTGGTCTTGCCGGATTTCTTGAATCCGAGAATCTGCACGCCTTTCATGGTTTTTCTCTCCCTTGGCTGTCGGTTGCGGCGGCCCGGCGCCCGGGCCCCCTGTCCCACTCGCCCGCCGGCGGGGCGGCCAGCGCGCCGTCGCGCAGCCACAGCATGTCGTCCTGGATGGCCCGCAGCCAGGGATGGTCGTGGCCGCTGACCACAAGGGTCGTGCCATGCTCCTCCCGGGCCGCGACCACGGCCTGGCGCACCAGCTCCGCGCTGTCGCGGTCCAGGTTGGCCGTGGGCTCGTCGAGCAAGAGCACCCGGGGCCGCAGGGCCAGCCGGGCGGCCAGGGCCACCCGTTTGACCTCGCCCCCGGACAGCTGGTGCCACAGCCGGCCGCCGAAACGGGCCGGATCGAGGCCCACGGCGACGAGCGCCGCGTCCACCCGGGCCCGGGCGTCCGGCACGCCCCGGATGGCCAGCCCGTAGCCCACGTTGGCCCGGACCGAGCGCTTGAGCAGATACGGTTCCTGGGGGAAATAGGTGACTTCCCCGCGCAGGTCGAATTCCCGGCCGGCCGTCTCCCGGCCCTGGTAGCGGATGGTTCCCCCGGCCGGGGCTTCGAGAAAGGCGAGCAGGCGCAAAAGCGTGCTCTTGCCGCCGCCGTTGGGGCCGGCCAGGCAGGTGATGGTGCCCGGGGCGATGGACAGTGCGGGGATGCGCAGCACCTGCCGGCCGCCGTAGCGTTGCGTCACGTCCGTGAGTTCGTAGAGGGCGGTCATGCGGCCGACCTCCGGCGAAAGGCCGTGGCGGCCAGGTTGACCAGGAAGGCGATGGCCATGAGCACCATGCCAAGCGCGATGCCGGTGGCGAACTCGCCCTTGCCGGTCTCAAGGGCGATGGCCGTGGTGATGGTGCGGGTGTCCCACTTGATGTTGCCGCCAAGCATCATGGAAATGCCGATCTCCGAGACGATGCGGCCGAAGGCGGCGGTGGTGGCCAGGAGCATGCCGAAGCGGGCCTCGGACAGGGTGGCGAAGAAGACGTGGCGCGGCCTGGCCCCGAGCGTCAAAAGCGTCGGCCGCAGCCTGGCGTCCAGGCTTTCCACGGCCTGGGCGGTCAGGGCGATGACGATGGGGAGCCCGAGGATGGTGAGGCCGACGGCCATGCCCGGGACCGTGAAGAGAAGCCCCCAGTCTCCGAGCGGCCCCCGCCTGGAGATCAGGGCGTAGACCACGAGGCCGATGACGACCGTCGGGAAGGACAAAAAGGTCTCCACGCAAAGCCGCACCGCCCGCTTGCCCGGAAAGTCGGCATACCCGAGCAGGAACCCGGCCGGGGCCCCGAGCGCAAGCGTCGCGGCCATGGCCTCGAAGGTGGTGGCCAGCGTGGTCCAGACCGCGGAAAAGGTTTCCGGATCGCCGTGCAACAGCAGCACGAACGCCTGATACAAACCGCCTAGGATATAGTCCATGGGTGTCTTTGGCGGTCCGGCCGGCCCAGGCGAAAGCGGCCGGCCGGACGCTGGCATGCGCCGTTACGGCTTGGCGGCGTTAGGCGTGAAAAGCGGCTTGCCCTTGAGCGTGAAGGCGCCGACAACCTGCTGCCCCTTGGCCGAGGCCAGCCACTTGCGGAACGTTTCGGCCGCCTCGAACTTGACGGCCTTGCACTTCTCGGGATTGACCGAGAGGACGCTGTACTGGTTCAGAAGCGGCTTGTCGCCCTCGACCAGCACGACCAGGGCCGGCTTGCCCTTGGCCTGGTCCTCGTAGGCGATGTAGGTGCCGCGGTCGACCAGGGTGTAGGCCCCGCGCTCGCCGGCCATGGTCAGCGTGGCCAGCATGCCCTGCCCGGCCGAGGCGTACCAGGACTCCTTGTCCGGCAGGGGCAGGTTCGCGACCTTCCACAGGGACTGCTCCATCTTGTGGGTGCCGGAATCGTCGCCCCGGCTGACGAACGAGGCCTTGGCCCCGGCGATGGCGGTTAGCCCCTCGGCCGTGGTCTTGCCCTTGATCTTGGCCGGATCGGCGGCCGGGCCGACCAGGACGAAATCGTTGTACATGACCTGGGTCCGGTTGATGCCGTAGCCCTCTTCCACGAACTTCTTCTCCGCGCCCGGGGCATGGACCAGGAGCACGTCCACATCGCAGTTCTTGCCGTGCTCGAGCGCCTTGCCCGTGCCCACGGCCACCCACTTGAGTTCGATGCCCGTGTCCTTCTTGAAGGCCTCGGCCATGACCGGGAGGAGTCCCGTGTCGTCGGTGCTGGTGGTGGTGGCCATCATCAGCACCTCGTCCTTGGCCGTGGCGGCCGCCGCCGGCCCGGCACACACAAAGACCAGGGCAAGTCCCAGCAAAAGCCACTGCGTGGTTTTCAAGCGCATTGTGTCCTCCTCTGTTTTGTTTGACTTAGCATAACAATTACTATGACATGCCCGCTTTTCCCAGGCAAGGCGGGTGGCGGGTGGAAATGTGCCGGCCCGGGAAAACTTTTGGGAAAAAGCCCTAAAGGGTTTTCGCGGCAGGCCGATAAGAAGGCTGAACAAGCCTTGTTCTGCAGTATTGCCGTCCTCCCCCTGCAGTATCGCCACAACACCCTCATATTTCACGCACCACCCCAGTCCATTCCCGCAAAATCCCGGGCCTTGCCCTGGATACGGAATCCTTGTGGCCATTTTCCCTCCAAAAAAATCATGCATTTTTTCCTAAAGGGTTTTCGCAGGGGGCCGATAAGGGAGTCAAAGCTGCCGCGAATGAAAGCAACGCCGCAGAAAAGATTTCCTGGCAAAGGAGGCTCACCCGAATGTTCACCCAATGGAGCAGGCCGGCGCAAGCCACAAACCGAACCGTCTGACCCCCATGCCGCCGGCGAGCTCTTCGCCTTCATGGGCAACTAGCTGGATGCACAATCTTTTCACGGAGGAAAAGCCATGTCTCTCGTAATCAACCACAATATGATGGCCGCCACCGCTTCCCGCAACCTGTCCAACTCGTACAGCGCCCTGGCCACCTCGACCAACCGCCTGTCGTCCGGACTGCGCATCACCACCGCGGCCGACGACGCCGCCGGCCTGGCCATCCGCGAACTCATGCGCTCGGACATCGCGGCCACCAACCAGGGTGTCCGCAACGCCAACGACGCCATCTCCATGATCCAGACCGCCGACGGCGCGCTCCAGGTCGTGGACGAAAAGCTCATCCGCATGAAGGAACTGGCCGAGCAGGCCGCCACCGGCACCTATACCTCGGACCAGCGCCTGATCATCGACTCGGAATACCAGGCCATGGCCTCGGAAATCACCCGAATCGCCAATGCCACGGACTTCAACGGCATCTATCTTTTGAACGGCAACCTGTCCGGAGCCACCCACAGCGGCGCCGGCCTCAATGCCACCGGCAAGATGAAGGTCCATTTCGGTGCCAGCAACAACAGCGCCGAGGACTACTACTACGTCCAGATCGGCACCTCCACGGCCTCGGCCCTGGGCGTCGGCATCGGCGCGGCCTCGTCGGCCGCGGGCCGCAGCATCTCCACCCAGGAACTGGCCCAGAAGGCCCTTGACGCCATCACCTCGGCCATCGTGTCCAAGGACAAGATCCGGGCCAACCTGGGCGCCTTGCAGAACCGCCTGGAGAACACCATCTCCAACCTGCAGATCCAGAGCGAAAACCTGCAGGCGGCCGAGTCCCAGATCTCGGACGTGGACGTGGCCACGGAAATGACCCAGTTCGTGCGCAACCAGATCCTGACCCAGTCGGCGGTGGCCATGCTCTCCCAGGCCAACTCCCTGCCCAAGATGGCCATGCAGCTCATCGGCGGCTAGTGAACCGCTTCCGCCTCGATCCAACAAAAAAGGCCTGCTCCGGAATTCCCGGGCAGGCCTTTTTTCATGGGCAGCGGCTGTCACAGCTCGCAGCAGGCGGCCAGAAAAAACCGCAACGCCGGGAACATGTAGCGCCGCCCGTGGTGCACGGCGTAAAAACTGCGCCGCATGTCGAGCTCCGGGGCCGCGAGCAGGGATACCGTCCCGCGATCCAAATAGGCCCGGGCCGCCATGTGGGAGACGACCGAAACGCCGAGCCCGGCTTCGACGCACTCCAGCACCGCCAGGGAGGAATGGACCTGGAGCACGGCGCGCAGGTCCCGGATGTCGATGTCGGCCTGGGCCAGGGCCCGCTCCAGGGCCAGCCGGGTGCCGGAACCGGACTCGCGCATGACCCAGGGGAGCCGCACCAGCCTGGCCCGCCAGTCCCCGCCGTCCAGGGACACGGCCCCCATGTCCTTGGGCGCCACCAGCACCAGGGAGTCTTCCAGGATCGGCCGGCTGACCAGCTCCGGCTGGGCCGCCGGCGCGCCGACGATGCCGAGATGCGCGTCCCCCGCCACGATCATGGCCGTGATCTCCCGGGTGTCGCCGCCCTTGAGGTCGATGCGGACTTCGGGGTAGGCGGCCAGGAACCCGGCCACCAGCTTGGGGATGATGTACTGGGCCGGAATCGTGCTGCCGCCGACGGCCAGTTCCCCGGCCACCCGCTTGGACAGGGCCAGGATGTCGGCCCGGGCGTGGTCGAGCTGGCTGAAGATGGTGGTGCAGTACCGGTAGAGGACCTCGCCGGCCTGGGTCGGCAGGACGGTACGGCCGAGCCGGTCGAACAGCTGGGTGTCGAGCTCTTCCTCCAGGGCCAGGATATGGGCGCTGATGGTCGGCTGGGACAGCAGCAGGTCTTCGCCCGCCCGGGAAAAGCTGCGCAGGTCATAGACCTTGGCAAAGGCCTGGAGCCGGCGAACATCCATAGACTATATTCTTTCCATAGATAAAAACTATAGTACGGAACAAAAAAAAGCAGGGTCCAAGGGACCCTGCTTGTGCTTACGCCTGGGGAGCGGTCTCGGTCGGAGCAAGGGAAGCCTGCTGCTCGACCGGGGCCTCTTGGGGAGCCTTGGCCGGGGCGGTTTCGCCGGCCATGCGGGTCAGTTCGATGACGGCCATGGGGGCGCAGTCGCCGGCCCGGGGCAGTCCCATCTTGACCACGCGGGTGTAGCCGCCGGCCTGCCCGCGGAAACGGGGGCCGATCTCGTCGAAGAGCCGGGCCACGAGCTGGTGGTTGGCCAGGAACTTGTAGGCCAGCCGGCGGGCGTGGAGGCTGTCGGTCTGGGCCAGGGTGATGAGGCGTTCGACAACGCCGCGCAGTTCCTTGGCCTTGTGTTCGGTGGTGCGGATGCGCTCGTGGATGACGAGCGAACGGGCCATATTGCGCAGCATGGCCTCCCGGTGGGAGGAATTCCTGCCGAATTTGCGTCCGGATTTCTTATGTCTCATCGACCTGCTTCCTCTTCAGCCATTCCTGGTATTTTTGTTCGAAGTTCTCGATGCGCATGCCGAATTCAAGGCCCATGTCCTCAAGGACCCGGCGGATTTCCTCAAGGGATTTCTTGCCGAAGTTCTTGGTCTTGAGCATCTCGTTTTCGGTTTTCTGCATCAGCTCGCCAACGGTCTGGATGTTGGCGGATTTGAGGCAGTTGGTGGCGCGCACGGAAAGCTCAAGCTCGTCGATGCTCTTAAACAGGCTGGGATTGAGTTCGATGTCGTCACGGCGGCGCGCCTTGTCCGCTTCGGATTCCTTCTCGTCGAAATTGATGAAGACCGTGAGCTGGTCCTTGAGGATCTTGGCGCTGTAGGAGATGGCGTCATCGGGCGAGATGGAACCGTCGGTGCCGACCTCGAGCACGAGCTTGTCGTAGTTGGTCATCTGACCGACACGGGCCTGCTCGATGGTATAGGCCACCTTCTTGACCGGCGAGAAGCTGGAATCGAGCAGAATGAGCCCGATCTCGGAATCCAGTCCCTCGTGCATGTCGGCCGGGACATAGCCCTTGCCCATGCGGACCTCGAGGTCGATGCGGAAATCGCGGTCCTCGGACAGGGTGGCGATCAGCACATCGTCGCTTAAGACCGTGACGTTCTGGTTGCCCTGGATGGCGCTGGCCAGGACTTCGCCCTTCTGGTTGGCGAACAAGGTCAGGCGCTGGGGGTCCTCGGTGGTCATGGCCAGGCGGACCTGCTTGAGGTTGAGGATGATCTCGGTCACATCCTCGATGACGCCCGGAATGGTCGAGAATTCGTGCTGCACTCCCTCGATGCGGGCGGCCACGATGGCCGCGCCCTGCAGGGAGGACAACAGCACGCGCCGCAGCGCATTGCCGAGGGTCGTGCCGAATCCACGTTCCAGGGGCTCGCAGACAAACCGGCCGAACGTGTCCGTGGCGCCGGGGTCCTTCTCGAGCTTTTCCGGCTTGACCAGTTCGGTCCAGTTGCGGGAGTTGATGAGCCTTTGGCCGTTACGAATCAACATGGCGTCACCTTATGCAAAGCGTACTTTGCCGATTACTTGGAGTAAAGCTCGACGATGAGCTGCTCGTTGATCGGGAACTGCACGTCCTCGCGGGTGGGCAGGGCATTGACCTTTCCCTTGAGCTTCTCGCCGTCCACTTCGAGCCAAGCCGGGCAGCCGCGACGGGCGATGACCTGCTGGGCCTCCAGAATGATGGGGGACTGGCGATTTTTCTCGCGCACTTCGATGACGTCCCCGACCTTGACCTGGAGCGACGGGATGGTCACGCGGTGGCCGTTCAAGACGAAAAGGCCGTGGCGCACGAGCTGGCGGGCCTGGTTGCGCGAATTGGCGAAACCCAGGCGGTAGACGACGTTGTCCATGCGGCGTTCGAGGAACGACAGCAGGTTTTCGCCGGTGACGCCCTTTTTCATGTCGGCCCGCTGGAAATAGGCGCGGAACTGGCCTTCCAGGATGCCGTACATGCGGCGGGTCTTCTGTTTTTCGCGAAGCATGACGGCGTAATCGCTCATCTTCTTACGGATGCGGCCGTGCTGGCCGGGCGCGTAGGGCCGGCGCTCGTAGGCGCACTTATCGGTGTAGCAGCGGTCGCCCTTCAAAAAAAGCTTGCCCCCTTCCCGGCGGCAAATGCGGCATTTCGCTTCTGTATAACGTGCCAAGGTAGTTCCTCCTCCGTGTGCCGCGGTCCGTCGCGCGCTGGCGCGGTCCCGCTATCTGTCCGTTTCGTCCAAGCGGGCCGGCCGTTGGCCCCGCGGCGAACCGAATAACAATCCAGGCCTCGCGTCGAGGCCTGGCCTTTCAATCACCATGTTGCCGCCGGCGCAGCCCGCCGGACGCACTTCGCACTAGACGCGACGCCGTTTGGGCGGGCGACAGCCGTTGTGGGGGATGGGCGTGATGTCGCGGATGAAGCTGACCTTGAATCCGGCGTTGTGGATGGCGCGCATGGCCGCCTCACGGCCGGAGCCCGGACCCTTGACCAGAATACCGACGGTGCGCATACCGTTTTCCTGGGCCTTGCGCGCGGCATTCTCGGCGGCGACCTGGGCGGCGAACGGGGTGGACTTGCGCGACCCCTTGAATCCCGCTCCGCCGGAGGTGGCCCAGCTGACCACGTTGCCCTTCTGATCGGTGAAGGTCACGATGGTATTGTTGAACGTGGCCTGGATGTGGGCAACTCCCACGGGAATATTCTTCCGTTCCTTTTTGCCGGTGCGGCGCGGTTTCGCCATACGCGTATCTCCAGAAAGCCCGAGTCGGGCATTTTACCGGGTTAGCTCCGGCGCCCGTTGCCGGGCGCCGGCATCATCTACTTCTTTTTCTTGGCCATCACGCCGCGACGCGGGCCCTTGCGGGTGCGTGCATTGGTGTGGGTGCGCTGGCCGCGGCAGGGCAGCCCGCGGCGGTGGCGCAGGCCACGAAAGCAGCCGATGTCCATGAGGCGCTTGATATTGGCGGTCACATCACGCCGCAAATCGCCCTCGACCTTGTGGTTGGCCTCGATTTCCTTGCGGATGGTGTTGGTTTCCTCAGGGCTGAGGGCGTCCGAATTCTTGGTCCAATCGACGCCGGTCACCTCAAGGATACGAAGGGCCGTTGTCCGGCCGATTCCGTAAATGTAGGTCAGCGCGATATCCATCCGCTTGTTCTTCGGAAGGTCGACTCCCGCGATTCTGGCCACGACGTTCCTCCGTTATCCCTGGCGCTGTTTGTGCCGGGGGTTCTCGCAGATCACCCGCACTACGCCGTGGCGCCGGATGACTTTGCACTTGGGACAAAGTTTTTTGACCGAGGGTTTCACTTTCATCTTGTTGCTCCGTCTCCTGGCGACGGCAACGGCAGGCGCCCGTGGCGTCCGCCGCGTCAATCAGCCAGGCTTAAAATCCGAGGACCGTTTTTGGTCACAGCCACCGTATGCTCGAAATGGGCGGACAGGCTGCGGTCCTTGGTCACGGCCGTCCAATTGTCGGACAGCACTTCGACGTCCGGTCCGCCGGCAGTCACCATGGGTTCAATGGCCAGCACCATTCCGGGCAAAAGCGGGACCCGGGGTGCCCCCTTGGGCTCGAAATTGGGGATCTCCGGCTTTTCGTGGAGTTTCCTCCCGATGCCGTGCCCAACAAATCGTCTTACAACACTCAGGCCATGCTCTTCAACATATTTCTGCACGGCTCGCGAAATGTCGTACAGGTCGTTGCCGGCCCGGGCTTCGGCAATCCCGGCTTCGAGCGACTCCTTGGTCACCCGCAGGAGCTTCTCCCGGTCGCCGTTGACTGCCCCGACCGGGACCGTGGTGGCCGAGTCCCCGTAGAACCCGTCGTAGACCACCCCCATGTCGAAGCTGACCAGATCCCCGTCGACCAGCACGCGTTCCGAGGGGAACCCGTGCACCACTTCTTCATTGACCGAGCAGCACAGGGCATAGGGGAAGCCGTACATGCCGAGAAAGGCCGGCTTCACCTTGAAATCGTCGCACCGCTTGCGCGCGATTTCCTCAAAGACCATGGTCTTGACCCCGGGCTTGACCGCTTCCCGCAATTCGCGCAAAATGATGGCCACAATGCGGCCGGCTTCGCGCATGGAAGCGATTTCAAGGTCGTTTTTGAGGAAAATCCCCCTGACCTTTTTCAACGCTATTGCCTGCCCTTGATTCTCCCCTTCTGCATGAGACCTTCATACTGACGGGAAATCAGGTAAGACTCGATCTGCGACATGAAGTCCATGGCCACGCCGACCACGATCAGAAGCGACGTGCCGCCGAAATAGAACGGCACGTTGAACTGTTGGATAAGGACCATGGGCAAGACGCAGACAACGGATATGTAGAGCGAACCCCAGAGCGTGATCCTGGCCAGAACCTTGTCGATGTATTCCTTGGTCTTGGCCCCGGGCCGGATGCCCGGGATGAAACCGCCCTGCTTGCGGATGTTCTCCGCGATGTCGGCCGGATCAAAGATGATGGCCGTGTAGAAATAGCAGAAGAACACGATCAGGGCCACGAACACGACGTTGTAGGTCATGGTCTGGGGACTGAAAAACGAGGCAACGCTTTTGAGCCACGGCACATGGGAGAATTCCCCGAGGGTGGCCGGGAAAAGCAGGATCGAGGAGGCAAAGATCGGCGGAATGACGCCGGCCGTGTTGACCCGAAGCGGCAAATGGGTGGTCTGCCCGCCGTACATCTTCCGCCCGACCATCCGTTTGGCGTACTGGATGGGGATGCGCCGCTGGCCGCGCTCCATGAAGACGATGGCGTAAAGGACCCCGATCATGAGTGCCCCGATCAGGAGCAGGACAAAGAGCGACAGCTCCCCGGCCTTCACGAGGTCGATGGTCGAGAGGACCGCCCGCGGCAGGCCGGCCACGATACCGGCGTAGATGATCATGGAGATGCCGTTGCCGATGCCCTTCTCGGTCATCTGCTCGCCAAGCCACATGAGAAAGACCGTGCCTGCGGCAAGCGTGATGATGGTCATCAGACGGAAGGCCCAGCCAGACATGAGCACTACCGGCGCGCCCGTGGGGCTGGCCATGCTCTCCAGGCCCACGGCAATGCCGAAGCCCTGGATGACGGCGATCAGCACCGTGCCGTAGCGGGTGTACTGGGTGATCTTCTTGCGGCCGGCCGCGCCCTCCTCCTTCTGCATCTTGGCCAGCTCGGGGCTGACGACCGTCAGCAGCTGGATGATGATGGAGGCGGAGATGTAGGGCATGATCCCCAGGGCGAAGATGGAAAGGTTTCGGAGCCCTCCGCCGGAGAACATGTCGAACAGGCCAAACAGCGTATTCTTGGCGCTCTCGAAAAAATCCGCCAAGGCGGCCGAATCCACGCCGGGCACGGGCACGTGCACCCCGATGCGGTAGACGGCCACGAGCAGGAAGGTCCAGAGGAGCTTTCGTTTCAGCTCCGGCAGACGGGCCAGGTTTTCGACTCCGGTAAGGGCCACGTTGACTTCCGTTATTCGGTTGGGGTTTCGTCGCCGGATTCGACGGCGCCGAGGGTGACGGCCTTGCCGCCGGCGGCGGCGATCTTCTCCAGGGCCTTGGCGCTGAAGCGGTGGGCCTCGACCGTGACCGCGGCGGCGACTTCCCCCTGGGAGAGGATCTTGACCAGAGCCCCGGCCTTGGCCAGGCCGCGTTCGTAGATGTCGTCCAGGCTGATGGCGTCCTGGCCGGCGAAAGCCTCCAGCAGGCGATCCAGGTTCAGCGGCTGGTAGACCACCTTGAACGGGTAGTTCTTGAAGCCGCGCTTGGGCAGCCGGCGAGCCAGCGGCATCTGGCCGCCTTCGAACCAGGGGCGTTCGCTCACACCCGCCCGGGCGTTCTGGCCCTTGTTGCCCTTGCCCGCGGTGCAGCCCTGGCCGGTGGCCCGGCCGCGGCCGATGCGCTTGCGATTGACCCGCTCCTCGGGGAAGGGGTAGAGTTCGTGCAGCTTCATGACTCGGTCACCTCGACCAGGTGCTTGACCTTGGCGATCATGCCGACAACGGTGTCGGTCTTCTCGTAGGATCGTTCCTGATGGATTTTCTTGAGACCCAGGGCGGCCAGGGTTCCCCGCTGCTTGGGCGTATTGCCGTAGCGGCTGCGGGCCAGCTTGACGGTAATGGTTGCCATGGCGGAATTCCTTATTTGCGCGGCGTGGCCAGGGCCTTGCCGCGCATGGTGCCGACGACGTCGGCGCTGCGCAGCGAGGCCAGGCCTTCCATGGTGGCGCGCAAGACGTTGTGCGGGTTGTTGGTGCCGATGGCCTTGGTCAGGATGTCATGGACGCCGCAGGCTTCCATGATGGCCCGCACCGGGCCGCCGGCGATGATGCCGGTACCCTTGGAGGCGGGTTTGAGCATGACGCGGCCGGCGCCGAACTGGCCGAGCACCTCGTAGGGCAGCGTGCCGTCGAGGAGAGGGATGCGGATCATGCCCTTCCTGGCCTGCTCGGTGGCCTTGCGGATGGCTTCCGGGACTTCGTTGGCCTTGCCCAGGCCATAGCCCACGGAACCCTTGCCGTCGCCGACCACGACCAGGGCGCTGAAGCTGAACCGCCGGCCGCCCTTGACGACTTTGGCCACGCGGTTGAGGTACACGATCTTTTCGATCTGTCCGAGATCGGACTGCTGGTCCATGCCGTCTTCCTTCCCGCGCTTAGAATTTAAGGCCGCCATCCCGGGCTCCGTCGGCGAGGGCTTGAATCCTGCCGTGGTAAATGTAGCCGTTGCGGTCGAACACCACGGCTTCGATATTGCGTTCCAGGGCCTTTTGCGCCAGATCCTTGCCGACCTTGGCGGCGGCGTCCTTGTCGGCCTTGAGCGCTTCCCCTGCCTTGGACAGGGTCTGGCTCGAGGAAGACACCAACGTCTGGCCGGTGAGGTCGTCGATCACCTGGGCGTAGATGTGCCGGTTGGACCGGTACACGACCAGACGGGGACGCTCAGCCGTGCCGGCCAGCTTCTTGCGGATGCGGACTTTCCGGCGCGCGCGCGCCAGGGTCTTGGTCATCTTCATATGCGGTCCCTATTTCTTGCCGCCGGACTTGCCGGCTTTGCGACGAATGACTTCGGTGTCGTATTTGATGCCCTTGCCTTTGAACGGCTCGGGCGGCCGCACGCGGCGGATCCGGGCCGCGGTCTCGCCAAGCACGATCTTGTCGATTCCGGACAAGATGAGCTTGTTTCCTTCGACCTTGGCCTCGATCCCGGCCGGGAGCTTGAAGTCCACCGGGTGCGAGTAGCCGACGTTTAAGGTCACGGTGTCGGCCGAGGCCGCCACCTTGTAGCCGACGCCGATGACTTCGAGCGTCTTGCTGAACCCTTTGCTCACGCCTTCGACCAGATTGGCCAGAAGCGTGCGGCGCAGGCCGTGCTGGGCCCGGGCCATGCGGGTCTCATCGACCCGGGTCAGCTGGACCTTGCCGTCCGTCACCGCGTAGACGATCTTGGGATGGGTCGGCGTGGTCAGCTGGCCTTTGGGGCCTTTGACCGTCACCGCCTCGGGAGCCACCTCGACGGACACGCCGGAGGGAAGCTCGATTTCGCGTTTGCCTATCCTGGACATGACATCTTCTCCGCGACTTGTCTTCTTACCAGATTTCGCACAGGAGCTCGCCGCCGACATTGAGCTCCCGGGCCTTGCCGCCTTCGAGGATCCCCCGAGAGGTGGACAGGATGCTGATGCCCAGGCCGTTTTGGACTTTGGGGATGGCCTCGGCTCCGACGTAGACACGCCGGCCGGGCTTGCTGATCCTTTTGAGTCCGGAGATGAGCGGCTTGCCGCCCTGGTACTTCAGGTTGATGGACAGGCTTGCTTCGCTCACGGAAAAATCGGCGATATAGCCTTCGTCCTTTAATATGACGGCAATAGCGGCCTTGAGTTTCGAGGCCGGAAAAGCCAGATCCGCGTGCAGGGCCCGATGGGCGTTGCGTATACGGGTCAGCATGTCCGAAATGGGGTCGGTCACCGACATGGCGTCCTCTCCTTGCTACCAGCTCGACTTGCGCACACCGGGCATCTCACCGGTCAGCGACATGTTACGGAAGCAAATACGGCACACGCCGAACTTGCGCAGAAACGCCCTGGGACGACCGCAGATGGGACAGCGGTTATACGCTCTGGTGGAAAACTTCGGCTTGCGGCTGGCTTTCACCCTCAACGATTTACGGGCCACGGCCGTTCTCCTTACTTTTTAAACGGCATGCCGAGGAGGTCGAGAAACATCTTGCCCTCCTTGTCGGCCCGGGCCGTTGTGACGATGGTAACGTTCATGCCCTTGACGTGTTCGACGCGATCCACGTTGATTTCCGGAAAAATCGTGTGCTCCCGGATGCCGAGGGTAAAATTGCCGCGTCCGTCGAACCCGCGGTCGGGCACGCCGCGAAAGTCGCGGACCCGAGGCAGGGAAAAATTGATCAGTTTGTCCAGGAAGTCCCACATCCGTTCCCGGCGCAGCGTCACGCGACACCCCACCGGCATGCCCTCCCGGAGCTTGAACGCCGCAATGGACTTCCTGGCCCGGGTCACCACGGCCTTCTGTCCGGAGATGGCGGTCAACTCAACCACGGCTTCCTCGATGAGCTTATTGTTGTTGCTCGCTTCGCCCAAACCCATGTTGAGCGAAATGAAGGAAAGCCGGGGGATTTGCATGCTGGAGGTGTACCCGAACTCCTTTTTCAGCTCCGGGGCTACCTTCTCGGCATAAATTTGTTCCAGGCGGGTCATACCGTTTCCTTTTAACTCAAGCGATTTCGTGGTTGCACTTCTTGCAGAAGCGCACCTTTTTGCCGTCTGCGGTCTCTTTGTAGCCGACCTTGGTCGGCTTGGCGCAGGCGTCGCACAAAAGCGCGACGTTCGAGATGTCAAGCGGGGATTCCTTTTCGACAATCCCGCCCGCGATCTTGGCGTAGGGATTGGCCTTGGTGTGGCGCTTGACCATGTTGACCTTTTCCACCAGCACGGCATTCTTCTTGGGCAGGATCTTGAGCACCTTGCCCACCTTGCCCTTGTCCTTGCCGGCGGTGACCATCACCTTGTCGTCTTTGCGTATCCGATACGTTTTCATGGCGTCCCCGTTGGCGCGGTGCGTAAGTCCTACAGGACTTCAGGCGCCAGCGACACGATTTTCATGAAGTTTTTCTGCCGCAGTTCCCTGGCCACCGGTCCGAAGATGCGGGTGCCGACGGGCTCGCCCTGGGCGGACAAGAGGACGGCGGAATTGGAGTCGAACTTGATGTAGGAGCCGTCGGGACGCCCGACTTCCTTTTTCGTCCGCACCACCACGGCCTTCATCACCGAGCCCTTTTTCACCTTGGAATTGGGCAGGGCGTCCTTGACCGACACCACGATGATGTCGCCCACCGAAGCGTACCGGCGGCGCGAGCCGCCGAGCACCTTGATGCAGAGGACTCTCTTGGCGCCGGAATTGTCCGCCACGTCGAGTTGGGTTTCAACCTGGATCATGACCTGGCTCCTAGACCGCTTTTTCCATGATTTTCACAAGGTGCCAGCGCTTGCGGGCCGACAGCGGACGGTGTTCGATGATGCTGACCGTATCGCCCATGCCGCAGTCGTTTTGCGGATCGTGGGCCATGAACTTCTTGCGGCGACGGATGTATTTTTTATACAGCGGATGCTTGACCAGGGTTTCGACCATGACCACGATGGTCTTGTCGGCCTTGTCGGAAACCACGACACCGGTCAGAACCCGACGGTTGCTTTTATGTTCTTCCATGGCGAACCCCGATTACGCTTGGCGCTTTTTTTCGTTTTGCACCGTAAGGAGCCTCGCGATGTCCTTGCGGACCTGACGCAGGCGGTGCGTTTTTTCCAGCTGCGCCGTGGCGTGCTGGAAGCGCAGCTTGAAGAGCTCCTCGCGGGTCTCGCCGAGCTTTTTGGCCAGGCCTTCGGCGTCGAGTTCGCGCAGTTCAGCGGTCTTCATGGCTAGACGCCCTCCTTGGCCACGATCTTGGTCTTGATCGGCAGCTTGTGCTGGGCCCGGGTCAGCGCTTCCTTGGCCGTGGCCAGGTCGACGCCCTTGATCTCGTAGAGCACGCGGCCCGGTTTGACCGGGGCGAACCAGCCGACCGGCGCGCCTTTGCCTTTGCCCTGCCGCACTTCGGCCGGCTTCTCGGTCTTGACCCGGTCCGGAAAGACGCGGATCCAGACTTTTCCGCCGCGCTTGATGTGGCGCATGATGGCCACGCGGGCGGCCTCGATCTGCTGGCTGGACAGCTTGCCGTGCTCAAGCGCCTTGATGCCGATGTCGCCAAAGTCGATGGAGGCGCCCTTGGTGGCCGGGCCGCGCAGGCGGCCTTTCTGCATCTTGCGGAATTTGGTTTTTTTGGGAGCCAACATTACGCTTCCACCTCATGATCCAAAATCTCGCCTTTGAAAATCCAGACCTTGACGCCGATCACGCCGTATGTGGTCTTGGCGATGGCATAGCCGTAATCGATGTCGGCGCGAAGCGTCTGCAGGGGCACCCGTCCGTCGCGGTACCATTCGGACCGGGCGATTTCCGCTCCGGCCAGGCGGCCGGCGCAGGAGACCTTGATGCCCTCGGCGCCGAACTTGCGCGACAGGCCGACCGTACGCTTCATGGCCCGGCGGAAGGCCACGCGGCGCTCGAGTTGCAGCGCGATGTTCTCGGCCACCAGCTGGGAGTCGATCTCGGGGCGGCGGATCTCGTTGACCTCGACCGTGAACTCGCGGCCGAAACGCTGCTTGAGGTCGCCGCGGACCTTCTCGATCTCCGTGCCCTTGCGGCCGATGACGATGCCGGGACGGGCGGTGTGGATGATCAACCGGATCTTGCCCCCGGCCCGCTCGATTTCAATTTTCGAGATCCCGGCGTGGTACAAGTTCTTTTTCACGAACTTGCGAATCTGATTGTCCTCGAAAACGAACGCGGGATAATCCTTTTTGGAAAACCAGCGGGACAGCCAATTCTTGTTGTACCCGAGCCGAAACCCGTAGGGATGTACTTTCTGGCCCATGTGTCGCTCCTAATTCTCGGCCACGACGACGGTGATATGGCTCGTGCGCTTGACGATCCGGAAGGCGCGGCCCATGGAACGCGTCATGATGCGCTTCCAGGTCGGCCCGGGATTGACGATCACCTGTTTGACCGTAAGGTTGTCGATGTCCACCCCGGAGATCTGTTCGGCATTGGCAACGGCGGAGTGCAGGACTTTGCCGATGATCTTGGCCGACTTCTTGGGTGTGAACTTCAGTATATTCATGGCCTCCTCGACCGGACGGCCAAGGATGTTGGCGGCAACGAGCCTCGCCTTCTGGGGCGACACGCGGATGAATTTGGCTATGGCTTTGGCTTCCATGACTGTGTCCCGACGGGGTTCGTCCCCGACTACTTTTTCACTTTGCTTTTCTTGTCCGCGGCATGGCCGTGGAAGGTCCGCGTGGGGGAGAATTCACCGAGTTTGTGGCCGACCATATTTTCGGAAACAAAGACCGGGATGAATTTCTTGCCGTTGTGGACGGCGAAGGTCAGTCCCACCATCTCGGGCAGGATCATGGAACGGCGCGACCAGGTCTTGATCACGCGGCGATCCTTGTTCTCCAGGGCGTAGCTGACCTTTTTTTCCAGATGCCCGTCAACGAACGGACCCTTTTTGAGCGACCGAGGCATAGGCGTTCCCTCTTACTTTTGTCCGCGCCGCTTGGCGATAAGCTTGGACGAGGCCTTTTTCTTGTTGCGGGTTTTGTAGCCCTTGGTCGGCGTGCCCCAGGGAGTGACGGGATGCCGGCCGCCCGAACTTTTGCCCTCGCCGCCGCCATGCGGATGGTCGACCGGGTTCATAGCCACGCCGCGAACCTTGGGCCGGTTGCCGAGCCAGCGGTTGCGGCCGGCCTTGCCGATGGAGATGTTCTCGTGCATCACGTTGCCGACCTGGCCGACGGTGGCCAGGCAGGAGGCCAGGATGTTCCGGACTTCGCCGGAGGGCAGGCGCAGGAGCGCGTACTTGCCTTCCTTGGCCACGAGCTGGGCGTAGGTCCCGGCGGCGCGGCAGATCTGGCCGCCGCGGCCCGGATTGAGCTCGATGTTGTGCAGCAGCGTGCCGACGGGGATCTTTTTGAGCGGCAGGGCGTTGCCGGGCTTGATGTCCGCGCCTTCACCGGCCGTGATCATGTCGCCAACCGAAATTCCAACCGGCGCCAGAATGTAACGTTTCTCGCCATCGGCGTAATGCAAAAGCGCAATACGCGCGCTACGGTTCGGGTCGTACTCCACGGAGAAGACCTTGGCCGGGACCTCGAACTTGTCGCGCTTGAAGTCGATGATACGGTACAGGCGCTTGTTGCCGCCGCCCCGCCGCCGCGAGGTGATCCGGCCATAACAGTTGCGGCCGGAAGCGCGGGGAAGCCCCTCGACGAGGGACTTTTCGGGCTCGGTCCGGGTGATCTCCTCGAAGGTGGAGACCGTCTGGAACCGGCGGCCGGCCGACGTGGGCTTAAGCTTGCGGATGGACATGACTAAACCCCTTCGAAGAACTCTATTTTATCACCCTGCGCCAGGGTCACGTAGGCTTTCTTGTAGCCCGGAATCCGGCCGGTCACCTTGCCCATGCGCGAGCGGGCAAGCGGGCGGCGGCGCACCACGCGCACGGCGTCGACCGTGACCGAAAACGCCTTTTCCACGGCCTTGGCGATCTCGATCTTGTTCGCCTCGGGGTGGACATAAAAAACCACCTGGTTGGCGGCTTCCTTGATCATCGTGGCCTTTTCGGAAACCAGGGGCCTAAGCAGTATGTTAGCGTACTCCATGACCGAGCCTCTCCTGGACCTTCAGGGCCGCATCCTTGACCATGACCAGATGGTCGTGGCGCAGGATGTCGTAGACGTTTAACATGTCCTCGCGGACAACCTTGATGCCGGGAATGTTCCTGGCGGAAAGCTCGAGATTGTTATCCGAAGCAGGCAGAACAATCAAGGCTTTTTTCAAGCCGAAGTCGGAAGTCACCTTGACCATGAGCTTGGTCTTGACTTCGGGCACGGCCAGGGTGTCGACCAGGACCAGGGACGCGTCCCCGAGCTTGGCCGAAAGGGCCATGCGCAGGGCCAGCTGGCGGACCTTGCGGTTGACCTTGAAGGTGTAGTCCCGGGGTTCGGGACCGTGGACGACGGCGCCGCCGCGCCACAGGGGCGAGCGGGTGGAACCGGCGCGGGCCCGGCCCGTGCCTTTCTGGCGCCAGGGCTTTTTGCCGCCGCCGCTGACGAAGGCCCGGGTCTTGACCGAGTGGGTGCCGGCGCGCTTGGCGGCCAGCTGGGCCCGGACCACCAGGTGCAGCAGTTCGGGCTGAACCTCGACTTCGAAGACCTCGGGATCCAGTTCGACGGTGCCGATTTCCTGGTTACCCTGGTCGTAGAGCTTTATGTTTGCCATGGTTATTCCCGTTATCCCTGCTTGCGCACCATGACCACGCAATTGCGGGGCCCTGGCACCTGGCCTTTGACCAGGATCAGGTTCATTTCCGGGCGGACGTCCACGATCTCGATGCCGAGCATGGTCACGGTGCGCGCGCCCATGTGGCCGGCCATCTTCTTGCCCTTCATGACCTTGCCCGGCTCGGTGTTGTTACCGATGGAGCCGCCGGAGCGGTGGGCTTTTTCCGTACCGTGGGTCTTTTTGAGACCCGCGAAGTTCCAGCGCTTCATGACGCCGGCAAAGCCCTTGCCGATGGAGGTGCCGGTCACCTTGACGGTCTCGCCCGGGGCGAAAATGTCGACGGTCACGTCCATGCCCTGTTCGAAGGCCGAGGGGCCGTCGAGGCGGATTTCCTTGAGCACCCGGTAGTAGCCGCGGCCGGCCTTGTCCAGATGGCCCTTCTCGGGCTTGTTGACCTTGCGTTCCGGGATCTGGTCGAACCCGATCTGCATGGCGTTGTACCCGTCTTTTTCCGCGGTCTTGACCTGCGTGACGGGACAGGGGCCGGCCTCGATGACCGTGACCGGAATGATCGATCCGTCGTCGCCGAAAATCCGGGTCATGCCCAGTTTGCGGCCGAGTATTCCAAGCGTGGCAGCCATGCCAACCTTCCTTAGAGCTTGATTTCCACGTCAACGCCGGCGGGCAGGCTCAGTTTCCCGAGCGCGTCCACCGTCTGCTGGGTGGGCTCCATAATGTCCAGGAGACGTTTGTGAACCCGCATCTCGAACTGCTCGCGGGACTTCTTGTCCACGTGCACGGAGCGGTTGACCGTGACCTTGTGGATGTCCGTCGGCAACGGGATCGGGCCGGCAACGCCAGCCCCGGTGTTGCGGGCGGTATCCACGATCTCGGCCACGGCCTTGTCGAGAATGCGGTAGTCGTAGGCCTTCAACTTGATGCGAATGCGGTCATTTTGCATGGAAACCATGATATTACTCCACGATTTCCGACACGACGCCGGCGCCGACGGTGCGGCCGCCTTCGCGGATGGCGAAGCGCAGGCCCTTTTCCATGGCAATGGGGGCGATCAGCTCCACGTTGAACGTGGCGTTGTCACCCGGCATCACCATCTCGACCCCTTCGGCCAGGGTCACGACGCCCGTGATGTCGGTCGTGCGGAAATAGAACTGGGGACGGTAGCCGGTGAAAAACGGGGTATGGCGGCCGCCCTCTTCTTTGTTGAGGACGTACACCTCGGCCTTGAACTTGCGGTGCGGGGTGATCGAACCCGGCTTGGCCAGCACCTGGCCGCGCTCCACGTCGTCACGCTTGACGCCGCGCAGAAGCACGCCCACGTTGTCGCCGGCCTGGCCCTGGTCCAGGATCTTGCGGAACATCTCGACACCGGTGCAGGTCGTCTTGACCGTGTCCTTGATGCCGATGATCGCCACTTCGTCGCCGACCGTGACGATGCCGCGCTCCACGCGTCCGGTCACCACGGTGCCGCGGCCGGAGATGGAGAAGACGTCCTCAATGGGCATGAGAAACGGCTTGTCGATGTCGCGCTTGGGCTCGGGAATGAACGAATCGCAGGCGTCGAGCAGCTCGAAGATAGGAGCGGCCTCGGGGCTGTTGACATCGGCGGCTTCGAGGGCTTTGAGGGCCGAACCCTTGATGACCGGAATGTCGTCGCCCGGGAACCCGTACTTGGAGAGCAGCTCGCGGACTTCGAGCTCGACCAGCTCGAGCAGTTCCGGATCGTCGACCAGGTCGACCTTGTTCATGAACACGACCAGCTGGGGCACGCCGACCTGACGGGCCAGCAGGATGTGCTCACGGGTCTGGGGCATGGGGCCGTCGGTGGCCGCGACCACCAGGATGCCGCCGTCCATCTGGGCCGCGCCGGTGATCATGTTCTTGATGTAGTCGGCGTGGCCGGGGCAGTCGACGTGGGCGTAGTGCCGCTTGTCGGTCTGGTACTCGACGTGGGCCGTGGCGATGGTGATGCCGCGCTCTTTCTCTTCCGGCGCCTTGTCGATCTGGTCAAAAGGAATATACTCGCCAAAACCCTTCATGCTGGCCAGACGCGTGATGGCCGCGGTCAGCGTGGTTTTGCCGTGGTCGATGTGACCAATGGTGCCGATGTTTACGTGCGGCTTGTTCCGCTCGAATTTCGCCTTGCCCATGTCGTCCCCCTGAACTTCCGCGCTTGCGGTTCGTTGTTGCTACACCCTCGCCCGATGTGCCGCGGGCGTTATTTCTTCTTCATTATTTCCTCGGCCAGACTGGCCGGAACCTTCTCGTAGTGGTCGAACTGCATGGTGAAGGTGGCCCGGCCTTGCGACTTGGAGCGCAGGTCCGTGGCGTACCCGAACATGGCGGACAGGGGCACGTGGGCGGTGATGATCTGGGCTCCGGCCCGGGAATCCATCTTGGCGATGCGGCCGCGACGGCCGTTTAAGTCGCCCATGACGTCGCCCATGTACTCTTCCGGCGTGACCACTTCGACGGCCATGATCGGCTCGAGCAGCACAGGGCCGGCTTTTTGTACGGCTTCCTTGAAGCACTGCGAGGCGCAGATGAAAAACGCCTGCTCCGACGAGTCGACTTCATGGAAGGAGCCGAAGACCAGCTTGGCCCGGATGTCGACCAGGGGGAAGCCGGCGATGACGCCGCCCTTCATGGCATTCTGAATGCCTTTGTCAACGGCCGGGATGTATTCCTTGGGGATGACGCCGCCGACGATGTCGTTGACGAATTCGTAGCCGCCGTCTTCCTTCGGTTCGATCTCGAGCACCACGTGGCCGTACTGGCCGCGGCCGCCGGTCTGCTTGACGTAGCGCAGATCGTTTTTGAGCGGCTTGGTGATGGTCTCGCGGTAGGCGACCTGGGGCGCGCCCACGTTGGCGTTGACGCCGAACTCGCGCATCAGGCGGTCAACGATGATCTCCAGGTGCAACTCGCCCATGCCGGCGATCAGGGTCTGGCCGGAGTCCTCGTCGGTCTTGACCCGGAAGGACGGATCCTCCTTGGTCAGCTTGCCAAGGGCCTGGGACAGCTGGTCGCGGTCGGCCTTGGTCTTGGGCTCGATGGCCACTTCGATGACCGGCTCGGGAATGTCCAGGGACTCCAGGGCGACCGGGCGGTTTTCCGCGCACAGGGTGTCGCCGGTGGAGGTGATCTTCATGCCGACGGCGGCCACGATGTCGCCGGCTTCGGCTTCCTTTATCTCTTCACGCTTGTTGGCGTGCATCTTGAGCAGACGGCCGACGCGCTCCTTTTTCCCGGTGTTGGAGTTGAGCACGGTCATGCCCGACTCGATCCGGCCGGAATAGAGGCGCAAAAACGTCAGGTGGCCGATGAAGGGGTCGCTCATGAGCTTGAAGGCCAGAGCGGCCAGCGGCTGCTTGGGATCGCAGTCGCACACGATCTCCCGCTCCTTGTTGTCCGGATCGCGCCCGACCATGGCCGGGATGTCGACCGGGGACGGCAGGAAGTCCACCACCGCGTCGAGCAGGGGCTGCACGCCCTTGTTCTTGAAGGCGGACCCGCACAAGACCGGGCAGATGGCCAGGCTGATGGTCGCCTTGCGGATGCCGGCGATGAGCTCGTCGGGAGTCAGTTCCTCGCCGCCGAGGTACTTCTCCATCAGGGCCTCGTCTTCCTCGGCAATGGCTTCGAGCATCTGGTGGCGCAGGTCTTCATAGACGTCGAGCAGGTCCTCGGGAATGTCCTTGTAGACATAGTCCCGGCCCTGGCTTTCGGTGTCGAAGTAGACGGCCTTGCCCTGGATCATGTCCACGATGCCCTGGAAGTTCTCCTCGTTGCCGATGGGGATCTGCAGGGGCACGGGCTTGGCGCCGAGGCGGTCGCGGATCATGTCCACGCACCGGAAGAAGTCGGCGCCGGTCCGGTCCATCTTGTTGACGAAGCTCATGCGGGGAACGCGGTACCGCTCGGCCTGGCGCCAGACCGTCTCGGACTGGGGCTCGACGCCGGAAACAGCGTCAAAGACCGCGACTGCCCCGTCGAGGACACGCAGGGAACGCTCCACCTCGATGGTAAAATCCACGTGACCGGGCGTGTCGATGATGTTGATACGGTGGTCGCGCCAGTAGCAGGTGGTGGCAGCCGAGGTGATCGTGATGCCCCGCTCCTGTTCCTGGACCATCCAGTCCATGGTGGCTTGGCCGTCATGGACTTCGCCTATCTTGTGCGACACCCCGGTGTAAAAGAGAATACGTTCGGTGGTGGTCGTCTTTCCGGCATCGATGTGAGCCATGATGCCGATATTGCGTTGCCGCTCAATGGGTACTGTCTTAGACACGACGCTATCCTTGTGCGACTACCACCGGTAGTGGGCAAACGCTTTGTTCGCGTCCGCCATACGGTGCGTATCCTCTTTCTTTTTCACGGCCCCGCCGCGATTGTGATAGGCGTCCAGCAGTTCGCCCGACAATTTGTCCGCCATGCCTTTTTCGCCGCGCGCCCGGGCGATCCCGACCAGCCAGCGCAGGGCCAACGTGAGCTGCCGCTCAGGCCGGACTTCCATGGGCACCTGGTAGGTGGCGCCGCCGACCCGGCGGGGCTTGACTTCCATGTGCGGCTTGACGTTGGCAATGGCCTTTTCGAAGGCCTTCAAGGGGTCTTCGCCCGACTTTTCAGCCAGGACGTCCACGGCCTGGTAGAAAATACCTTCGGCCACGCCTTTGTTGCCATCATACATGAGGCGGTTGATGAACTTCGTCACCAGATGGCTGCCAAACTTCGGGTCGGGCAGCACCGACCTCTTGGAAACTGGGCCTTTACGCGGCATACGCGTCCTCTCCTTGCACCGAAATTACTTGGGCCGCTTGGCGCCGTACTTGGAACGGCCCTGGCGACGATCGGACACGCCGGCGGTATCGAGCGTGCCGCGGATGATATGGTACCGGACACCGGGAAGGTCTTTCACACGGCCGCCCCGGATCATCACCACGGAGTGTTCCTGCAGGTTGTGGCCTTCGCCCGGGATGTAGGACGTCACCTCGATGCCATTGGTGAGGCGCACGCGGGCGACCTTGCGCAAGGCCGAGTTGGGCTTTTTGGGCGTGGTGGTGTACACGCGGGTGCACACGCCCCGACGCTGCGGGCAGGCCTGCAGGGCGGGCGTCTTGCGGCGCTTGGCCACCTGGGCCCGTTCCTTGCGGATAAGTTGATTGATCGTGGGCATAGCCGTCTCCGTTCAAGAAAATCATAGTGTATGGCAAAGACAGAGGCATATAGACCCATTAAAATGCCGTGTCAAGCGGCAATGGGCAGGCCGAAAAAAAAACGAGCCCTCCCACCCGGTGCGGGCGGGAGGGCTTGATCTGTTACCCTAGTTGCCGACGTTTGTCAGCCTAGAATGTGTTTGGCAGCCTAGAAAGTGAAGCGGAGGGCCGCATGGCCGCCCCAGGCGTCCAGGCCGTGGCTGTCGAAGCCGATCCGCTGGTAGCGGCCGGTGACTTCCAGGGCCATGTTCGGGGTGAAGGCCACGGTGAAGCCGATGTCGGCCGGGACCGTCAGATTGGCCTCGCTGCCGCGCCCGCCGTTGGAGTAGTACGGGATGCGGTCGCTCGAGAACAGGCCGCCGATACCGGTGCCGATGAAGAAGGCCGCCGTATCGGTGCGGACCGGGTAGTACCTGACCAGGCCGTTGAAGCCGAAGGCCCAGGGGTTCTGGGAGTAGCCGTCGCTGCGCACCACGTGGTAGAGCGCGTTGCCGGACGGGGTGCTGCGGCTGATCTTCTTCTGGTCGAACGAATAGGCCAGGGCCTCGGCGCCGATCGACAGGCCGTCGATGATGAAGTAGCCGCCGCTGCCGCCAAAGGTGATGATCGAATTCACGGCCTTCTGGCCGGTCCCGTACACGCCGAATTCAGGCTGCACGTAGAACGTGCCCGCTTCGCCGATGGCGAAGGAGCGGGCCGGCAAAGCCGCCAAGCCGATGCACACCGCCATCAGAAGCACCAGGATCTTTTGCAGTTGCGCCTTCATGGCCTTCCTCCTTGCAATCTCGTCGTTTCGCGTTTTCCGTTGGCGATACGTCCAGGCCCGTCTGGGGTGACCCCCCGGGACCCCGGGGTCCGGCGCGTCTGGAGCACAACATAAGTCGCCTTCGGTCCTTGACCAGGGGCGGGGCCCGCATTTCCTCCCTCGGAAGGGAAGCCCCGCCGGACAACTTTCCTGTAACCCCAATAGCAGACCGGGATACGGGGTGCAAGCGGTCTCGACGGCTCCGGATATCTTGCGGTCGCCTTCCCCTTCCGCTATCGTTGTTGCCATAGCCACGATCCAGGGAGGACGCCATGGACGAAAAAAAGCCGTTCGGCGTGGATATGGAAGAACAGCTTGCCGCGTACAAGGCCAGGATCGAGCAGGTCCGGGCTTCGGCCCGGGAAAAGGGGCCGGACTATTTCGACCGCTGGGCCGGCGACCTCGAACACCTGCTCGAAAAATACGACAAGGCCCGCTACAAGCTGACCCTGCTGCGAAAAGGCGGCGAAGGGGCCCTGGCCGAGCTCAAGGAAGGGTTTGACAGCGCCCTGGCCGATCTGAAGGCCGCCCTGGCCCGGGCCAGGGAAAAGTTCTAAGCCCGCCTGGCCGGGCTAGAAGCCCGGCCAGGCTCCCCAAAACCGCCCCGCTTCCCAGACGATGACCGCCAGCCAGAAGAGGATGGCCATGCCGGCCGCGGCCGCGGCCATGTCCTTTATGGCCTTTATCCGCCGGTCCTCCTTGTTGGCGAGCAGATCGCACACCCCTTCGATGGCCGAATTGATGAGCTCGGCCGCCAGCATCTGGCCCGTGGCCACCAGGACCAGGGCGAAATTCAGCCACGACCCGCCAAGGGCGAAGGCCGCCAGCACCAGGCCCGAGACCGCCACCTTCCAGGCCACGCTGGCGTCGTAGACCACGGCGAAGCGCAGTCCCGAAAGGACCACCAGGACCTTGCGCCAGGGGTTCCAGCCCGGTTCCCCGGTCCCCAGAAACTTGTTGCGCATCCCCCCTCCTTGTCCCGTCTCGCCACAGCCCTACCCGAGCGGCAGCCCGGCCGCAATCCCGGGCCGACGCCGGGGCACGGATCCTGGGCGGCCACGCAAAAAAAAGGCGGCCCCCGGGAGCCGCCTTGGATATTTCCTGGCCGGCCGGCCCGGCCGTCAGGCCTCCACGGACAGGCCGGAGCCCTGGGACGTGTCGCTTCCCGTCGTTTCCTGGCTGGCGTACCGGCCTGCGCCGTAGCGGCTGGAGGCGTACTGGCCGACGAGATCGGACAGGCCCTGCCCCTTTTGCAGGGACGAGCCGAAAGCCTGGCCGTCGGCGGTGGCGGAAAAGGGGATCTCCTTGGTGCTTTGGCTGACGATATTGCCGTCCGGGTCGGTGACGGTGGTCGTCTCCTCGATGCCTTCGGAGGTGAAGGTCATGGTCACGGTGGTGGTGTTGTCGCTGCTTGACGAGCCCGACGAACCGGAGGACGCGGTGGACGCGGACGTGCCCGTGGACGCGGACGCCAGGTCCGTGCCCGTGGGCGAGCCCGTGGCGCCGGTTGTGGCCGCCGTGCCGGCCGTCACCGTGGTGGTGGAGGCAATCAGGTTGCCGTCGGCGTCGTAACTGGCGCTTTCGGTCACCGACCCGCCGTCCGGCCCGTTTCGGGTCATGGTGCTGGTCATGGTGCCGTCGGCGGCCGTCACTTCGGTGCCGGAAGCCAGGACGGTTCCGTCGTCGCCGGTCAGGGTGTTGGCGCCCGTAAAGCCGTCGTCGGTATTTTCCCCGGTGACGGTGCGGGTGGTGGTCCGGCCATCGGGCATGGTCCGGGTGAAGGTCGAGGTGAACGACCCGTCGGCGTTTTTGGTGGTGTCTTCGGTCCCGACGACGTTGCCGTCGGCATCGGTCATGGTGGCCGTGATCGAGGTCGAACCGTCGTCGTTTTCCGTTTCCGTGGCGCTCCGGGTCAGGCCGGCGCCCTCCCCGCCTTCCATGGGCGGCGGGGGCGGCGGCGCCGGGGCGTTCCCGGTCGCGGCGTCCGAAGAACCCGAGGCGCTCGACGCACCGAGCGTCAGCGAGCCGGTCGACATGTCGTAGGACAGGCTGCCGTTGCCGGCCAGGAGTGCTGTCAGGATGTCGCTAAAGCTGCCGGCCGCGCTCGAGGAGGAGGACGACCCGGAAGAAGTTGCCGCTGTCTGGTCCGTGGAATCGCTGCCAAGGGACAGCAGGCTCGACATCGCCGAGTCGGAGCCGGTGGCGGACGACTGGTTGGCGTAACTGGCGAGCAACTGCTGCAGCCAGTCGTTGCTCCCGGTTTGCCCGATGGATTGCACGCTCATGCCAAACCTCCCGGGGGGCGGAAATTTTTGCCGGGCGAGACGCTCCCCAGGGAGGGTATGGCAAGGGCCATGCCGTTTTGGCGGAAGAAACGGCCGACGCGGCGGGCGTCAGTCGGTTACAAGCAAAGGAGATGCCATGAAAAAAGCCCGGCCGGGCAGAGCGCCGGCCGGGGAGTAAGCGGGAGGCAATCGGATCGGGGCTCTGCTCCGATCCCGGGGAAGGAAGATGCCTCCGGCGGCCGGGGGGGATTTTCCAGCCCCCCCGGACCCCCTGGGCGGGAGTTGGGGAAGCGGGTGGCAGGGGTGGTCTTTGGCGACGGGGCGAGGTTAAGAACAGATAACGGACAAGAGGCGAAAAGCCCGCCGCGCGTCCGGCCATACGGCCACCCCATTCGGGTGGGTCCGGGAGGGGGTGACCCCCTCCCGGCCGCCGGAGGCATCTTCTTCCCCTCGGGGCGGCGCGTCGCCCGGCCTTAGCCGCCGAGGTAGGCCTTTTTCACTTCCGGATCGTGCTTGAGTTCCTCGGCCGTGCCCGAGGCCTTGATCTCGCCGGTGTCGAGGACGTAGCCCCGGTGGGCGAAATTGAGCGCCACCTTGGCGTTCTGTTCGATCAGGAGAATGGTCAGTCCGAGCTCGTTCAATTTCTTGAGCGTGCGAAACATCTCGTACATGAGCAGCGGCGCGAGGCCCATGCTCGGCTCGTCGAGGAGGATGAAGTCGCAGCCCGTCATGATGGCCCGCCCCACGGCCAGCATCTGCTGCTCGCCGCCGGAGAGGGACTCGCTGCGCTGCTTCTTGCGCTCGGACAGGCGCGGGAAAAGCGACAAGACCCGGTCGAGGTCCCGGGCGATGATGTCGTCCCCGTCCTTGCGGGCGTAGGTGGCCAGCACCAGGTTCTCCATGACCGTCAGGTTGCCGAAGATGCGCCGGCCTTCCGGAGAGAGATCCATGTGGAGCTTTCGGACCACGTCGTGGGGCTCCATGCCGAGGATGGAGGCGCCTTCGTACAGGATGTCCCCTTCCACCACCTTGGGCGCTTCGGGAGGGGGCAGGCGCATGATGGACAGGAGCGTTGTGGTCTTGCCCGCGCCGTTGGCCCCGATAAGGGTCACGATCTCCCCCCGGTTCACATGGAAGGAGATGCCGTGCAGGGCCTCGATGTTGCCGTACTTGACCCGGAGGTTGGAAACGGAGAGCAGCATCAGATTGTATCGTCTCCCAGGTAGGCTTTGATGACCTCGGGGTTGTTCTGGATGGCCGTCGGCGTGCCTTCGGCGATGGTGGCCCCGAAATCGATGACTTTGATCCACGAACACAGGCTCATGACCACGTCCATCTGGTGCTCGATCATCCAGATGGCCAGGCCGTAGTCCTTATGGATGTCGCCGATAAGCCGGATCAGCCCCTCGACATCGGAGGAGTTTAAGCCCGCCGCCGGTTCGTCGAGCATCAAAAGGGCGGGCTTTATGGACAGGGCCCGGGCGATCTCCACCAGCCGCTGCACGCCGTAGGGCAGGTTTTTCGGGAATTCCCCGGCCACGTCCCGAAGCCCGAGGCGCGAGAGGACCTCCATGGCGTGGTCCTCGATGTCGCGCTCGCGCTTCATGTAGCGCGGGGTGCGCAGGAAACAGTCGAAAATACCGTAGCCAAGGGCGTGGTGCTGGGCGATGCGGATGTTGTCGAGCACCGTCATGTCGAACCACAGCCGGATGTTCTGGAAGGTGCGGGCGATGCCCCGGGCGGTCACTTCGTGGGGCTTTAAGCCCTTGATGGACCGGCCCTTGAAAAGGATCTCCCCCCGCGTCGGCGTGTAAAAGCCGCTTATGAGGTTGAAGACCGTGGTCTTGCCCGCGCCGTTTGGGCCGATAAGCGCCACGACCTGGCCCTCGTCAAGGGCCACTGAAAACTCCGACACGGCGCACAGCCCGCCGAAGTACTGGGTCATTTCATTTACGTCCAGCAGCGCCACGGCCTACCCCTTGAACTTGTAGAATTTTCGCAGTCCCGGGAACACGTCGGACAGTTCCCGCCGGCCCATGATGCCCTCCGGCCGAAACTGCATCAGAAGGACGAGCAGAAGCGGGATCAGCACCCACTTCCAGACCTGCGTCACCTCGTAGGAATCCGGGATGACGGAGACGAAGTGCAAAAAGGAGTTGATGAACCCGAAGGCGTCCCGCAGGTATTCGATCAGAAGCGTCATGAGGATGGCGGCCAGGACCGAGCCCGAAAGCGAGCCCATGCCGCCCAGATAGACCATGACCATGATTTCGGTGGATTTGAGGATCGTAAACGTGCCGGGGTTCACGTAGCCGAGGATGTGGGCGAAAAGCCCGCCGGCAAGGCCCGCCAGGCCGCAGGAGACCATGAAGGCCACCAGCTTCACGTGGTTTGTGTTCACGCTCATGATCTCGGCCGCGATCTCGTCCTGGGCGATGGCGTCCACGCCCTTGCCGAAGGTCGAGTAGATGAAGCGGCGGATCAGCCACACGGAAAAGACCGTGCCGACAAAGACCCAGATCATGATCCAGGGCAGGTCGGCCGTGGCGGTCATGGCGGACATGACGCCGCCCATGCCCATGAACCCCCGGGCCCCGCCGATGATGCCGATGTTCTCGATGGTCGATTTGACGATGTAGGCGGCGGCGATGGTGATGATGGCCAGATAGTCGCCCCGGGTCTTAAAGGACGGAATGGCGACGAGAAGCCCCACCACCGAGGCGGCCAGGGCCCCGGCCAAAAGGATCACCGGGAACAGCCACACCGCCAGATCCGGCGGCAGAAGCGGTCCGCCAAAGGCCGCGCTCTTGGTGAAAAGGGCCACGGACAAGACCGAGGAGACGTAGGCGCCAACGGCCATGAAGCCGGCATGGCCGCAGGAAAACTCGCCCATGTTGCCGTTTATGATGTTGAGGCTCGACGACAGGATGATGTTGATGCCCATGAACATGATCACGGACTGCCAGTAGACGTTCAACACTCCGGTCATGCTGACCCAGAGAAGCACTCCGAGCAGGACGGCCAGCAGGACGGGAACGGTCAGGCGCTTCATCGGTATCCCCCTTGCCGGCCCTAGATTTTGGTCCGCCGGGCCACGCCGAAAAGTCCGGTGGGCCTGATGGACAGGATGAGGAGCAGGATCGAAAACGCGATGAGATCCCGGTAGGTGGACGGGAAAAAGGCCACCACCATGATCTCCACGAACCCGAGCAGAAAGCCGCCGGCAAAGGCCCCGGCAATGGAGCCGATGCCGCCGACCACGGCCGCGATGAAGGCCTTCCATCCGATCAGCGCCCCCATGTAGGGGTCGATGACCGGATAGGTCATGGCGAAAAAGAGGCCGGCCAGACCGGCGAACCCGGAACCGAGAACAAAGGTGAAGACGATGACCGTGTCGACAGGAATGCCCATCAGGGGCACGGCGAAGTGGTCATAAGAGATGGCCCGCATGGCCATGCCGATCTTGGTCCGGGTGACGATGAAATGGAGCAGCAGAAAGGACAGGATGGCCACGCCGATGACCATGAGCTTGATGTTGGTGAAGCTGACGCCCGCCACCTCGAAGACCTTGGTCGGGATGAGGGTGGGAAAGCTTTTGCGGCTGGCCCCGAGCAGGGCCAGGTTGCCGTTTTCCAGGATCAGCCCGCACATAAGCGCCGTGATGACGACGTAGAGGCGGTTGACCCCCTTGCGCCGCAGCGGCCGGTAGGCGATGCGCTCGAGCGTCACGCCGACCGCGGCGGTCAGGATCATGGTCAGCGGCACGGCCAAGGTCAGGACCAGCCAGCCGGGCAGCCCCGGAATGGCCCCGAACTTGCCGAGGAAAAAGGCGCACACGAAAAAGGCGATATAGGCCCCGACCATGAAGATGTCGCCGTGGGCGAAGTTTATGAGCAGGAGCACGCCGTAGACCAGGCAGTAGCCAAGCGCGATCAGGGAGTAGAAACTTCCCCACTGCAGGGCGTTCAAAAGATTTTGCAAAAGACTTTGCAGCAACGGAAGACCCCCTTGGCGCTACGGTTTCCCCGCCCGGCCGCAAACGGCCAGGCTGTCTGGCCTGGATGCTCGGGTTTGCAGCCGGCTTCCCCGGTCGGGGGGAAGCCGGCTGGTCGCGCCGGCCGCACGGCCAGCGCGTTCAGGACGGTGCCTAGGGACAAACGGACTTGTAGAAGGCGAACTTGCCGGCGTCGTCGATCTTGACGATGACGGCGCACTTGATCGGGTCGTGGGCCCCGGTCGCCGGGTAGGACATGTCGCCGGTGATGCCTTCGAACTTCTTGATGCCGGCCATGGCCTTGGTCAGGGCCTCGCGGTCCTTGGCCATGTCGCCGGACAGGGCGCCCATGGACTGGATGGCCGACAGCATCAGGTTGGCGCCGTCCCAGGTCAGGGCGGCCACGTCGTCGGGGGTCTTCTTGTAGAGCTTGGTGTACTCGTCGATGAACTCCTTGGTCTTGCCCTTGGCGCCGGCGGCGGCGTAGTGGGTGACGAAGAAGTTGCCCTTGCAGTCGTCGCCGCAAAGGCCCATCAGGTCGCCGGAGCCCCAGGAGTCGCTGCCGAGCACGGGCTTGTTGAAACCCATGGACTTGGCCTGCTTCACGATGAGCGGGACCTCGTTGTAGTACTGGGGAACGAAAAGGACGTCCGCGCCGGACTTGGCGATATTGGTCAGCTGGGCGGAAAAGTCGACGTCCTTGGTGGTGAAGGTCTCGAAGGCCACGACCGAGCCGGGGCCGTTGATCTTCTCGAAGGCGGCCTTGAAGTCCTCGGCCAGGCCCTTGGGATAGTCGGAGGCGATGTCGTAGAGGACCGCGGCCTTCTTGGCCTTGAACTCTTCGGTCGCGAACTTGGCGGCCGTCGGGCCCTGGAAGGTGTCGAGGAAGCAGCCGCGGAAGACGTAGGGCCGGTCCTTGGTGGTGTTGGGGTTGGTGGACCAGGGGGCCATCATCGGGGTCTTCAGGTCATTGGCGGCTTCGCCGGCCGGCACGGCCTGCTTGCTCGACTGGGGGCCGACCATGCCGAGGACGCCGTCCTGGGTGATGAGCTTTCTGGCCGCGGACAGGGCGGATTCGGCCTTGGACTCGTTGTCCTCGTAGATGAACTCCACCTTGTACTTCTTGCCGCCAACATCGAGGCCGCCCGCGTCATTGATCTTTTTCTTGAGCATTTCCGCGGCGTTCTTCGACGATTCGCCGACATCCGGAATGTCGCCGGTCAACGGGATGTTAAATCCCAGTTTGATGGTGTCCGCCGCGCGGGCCGGAGCAGCCATGCCGAGAATCAGAAAAAGGGCAATCAGCCAGGACCTTTTCATGCACGCCTCCTGTTTGCAGTCAATTTCAAGCACTTACACAAGGACTTCAGGTTCAGAGGCAATACCTCAACTTGCCGCCAAAGGGAATCCCCCCGGCCGGGCCAAACCACATTTTTGTGAATCGGCCAGCCCGGGCGGCGTGCGGTCCGCCCGGGCGCAATCATTGGACAATCTAGGCCAGGGCGTCGGCCAGGGCGGTCAGCGGCAGGTCGCAGGCCTCGGCCACGCCGGCGAAGGTCAGCTTGCCGGCAACGGTGTTGAGGCCAAGGGCCAGGGAGCAGTCCTCGCGCAGGGCGTCCAGGCCCTTGGCCGCGAGCCTGAGGGCATAAGGCAGGGTCTGGTTGCAAAGCGCGTAGGTCGAGGTGCGGGGCACGGCGCCGGGCATGTTGGCCACGCCGTAGTGGACCACGCCGTCGATGACGTAGGTCGGGGCGGCGTGGGTGGTGGCCTTGATGGTCTCCACGCAGCCGCCCTGGTCCACGGCCACGTCCACGATGACCGAGCCTTCCTTCATGGTCGGCAGCATGTCCCGGGTGACCAGATGCGGGGCCTTGGCCCCGGGAATCAGCACCGCGCCGATCAGGAGGTCGGCGTAGGTGACGGCCTTGCGGATATTGGCCTCGTTACTGGCCATGGTCACGATGCGGCCCTGGTAGATGTCGTCCAGGTACTGGAGGCGGGCGTGGTTGACGTCCAGGACCGTCACCTGGGCGCCCATGCCGACGGCCAGCTTGCAGGCGTTGGACCCGACCACGCCGGCGCCGACCACCACCACCGAGGCTTGCGGCACGCCCGGCACGCCGCCAAGGAGCACGCCCCGGCCGCCCTGGGACTTTTCCAGGGCGTGGGCCCCGACCTGGGGCGCCATGCGGCCGGCCACTTCGCTCATGGGCACCAAGAGCGGCAGGGTGCCGTCCGGGAGCTGCACGGTTTCGTAGGCCACGCCGGTGGTGCCCGAAGCCAGCAGCGCGTCGGTCAGCGGCCGGTCGGCGGCCAGGTGCAAATAGGTGAAAAGAAGCAGGCCCTTTCGCAGGTACTGGTACTCGCTGGCAATCGGTTCCTTGACTTTGATCACCATGTCCGCGCCCCAGGCCCCGGCCGCATCGACCATTTTGGCCCCGGCCGCGGCGTACTGCTCGTCGGACAGGCCAGATCCCAGGCCCGCGCCGGCCTCGACCAGCACAGTGTGCCCCCGGCGGGCCAGCGACGCGACCGCCCCCGGGGTCATGGCGACACGATTTTCCAGCGTTTTGATTTCCTTGGGGATACCAATGATCATGAGCGCACCTCGTTGGGAACGATTTCTAAAGTTGGGCTTCCCTTCGGCCAAGGCGCGCTCGAAGCGGGGGCGCGCTCGGAAAGGTGGGTCCAACGTAAATGATTTTGCGGAAAATGACAATATTGTCCGAATAATATTTGGCGGGACCGGGTTGGCGTCAAAAACCGTTCTGGGTTATGGCCTTTTCCCCGTCGTTTCCCGCAAACGGCGATTCCACACAAAGGATACCCCCATGGTCGCAACCGCCCGACTCTGCATCACCTGCCCCGACCGGCCCGGCATCGTCTCGGCCGTGACCACGTTTCTCTATACCCACGGCGCCAACATCATCGATCTGGACCAGCATTCCACCGACCCCGAGGGCGGAACGTTCTTCCTGCGCCTGGAGTTCTACACGCCCTATATGGATGTTTCCCGCAGCGCCCTGGAGGCGGCTTTCGGCGAAGTGGTCGGGGGCCGGTTCTCCATGGACTGGCGGCTGTCGTATTCCGACGAGCCCAAGCGGGCGGCGCTGTTCGTGTCGCGCCACGACCACTGCCTGATGGAGCTCTTGTGGCGGTTCGCCCGCAAAGAGCTGCCCTGCGACATCGCCATGGTGGTCAGCAACCATGAGGACCTGCGGGCCAGCGTCGAGGGCTTCGGCGTGCCGTTTCATGCGGTGCCGGTGGGGGACGGGGGCATGGCCGAGGCCGAGGCCAAGATGGCCGAGCTTTTGGGCGACAATACGGACCTCATCGTCCTGGCCCGGTACATGCGGATCCTGTCCGGGGATTTCCTGCGGCCCTACGAGCACCGGGTGATAAACATCCACCACTCGTTTTTGCCGGCCTTCGTCGGGGCCGATCCCTACCGCCAGGCCCACGAAAAGGGGGTCAAGCTGATCGGGGCCACGGCCCACTACGTCACGGCCGAACTCGACGCCGGCCCGATCATCGAGCAGGACACGGCGCGGGTGACGCACCGCTTTTCCGTGGCCGACCTCAAGGCCACAGGCAGCGATCTCGAACGCAACGTCCTGGCCCGGGCCGTCAAATGGCACCTGGAGGACCGGGTGATCGTGTTCGGCAACAAGACCGTGGTGTTCCGCTAGCCGCACAAGGGCCGGGCGAGCGGGGGCCAGGAGCGAAAGGGAAGCCTCCGGCGGCCAAAGGGCTGGCGCCCTTTGGAATCCCGCAGAGGGGACGGACCGCCCGGATGTCCGGAAGAGCGTTGCCGGCGCCGGTCTGCCGCGACTGCCCGCGCTCGATGCGGCGGCGCCCGGCGGTCAGGCCGGGTCGGCCGGCGGGGCCGGGGCCGCCCTGGCCGCCTTTTCGGCCGCCCGCTTGAGCTTGGCGGCGATGATGAAGCCCGGGTTTATCGCCAGGCACCGGTCGGCCTCGACCACGGCCTCGGCGAAATTCCCCCTCTCGAAGTGGATGCGGCCGAGGTTGAAGTGCAGGTTCTCGTCGGCCTCGGAGGCGGCCAGGGCCTTTTCGTAGTAGGCCCGGGCCATGTCGAGGAGCCCGTGCTTGCGCATGCGGATGCCGAACTCGTTGAAGAGAAACTTGTTCTCCGGACCGAAGGCCAGGTCCAGGGACATGATCTTCTCGAAGATCTCCCGGGCCTCCTCCATCTTGCCGGCCGTGAGATAGGCGTTACCAAGGCCAAAGATGGCCCGCAGGTTCTCGGCGTCGTAGGCGAGCGCCTTCCCGAACGCGGCCTCGGCCTTGTCCGTGCGCCCGGCCTCCAGATGCTTCTCCCCCTTGGCCAGCTCGGCCAGCATCGCCTCCATCCGGGGCTTGACCTGATTGTAATAGATGAGCGGCTCGGGCTTGTAACGCTCGAAAAATTCCGCCTCCGCCACCACGGTCTTCTCGCCGCTTGGCACGCTGTTGGCGTTCAGGGCCTGGACCTGGATGCCGGATTCGGGTGTTTTTTCCGCGTAATAGTAGAGGATCCGCTCGCTTTCCGTGGTGGTGCCGCCAAAGCCGGTCTTGTAGGACTCCCGCAGGGAAACCGCCACCGCGAACCGGTCGGTGCGAAACGTCTGCGCCATGACCTTCCTCCATCCCCTGCCGCGCCCGGGCCTTTGCAGCGGCCACGCCTTGTACCACTTTTGGCCGCCAAACGCACCCCGGCCCGGGCACCCGGGCCGCATCGTCCCGCCGGCCGCCATCACAGCCGGGACACGGCCGGGCCATGGCCGGAATATTCCGGAAGACCGGTAAGCATTCCAGGTTGAAACACGGGAAAGGAACATTTTTCCCTTGCCAGCCTATCGGGGTTTCGCTATTTTTTTGCATCTTCGCCAAAGCCGCAAGGCTTCCCGCGCCTGGAACGGAACGGCGCCTGCGGACTTTCGCGAACGACTCGCCTCTGGAGTTGCAAGAGAGTGCGCGCCGACCGTTTTACACCGCCTCGATGCCAAAACCGACGGATGCACTCCAACTATCGGGCCATTCCGGCCGCACGGCCGATGGAATCGTCCTGGGAAGGAGCGTAGCCGGCGGTTTGTTGTCCGACGGACCTCCGTAGACGCTTCGTGTTCGCACTGACGTCAACCGCTTGGGAGTCCGTGTCTCATGTCCAAGAACATCTACGTTGGCAACCTGCCTTTCCGCACCACAGAGGACAGCGTGCGCGACCTGTTCGCCCGCTATGGCGAAGTCCAATCCGTCAAACTGATCTCCGACCGCGAAACCGGCAAACCGCGCGGCTTCGGATTCGTGGAGATGGACGACGACGCCGCCGCCGACGAGGCCATCAAGTCCCTGGACGGGGCCGATTTCGAGGGCCGCAACCTCAAGGTCAACGAGGCCAAGCCCCGCGAGGCCCGGCCTCCCCGCCGCCAGGCCTGGTAGACCGCCCCCGAACCGTCTTTCCCCCGGGGCCGCCTTTTCCAGGCGGCCCCGGGACTTTTTTTCTCCGCGACTGGCCTATATCTTGCTTCTTCTTCCCGATCCCTGCGGAGGCATGCATGCACGTCAAATTTCTGATCATCGGCGCCGGGCCGACCGGCCTTGGCGCGGCCTGGCGGCTGGCCGGGCACGGCGAAAACGACTTCCTGGTCCTCGAGCGCCACGCCCACGTCGGCGGCCTGGCCGCCAGCTTCACCGACCGGGCCGGGTTCACCTGGGACGTGGGCGGCCACGTGGTCTTTTCCCACTACGGCCTCTTCGACCGGCTTTTGGACGAGCTTTTGGGCGAGGCGGTCCTGCGCCACCAGCGCGAGTCCTGGATCCGGGTGGCCGGCACCTTCGTGCCCTACCCCTTCCAGAACAACATCCGCCGCCTGCCCCCCGAGCTGGCCTGGGAGTGCGTGGAGGGCCTGCTGGCCGCCGGCCGCGACGCCGCCGCCGGGGTCCATCCGGACGCGCCGGCCCACTTCCGGGCCTGGATCGACCGGGTGTTCGGCCCGGGCATCGCCCGGCTCTTCATGGTGCCCTACAATTTCAAGGTCTGGGCCCACCCGGCCGAGGCCATGTCCCACCGCTGGATCGGCGAGCGGGTGTCCGTGGTCGATGCCGGCCGGGTGATCAAGAACATCATCTTCGGCGCGGACGACGTGGCCTGGGGCCCCAATAACACCTTCTCCTTTCCGCTTCGCGGCGGCACGGGCGAGATCTTCCGCCGCCTGGCCGCCCGGTTCGCCGACCGCATCCGCCTCGGCGCGGCCGTCGTCTCCATCGACCCGGCCGCCAAAACCGTGTGCACCGCCTCGGGGGAGACCATCACCTACGGCCGGCTCCTCTCGACCGGGCCCCTGGACCGGCTGGTGGCCGACCAGCTCGTCGGGGCCCCCCCGGCCCTTATCGAAGCGGCGGGCCGCCTCAAGCACAACGGTGCCTTCATCCACGGCCTCGGCTTCGACGGGGCCCCGCCCGACTCCCGGTGCTGGATGTATTTCCCGGAGAGCGACTGCCCCTTTTACCGGGTGACCAACTTCCACAACTACTCGCCCTTCAATACCCCGGACCCGGACGGCATGCGGCCAAGGCTTCGGGCCCTCATGACCGAGACCAGCTTTTCCGGCTACAAGCCCGAGGACCCGGCCACCCTCCTCGACCGGACCGTGGCCGGCCTGGCCGCCACCACGCTGACCGCCCCGGACGACGCCGGCCGGCTGGTTTCCACCTGGGAGATGGCCGTGGACTACGCCTACCCCATCCCCTGCCTGGAACGCGACGCCGCCCTCGGCCTCATCCAGCCGGCCCTGGAGGCCATGGGCATCTTTTCCCGGGGCCGGTTCGGCGGCTGGAAGTACGAGGTCGGCAACATGGACCATTCGCTCATGCAGGGCGTGGAGTGGGCCGACCGGATGGTGGCCGGCTCGCGGGAAACGGTCTACACCCTGTGACCCGGCCGGGGCCGGCCGGTTGACGGACGCCGCCCGATCTGAAACACCACCGGCCATGGGCGGCACTGCCCGACCCAGGGAACCAAACGCCGGAACGGACAAGGAGCGGGCGGACATCGTGACCACGACCATGGACCAGGACATTTTCGCAGCCCGGCGCGACCGGCTGCGGCAGCGGCTTTCGGCGATGGGCCACCAGGCCCTCCTCGTCACCCACGCGGCCAACCGGTTCTATCTTTCCGGCTTCGAGCTGCACGATCCCCAGTGCAACGAATCGGCCGGCTGCCTCGTCGTGGCGGAAAACGGCCGGGACGCCCTTTTCACCGACTCCCGCTACCGCGACGCGGCCCTTCGCCTGTGGCCCGAGGCCGACCTTTGCATCTACGGCAGCGGCCGGTTCGCCACCATCGCCGATTTTCTCCGGGAACGGGGCCTCGTCCATCTGGCCTTCGAGGCCGCGTCCATGCCCTTCGAAACCCACGCCCACCTGTCGGCCCACATCGGCCTGACCCCGGTCCGGCAGGCCGTGGAGCCCCTGCGGCTCATCAAGGACGCGGCCGAGATCGAGCGCATGCGCCGCTCGGCCGCGGTCAACCACGCGGTCATGGAGCGCCTGCCGGACGTGCTCGTGCCCGGCCGGACCGAGGCCGAGGCGGCCTGGGAGATCGAAAAGCTCTTCCGGGAGTTCGGGGCCAGCGAGCTGGCCTTCGCCCCCATCGTGGCCGTCGACGCCAACGCGGCCCTGCCCCACGCCATCCCGGGCCGGACGGTCATCACCGACGGCTGCCTGGTCCTGGTCGATGTCGGCGGCCGGCGCGACGACTACTGCTCGGACCAGACCCGCACGGTCTGGGTGGGGAAAAATCCGCCGGACCGGTTCCTGACCATGCTCGACCGGGTCAAGCGGGCCCAAGCCGCGGCCCTGGCCGGCCTGCGCCCGGGCCTGCCGTTTCGTGCCGCCCACGCCCTGGCCCGACAGGTCTTCGAGGCCGAAGGCGTGGCCGCGCATTTCACCCACTCCCTCGGCCACGGCGTGGGCCTCGAGACCCACGAGGGCCCAAGCCTCAATCCGGCCGCCGACGGGACGCTTGCCCCCGGCATGGTGGTGACGGTGGAGCCGGGGCTCTACTATCCGGAATGGGGCGGGGCGCGGTGGGAGCACATGGCCCTCATTACCGAAGACGGCTGCGAGACCCTGTGAGGCGGCGTCCCCGGCGGCAGCCGCCCTACGTCCCGCCCCGGACCTCGGCCCGGCTCTACGTGCGCCTTTTGCCGCGCCACGTGGCCATGCTGCGGTTTCTGCTCGAGGCCGAGGACAACCTGGCCCTGCCGACCGTGGTCGACCGGTTCGCGGCCGTGGTGCGCCTGACCTATGCCCCGGACGCGGCCGGCCGGGTGGAGGGCTTTGTCCGGGACCTGGCCGCCGTCTGTCCGGAAGCGGCCGTCTGCCTGCGGCCGGCCGATTTCGGGGTTGCCAACCGTTCCCCGCTTGTCTAAGTACGGCCAGGATCCTTGCGAGGTTTGCTGGACTCGGGGCGCGCCCGCCGCGCACCCTCCACCCACAACCGGGAACCTGCCCATGCCCAGCACCGCCCAAAGGCCCCGCATCCTGCTGGTGGACGACAACGCCGACAATCTGGCGCTCATGCGCCTGTTTCTCGGCGGCCCCTACCGGACGGACAACGCGGAAAACGGCCGCGAGGCCGTGGCCCTGTTCGCGGCCGCGCCCTACGACCTCGTCTTCATGGATCTGGAAATGCCGGTCATGGACGGCTACGAGGCCACCCGGGCCATGCGGGCCATGGAACGCGGCCGGCCCGGGCCGCCCGTTCCCATCCTGGCCCTGACGGCCTACGGCCTGGACGAATTCCGCCTGCGGTGCGAGGCGGCCGGGTGCACGGACTTCCTGGTCAAGCCCGTGGGCAAGGCCCTGGTGCTCGACACCGTGGCCCGGCATCTGGGGGAAAACGCCCCCCGGACGAGGCCGGCCCCGCAACCGCCGGTCTCGCTCCAGGCGGCCGACAGGCCGGACGCGGACATGCTGCGGCCGCTGTTGCCGCTTTTTTTCGCCACGGCCGGCGAAACCCTGGATACGGCCCGGCGGGCCCTGCAAGCCGAGGATCTGGAAGTGGTGCGGGCCCAGGGCCACAAGCTCAAGGGGGCGGCCCTGTCCTACGGATTCGCCGACCTCGGCCAGGCGGCCAGGACCCTGGAACTGGCCGGCGGCCAGGGCGATGCCGCGGCGGCGGCCACCTGCATGGCCCTGGCCCGGGAACTCCTGGCCCGGGCCCAAAGAGGCTTCGCCGGCTGAGGTGGACGGATCAGCCGGCGGCCGTGCCGATCAGGGCGGCGGTCTTTTCGAGGAGCCGGGCCGCGCCGAAAGGCTTTTCCAGCACCGCGTCCGCTCCGAAGATGGTGGCATGGTCCAGCAGGTCCAGGCCGATCTTGGCCGAACCGCCGGATATGGCCATGACCTTGCAGGACTGGCACTGGTCGCGCAGCACTTGGAGCACCTCCAGGCCGTCCATCTCGGGCATGAAGATATCGAGCACCACCAGGTCCACGGGCTGCCCGGCCAGGGCCGACATGGCCAGCCGCCCGTCCGCCGCCTCGATCACGGCATAGCCCGCTCCCTCCAGATACAGGCGAATCAGCGCACGGATGCTCGGGTCGTCGTCCACGACCAGTACGGTTTTCACGGGGCGGCCTCCCGGAACGGTTTGCACGGCATGGGGTTTTCGAAAAGGAAACCGATACTTTTATTGATAGACTGCCACGACAACGGCGTCAACAATCCCCCGCCTCCTTCGAAGGACAGGGGATGCCGGTCGCCCGGCCGCGTCGGGCTCAGGCGAAATCGTACATGTCGAGGAGCTTGCCGTCGCGGCCGACGAGCAGCGGGTCGATCATGTTCTTGCCCCGGGAATCGCCGCTTTCCATGGACAGCCGCCGGCCGTCGTAGGCCAGACCCGTGACGACGGCTTCCTCGCAGTAGAGGTCCGAAAGGCGGTCCACCTGGAGGACGAGCTTGTCCGGGTCAAAGGGGCCGGTGAAATCGGGCAGGGAAAAAACCATCTCGCCCTTGTCCACGGACCCGAGCAGACAAAGCACCTCGTCCTCGCCGAGCCGGCCGAGGTAGTCCCCGAGCTGCGGCCGGGTCTCGAGCACCGGGATGCCGACCGAGGAGAGGGTCGACGCCTCGCCGTCCGCCCGGACGGCAAGCGTCAGGCCGTGCTCGTAGGACGAGCCGGTCCGGTGGTAGAATTTGTCGACCGAAAGCCAGCCCCGCCAGAGAAGGCCCAGGTCCTCGGCATATTTTCCGGCCAGCCGTTCGTCGAAATAGAGCACGCCCCGAAAGCAGTTGCCGGCAAAGTAGGGGGTGTTGTTCTTGCCCCAACAGTGGCGGTAGATCTTCTGCACAAAGGCCCGCGGCAGCGAGGAGACGATGATCTGGTCGATGTCGCCTTGGGTGGTGATGTAAAGAGCCATATCCGTGCCTTCCCCCGGGATGTTGCGTGGTTGCTGCGGCAGTGTAGCCGGCCGCCGGATTTTCGGCAAGTCGCCGGGATCCCGTGGCGGCCCTGGGCGTGAAACCGGCTAGAGCCCGAAAAAACGCCGGGCGTTGTCGCCGGTCGCCTGCCAGACGGCGGCCACGTCGCGGCCCGTGAGTTCGGCCACCCGGGCGGCGGTGAAGGCCAGGTAGGCCGGCTCGTTGCGCTTGCCGCGCCAGGGCTCGGGCGAGAGAAAGGGCGCGTCGGTCTCAAGGAGCACCCGGCCGAGGTCCATGGCCGCCACGGCTGCGGCCAGATCGGTGTTCTTGGGATAGGTGACGGGTCCCGGAATGGAAACCTGCCACCCCCGGGACAGGACCTCCCGGGCCAGGTCGGCCCCGCCGCCGAAACAGTGCCACACCAGGGGCCGGTCCCGAAACCCCAGGTCGTCCAGGACCGAGAGGGTGTCGGCCTCGGCCTCCCGGCTGTGGATGGCCACGGGAACGTCGAGGGACCGGGCCAGGGCCAGCTGGTCGCCAAGGACCTGCCGCTGCACGGCCTTGGTCTCCTGGTCCCAGTAATAGTCGAGCCCGATCTCGCCCATGGCCCGCAGCCGCGGCTCGGCGCGAAAGGCCGCCTCCAGGGCCGGCAGGTCGCCGGGCGCGGCCTTGGCCGCATCGCAGGGATGGATGCCGCACAGGAAAAAGACCTCGGGCCGGTCGTCGAAATACTGCCGGTGGGCGGCAAAGGCCGCCGGCCCCAGAAACACGTTCCCCACCCGGGCCACGCCGGCCGCTGCCGCCCGGTCGAGGACCGGTCCGATCTCGCCGGCCTCGTATTCTCCCATGTCCAGGTGGGCGTGGCTCTCCACCCCCACCCGGGCCAGCCCCAGGCTGGCCGGATCCGGCCGTTCCCGTTTCTTTTTGGACACCTTGCTGCTCCCTTTCCGCACCATGGCGGCGGCCGCGTTGACGCCAGGGCACAGGCCACGTAGGAGGGCGGAAACCCGAGAAGGAGCCGCGCCCCTTGTTCCCCGGTCTGTTATCCCTGCCCCCGGGCCTGTCCGACTTCGGCCGCCTCGTGCTGACCTTCGGCATCCGGCTGGCCGCCTTTGTGGCCGCCTTTCTGGCGATCTCGGCCGTGCTCGGCCTCCTGCGCCGCCGGGGGGTCATTAGCCGCTCCCTGGGGGGGCTCGTCAAGTGGCTTGCCGGCCTCGGCCTCCTGTGGGGCCTGCACGGCAGCCTCGCGCCGCAGGCCCGGACCCAGGCCGAGCGGGCCTTCATCCTGCTCTCCCTGGCCATGGCCTGGATGGCCGGCGGCCACGCCGTGGATTTCCTCTACGCCAAGCTCCTGCCGGGCCGGGCCCTCGGCAAACCCGGCCGCCACATCCTCCAGGACCTGCTCAAGTTCTGCCTCCTGGCCGTGCTCCTGGGCCTGGCCCTCAGTCAGCTCTTCGACATCCAGCTCGGCTCGCTTTTGACCTCCTCGGCCATCCTCACGGCCGTCATCGGCCTGTCCATGCAGGACACCATCGGCAGCCTCTTTTCCGGACTTTTGCTCCAGATCGAAAAGCCCTTCCAGGAAGGCGACTGGATCCGGGTCGGGGACGTGGACGGCCAGGTGACGGAAGTGACCTGGCGCTACACCAAGGTCGTGACCGCCGACGGCAACGAGGCGCTGTTGCCGAACAACACCGTGGCCAAGGACCGGCTCGTCAACTACGACCGGCCCGACTCGACCCTGCGCCAAGTCCTCTACGTGCCGGCCCCCCTGGACGCCCCGCCGGTCAAGGTCAAGTCCGCCATCCTGACGGCCCTTGGCCGGGCCGAGGGCGTGGTCAAAAGCCCCGCGCCCGTGGCCCGGCTCCACGAGATCCAGGCCGACCGGCTCGTCTACGCCGCCTCCTATAGCGTCACGGGCTATGGCGGCCGGCTGCCCGCGGCCGACGCGGTCCTGTCCACGGTCTGGTACCAGTTCCTGGAGCGCGGCATCGAGATCCCGGCCCCGGCCCGCCGCCTGCTCAAGGGCAAACCGGCCGGCGAGGACGCGCCCGGCACCGACCTCGCCGCCCTGGCCGGCGTGGAACTGCTCGCCGGCATGGCCGAGGCGGACCTCGCCATGCTGGCCCGGGTGTCGGTGCCGCGCCGCTTCTCCCCGGGCCAGACCATCATGGCCAAGGGCGAGACCGGGACCACCATGTCGATCATCCTGTCCGGGCTCGTGGCCGTGGTCCTGGACGGCAAGGAGGTGGCCAGGCTGGCGCCGGGCCAGATCTTCGGCGAGATGGCGCTCTTGACCGGCGAGCCGCGCCAGGCCGACGTGCGGGCCGTGGAAACGACCCGGTGCCTGGAAGTGGACCGGGAGGCCTTCCGCATGGTCCTGTCGCGCAATCCCGAAATCGTGGACCGGGTGCGCGGCATCTTCGCCGCCCGGGCCGCCGCCAACCGCAGCGCCACCGCCCCCCAGGCCGTGGACGAGGCGACAACCCTGTTTGCCAGGTTCTGCAAGCTCTTTTTATGACGCACCCCTCCGACCACGCCGGCCCGTCCGGCCCAGGCGGCCACGCCGAACATACCGGCCGTCCCCTGCCGGCCGCCCTTGCCCTGGGTTTCGCCGGCACGGCGCTTACCTGCCTGCTTTTGCGGGAACACCTGCTCCTTTTTTGCGGCAACACCCTGGCCATGGCCGCGTCCCTGGCCGTGCTCCCCCTGGCCATGGCGGCCGGGACCGTCCTTGGCCGCCGCCGGCCGGCGGGCCGCGATCCGGCCGACCAGCTCGCCCCGCTCCTGGGGTTTCTCGCCCTGTGCCTGCCCGCCACCCTGGCCCTGGCGAGCCTTGTCCGGCCGGGTCTGGCCCGTCTGGCCGGCACGGCGCTCGCGCCCCTTGCCGTCCTCGGCTCGGGGCTGGTCGCCTTCCTGCCGGTGGGCCTTTGCCTCGGCATCGGCCTGGCCCTGGTGGCGGACGTGGCCGGACGCAAAGCCCCGGCCCCGGCCGCCCGGCTGCCCCTGCCCCTGGCCGTGCCCCTGGCCGGGGTTTTGGGCGCGCTCTTTGTCCAGTTCGTGGCCATCCCCAAGCTTTCGCCCCTAAACGCCTGTCTGGACATCGGCATCGGCTGCGCCGGGGCCGGGCTTCTCTGCGCGGCCGGGGCCCCGGGCGGGCGACGTCTGGAATCCTGGCTGTCGCTCTTGGCCCTGCTCTTCGTGCTGCTGCTGCCGGTCTCGGGACTCATTGACGCCAGGTTGCAGGCCTTTGCCTGGCAGTGCCCCATCGACGCCATTCCGGCCACGCCCCGGGCGGCCCAGGTCCTGGCCCGTCAGGAAGCGCCCGGCCGGCCGTCGCCGACCGGCCTGCCCACGGGGCTCGCCGTGGCCGCGCTCCTGGCCGGAGCCCTCGTGGCCCTGGGCGACCGGAAACGCCTGCCCGGCCTCTCCCCGGACGCGGCCCGGGCGGCCGCCGCCGGCCTGGCCGAAGCCGCCGCCTTGGTCGGCCTGCTGCTCCTCTACGACCTCTACGCCGGGGCCCTGTTCGTCCATCTCCCGGCCCTGGCCGCCGCCTTCCTGGCCGGCGAGACCCTGGGCGTGTGCCGGGGCCTGGGCCGCCGGGAACCGTCCGGCCTACCCGCCCCCGCCCTTGCCCCGCCATGCCCCGCCGCCCTGGCCGGCGCGGCCGCGGGCTGTGTCCTGGTGCCGCTCGTCTCGGCCCTCCTTTCCTAGCCCCCGCGACCGCACAACCGGCGGTTGCCGCACGCAAAAGTCTCCCGTGCGGCAACCGACGGCGGGCGGGAATCCCTTTACGCCCCCGTTCGGGCCTGCTATGTTCGTCGTACTTTTTTTCACAAATACAGGCCCGGATATCACCATGCAAATAGCCGATATCATGCGAACAAACGTCATCAAGGTACGCGCCGAGGCTCCGGTCGGCCATGTGCTCATCTGGTACGGCGGCATGGCCCACATCTTTCGCAACACCTACGTGGTGGACCACTGCGACCGGCTGCTCGGCGTGGTCACCATCCACATGCTCCTGTCCGTCATCGTGCCGCCGCCGGTCATCGAACAGGCCAAGGCCGGCCGGCTCGACGGCCGCGAGGAACTCCTCGACGCCCTGCGCCACAACATGGCCGCCATCTCCGACACCAGCGTCGGCAGCCTCATGGACGCGGACTACCCCTTCGCCCACCCCGAAGACCTCTTCGTCATGGCCAGCGAACTGATCGTCACCAAGGGCATCACCGCCCTGCCGGTCATCGACCCCAACGGCGTCCTCGTCGGCGAAATCAGCCGGCGCATGATCCTCCACTTCCTGGTCCAAAACCTCTAAGGAAGCACCCATGCGAAGCATCATCCTTATCACCCTCCTGGCCCTGACCCTCACTGTTGGCCTCTTCGCCGTGGCCAAGGCCGCCCCGGCCGACGCCCTGGCCGCCTTCGCCCTCGACCCCCAAAGCGGCGTCGGCTGCGGCTGCCCGGGCTGCAGCTGCGTCAGTTGCAATTGCGGATAGTACGGGAAGAGAAGAGCGAAGATGCCTCCGGCGGCCGGGGGGATCATCCCCCCCCGGACCCCCTGAAAGGGAGAGATGGGGGAGCTTGGGCGATCAGTCGTCGGTGGGGGCGGTGGTTGCCGAGGCGTCGAGGGCGGGAAGCGTGGCCGCGTTCAAGGCCCGGTCGGTCAGGATTTCCAGGCGGGGGCCGTCTTCGCGGCCCGGGCGCAGGGCGAAGACGCGGCGGGCCTGGTCCGCAAACAGATCCACCGGGTGGTGGCTGATGTAGAGGACCTGGATGCCGAGCCGGTCGGCGATGGCGGAAATGAGGCGCACGAACCCGGGCACCAGGTCGGGTTTGATCCAGCAGTCCTGCTCGTCGAGGACCAGAAACGGCCGGTGCGCGGCCGGATCGAGCTGGGACAGGGCAATGAGCCGCAGCCCGACCGACAGGATGTTGCAGACCGACCCGCCCTGGCCCGACCAGATGTCCTCGACATTGCCCCCCTGCTCCATGTCGAATTCGATGCAAAGCCGGTTGCCCTTGACCTCGCGCCGGGACACGACCGTGCGGTCCTGGCCGAGGATTTCGCGCACGGCGTGGCTGAGGTCGGCCTCGATTTCGTCGAGCACCTCGCCGAAGAGTTCCGCCGTCAGCTCCTCCAGCCGGGCCGCCACGCCCGGCGACAGGGCCAAAAACGCCTCGACCTCCCCAAGAGCCGCCCGGGCCGCGCCGTAGTCCCGCACCCGCCCCTCGGCCGCGCCGGACAGCCGGTACACCCGCCGTTCCAGCTCCCGTCGCTCCTCGGCCAACGCCGTCCAATCCAAAGCCGTTTCACTCTCCATCAGGCTCTCCTGCCCCCCTTCTCGCACAACAGGGCACACTTCCGTCACCCGGTCCTCAGCGGCCTGTGCTCACATACTTTTCCCCCGTTGGGGAGGGTCCGGGAGGGGATCATCCCCTCCCGGCCGCCGGAGGCATTCTTCATCCCCCTTTCTTTCCTCTTTCTACCCTTCAAACGCCTTCTCCACCGACTCCAATTCCCGGCGCACGGTGGCGATGTGGTCGCGGTACTCGGCCACGAGGCGGGCGTTGTCGGCGCGCTTCTGTTCCAGGAGCCGGCGCAGGGCCTCGGGGTCGGCTGTGCCGTATTCGGCCTGCGCCTTGGCTTCGAGTTCGGCCAGCTGGTTTTGAAGGTGGGAGAGGTCCTGCTCGGTGCGGACCTTGTCGTCGCGCAGGCGTTCGTATTGGGCCTTGAGCCCGGCCAGTTCGCGTTCCAGGCGGGCGTCGGCGTCGGGGGCGGCCGGTTCATTCGTCGGCATGGGTGACCTCGCGGTAAAGCTCCCAGATGATTTTCGTTTCCGGGTTTTCGGGGTTCAAGTTGGCGCTTAAAAATTCCCGCAGCCCGGCCCCCTCGCGGGTGCGTCGCCAGGCGAGGCGGGCCAGGCCTTCGAGAAACCGGGATTCGACCTCGGGCGCGGCCGTCTCCTCGGGCGGGAACTCCTGGTCCGGGAAGACTTCCTCGAAGGGCCGGTGCGGGATGGGCCACCGTTCCAGATCGTCGGCCCCGGGCCGCCAGATGGCCGCCATGGGGACGCGCTCCTTGGACCGCCGGCTGAAGTGGAGGCGCGTGATGTTGCCGGGGTTGGCCCAGCGCGTGGCGCCGGCCGTGACGGTCGGTTGGGGCCGGTGCATGTGGCCGTTTATGACCCAGTCGAGGCCCGGGATTTCCCGGATCTTGATCCGCTGCTCCAGGTAGTCGGGAAAGCCGATGCCGTGGTGGGTCAGCCAGACGCTCTCCTCGTCCGCCGCCTTTTCGACCGAGGCCGGCAGGGGCGCCCCGTCCGGGGACGCGCCAATGACGGCCGTGCCGGTGGGCGTCTCCAGGCGCAGGAAAAGGCCCGGCGCCTCCAGAACCTCGACCACGCCGGCCGCCCGCAAGACGGCCAGGGAGGTGTCGGCCGTGAACCGGGCCTGGTATTTGTCGTGGTTGCCGACCAGGACGAACGGATGATGGGGCCGGAAGAGCTCGATCAGGGCCACCATCAACGTGTTGGGGTTTTCGCGCGGCCAGTGGAAGAGATCCCCGAGCACGACCGGCACCAGGTCCTCGCGGGCGGCCTCGTCCAGGCAGGCGGCGAGCTTGGAGAGGACGTCGTCCATGAAGGATTCGAGCCGCTGCATGGGCGGGGCCCCGGCCACGTGGGGATCGGGGATGCAAAGGAGCCCGCGGGCTTTTTTCGTGGGCAGGGTCATGGCGTCTTTCCGGCCCCGGGCCCGGGGGTGGCGTGGCGGTGGCCGGGCCCGAGGAAATCGGCGGCGGAGAGTTCCCCGCCGCACAGGGGACAGGCGGGGAGTTCGGCCAATCGGGCCTCGATGCGCCCGGCCAGGGCGGCCAGGGACGCGGCGCTTCCGGCGGCGGCCGCCTCGGCGGCGGCAACGGCCTGCCGGGCCTCGGCCAGGGCGGCCAGGGTCGCGGCCAGAGGCTGGACGTCGGCCGGAACCGGCGGCGGGGCCAGCCCGGCCAGGGTCCGGTTCCGGCGGGCCAGGGCGTGTCCCGCGGCCCGGCCCGCTTCCAGGCGTCCGGCCAGGGCGGCAAGCGGTGCCACCGGGGCCGTTTCGGGCGGGGCAGCCAGTTTGTCCAGGGTCCGGTCGCGGCCGGCCAGCCGTTTGGCCGCCCGCCGGGCCTCGTCCAGGCGGCGGGCCAGATCGGCCGGCCCGGCCAGGTCGGCCAGGGCCGGCGGCGGCGCGAGCGGACCCAGGGCCCTGGCCCGGCCGGCCGCGCGGGCTTCGTCTGTGCGCAGGCGGGCGAGGCCGTCCGACTGGGAAGAAAGGCGGGCCGTGTCGGCCAGGGCCGGCGGGTCGGTGAGCGACGCCAGGGCTTGCCGGCGGCCCACGGTCCGATCGAGCCGGACGGCCAGGGCGGCTTGCCTGGACACGGCCCCAGCCAGGGCGGCGGTCGGGGCCAATTCCGGCGGCAAGGCGAGCGCCGCCAGGGCGTCCCGGCTGCGGCCAAGGCCGGCCACGCGGCCGCGAAGTCCGTGCCCGGCCGCCAGCACGGCGGCAAGGCCGGCCGCCTGCCGGTCCCCGGCGGCCAGGGCCGCCTCCAGGTCCGTGGCCGCGCCGAGCCGCAGTTCCAGGTCCGGCAGCGGCGCAAGTTTGTCGAGCTCGGCCAGGAGGCCAGCCATGCGTCCTTCCAGCCGTTTTTTCTCGGCCTTGGCCTTTTTCGTCCGGTCGGTCAGCCGATTTTGCATGCCAATCAGATGGGCCGCCTCGGTCGAGGCCGCGAAAAAGCCGGCCAGGACCGAACCGGGCTGGTTGAGCAGAAAGACCGGCTCGCGCTGGTTGCCGATGTGGACGTCCACCTCGTCGCCGCCCTCGATGGGCACGGGTCCGAGGCCAAGCACGGCCAGGACCGCCTCGGGCGGGGTGCGGCCGAACTTGGCGAACACTTCCGGTGCGGCCGCGCCCGGCCGCGTCAGCTCGTAAAGGGCGTATTTCGGCCGGCGGACCCAGGTGACGGTGGTGCCGTCGTCGGTCTCGGCCGTCACCCGGGCCTCGGTGGCGCCGTGGCGGATGACGTGTTTGGGCGGCGGATTTCTGGCCAGGCAGCGCAGGGCTTCGACCACGGCCGACTTGCCGGTGTTGTTCGGGCCGGTGAGGACGTTTAGGCCCGGGGCCAGGTCGAAGACCGTCCGGGCGTGGGCCATGAAATCGAGAAGCGTGAGCCGTGTGATCATTTCCGTCCAAAGAGACCAGATGCGGCGGGATTATTCAAGGGCAAAGGCGCGGCCTTCCCGGGGCGGGGAAGGGGGAGGGTCTCCTAAAAGGGCTTTACTTTCCAGGCGCTGTCCTTAACAATGGCCCATCATCAGAGATACAAGCCAGGAGCCGCCATGTCCGCCGCCTTGGACCAGACTTGTTTCGCCCCGGCCGAACGGGCCCCCTTCGACGAGATCGACCGCCAGTTCACCATTCTGACCGGCCATGAAATACCGGCGATCCTGAACGCCATCCCGGTCATCTCCATGGTGCTCAACCGTTGCCGCCAGGTCGTGTTCGGCAACCGCAAGTTCGTGGACGCGATCGGCGTGCCGGACATCCGCGAGGCCCTTGGCAAGCGGCCGGGCGAGGCCTTTCGCTGCGTGCACGCGGCAAAGACCCCGGGCGGCTGCGGCACCGGGGAATTCTGCGCCCACTGCGGGGCCGTGCGTTCCATCCTGCTGGGCCTTGCCGGCCGGGAAAACGTCCAGGAGTGCAACATCAACCGCGAGGAAGGCGGCAAGGTCGAGGCGCTGGACCTGCGGGTCTCCTCCTCGCCCTTTGCCCTGGACGCCGAGCAGTTCGTCATCTTTTCCATCACCGACGTCAGCCACGAAAAGCGGCGTCGGACCCTGGAGCGGATCTTTTTCCACGACATGCTCAATACCGTTGGGGGCCTGCAAGGGCTCATGGAGTTCATGGCCGAGGAGGTTGAGGACGACCTGCGCCCCGACGCCCAGCTCATCCACCGGGCCATGGTCCAACTCACCGACGAGATCACCTACCAGAAGCAGCTCTTGGCCGCCGAGACCAACGAACTCGAGACCAACTTCGCGCCGCTTCGCTCCGGCGACATCCTGGAGGTGGTGGAAGCCACCTTCCAGAACGGCGAGCAGGCCCGGGGCAAGCGGATCGAGGTCCACGACGGCTGCGACACGGTGGTCTTCGACTCCGACCCGGTGCTCCTGCGCCGGGTGCTCGGCAACATGGTCAAAAACGCCCTGGAGGCCACGGAACCGGGCGGCCTCGTGCGCATGGGCTGCGCCGCCGGCCCGGAGGCGGTGGAATTCTGGGTGCAAAACAGCGCCGTCATCCCGCGCAGCGTGCGCATGCGGATTTTCAACCGGTCCTTTTCCACCAAGGGCCTCGGCCGGGGCCTTGGCACCTACAGCATCAAGCTCCTGACCGAGCGCTACCTCGGCGGCTCGGTGGCGCTCGAGTCCGGCCCCGAAACCGGCACCATCTTCCGGGTCAGGCTTCCCCGCGGCAACCCGTCCTGAACCCCCGCCTCACTTAAGTTCCAGCACCAGCCGGATGCAGGAGAGCGGGGCCCCGATCCGTTCCGGCCGGCCGTCCATGGCCAGGGCCAGGGCCAGGGCATTGTAGGCCTCCTCCAGCAGGAAGCTCTTGAGCAGAAGCAGCATCTCCCGGCGGCCCGGCAGGATGGGCGAATCCCCGGCCTCGGCGGCATAGGCCCCGAAAAAGGCCCGGGAAACCGCCTCGGCCCACGGCCAGGCCCAGCCGCCGGCCCGCTCGGCATCCTCGGGATGGGCCTCCTTGTGCCGGCCGACCCCGGCTTCCCCGGCCGCGTAGAACGAATAGAACAGGGAGGCCACGTCGCGAAGGGCCGACCGCTTGAGCCGGCGTTCCCCCACCGGCCGTCTGGGATCGCCCTCGAAATCCACGACCAGAAAGTCCTTGCCCGTAAAGAGCAGATTTTCCAGGCGCAACTCGCCGTGGATGCGGATCTTGACCGTTTCGACCGAGGCCGTCAGCAGGCCGGCGATGGCCTGGAGCGACGGGGTTTCCCAGCCCACGGCCAAGGCACCCGCCTCCCGCCATTCCGGGGGCAGGGACGGCAGGGAACGGGCGAGCTGGGCCGTGGCCCGCCGGATGCGGTTGCGGATGGCCTGGTAGACGGACCGCTGGTAGAGCTTGGTGAAGGGCTCGGGCGCGAAGGCGCCCTGGCCCCGGGCCAGGGCCAGATGCATCTGGGCCGTGCGCCGGCCGAGGAGCCTGGCCATCTCCAGGTAGAACTCGTCGGCCATGCCGGCCATGGATCTGGCCATGTCCGGGGAACCGTCCCCGCTGCCGGACGCCTCTTCGGGCCCTTGGGGACGGTCGGGCAGGGCCCGGCGCTGTTCGAAATACCGTTCCAGGTGCTCGAGGGTGAAGTCGAGCCCCTGCCGGGCCCCGGCCACGTATTCCTGGACCGTGGCCACGGTGATGGCCTCCCCGCCGCCCTTGGGCCGGTATTCGACCACCCCGGCCAGCTTCGGGGTCTGGGGGAAGCCGCCCTCCCCGGACAGGTAGCGGAGCATCTCGGCCTCGGGGTGGGGCCCGCCGTCCAGGGTGCCGTAGAACTTGAAGTAGAGTTCGCCGTTATATTCCAGGCCGATGTTGCTCTGCCCTTCCCGGACCATCCGCGACGACGGACAGGCCCCGTCCCGGCACGGGGTCCGGGCGTAGCCGGGCTCGGGCAGGGCGACGAGCACCCCGTCGGCGCCGCGCAGCCGGGCCTTGCGGAAAACCGCCTCCGGCCACCAGGCCCGAAGCCCGGGCATGGCAAAGCCGGTGACCAGCGTTCCCTCCCGGCCGGCGTGGGAGACCTGGGCCACCACGTCCCGGGGGCTGTCGCGTTCGATGGCGGCCGCCTCCTCGCCCGTGGCCAGGGCCAGGACAAAGGACGCGACCCGGCTCTCGCCGGTCAGGGTCTGGATTTCAAGCAGCAGCAGCCAGGCGGTCAGCCCGCGCGGCCCAACGGGCACGGCGTCGAGGATGACCACCCGTCTGGCCCCGGCCAGGGGCGGGCCGGCCGGGCCCATGCGCCGGGCGTAGGGCGGCAGGGCCTCCTCGGCCAGGGCCTTGCGCTGGGTCGGACCGAGCAGGCTCTTGAGCCCCAGGCTGAGATCCAGGCGCGGGATGGCGGCCGAGGCCGTGTCCCGGGCCTGCTCCTCCCCCCGGGCCAGGCGCAGCCAGTAGTAGTCGTGCCGGGACAGCGGCAGGACATAGGGCGCGGCGGTGACGGGCGGGAAGCGGGTGCCGGAAAAGGCGTCCACGGGCGTGATGCCGGCAAAGGCGGCCAGATCGATGGCCGCCATCTGGGAAAAACGCGACAGGTTGACCACCACCAGGATGACCTCGCCCTCGTAGGACCGGGTGAAGGCCAGGACCTTGCTGTTCTCCGCGTTCAAAAAAACCATGTCCCCGCGGCCCATGACCGGCAGCCGACGCCGCAGGGCGATCATCCGGCGCATCCACCACAAGAAGGAGGACAGGTTGGCCTCCTGGTTCTCCACGTTGACGGCCAGGTAGTGGTACTGGGGGTCGATGACCGCGGGCAGGTAGAGGTTTTGGGGATTGGCGCTCGAAAAGCCGGCGTTCTTGTCCGGACTCCACTGCATGGGCGTGCGCACGCCGTCGCGGTCGCCGAGGTGGAAGTTGTCGCCCATGCCGATCTCGTCGCCGTAGTAGATGATGGGCGTGCCGGGAAAGGACAGGAGCAGGAAGTTTATAAGCTCCATGCGCCGGCGGCTCCCCTGCATGAGCGGGGCCAGGCGGCGGCGGATGCCGAGGTTGATGCGCGCCTGCCGGTCCGTGGCGTAGACCTTGTACATGTAGTCGCGCTCCTCGTCGGAGACCATTTCGAGGGTCAGCTCGTCGTGGTTGCGCAGAAACATGGCCCACTGGCAGGTCGGCGCAATGGCCGGGGTCTGCTCCATGATGTCGAGGATGGGAAACCGGTCCTCCATCATGAGCGCCATGTAGATCCGGGGCATGATCGGGAAGTGGTAGGCCATGTGGCACTCGTCGCCGTCGCCGAAATAGGCCACCGCGTCCTCGGGCCATTGGTTGGCCTCGGCCAGGAGCATGCGGTTTTTGAACCGGGTGTCCACGTGGGCCCGCAGCTTTTTCAGGAAGCCGTGGGTCTCGGGCAGGTTTTCGCAGTTGGTGCCCCGGCGCTCGTAGAGGTAGGGCACGGCGTCCAGGCGCAGGCCGTCGACCCCGAGGGACAGCCAGAAGTCCATGACCTTGGTGATGTCCTTTCTGACGCGCGGATTGTCGTAGTTGAGGTCGGGCTGGTGGGAATAGAAGCGGTGCCAGTAGTAGGCCCCGGCCTCCTGGTCGAAGGTCCAGTTGGAGTGCTCGAAATCCTTGAAGATGATCCGGGCCTGGCGGTACTTGTCCGGGGTCTTGCTCCAGACGTAGTAGTCGCGCCAGGGGTCGCCCGGGGGGGCCACCCGGGACCGCTTGAACCAGGGGTGCTGATCGGAGGTGTGGTTGACCACCAGCTCCGTTATGACCTTGAGGCCCCGGTCGTGGGCCTCGCGCAGGAAATCCTTGAAATCGCGGAGCGTCCCGTAGTGGGGATGGATGCCGTAATAGTCCGCGATGTCGTAGCCGTCGTCGCGCAGGGGCGAGGGATAAAAGGGCAGGAGCCAGAGCGTGTCGACCCCGAGATTGGCCAGATAGTCGAGCCGGCTGGTCAGGCCCGCGAAGTCGCCGATGCCGTCGCCGTTGCCGTCCATGAAGGCCTTGACGTGGACCTCGTAGATGACCGCATCCTTGTACCAGAGGGGATCGTCGTCACCGGGGAAGCGCATGGGGGACATGAAGAGGACTCCTTGGCCGTGCAGGTTTTGCCTTCCTTATACACAATCCTGGCGCGTTAGCCACTGTTGGGCCATCGGATCGGACCCGGCCTTTTTGACCGGCCTACCGGGCCACCACGGCCACGTCGACCCGGGCCGCCCCGGCCAGGAGCAAGGCCCGCACGGCCGTGTCCACGGTCGCGCCCGTGGTCATGACGTCGTCGACCAGAAGCACCCGCCGGCCGGCCACCGCCGCCGGGCTGCCGGCAAAGGCCCCGAGGATGTTGGCCAGGCGTCTCGGGCCCGGCAGCTGGCTTTGGGGGGTGGTGTCGCGCAGGCGGGCGAGGCCGGCCGGGGCCACCGGCCGGCCGAGCGCCCGGGACAGGTGCCGGGCCAGGACCAGGCTCTGGTTGAAGCCGCGCCAGGCCAGGCGCCTGGGGTGGAGCGGCACCGGCACAAGGACGTCCGGGCCGCCGGCCATGGACCCCGGCCCGGTCCGGGCCGCGGCCCGCAGGCAGGCTTCGGCCAGAAACCCGGCCAGGAGCCGGCCCTGGCCCAGGCGGCCGTTGAATTTGAAACCGAGGACCAGATCGCGAAGGAGCCCCTCGTAGCGGCCGTGGAAGGCGAACCCGTCCCAGGACCGGCCGCCGGCCAGGCAGGCCGGACAGACCAGCGGCGGCGCGGCCGGGTCTTCGGCCAGCTCGCCGCACCGCGGGCAGTGGCCGCCAAGGCGCGGGGCCAGCCGGGCGGCGCAGGCCGGACAGACGGAGCCGGCGCCGGCCGGGCCGGTCAAAAGCCCGTGGCAGACCTGGCAGCGGTCGCCCAGGGCCAGGAGGGCACGCCCAAGGCTCCGGGCCAGGCGGCGGAACAGGGGCGGCCTACGTTCCACGGCCGGCGTCCTCGCCGTAGGCCTCGACCCGGGCCGTGGCCCCGGCGTCGGCCGCGAGATCGCCGGGCGCGTCCAGCCCGCGCAGGAGACAGGGCTCCGCCGGGCGCAGGTGAAACGGCCACAGGAAGTATTTGAGGGTCAAGAGGGCGCCCTCGAAAAGCCGCTCGCCCCGGGGACGGCCGGCCACGAGGAGGACATGGGCGGCGCGGGCAGGCGGCGTGGCCACGGGCGGCGCGGCCGCCTCGGCGGCGAGCCGGATCTCGTAGTGGCGCTGGGCCCGGTCGATCAGGGCCTTGAAGAGCGCCGGCACGTGGTAGAAATAGATGGGCGCGGCAAAGGCCGCCACGGGCGTGGCCCGAAGCTTTTCGAACAGGGCCTCGGCCGCGTCGCCCGGCCGGGCCAGGGGACAGCGGTGGCCCGGCCGGGCGCAGGCCCCGCAGCCCCGGCAGGGGGCGACCGTGTGGTCGCGCAGCCGGACGATCTCCGCCTCCCGCCCGGCCCGGGCCAGTCCCCGGGCAAAGGCCAGGCCGGCGGCGTCGGAATTGCCGCCGCTTCTCGGGCCGCAGAGAAAAACCACCCCCGGCCCGGCCCCGGCCGTCACCGGGCGAACTCCGAGAAAAACGGGTTGTGGCGCTTCTCGTCCCCGACCGTCGTGGCCGGGCCGTGGCCGGCATAGACGAGGGTGGCCGGCGGCAGGGCGAAGATTTCCGTGGCCACCGACCGGATCAGCGCGTCGTAGTCGCCGCCGGCGAAGTCGGTGCGGCCGATGGAGCGGTAGAAAAGCAGGTCCCCGACAAAGACCACCCCGGCCTCGGGAAAGTGATAGGACAGGCTGCCCGGGGAATGGCCGGGCGTGGCCAGGACCCGGCAGGGCTGGCCGAGGAGCGTGGTTTCGCCGGGCGCGATCGGCTCCCAGTCGAAGGGCGGCACCAGCGGCAGGCCCATGAGCCCGCCCGCGCCGACTTCGGTGTCGAGCAGGAAGGCGTCCCCGGCGCCGCCGTAGGCCTTGGCCCCGAACTCCCGGGCCAGGGTGCCGACGCCGTAGAGGTGGTCGCAGTGGAGGTGGGTGAGGAGCACGGCCTCGAGGGCCAGGCCTTTTTCCTTCAGAAACTGCGCGACCTGGGCCGGGTCGCCGCCGACGTCCACGGCCACGGCCGCTGTTCCAACGACCGCCACATGGCAGTTGGTTTCCAGGGGGCCGAGGGGAAAAGTCCGGATATCCATGCAGCGCTTCACTCCCGATGGCTTGGTACGGGCCGGCCGCAGGCCGGACGGCCACGGGGCGCTTGCCGCGCCCTGGCCCAGGGTGTGCCGCTTCCGGGCCCGGTCCGTCAAGCGCCGTGGCCAAAGACCGCCGCTTCCGCTTGTTTTCCAGGCCCGTCAACGGTAGAGCAGACCCCCACACACAGCCACCAAGCGGGGTAGCGGCAATGCCTCTGGCGCCTCTTTCGCAACGCGATCTCATTTTGCACGAACAGTTCCTGAAAGACGTGTTTTCCAGGTTCCTGTCGTTTAAAACCTACAGCCTTTTTTTCCCGCCCACGGCCGACGACCCCATGGCCGCCGGCTTTGGCCAGGGATACGCCCAGGCCGCCCACCTGCCGGCCGAGCGCAAGCTCCTGATCCCGCTCGTGGCCGACGACCGGCTGCTTGGCGTGTTCGTGGCCCGGGGGGCGTCCCTGCCCGCGCCGCGCGCCATGCTGCCGCTTTTGCCGCGCATCGGGGCCATGGCGCTGGCCCAGCTGGCCCTGACCCGGGCCGCGGCCGCCGACGCCCTGACCGGCCTGGCCTCGGGCCACACCCTGACCGGGACCCTGACCCGCGAGATCGAGCTGGTCCAGGACCGGATCCTGCCCGGCTCGGCCAGCCTGGTCGACCCCGGCCTGACCGGCCTTCGCGGCGGCTTCGGCCTCATCGCCCTGGATCTCGACGCCTTTAGCCGGGTGGCGGCCCGGTACGGCTTCGTGGCTTCCGAGGCGGCCCTTGGCCGGGTGGGCGGCCTGCTCGAAGGGATGTGCCCGGAGGGGGGGCTGGCCGCCCGGCTCCACGACGACCTCTTCGGCCTCTTTCTGCCCGGGGCCTCGGCGGCCCGGTGCCGGGAGACGGCCGAGGGCTTTTTGCGGGAACTTGCCCGCATGACCTTTCCGGTCCGGGCCACGGGCGAACAGTTCAGCCTCACGGCCAGCGCCGGCTGCGCCATGTATCCCCAGGACATGCGCGGCGGGCAGTTCGTGGCCCCGCCGGCCGAACAGGCGAGGCTCCTTCTCGGCAAGGCCAAGCGGGCCCTGTCCGTGGCCAAGGACCTCGGCCGCGACCAGGTCATGGCCTACCACCGCATCCTGGCCGAGGGCGGCGTGGTCCTCGAAACCCTGCCCCTGTCCCGGATCTCGGTCAGCCACGGCCGGGGCGTGGACGCCGAGGCCGGCCAGCGGTTTCTCATCTGGTCGCCGCGCGACGAGCGGACCCTCGACATCCGCAAATCCGACGGCGAGCGGCTTTCCGGCCGCTACCCGACCACCTTCAAGGGCGAGGCCGTGCTCATGGACGTGGGCGAGGACATGGCCTTTGCCGAGGTGCTCCAGCTGACCGACCCCCACTGGCCCATCGAGCCCGGGGACCGGCTGCTCCTGGCCCCGGAAACCGAGGCCGCGCCCCCCGGCGGGGACGCGGGCCCGCCGCGCCGGGACATGGTGTCCGGGCTCTACGGGCACCACGATTTCCTGCGGGTCATGGCCTCGGACCGGGAAAAGCGGCAGGAATTCACCATGGTCCTGGTGCTTCTGCCCGAGGTGCCGTCCGAGCGGCGCACCGGCCGGCCGGCCGAGGCGGACATGGCCGAGGCTGCGGCCACCTGCCGGATGTTTTTCGGGCCGGACGCCGTCGGCGGCCGGTTCAGCTCGTCCAAGCTCGTCTTCTACCTGCCCGAGCGCGATCCGGCGGCCCTGCTCGAGGCGGCCGAGACCGCCGTCGGGGCCCTGGCCGAACGGCTCGGCGTCACGGCGGCCATGGGCCTGGCCGGCTATCCCTTTCTCCACTTCGCCCGGGCCGATGTGCCGGACAACTGCCGCAAGGCCCTGGACCATGCCCTGCTCCTGCCCAAGGGCCCGCGCCTGGCGGTCTTCGACTCCCTGTCCCTGACCGTCAGCGGCGACCGGCTTTTCGCCATGGGCGACATCTACGCGGCCATGGAGGAGTACAAGCAGGCCCTGCTCGCCGACGAGGGCAACACCCTGGCCCGCAATTCGCTCGGCATCTGCCTGGCCAAGCTCGGCCGCCTGCCCCAGGCCCGGGCGGAATTCACCCAGGTCATCGGCCGCGACGCCAAAAACACCATGGCCCTTTACAACCTCGGCTGTGTGTGCCGCCGGCTGGGGGAGAACGCGGCCGCGAGAAGCGCCTTCCAGAAGTGCCTGCGCGCCAACCCGGGCCACGTCTACAGCCTCTTGCGCCTGGGGCGGATGGCCGAGGAGAGCCGACGGTTCGACGCGGCCCTCAAGTATTACAAGCGGGCGGCCGGGGCGAAAAACGGCCCGGCCCTGACCTTGCGCCACCTGGCCCGGCTGGCCTTCAAGCGCGGCCGCCTGGACGAGGCCCGGGAGCACCTGCACCAGGCGCTCCTCCACGATCCCAAGGACGCCTTTTCCCTGCACCTCATGGCCCGGCTCTATCTGGAAGAAGGGCAGGATCCGGCCATTGCCGAGGCCATGGCCCGGCAGGCCGTGGCCCTGCGGCCCGACCGGGGCGAATTCTGGAAGGAGCTGGCCCGGGCCCTGTCCGTCCAGGGCAAGGCCGACGAGTCCCGGGAGGCCCTGGCCCGGGCCGAGGGCGTCTGAGCCGCCGCCGGGCGGGACAGACCACAAAAAAAGCGCGGCCGGGAGCAATTCCCGGCCGCGCCGCGTTGTTTCGACGGCCGTTTAGCGGAAGCGCGGCGGGACGGGGCCCGGCGCGAAGCCCGGACGGGGGCCCGGCCGGTAGCCCGGCCCTGCCCAGACCGGCGGCGGCACATAGCCCGGGCCGACGTAGACCGGCGGCGGCGCGTAGTACACGGGTGCCGGCGGATAGTAGACCGGCGGCGGCACATAGCCGGGGCCGACATAGACGGGCACGCTGACCGCGAAACCGGGGCCGGCCACGGTGATGGCCCGGGCCGTATCGGCCAGGGCCAGGACGGCCAGGACCAGGGCCAGGGTGCAAAGCAGACGTTTCATAGAGACCTCCCTGTGAAAAACCATGACGCTTTTCCCCATGCCAGGAACGTGCCACGGCCGTCGGCCGGCGGCCCATCGGGCCAACCCGCCGATGCGGCAGGCAAAAGACGGAACGGCCCTGCCGCCGGCCCCGGCCGGCCCGGCCGCGAAGCCCGATTTTTTCACCAGGCGGTTACGTTTTTTGCCCACACCGACGACATGTCGGCAAACCCCTTGCCCGGCGGCCGCAGTCCGGTTAGCCTCGTCCAAACGGCCCCCAAGGAGCCAGACCCATGATCTCCGACCGCATGTGGGAGCGGGCGGCCTTCCTGACCCGCTACGACGGCACGCCCGAGGCCGATTTCACGGCCGCCCTGGCCGGGGCCCACTTCGCCCGGGAAGCGGCCGCGGTCCACATCGGCACCAACGTGCCGGACGAAACGCCGCATGCCATCAGCACCCGGACCCTGGACACCGGCCTCGGGGCCATCGTCCGGGCCGAAGCCTGATCCCCCGTCCCGTTCCATGAAAAAAGGCGGCCCCCTGGGGGACCGCCTTGCCGGCGTTCGAAAACCCGCCAACGGCCGGGTTTCGGTCTGGAGACGGCCGCCTGCGGCCGTGGGATTCAGTCCGCCTCGGCCAGCGGGGACTCGCACTTCTTGAACACGATCAGCGGACAGTTCTTGCAGATGTCCGCGCCCGGGAAGGGGTGGCCGGAGCGGGTGAGGGACGCGCCGCCGGTCCCTTCCTTGCGGGCGAGCAACCGCTCCACCACGAGCCCGATATCCGGTCCCGGGATGGCCACGTTGATCTCGCCGCGCTCGGTCTTGCCGGCGTTGTAGCTGCCGCTGCAGGCCAGGAAGATGTTGGCCTCGCCGGTATTGTAGGCCTGGACGTTGCCGGCGCAGGCCGCCGAATTGATGGTCATGTTGGGACGCAGGGGATGGATGTCCCGGGCGGCCATCCAGTCCACGGCCAGGTGGTAGGCCTGCATGTTGTCGCAGTAGAAGTGGACCACGTCCGGGTCGAACATGGTGTCGGCCAGAGGCGAGACCGCCACGGCCAGCAAGTCCTTTTCCAGGCGCGGCTTGCTTTTGACAAACCGCTCGGCCTGCTCCAGGTCGCGCACGTACTTGAGGTGGCCCTTGATCTCGGCCGCGTCGATCTCCTTCCAGCCGAACACGCACTTGGCGTTGGAGCAGCCGAGCTGCTCCTTGCCGACGAGCACGGTCAGGCCCTCCATGCGGGCCCCGAGTTCGGCCTGGCAGAAGGTGAGTGCCTTGGCCGGCAGGTAGTGAGCCCCCCGGGCCTTGAAGGCATCGAGCTCGGCCTGGTCGAAAAAGTATTTGATGGCGATGGGATAATGCATGAGGCGCAGCTCGTCCATGAGGACCCGCTGCATCTCCTGGTAGGACAGTTTTTCCATGACTTCTCCTTGTTCCGCTTGATCGGCCTGGAAGCCCGGGGCATCCGGGGCGACTTGCGGCACGGGACGGCGGCCACGGCCGCCGTCTGTACCGTATTGTTTTCAATTATATATCGATCAGGTCGAAGGCCTGTCAACCGGAAAACTTTTGCGCTTTTTATCACCTGACGGATGCACGAATCCGTTGCGGACAGCAAAAGACTTGTGATTTTTGTCACAAGGACGTTGCAGGCAGTCCGCCAGGAACGTTGCGGTCACAGCAATGGCGCACCGTGTCGTTTCCGGATACCAAAACACTCGCAACGCCCATTTCGTGACGCGAGCTCTTGGGGGAGCCCACGGCCTGGGCCAGGGTGACGCGCTTGGTGGCCGGCAGGCCCATGGCCTTGGCCAGGGCCGCGCCGGGAGCGCCGCGGCCGGCGGCCAGGACGCCGGCCGCCGGCAAGGATGCTCTCCGATCCACACGGCCACGCCTTGGGCGTCAGGCGCCCGTCGGCCCGCCAAAGCGCCAGGCGCGGTCCCGGGCAACCGCCAACCGGGCCGGCGTCCCCTTGCCGCGCCGGCGGAAAAGGGACATAACGGCTAAGCCTGTCCGCAACCGGCAAGCGCCGCTCCCCACACCATGCAAAATGCGACAGCCCCCACCGACCAAACGCCGACCGAGGCCGGCACCCTGTGCGCCGCGCTGTGGGAAACCGCCGGCGACATCGTCGTGGTCCTGGCCCCGGACGGCCGCCTGTCGGCCATAAGCGACCGGGGCCTGGCCTTTCTCGGCCGCACGCGGGAAGAGGCCCTCGGCCGGGACTGGTTCGAACTGGCCATCCCGCCGGAAGACCACGACCGGGGCCGGGCCGCCCTGGCCGGCATCGTGGCCGGCCGCCTGCCCGCCCACGGCCGGTCCGACGCCTGGGACCTCCTTGCCGCCCCGGGCCGGCGGCGCATCAGCTGGAGCCACGCCCTCCTCGCCCCTGCGGCGGGCGGCCAGGCGGCCGTGCTCGGCTGCGGCCACGACATCACGGACCGGCTGCAAAGCGAAGCGGCGCTCCGGGAAAGCGACGCCGAGTACCGCAGCATATTCAACGCCGTAAGCGACGCCATCTTCATCCAGGACGCGGCCACGGGCGCGTTCCTGGAAGCCAACGACCGGGCCGTGGACCTTTTCGGGCACAGCCTGGAGGAATTCCGCCGCCTGGCGCCCCCCGACCTCACCGCCGGCTCGCCGCCCTATTCCGCCGACGAGATCCTGGCCAAGCTTCGTCTGGCCGGCGAAGGCCGGCCCCAACTCTTCGACTGGCTGGCCCGGGACAAAAGCGGCCGGCTCTTCTGGACCGAGGTCAGCCTGCGGGCCGTCACCTACAAGGGCCGGACCCGGATCATCGCCGTGGTCCGCGACATCACCGAACGCCGCATGGCCGAACGGGCCCTGCGCGCGAGCGAAAAGAAGTTCCGCCAGCTGGCCGAGGCCATCGGCGAGGTCTTCTGGCTCACCGCCACCGACTGGAAACGGACGTTTTACATCAGCCCGGCCTACGAACGGCTCTGGGGCCGCACCACCAGAAGCCTCTACGAGGCTCCCCTGTCCTGGCTCGAGAGCGTGCACCCCGAGGACCGGGACCCGGTCCTCTCGTACCTGACCTCCCTGGCCGGCAGACCCGTGGTCCCGGGCGTCTTCCCGGAATACCGCCTGCTGCGGCCCGACGGCACGGTGCGCTGGGTCCAGGCCCGCCACTTTCCCGTGGCCGACGACACCGGCGTCGTCTACCGGGTGGCCGGCATCGTCGAGGACATCACCGACCGGGTGCTGGCCCGCAAGGAACTCGAAGGCATCAACGAACGCCTCGAAGACATGGTGCGCGACCGGACCCGGACGCTCAACCGCATGAACGAGGAACTCATCCGGGAAGTGGCCGAGCGCCGGGAAGCCGAGGCGGCCATGGCCGTGGCCAAGGAGGCGGCCGAAGCGGCCAGCCAGGCCAAAAGCGAATTTCTGGCCAACATGAGCCATGAAATCCGCACCCCCATGAACGGCATCCTCGGCATGGCCCAGATCCTCGGCGGCACCAGCCTCGATCCGGCCCAGCAGGGCTTTCTCAAAGACATCGAGGACTCGGCCACCTCGCTTCTGACGCTCATCAACGACATCCTCGATTTCTCCAAGATCGAGGCCGACCGGCTGGAACTGGCCCGGGACCCCTTCGGCCTGCGCGGCGTCCTGGCCTCGGTCGAGGCCGCGCTCGGCGTCCTGGCCCGGGAAAACGGCCTGGAACTCCACGTGGACGTGGCCCCGGACGTGCCCGACGTGCTCCTTGGCGACGCGGATCGGCTGCGCCAGGTCCTGGTCAACCTCGTCGGCAACGCCATCAAATTCACCCGGCGCGGCGGCGTGGTCATCGGCGTCCAGTGCGTGGAAACCTGCCTGGCCCAGGAGTCGGCCGGGCCGGACGCCACCCAGGAGCTGGTCTTTTCCGTCAGCGACACCGGCATCGGCATCCGCCCCGAGGACGCCGACCGCATCTTCGAGGCCTTCACCCAGGCCGACGGCTCCTATACCCGGCGCTTCGGCGGCACGGGCCTGGGCCTGGCCATCACCCGCCGGCTGGTCGGCCTCATGGGCGGCGTGATCGGCCTCGAAAGCGAACCCGGCCAGGGATCGGTCTTCACCTTCACCGCCCTCTTCGGCCTGGAGGCCTTCGCGCCGGAACTGCCGGCCGGCCTCCACCGGGCCGAGAGCTCGGCCCTGCCGCCGCTGCGCGTCCTTTTGGCCGAGGACAACCGGGTCAGCCGCGACATCACCGAGAAACTGCTCCTGCGGCGCGGCCACGCCGTCACCACCGCCGCCGATGGCCGCGAAGCCCTGGACGCCGTCATCCGGCACCCCTTCGACTGCATCCTCATGGACATCCAGATGCCCGGCATGGGCGGCCTCGAAGCCACCCGGGCCATCCGGGCCCTGGCCGACCCCGATCGGGCCGGCGTCTTCATCGCGGCCGTCACCGCCCACGCCATGCCCGGCGACCGGGAGCGCTTCCTGGCTTCGGGCCTCGACGACTACCTCTCCAAACCGCTGCTTCAGACGGAGCTCGACCGGGTTCTGGCCGCCGCGGCCGTCCGCCGGGCCTGATTTTCCTGCACCGTTCTTGCATCCCTTCCTCCGGCCTCGCCAGGGCGGGCCAAGGACAGGGCATGGACAGCCGGCACCCGCTGCAAAAAGCCGCCGCCTTCGCCGCGGGGGGCTTGGTCGTCATCTGGATCGGCGGCGTCGGCGGCGCGGGCGCCTGCAAGACCGCCGCCTGGCTCTTCCTCGGCGTCTGGCCCGAAACCGCCCTCTACAGCCTCGCCCCGCCGCCCCTCATCCGCTGCGCCCTGACCCTGCCCCGCGACGCCATGGCCTCGAAAATCCTCCTCTTTCTCCTCACCACCGACATCCTGACCTACCTGCTCGCCGTGCCGCCGCTGCTGCTTTTCCCCTGCCTCCTCGTCCTCCTGGCCGGCCAGGGGCCGGGGGGCATCCACCGCATGGCCGCCAGGCCCTTCGCCACCGCCGGCGGCGGGCCGTCCGTCCGTCGCGTGGACCCGGCCTTTCGGCGCGATCGTGGATTGGGCGGCAGCTGCGGCGGGAAGCATTCCACGAAGCGTGGAGTGGGAGAGCAAGGGGGAAGAGAAGGGGAAGGAGAAGGGAAGATGCCTCCGGCGGCCGGGAGGGGGTCACCCCCTCCCGGCCGCCGGAGGCTCTTCGCTTCCTCCCCTCCCCCTACTCCACCCCGCCGCCGCGCAGCCGGTCCACGGTGCGCTGAATGAAGCAATAGAGCGCCGGAACGAAGTAGACGCCGAGGATGGTGGCGGCCAGCATGCCGCCGAAGACGGCGGTGCCGAGCGCATGCCGGCTGGCCGCGCCGGCGCCGGTGGCGACCAGCATGGGCACCACGCCGAGGATGAAGGCGAAGGAGGTCATGAGGATGGGCCGGAAGCGCAGCACCGAGGCGGCGACGGCGGCCTCGGCCGGGGTGTCGCCCTTTTCGCGGCGCATCTTGGCGAATTCGACGATGAGGATGGCGTTTTTGGCCGCCAGGCCGATCAGCATGACCAGTCCGATCTGGGCGTAGACGTTGTTGTCCAGCCCGCGCCACATCTGGGCGGCCATGGCGCCGAACACGGCCAGGGGCACGGCCAGGATGACGGCAAAGGGCACGGCCCAGGATTCGTACTGGGCGGCCAGGACGAGAAAGACCATGACCAGGGCCAGGCCGAAGATGAAGACCGACTGGCTGCCGGCCTTCACCTCCTGGAAGGCGATGCCGGTCCAGTCGTAGCCGTAGCCCAGCGGCAGCTTGCTCCTGGCCAGGCCGGCCATGGCGGCCAGCGACTGGCCCGAGGAGAAGCCCGGGGGCGTGCCGCCGGAGATTTCCACGGTGCGAAAGAGGTTGAAACGGCGGATGTATTCGGGGCCCCGGATATCGGTGGTCTGGCCGAGCGTGCTCAAGGGAACCATCTCCCGCGTGGCGCTTCGGACGTAGAAACGTTCGATGTCCGACGGGCTGCGGCGAAAGCGCGGCTCGGCCTGGAGCATGACCCGGTAGGTGCGGCCGAACTTATTGAAATCGTTGACGTAGAGACCGCCCAGATAGGTCTGGAGCGCCTCGAATACGTCGCTTGGCGGGATGCCGAGCGTCTGGACCTTGTCGCGGTCGAGGTTATAAAAAAGCTGGGGCACGTCCACGCTGAAGTCCGTGAAAAGGCCGGTGACGGCCGGCTCCTTGCGGGCCTCGTCCAGGAATTCGTAGGCCACCCGGGCCAGGTCGCCGACCTGGCCGCCGGCCCGGTCCTGGAGTTCGAACTGGAAGCCGCCGGTGGTGCCGAGGCCGGGAATGGGCGAGGGGTTGAAGGCCATGACCATGGCTTCCTGGATGCCGGCAAAAAACTGCCGGGCCCGGTTCATGGCCGCGTCCAGGGACAGTTCGGGCGTGGCCCGCTCCTCCCAGGGTTTCAGGATGACGAAGAGCGCGCTGGCGTAGGAGCTGTAGGTGCTGGTCAGGAGGTTGTAGCCGCCCAGGGACAGGACGTCGGCCACGGCCGGGTCGGCGGCGATGGTCTCTTCCATGCGCCGGACCACGGCGTCGTTGCGCTCGAGCGACGCCCCCTCGGGCAGGATGGTGTTGACGATGAAATAGCCCTGGTCCTCGTCGGGCACGAATCCCGTGGGCACGGATTTGAGGAGCCAGTAGGTGCCGCCGACCACGGCTCCGAGGCAGACCAGGGTGACGACGAAAAGGCGGATGGCGGCGCGCACGCCGGCGGCGTAGCCGTTGGTCGTCTTGTCGAAGACATAGTTGAATCCCCGGAAAAAGGCGCCAAGGGGCCCCCGGGCCTGGCCGGCCGGGCGCAGGATCAGCGCGCACAGGGCCGGCGAGAGGGTGAGGGCGCAGATGGCGGACAGGGCGACCGAGACGGCGAGCGTCAGGGCGAACTGCTGGTAGAGCCGGCCCGTCACCCCGCCCATGAAGGCGACCGGCACGAAGACCGAGATGAGGACCAGGGAGATGGCGATGACCGGGCCCGCCACCTCGGCCATGGCCGCCCGGGTGGCCTCGCGCGGGGCCAGGCCGCCGTGGTCGATCTTGTGCTGCACGGCCTCGACCACCACGATGGCGTCGTCGACCACGATGCCGATGGCCAGGACCAGGCCGAAGAGGGTCAGCGTGTTGATGGAGAAGCCGAAGACCTGCATGAAGGCGAAGGTGCCGACCAGGGAGACCGGCACGGTCAGCATGGGGATGAGCGTGGCCCGGCCGTTTTGCAGGAACACGTAGACCACGATGAGGACCAGGAGCACGGCCTCGAAGAGGGTTTTTATGACCTCGTGGATGGAGGCGGTGACGAACTTGGTGGTGTCGTAGGGGATGGTGTAGGCCATGCCCGAGGGGAAGTAGCCGGCCTGCTCGGCCATGATGGCCCGGATCTGCTTGACCACGTCCAGGCCGTTGGCCCCGGGGAGCTGGAAGACCTGGATGGTGCAGGTGGGCTGGCCGTTTAGGCGGGTGAAGGCGGAGTAGCTCTGGCTGCCGAGCTCCACCCGGCCGACGTCGCGGATGCGCACGATCTCGGCCCCCGAGCCCGTGCGCACGATGATGTCGGCGAATTCCCCGGGGTCGATCAGCCGGCCCTTGACCTGGACCGTCAGCTGGAACTCCTGGCCCGGCGGGGCCGGCGGCATGCCGATCTGGCCGGCCGGGGCCTGGACGTTTTGCTGGCGCACGGCGTTGGCCACGTCGGAGGCGGTAAGGCCCAGGCGGGCCAGCTTGTCCGGGTCGAGCCAGACGCGCATGCCGTAGTCGCGCTCGCCAAAGACGGCCACGTTGCCGACGCCGGGCACCCGGGCCAGGGCGTCGGTGATGTTGATTTTCGCGTAGTTGTTTAAAAACAGCGTGTCGCGGCTGCCGTCCGGGGAGTTGAGGTTAATGACCAGCAGCATGTCCGGGGACTGCTTTTTGACCGAGATGCCGCGCCGGGTCACTTCCGAGGGCAGGCGGGAGTTGGCCAGGGCCACGCGGTTTTGGACGTCGACCGTGGCCAGGTCGAGGTCGCGGCTGATGTCGAAGGTGACGTTTAGGACCATGCGCCCGTCGTTGGAGCTGACGGAGTTCATGTAGAGCATGTCCTGGGCCCCGTTGACCTCCTGCTCGATGGGCGTGGCCACGGACTCTTCCACGACTTGGGCGCTGGCCCCGTCGTAGGTGGCGGCCACCTGGACGGTGGGGGGCACGATCTGCGGATACTGGGCGATGGGCAGGGTGGCGATGCACACGGCCCCGGCCAGGGTGATGATGATGGAGAGGACGGCGGAAAAAACCGGCCGGTCGATGAAGAAATTGACCATGGCGGCCCCCTAGGGTTTGGCCGCTTCCGAAGCGGGCGCGGCGGCGGGGGCGGCCGGGGCGGCGCCGGGGGCCGGCACGACCTTGACCAGGGTGCCGGGCCGGACCTTGGACACGCCTTCGACCACCACCTGATCGGTCGGCGAGAGGCCCGAGTCGATGATGAACGAGGCGTCCTTGACCCCGCCAAGGGCCACGGTCCTGGCCTCGATCCGGTCGCCTTGGCCGACCACGTACACGGACTTGCTGCCCTGGACGTCGATGACGGCCCGCTGGGGCACGAGCAGGGCGCCCTGCCGCTTGTCCAGCACGGCCCGGACCTTGGCGAACTGGCCGGGTTTCAGAAATCCGGCGGGGTTGGGAAAGACGCCCCGGACGCCGAGCGTGCCGGTCTTGGCGTCCACGGCCCGCTCGGCCATGTCGGCCTCGCCGGTATGGGGATAGACCGAGTCGTCGGCCAGAACCAGGGTCAGGGGATATTCCCGCTCCTGGCCGCCTTTTTCGGCCATGGCCTTGGCCAGGGCCAAGTAGTCCCGCTCGCTGATGGAAAAGTCCACGTACATGGGATCGGTGGAAGAGATTTCGGCCAAAAGCGTGTTGTCGCCCTTGCCGACCAGATTGCCGATGGTGGCCAGGGACTTGCCGATGCGGCCGGCGATGGGGGCGGTGATGCGGGTGTAGCCGAGGTCGCGCTCGGCGGTTTCCACGGCCGATCTGGCGCTGTCGAAATTGGCGGACAGCTCTTTTTGGCTGGTCAGCCTGGTGTCGTATTCGTCGCGGCTGACGGCCCGCTGCTTGTAAAGGGTCTCGAAGCGCGTCAGGTCGACCTGCGCCTTGGCAAGCAGGGCCTGCTGCCGGGCCAGCTCTGCCTTGGCCTTTTGCAGATTCTCCTGATACTGGCGCGCCTCGATGACAAAGAGCAGGTCGCCCTTTTTCACCATGGAGCCTTCGGTGAAAAGCCGCTCCCGGAGGTAGCCCTCGACCCGGGCCCGGATCTCCACGTTCTCCTTGGCCGCCACCCGGCCGACAAACTCGGCCGTGACCATCACGTCGGCCACGGCGGGCGGGGCGGCCTGGACCATGACGGCCGGGGCTTCCGGAGCCTTGGCCGCCGCTTTCTCCTTGTCCTTGTCTCCCGAACCGCAGCCCCCAAGCAACAAGAGCATCAACAGCACGGGCAAAAAGGCGAATCCGGCCTCGGCCAGGGCACAACGACGCAGCAAGGGCATGGAAGGCTCCTTTACGGCTTTATGAAAGTATGCCTCCCTGATACGTCAGGATACGCCTGCCCGGCAACCGCTAAATCAGTGCAATGGCAACCATTGTACCGTCGCCGTTGCGCCCGGGCTCGCCGCGGCCCGCCCGGCCTGAATCCACACCGGATGCATCGGAGAACAAGGGAATCTCCGGCAGCGCCCGCCCGGAGAGCGCGGCCCAACAGGATCCTGCCTTTGCGTAAAGAAATACCAATGGATTGGGTCCCACCGGCCCATCTGCCAAGGCCTCTTCTCTTTGCCGCCCTGCTGTGCCAGTACTGTCCCACCCCACCGGGACGGTTCCGCCCGGCAGCGCCTTTTCCGGTCCCATTCCCGGAGAGGACCCCTGTGGCTTGGAACCGGTTGCGCCGTGGACAACCGCCGAGCCCCGGTCCGTCCGGCCATCGGCTGACCGTTGCCGCCCTACCCGGGGCGGCCGGCGGTTGACAGGCCCGCGTCCTTTGCCCCATTCCACGGGGCTGGCCCGGTCGTCGGGCCGCCAGGACGCCAAGGAGCCCGCCATGCTGCCCCATTCGCTTCGCTTTCTCGGCCCGCGCCGCCAGGATTACCTGCCGGGCCTGCTCGACCACTTCCGGCCCATCGCCCAGGGCATGGCCCTTCTCGAGGAAGCCCTCAAATATTCCCTGGCCCGCCGGCCGGAATCGGGGTTCAAGGTCCTGGCCGGCGAAATCGACATCCTCGAGGCCGAGGCCGACAAGATCAAGCGCCGCATCCGCAACCACCTGCCCGCCGCCCTCATCATGGTGGTGGATAAGACGCTTTTTCTGTCGTACACCAGCCAGCAGGACAATATCCTCGACGCCGTGCAGGAGGCCGTGACCTGGCTCGACCTGGCCGACTTCGAGGTGGCGCCGCCCCTGGCCCTGGCCGTGACCAGGACCGTGGGCGAGGCCGCCCGCACCGTGGACCTCCTGCGGCCGGCCCTGGCCGGGTCCATCGACCTGATCCTGCGCGCCCGGGGCGATCGCGGCGAGGTCAAGGACCGCATCGACGAGATCCGGCGGCAGCACGCCAAGGTGGTCAAGGCCAAGCGCGGCCTCATTGCCGCCGCCTACGGCTCGGGCATGGACTTCGCCCGGGTCTACCAGGTCATCCGGTTCGTGGAATACGTCTACCGGGCCAGCCACAGCGTCGAGGGCTGCGCCGACATCCTGCGGGCCATGCTGGCCCGCTGAGGGCCGCCGATCCCATGGACGCACCGACCGACCGCCTGGCCGCCATGGTGGCCCGCCTGCGGGAGCGGGGGCATCGCATCTCGCCCCAGCGCCTGGCGATCCTGGGCCATCTGGTCGAAAGCCCGGACCATCCCACGGCAGAGACCCTGTACCGGCGGCTGCTGCCCCGCTTCCCGGACCTGAGCCTGGCCACGGTCTACAAGACCATCGCCGCCTTGAAGGCCTGCGGCGAAATCCTGGAACTGCAGTTCAGCGGCCAGGACAACCGCTACGACGCCGCCTGCCCGACGCCGCATCCCCACTGCATCTGCCTGGCCTGCGGGGCCATCGCCGATCCGCCCGCCCCGGGCGTCCAGGCCATGGCCAAGGCCCTGGCCGAGGCCACCGGCTACGCCATCACCTCCCACCGCCTGGATTTCTACGGCCTGTGCCCGGCCTGCCGCCGCAAACGCGAGCAGAGACAGGAGCGGGAGTAAGGGGAACGCCCAGGCGGCCAAAGGGCTTGGCTCTTTGGCCGCCCTTTGCTTGGGCAAGGGGCGCGTCCCGCTGGAAACATTCGCCGAACAAACCAATTTTCCTGGCCATTCTAATAGCCTGCCCCCGCCTCTCCTGCCGGGCCGGACTCTTTTTTTCGCCCGGCCGGTTTTCTTTTCACTTTTCCGTTGCCACGGCCCGCCGCCTCTTGTAGAGAATGAGTATCCCTAAAATGCAACCCCGCCGCACAGCGGCGGCAGGCCTTTTGGCCGGAGGTGACGCAGATGTCTGAAAAAAAGACGCTGACCACGGGTTTTGGAGCACCGATCGGGGATGACCAGAATACGGCCACCGCCGGGCCGCGCGGCCCGGCCCTCCTGCAGGACGTGCACCTGCTCGAAAAGATGTCCCACTTCGACCGGGAGCGGATTCCGGAGCGGGTGGTCCACGCCAAGGGCGCCGGCGCCTACGGCTATTTCGAGGTCACGGCCGACGTGACCCGCTACACCAAGGCCGCCCTGTTCGCCCAGGTCGGCAAGCGGACCGACATGTTCGCCCGCTTCTCCACCGTCGGCGGCGAGCGCGGCTCGGCCGACACGGCCCGGGATCCGCGCGGTTTTGCCCTCAAGTTCTACACCGAGGACGGCAACTACGACCTGGTCGGCAACAACACGCCGGTCTTTTTCCTCCGCGACCCGCTCAAATTTCCGGACTTCATCCACACCCAGAAGCGCAATCCCCGGACCAACCTCAAAGATGCCAACATGTTCTGGGATTTCCTGTCCCTGACCCCGGAGTCCCTGCACCAGGTGACCATTCTTTTCTCCGACCGGGGCACCCCGGACGGTTTCCGCCACATGCACGGCTTCGGCAGCCACACGTATAAGTGGTACAACGCGGCCGGCGAATATTTCTGGGTGAAATACCACTTCAAGACCGACCAGGGGATAAAAAACCTGACCCGCCAGCAGGCCGGGGAACTGGCCGGCGCGGCCCCGGACTACGCCACGGAGGATCTTTTCCAGGCCATCGAGGCCGGCGACCATCCGTCCTGGACCCTCGAAGTCCAGATCATGACGCCCGAGCAGGCCAGGGACTACCGGTTTGACATCTTCGACGTGACCAAGGTCTGGCCCCACGGCGACGTGCCGCCGATGAAAATCGGCAAGATGGTCCTCAACCGCAACCCGGTCAATTACTTCGCCGAAGTGGAGCAGGCGGCCTTCAATCCCAGCAACTTCGTGCCCGGCATCGCGCCCTCGCCCGACAAGATGCTCCAGGGCCGGCTTTTTTCCTACCACGACACCCACCTGCACCGGCTCGGCCCCAACTACCAGCTCATCCCGGTCAACGCGCCGCAAAAGGCGACGGTCGCCAACTACCAGCGCGACGGCTTCATGCGCACCGACGACGGCGGCGGCGCCGGTCCCAACTACTGGCCCAACAGCTTCGGCGGCCCGGCCCCCGAGCCCGAGGCCCTGGAGCCGCATCTGCCCCTCGAGGGCGAGGCCGGCCGCTTCGCCTCCACCCACCCCAACGACGACTTCAGCCAGCCGGGCGAACTCTACCGCAAGGCCCTAAACGACATGGACCGGGAGCATCTGGTCGGCAACATCGTGGACCACCTCAAAGACGCCCTCCCGCGCATCCAGAAGCGCCAGTGCGCCCTTTTCCACAAGGCCGACGCCCAGTGGGGCGAACGCGTGGCCGCCGGACTCGGCCTAGACCTGGCCGAGGTCAGGAAGCTCGCCCACATGACCAAGGAAGAGCGCGCCGCGGCCACGGCCCAGTAGAGGAAGATGCCTCCGGCGGCCGTGGGGGATCATCCCCCCCGGACCCCCTGAAAGGGGGGAAAAGGGACGGCCATCGGTCGGGGGAGCGATTGCGAAAAATGGAAGGGGGGAATCCGGCGGGACCGGATTCCCCCTTTTTCATGGCCGCGTCGGGCCAGGGGACACGAGAGCGCGGGGAGCATCCCGGGAAGGGATTCCAAAGGGCGGCAGCCCTTTGGCCGCCGGAGGCTTCCCCCCGCGCCAATTTTCCAAGCGTGCTACGCTAGACGGCCAGGCCCGTGACGGCGAGCAGCCAGTAGCAGGCCGCCGCCACCAGAGCCGCGGCCGGGATGGTCAGGATCCAGGCCACCACCAGCCGGCCGGCCACGCCCCAGCGCACGGCGGACAGGCGTTTGGAGGCCCCGACGCCGATGACCGTGGTCGAGATGATGTGGGTGGTGGAGATGGGCGCGCCAAGCAGGGACGCGCCGCTGATGACGGCCGCGGCCGAGGTCTCGGCGGCGAAGCCGTGGATGGGTTCGAGCTTGAAGATCTTGTGCCCCATGGTCTTGACGATCTTCCAGCCGCCGGTGGCCGTGCCAAGGCCCATGGCCAGGGCGCACGACAGCTTGACCCAGAAGGGCACGTGCATTTCCGGGATCTGGTGGAAGGTGAAAAGGGCCAGGGAGATGATGCCCATGGTCTTCTGGGCGTCGTTTAGGCCGTGGCTGGTGGCCATGAAGGCCGAGGACACGATCTGGAGCTTTTTGAAAAGGAAGTTGACCCGCCCGGGCGTGCTGCGGCGCACCAGCCAGGACAGGAGCACCATGAGCAGGTAGCCCGAGAAAAAGCCGGCCACGGGCGAAAGGACCAGCGGCAGCAGGACCTTGTGGGCGATGGACCCGTAGCTTGGGGCGGAAAAGCCGCCGTAGGCGATGGCCGAGCCGATGAGCCCCCCGACCAGGGCGTGGGAGGACGAGGACGGCAGCCCCAGGTACCAGGTGAGCAGGTTCCAGAAGATGGCCCCCAAGAGCGCGGCCAGGACCAGCCCCTGGCTGCCGGCCACCATCTCCGGCCTGACGATGCCGCTGCCGATGGTGTGGGCCACGGCCTCGCCGAGAAAGGCCCCGACCAGGTTCAGGACCCCGGCCATGAGCACGGCCACGAGCGGCGAGAGGACCTTGGTCGAGACGATGGTGGCGATGGCGTTGGCGGAGTCGTGGGCCCCGTTGGTGAAGTCGAAAAGGAGGGCGATCCCCACCACCGCGACCAGGAGCACGGGGATGTCAGGCATTTTTGAGCACCACGCCTTCCAGCACGTCGGCCAGGGATTCGGTCCGGTCGACCGCGGCCTCGATGCGGTCGAAGATGTGCTTCCATTTGACGATGTCGAGGATCACGGCATAGTCCGCGTTGACCTCGCCGCCGTCGTAGAGTTCGCCGATGCCGACCATGAGCAGGGTCTCGCACTCGTGCTTCAGGTTCTCGATCTTGTGGAAGCTCTCCTCGGCCTGCTTGCTCTGGCTCATGCGGCCAAGGACCACGCCGAGCTCCTCGATCATGACCCGCATGTTGGCGATGATGCGCCGGGCCGGGTAGCGGATGCGGTCGAAGCCGAAGAGCCCGATGCGCGAGGCGATGGCCTTGATGAGGTTCAGGATGTCTTCCTGGGTCAGGTTGATCTGGTGGATGTCCTCGCGGTCGATGGGCGTGATGAAGGTCAGGGACAGTTCCTTGGCAATGCGGCGGCTTATGGCGTTGCCCTCGGACTCGATGATGTTGATGCGCTTGCAGCGCTCCTCCACGTCGTCAAAGGTGGTGAAGAGTTCGTCGAGGATGCCGGCCGCCTTGACGAGCTTTCGGTGTTGCTCCTTGAAAAGGTCATAAAATTTGGCCGACCTGGGGAACAGGCTGAAACCCATGCGCGTCTCCGCTGATTTGAGTTGGTCGAAAAAATGGAATCATCCGGCGGCGCGGGGCAGCCGCACCACCCGTGTCGCGCCGTCGAGAAACACTTCGCCGCCGCCCGCGGCCAGGCCGTCCGCCGGCAGTTCGAGGCCGACGGCGGCGGGCCCCTCGAAGCGGACCTCCACGAAACCGCCGGCTTCACCGGCTGTGGCGGCCGTGGCCGCCGCCGTGATGGACAGGGACACGCCATCGGGCGTCTGGGACAAAAGCGAGGCAAAGGTCCGCACCAGGGCCTCGTAATTCTGCCGCACCGGCAGGGGACCGTCCGGCCCGGCCACGATCCGGGCCGTGACCCCCTTGGCCCGAAGAAGGGTGCCGCTGGCCGCCAGCGCCTGCTTGAGGGCGGCCAGGGCGTCCACGGCCGGGGCCGCCTCCCGGGCCCTGGCGAACCGGTCCCGGGCCGCGGCCAGCAGGTCGTTTATGACGCCGGCCATGTCCCCGGCGGCCCGGACGACCGTGGAGAGGGCCTGGGCCGCGCCGGCCCGCTCCCGGTCACCGGCCGGTGCGGCGGCCAGCATGTCCCGGGCGCTCTCGGCAAAGCCCAGGACCTTGGTCAGCGGCGTTCGCAGATTGTGGGACGCGTCGATGACGAAATCCCGGAAGATCCGGTCCATGGTGGCGGCCTCGGTCACGTCGTGGAAGGTGACCACCCGGCCGGGACCGGCCGCGTCGCCGGCCACCCCCGCCACCGTCACCTCGACCACCCGGCCCGACTGCAGCTCGAACCGGCCGATGCGCCGGGATTTTTCGCCGCCGGGTTCGAACTCGCCCAAGGCCCGCTCCACGCAAAGGGGCATGCCGGCCTCGAGCGGGGTGCGGCCGACCAGCTCCGGCAGCCGGGGAAAGAGCTCCCGCAAGGCCCGGTTGGCGGCCACGATCCGGCCCGCGGCGTCCAGGATGGCCAGCCCCTCGGCCATGCCGTCCAAAATGGCCTCCTGCCGCTCCCGGCGGACCTCGATCTCGCGCACGTGGGACCCGATGCGCTCGCCAAGGGCGTTAATGGCCCCGGCCAGGGGGGCGAAGTCCCTGGCCCAGACGATGTGGATGCGCCGGTCGTAATGGCCGCGGCCGATATCGGCCACGGCCTCGGAAATCTCCCGGACCGTGCCGGTCATGCGCCGGGCCAGGCCCCAGGCGGCCACGCCCCCGGCCGCGAAAACCAGGGCCAGGACGGCGAGCAGCGTGTCCCGGAACCGGGCCACCTCGCCGCGCAGGGACGACACGGGCAGGGCCAGGCGCAAAATGCCGGCCGGCACGCCGGGAGACCCGGCCTGGGCCTCGGCCACGTAGAGCATGTCCCGGCCCAGGGTGTGGCTTTGCCGCACGTCCTGGCCAAAACCCGTTTCCCGGGCCAGGCGCACCTCGGGCCGGGAGGCGTGGTCTTCCATCTCCCCCACGCCCAAGGCCCCAACCTCGGAGTCGGCCACCACCCGGCCGGCCACGATGTAGGTCAGCCGGAACCCGAGGTGCGGGCCCAGGTCGTCGGCCCAGGCGGCCAGCGCCGCCTCGTCGGCAAAGGGGGCGTGGACGGCCAGCAGGTGGCCGGCCAGATTGAGCGAGGTCCGGGCCCGCTCCTCGGCCTCGGCCATGACCGAACGCTCGACCCGCCGCGTGGCAAAGACGAAGACCAGGCTCAGGACCAGCAGGAAAAAACACCAGGTCCACAGCAGATACTTGAGCGTGATGGAAGGTTTGGCCATGCCGTGCCCCCGCGTGGCGAACGCGTTACATGCCGATGACGGTTTCGTGACGGGGGAGATATAGGCGGCCTGGGCTCCGGGGGCAAGCCCGGAATGGGCGGATTCCCGGCCGGGGGTCAGGATCCGGGCGACGGCGCGACCGTCTCCCCGAGGTGGAGAAGGAGAATGCGGCGCATTTCCCGGATGGCCAGCGGATGGTCCTGGGCGGAGTGGCCGGAGCGGACGATCTTTTCCGAGACCGCGCCGTCCAGGTGGGAACTGGCGTAGGCCACCACCCCGTCGGTGCCGCCCGGGGTGTCGGCCGCCTTCTCGTTGCCGATGATCGAATGGAAGGGCACGGCCAACGGCAGCGAGGCCAGGACGCGCAGGATCGGACTGTTGGGCGACAGGCTGTCGACGCCCGTGGGAACGGGCAGGGCCGCCCTGGCCGCGTCCTTTTTGTCATGTCCCATGGCGGCGGCCAGGGCGGCCGTGACGGCCGTCACCGGCCGCAGCACGGTCAGGGGCAGGGTGATGAGGGCCCGCCCGATCCGCCCGATGGTGGTAAGCGCCAGCTCCGAGCCCCGGTGCGGCACGGCCACGAACACCATCCGGGCGACGTAGGGCCGGTGGGTGAAAAAAAAGATCTTCTCCACCGCCGCCCGGTCCTCGGCCGACAGGGAGAGCGACGCGAGCGGCGTTTTGGACACCGCGTCCCAGAGGGCCGTGCCGCTGTCCTCGGCCAGGGTCTTGGCGAGCAGGCCCCCCATGCTGTGGCTTACGACCACCATGGCGTTAAAGCGGGGATTGGTCCCGTTGGGGTCGAAGGTATGGCGCACCTCGTCCAGGGCCGCGCGGAGCATGGCCGCCGAATAGAGGACCGGATTGCCGGTCGGGTAGCGGAAGTACCAGAACTGGTAGCGGGCCCGGAGTTCGGGGTCGCCCATGAGGCCGTTAAAAACCGTGGCCCAGGTGGCCGGCGTGGACATGAGCCCGTGGACGAAGACCACCGGGATCTTCTCCGGGTCGTAGGGCTGGAGCATGTAGAGCCCGGACAGCTTGTCCCAGGCGGCCGGATCGAGCATGCCCTGCAGGCCGTTTGGCTCCGGGGACTGCTGCATCATGAAGGCCAGCGGCGTGGTCAGGTCGATTTCAAGCGGCATCCGCCGGTCGCCCACGGCCAGGGTGTCTTCCCGCATGGGATCGTGGACCTCGAGCTCGGCTTCGTACACGACCCGGGGGCCGGTGTCCGGCAGGGGCTCGATGCCAAGGCGCAAAAAGGCGGTGGCCGCGTAGGTCTGGCGCACGCGCGGGGTGAACCGGTCAATGGCCCGGCGCTCCTCCACCGGCGGCGGCTTGCGGACCAGGGCCAGGGGCACGCCGAGGCCGAGGCGGACCTGCTGCGGCGAGAGCCCCGCAACCTCGAACTCGTAGGCCACGTGGTAGCTCTCCAGTTCGGCCGGGGAAAAGGCCAGTTCCGAGACGCGGCCGGCCAGCCGGACCTTGCCCCGCAGCCACGGCAGCTCCTTGCCCGGGGCGTAGGCGAGGCCGGTCTGCCGGGCGTAGAGGATGTAGTAGGCCAGGGACCGGTTGTAGAAGTCCATGGCCTGCCGGGCATAGGGCTGGTAGACGCCCGGGGCCTCGGACAGCCGGGTGTTGAAGAGGTACTGGTAGGCGTAGACGGCGCTGGAAAGATGGAACAGGGCCGCCCGGTCCGGGTCGCCCTTGTTCCGGGCGGCCTCGAAATAGCAGAGTTCGGCCAGGACGAAGACCGCCTCCCGGCTGTGCTCGACCCGGGCCTCCCGGTCGAGGCCGAGGAGCATGGTTTCGGCGTCCCCGCGCCAGGCCCCCTCCAGGTCCCGCTGGGCCAGGAAGGCCAGGGTGCGCTCGGAGGGCCGGTCGGAATTGAGGGCCGTGCGCTCCAGGGCGTTGGCCCGGGTGTCGATGGGGACAGGCCGGACGCCGATGCGGGCGCAGCCGGCCAGGGCCAGGAGCACGAACCCCAAAAGCACGGCCCCGGCCGGAAGGCGCCGGGCCGCCAGACAGTGGCCGGGAAGCGGTTTACAGGCGTTTCGAAAAAGCATACCGGAAAATATCATCCCTTTTTAACCAGGAGACCTTATGCGCCACATCCTCCCGGCCGCCCTCGCAGTCCTGGTCCTGGCGCTCGGCGCCTGCAACGGGCTTTACGCCGTCGGCCAGAGCGACATCTCCGGCAAACCGACCGTCTACGCCACCGTCAACAAAGCCCCCAACCCCCTGCTCGTCGGCTGCTACATGCGAAGCGCCCCGAGCGAATACAACCGGCCCAACAAATACGAATTCTGCCTGGTCCAGGAAGGCGGCCGGTACGCCCTTTTCAACTACGTGATGGACGGCAAGTCCCTGGCCACGTTCAAGGACTGGACCGCGGCCACGGTGGACGGCGATTCGGTGACAAGCGGCTACGACGGGTCGCGCTACTTCGTCAAGGACGGCGAGGTCTGGCAGATGACCACCACCGGCGGGCCGCACCGCATGCTGCGGATAAACTGACACCATCCCCGGGGGTAACGGATGTCCGCAGAGGTGTTGGCCTGGTGTGGGGGCGTGGCCGCCTCCCTGGCCGTCGCGGCCGGGGCGGGGTGGCTGTTCGGACTTTCCGGCCCGGCCGGGGCGGCCGTGGCCGGGCTTTTCCCCGGGGCCGTGGCCGTGGCCGCCGTGCTCGCGGCGGCCGGCCGGCGGCGGGCCGAGCGGCAGGCCATGCTTCGGGCCCTGGCCGACATCGACGCCGGCCGGCCGCCGGCCGCCCTGCCCGGCGCCGGGGCCCCGGAAGCGGAGGCCCTGTCCCGGGCCCTGGCCGAGCTCGGCCGGTCCGTCGGCACCACGCGCGGCTTTTTCACGGGCATCCTCAAGGGCCTGCCCATCCCCTTCCTGCTGGTCGATCCGGACGAACGGACCCTTTTCACCAACGACGCCACCCTGCGAATGCTCGAAATCGACGGGCCGCCGGAGTCCCAGCTCGGCCGGACCCTGGCCGAGGTCTTCTACAACGACCCCGGCCGCGAGACCGTGGTCGGCAAGGCCATGCGCCAGAAGATGGTCTTTTCCAACAAGGAGGTGACCATCACCGGCCACAAGGGCGGCCGGCGCAACGTCTTCTACAACGTCTTTCCGCTTCTGGACGCGGCCGGCGCGGTCATCGGCGGCCTGTGCCTCTACCTGGACACCACGGAACTCAAGGCCAAGGAAGAAGCCCTGTCCCGGGAAAACGCCCGCACCTCCAGCCGGGCGGCCCGGGCCGGGGACATCGCTACCGACCTGGCCGCCACGGCCAAGACCCTGGCCCGCCAGGTGGAGCAGGCCAGCCAGACGGCCGGCAGCCAGCGCCGCCGCCTGGACCAGGTGGCCGAGGCCGTCACCGAGCTTGGCCAGTCGGCCCGCCACATCGCCGCCGTGGCCGGCGAGACCGACGCCGTGGCCGAAAAGACCCGCGACCGGGCCGCCGGGGCCGCCGCCACCATGGACCGGGTCCTTGCCGGCATGGAGGCCCTTTCCCGGACGGCCGCGAGCCTTGGCGGCCACATGGACACCCTGTCCGAGCAGGCCCGGGAGGTCGGCGGCATCCTCGGCGTCATCTCCGACATCGCGGACCAGACCAACCTGCTGGCTTTAAACGCCGCCATCGAGGCGGCCCGGGCCGGCGAATCGGGCCGGGGCTTCGCGGTGGTGGCCGACGAGGTCCGCAAGCTGGCGGAAAAGAGCATGGCCGCCACCAGCCAGGTGGAAAGAAACGTCACCGCCATCCGCCAGAGCGCCGAAACCAACCGGCAGGCCACGGGCGAGGCCGTGGCCCTGGTCCGGGAGACGGCCGCCATCGCCGGCGAGGCGGGCGAAGCCCTCTCCGCCATCCTGGCCCTGGCCGGAGAAACCACCAGCCACGTGCGCTCCATCGCCGAGGCGGCCACGGCCCAGACCCGGGCCGGGGACGACGCCGGCCGGGCCGGCGGGGAGATGGCCGGGGCGACGGCCGACACCACCCGGGCCATGGACGCCTCGGCCCGGGCGGTCGGAGAACTGGCCCGGGTGGCCAGCGACCTGGAAGCCCTTTTCAACGAGGCCGATGCCGGATGACAGGCTGCCTCTTTCCGGCTATGACAGGCCGATGTGGGAAACAGCTCTCGTATCAACCCTTACTTTTTTCGCGCTTGGCGCCTTGCTCCGGTTTTACATCCAAAAAACCGTGCGCACGCGCCATGACGCCTTAGCCCCCGGCCGGTTCGATTTCGACGCCTTCAAGTCCCGCGAGATCGCAGGACGCGGCGTGCACGACTCCACGCGGGTCGGCAAGAAACGCTGACCGCCGGCCAGGGCCCCGCGTCCGCCCGGGTCGCCGCTGTCCAGGCCGGCGCCCCGGCGGCCGCGCCCCGGCCCCTGACACCCGCAACCTTCCCCGAGGCCCGGCCGCCGGCCGGCCAGAGGAGACCCGTATGCCCCGCTCCCGCGTCCTCGCCTTCCTCGTCCTGGCCCTTCTGGCCGCCGCCCCGGCCTGGGCCGAGAGCCCCTCGAACCTGGCCGGCATCACCCTTGGCGACGCGGCCAAGGCGTACAAGGGCCGCATCCGCCCGGCCGCCACGCCCGTGGACAAGGCCCCGTGGCTGCGGCGGCAGGCCGTGGTCCCGGACAAGTATTTCGCCGGCGGCTACGTCCTGGTCGGCACCTGCGCCGCACCCGGCCGGGTGGCCCGGATCAAGGTCCGCTACCGCGACGGCAGCCTGGATTTTTTCCGCAAGGCCAGCGGCGAGATGCTTTCGCGCTACGGCGACCCCACCGAATACAAGGGCGAGCTCGACGGCCGGGTCATGGGCAACAAATGGGGTTTTTCCGACCCGTGGCTGCGGCCGGTGAGCCTCATCCTGCAGCGGGTCGAGGGCGAGGACCCGGAAACCGGGGCCGGCAACACCGTCAAGCTCACCAACTGGGGCCTGATCGAGGCCGAGCGGATCTGCTGGGAGGAGCGCCACGCCCCGCCGGCCGCCAAGGCCCCGGCCCGGGAGACGGCCAAGGGGGCGGCGCCCGACCAGGACAACGGCTACCTGCCCCGCTGAGGGACCGGGCGCCCCGCGCCGCGGCCTTCGTCCATGGAGCACACGACCATGCAGCAGATCCGGTTCGACGATTCGCTTCGCACGGGTTTTGCCCCCATCGACGAGCAGCACGAGCTGTTCCTCGGCATGCTCTCGGAGCTCGGGGCCCAAATCGCGGCCGGCGAGCACCGGCAAGGGGTCCTCGACGCCTTCCAGGGCATGCGCCTCTATGCGGACGGGCATTTCACGGACGAGGAAGCCCTCATGGCCGAGGCCGGCTATCCCGAGCTTCTGCCGCACTGCCAACTGCACGAGACGTTCCGGCAGATGGTCGGAGAGCTCGAGGGCCGCGCGGGCGAGGGGCCCGGCCTCCTGTCCCTGGAGACCCTCGAATTTCTCGGCGCCTGGTTCATCGGCCACATCCAGAACGAGGACCAGCGGTTCGCCGCCTTCGCCCGGGCCGGGCGCCCCGCCTGACCCGACGACCCCCACCGCCAAACGCCGAAGGGCCTGGGAAACCGCAATTTCCCAGGCCCTTTCCGCATCCTCCCGGCCGGCCGCCGGTCAGCGCGCCCCGTCCCCGCTCCCGCCGTCCCCGCCGCAGGGGGCCTCCCCCACGGCCGGCCCGCCGCTCCGGCGGACCGGATCGGGATTTTCGAGCAACAGGGCGTAGACGTAGCGTTCCACTGTTTCGAGAATCACCACGTCCGGCTTTTCCGCCTCGATGATGCCCGGGGAAAAGGCGTGGGACCACAGGAAGACCGACCGGGAACTCCGTTCGGCCAGAAATCCAGCCATGGGCCGGGCAAACGAATCGTGGAAAAAGAGCAGGCGCGGCCAGTCCGTCCGGTCCGTTTCGTAGGCCCGGCGTTCGCGTTCGGGATGGTCGGCCGGATCGGGGTACGGGCCGTCCGGGGCCGGCCGGGCCAGGACCGGGGTCGTTTTGTGCGGCACCCAATCGACCTCGCGCCAGACGTCGGGCAAAAGGAGCATTTCGGCCAGATCCCCGCCCGGCCGGTCCTCTTCCCGCACCGCGTATTCCGAGGCGCGAAGGGCCGGCAGTCCGGGCCGAAGCCCCGAGACGGCCTCGATAATGGCCGCGGCGCCGCAAAACGCGCCCCAGCCGTTCCAGTGGGTGTCGGTCTTCTGATAGGCCCGCCGTGTGGCCTTGGCCCCGGCCAGGGCGCCCCGCAGGTCGACCACGGCCAGGCCGGCCTCGCGCAGGCGCGGCACGAGCCGGTCGAGCCTGGACGCCGGGCCCAGGGGCGCGATGCCTTCGGGCATTTCCTCCGGGTAGACCGTCGCCTTGTTGGGCGCGAAGACCACCAGGTAGCCGATGCCCCGGGCCGCCAGCCAGTCGCGGCGCTCGACCTGGATGCGGACCATGGCCGCCAGGTCCTTTTCCGAGAGCGGCAGGACGTTTAAAAAATCGTCCAGGGCCCATTCGTTGGTGTAAAAAAGCCAGCCGTGCCGGCCGACCAGGACGCCCGGCACCGGGGACTCCCGGAAAAGGGCCAGCCGCAGCCGGCTGTTGGCCCGGATGAGATGGTCCCGAAACGGCGCGCCGTCCCGCACGGCCCCGGCCAGGGCCGGGCCGTACCCGGCCGGGTCGCTCCAGGCCTGGGACAGGGGCGGAACGGCGGCCAGGGGCCTTTTTTCCACGGCCAGCCGGCCGGACGGCAGGCCCAGGAGCGGCAGGACGGCCGACCCGGCCAGGAAGGCGGCCAGAACGCAACTTTGAAGCAATGGGAAAAAACGCGGCATGACGATCAGAACCTGGCGTAGATGAAGGGCGTGTAGGCCCCGGCCGCCAGGGCCATGGCCGAGGCGGCCAGCAGGCCGGCCAGGGCGGCCGTGCGGCACCACCCGGTGACCGTCCCGGCCGCATCCCCGAAAAGCGCGGCCGCCCGGTTCCAGAGGCCGCCAAGGGGCATGGCGAAAAGGACGGCCGCGGCCAGGGCGGCCAGCCGCTGCCGGGTGACTTCCGTGGCCAGGGTGTAGGTGAACCCGTCAAAGGAAAAGGAGAAAAGGGCCTTCCCATAGCCAAGGGCCAGGGCGGCGTCCGTGGCCCGGAAAAGGACCCAACCGAGCATGACGGCCAAAAGCAGGTAGGCGTGGCGAAACGCCGCCGGCAGCCGGTCGAGGCGCCCGCCCAGGGCCGTGCGCTCAACGGCCAGGAACAGGCCGTGCCACAGGCCCCAGGCCAGGAAATTGAGCGTGGCCCCGTGCCACACCCCGCACAGGGCGAAGACGACCAACAGGTTCGCCCGCACCCGCCAGGGCGAGACCCGGCCGCCGCCGAGCGGAATGTAGAGGTAGTCCCGAAACCAGGTAGAGAGCGAAATGTGCCACCGCCGCCAGAAGTCCCGCACCGAGGTGGCGACATAGGGGTGGTTGAAGTTCTCGGGCAGCCGGATGCCGCAAAGAAGGCCAAGCCCGAGGGCCATGTCGGTGTAGCCGGAGAAGTCGTAATAAATCTGGGCGGAGTAGGCGGCCAGCCCCAGCCAGGCCGTGCCCGTGTCGAGTCCCGGGCCCCGGGTGAAGGCCGCGTCGGCCAGCGGCCCCAGGGCCCCGGCCACAAGCGTCTTCTTGGCCAGCCCCACGGCAAAGCGCCAGGCCCCGTCCCGAAAGTTCGCAAGGGTCGGCCGGGGCCGGACCAGGGCCGGCAGGAGCGGCCCGAACCGGGCGATGGGGCCGGCCGTGATCTTGGGGAAAAAGGCCAGGGCCAGGGTCAGCCGGGGGAGGCTCACCTCGGCCGGCAGGACCCGGCGCTTGACATCGACCAGGTAAGCCACGGCCTGGAAGCTGAAAAAGGAGATGCCGAGCGGCGCGGCCAGGCCGCCGTACTTGTAGAAGGCGAGGAGCCCGATGTTGGCCGCGACGCCAAGGGCCGTGGCCCACGTCCGCGCCGCCCCGTCCGCCCGGCCGATCCACCGGCCAAGGCCGTAGTTGCCGACGGCGGCGGCCAACAGCACGGGCAGGCCGGCCGCGTCGGCCAGGAAGAAATAGGCCAGGCTGGCCACAAGGAGCACCGCTCCCCGGGCCCGCACCGGGGACAGGAAGAACAGGGCCAGGGTCAAAGGCAGGAAATAATAGAGGAATAACGGGGAATCAGGGATCATGGCCGCTCCGGGCGCAGGATGCCCCGGCCGACCGGCGGTGTAAACCGTTATTTTCCGGGGCAGGCCGGGCCGGCCGAGACCCCGCTTGCCCCGGCGCCTGTCCCCCACGGCCTTTCGGGTCGCCCCGGACCGCTTCCGGGACGTCTCCGGGCGCGGCCGCCGGCCTCCGGGCGGGGCCCGGGGCGGATGGCCGCCCCGGGCCGGCTACCGGCCTACTGGCCGAGCCACTGGGCCCAGATCTTGCGGTTTCGCGGGCCGTCCCATTCGCACAGAAACACGCCCTGCCAAGTGCCGAGCTGGATGCGGCCGCCGGACACGATGAGCGTCAGGGAGGGGCCGACGAGGGTGGTCTTGACGTGGGCGTCGCTGTTGCCCTCCACGTGCTTGTACCCGGCCTCCCGGGGCAGGAGCCGGGACAGGGCCGCGACCAGGTCGGCGGCCACGTCGGGATCGGCGTCCTCGTTGACGGTCAGGGCGGCGGTGGTGTGCGGGCAGTAGACGACCAGGGCCCCCTCGCGCCAGCCCTTGGCGTCCACGAGTTCCTGGAGGGCGCCGGTGACGCGGACGAGCTCTTCCCGGCGGGTGGTGTGCACCTCGAAGGTTTCCATGGCGTCTCCTTTACGTGCCGTCCCCGGCCGGGCGGAAGCCGTGGCCGAAGGACGGGTCGTAGAGTTTGGAATCGCCTCCCCGGCCAAGGCCCGGGAGCACGAGGAAAATCGTCTGCCGGTCCAGGCCTTCCCGGCGGGTGACGGCGGCCAGGGTCCCGACCGTGGCCCGGCGCAGGACCTCGCCGGGCCAGCCCAGGCGGTGGGCGATGGCCACCGGAGTGTCCCCGGGATAGCCGCCTTGGAGAAGGGCCTCGGCCACGCCCTCGGGGTCGCCGGCCGAAAGATACACGGCCATGGCCGCCTGGTGGCGGGCCAGATCGGCCAGGGCCTCGCCGGCCGGCACCGGGGTGCGGCCGGCCAGGCGCGTCAGGATCAACGTCTGGGTCGCCTCGGGCACGGTAAAGGACAGGCCGAAGGCGGCGGCGGCGGCCGAGGCCGCAGTCACGCCCGGGACCACGGCGTAGGGAATGCCGTCGGCCTCGAGGAGCCGGGCCTGCTCGGCCACGGCGCCATAGAGGGCCGGGTCGCCGGTGTGGACCCGGGCCGCCTCGCCGCCGGCCCTGACGGTCGCAACCAGCAGCGCGTGGGTCTGGCCCAGGGTCAGGGGGGCGGAATCGACCACCCGGGCATCCGGCCGGGCCAGGGCCACGATACCCGGGGACACCAGCGACCCGGCGTAGAGCACCAGGTCGGCCCGCCCGATGATCCGGGCGGCCTTGACGGTCAAAAGCTCCGGGTCGCCCGGGCCGGCCCCGATGAAGTGGACGCGGGGCGTGGCCGCGTTTGCGGCCCGCTGGTCAGGCACGGGCGGGCTCCTTGGCGGCGGCCAGGATGAAGACCGGGTTTTCGGCGGCCAGGCGGAGGTCGCCGCCAAGGAGCGAGGCGGTGTTGGCCTGCATCTGGGTCAGGCTCGACGACAGGCCGTGGTCGCGAAGGATCGTCAAGGCCGTGGTCAGGGAGCCGAAGAGGACGCAGTTGACCACCAGCCGGCCGCCGGGCCGCAGCCGCCGGCACAGGGCCGGCAGCAGGTCCGGCCGGCCGGACAGGCCGCCGCCGACGAAGATCCGGTCCGGATCGGGCAGGTCGGCCACGGCGTCCGGGGCCTCGCCGCGCACGGCCGTGACGGTGAGCGCCCCGGTCAAACGGATGTTTTCCACGAGCAGGGCATGGCGGCCCGGGTCGCGCTCCACGGCAAAAACCGGCCCGCCCGGACACAGGAGCGACGCTTCGAGGGCCACGGACCCGGCCCCGGCCCCGATGTCCCAGACCACGTCGCCCGGACGCGGGGCTAGGCCAGCCAGGGACACGGCCCGGACCGGAATCTTGGTGAAGACCCGGTCCAGGCGCATGAGCGCGTCGTCGGCCATGCCGAGGGTGAGCGGCACTTCCGCCGGCCGGGTCCGTTCGACCACGAGCAGGCTCAAGGGGGAAAAGTCGAGGGTCGTGGCCTCGGGCAGGGTCAGCCGCCACAAGCGCTCGCCGGGCAGGTTCAGGTCTTCGAGCACGGTCATGGCAAAGGCGTCACCGCCGCGTTCGAGGAGCCGGGCCGCCACTGCGGCCGGGGTGTTGACGGCGTCGGTGTAGACCGCGGCCAGGCCGCGGCGGACCAGGGCCGCGTAAAGGGGCGTCATGTCGTTTCGGCCGTGGAGCGACACGGCCGGCAGGTCCTGCCAGGGCAGGCCCAGCCGGGAGGCGGCCACGCCGACGGCCGTGACGTTCGGGAAAAAGACCAGCCGGGCCAGGCCGAACCGGCACAGGAGTGTGCGGCCGATGCCGAAGAAAAGCGGGTCCCCGTCGGCCAGGACGGCCACGGCCAGCCCCCCGGCCATGGCCTCCTCGATGGCGTCGCAAAGGGCGGCAAGCGGCCCGGCGATGGGGATGCGCCGGCCGGGGTGGTCCGGAAAGGCGGCCAGCTGGCGCGCGCCGCCGACCAGGACATCGGCCCGGGCCACGGCGGCGGCCGCCTCGGGTCCCAGACACGGCGGGCCCAGGCCAAGCCCCACCACGGCAACGGGGTTTTCAGTCACGACACATCCTCGGCGAACGGCATGCCCCCCTGTACGCGGGGCGCGGCCCGGGGTCAAAAGGTGCTTGCCCTTTTTATGCCCCTGGGCCACGAAATAAAATCCCGGCAGCAGGAGGCCACATGGAAGAACGACGGGTCACAATCACTTTTTCGGGCGGGGCGGCCGCGTCCCTGGGCTATACGGCGCTGGTCGGGCTCCTTTCCCTTCTCCTCGTGCCGGCGGCCTGGGGCGTGGGCGCCTTTATCGCCTGGTGGACGGGCAGGCTCGTCTTTGCCGACGGCACCCGGGCCGTGTTCGAGGGGCGTCCCGGGCGGGTCTGGCCGCTTTTCACGGCGCTTGTCTTCCTGGCCCTCCTGCCGGGGGCGGCCGCGGCGGTCGCGTCCCACGGCGGCAGGGCCACGGGCCTGCAGATGGTCCTGGCCCTGGCTCTTTTGCCGCTCATCGCGGCGCTCAAACTGCCGCTGTACCGGTGGATCATCGAGCATATCCGACTCGAACCGGGCGGCGCGCCGCGTTTCACCGGCCGTTATCCGGCCTATCTGGCCTGGGCGGCGGCGCTCACCCTGTCGTATTTCACGATCATCGGCTGGCCCTTCGTGGCCGTGGCCATGGTCAGGTGGTTTTGTCGCCACGTTCGGGGCGAGGGTTACGCGGTGGCCTTTGCCGGCACGGGCTGGGGCCTGCTCTGGCGCAGCCTTGTCTGGCTGGTCGGCATGGTCCTCATCCTGCCCATCCCCTGGGTCCTGCGGTCCCTGTACGCCTGGCTGGCGGACAACCTGGAGATCGTCCGCCACGACGCGCAAGGCGAATTCGGCTCCTTCTCGGCCTAGAATCATGCCTCGGCGAGGCGCCCGCCGTCGAAATCGAAGACCAGGAGCGTCAGGCGCGGTCCCTGGCCGGCAAACCGGCGCATGTGGGAAAGGGCCTCTTTGGCCAGCACCTCGGCCAAGGCCGTCTTGTCCCGGGGCGTGGGGGCCATATCGAAGGCGTGGCGGGCGGTGTTGGCCTGACCCGCCTGCCGGGCCAGGGGCCCGGGCCAGCCGGCGGCAGCGCACCAGCCGGAGAGCGCCGAAAAATCGGTGTCGCCCCGGCGGGCGTGGGTGTTGGCAAGGCCCTGGGCCATTTTGACCAGCTTGCCCACAAAGACCGCCCACACGATCTCCTCGAACCCCCGCCGGGCCGCTTCGGCCTGGGCAAAGGCGAAGCAGTCCGCCGCCTGGACGCAGGCCGTTTCCGGCAGATCGGGCCTGGCCCGGCGCAGGAGGGCCTCGCTGCGCCTCCCCGTGGAAAAGCCGGCCACCGGATGCCCGAGGGCCCGGGCCACGTCCAGGGCCTCGGCAATGGACGCCTCCCAGGCTTGATGGCTGAACGGCCGCACGATGCCGGACACGCCGAGGATCGAGATGCCGCCGACAATGCCCAGGCGCGGATTGAGCGTCTTTCGGGCCATGGCCTCGCCGCCGGCGACCGATACCACGGCCGCAAGCCCGCCCGCGTAGCCGGCCGCCTGGGCCGCCTCGGCCACGGCCGCCGCGATCTGCGCCCGGGGCGCGGGATTGATGGCCGCCTGCCCGACCGCAACCGGCAGGCCCGGCAACGTCACCCGGCCGACCCCCTCCCCGCCTGCGACCAGGACTTCCCCGGGCCCGGCTGCGGCCAGCCGCGACACCAGACAGCCGATCAGCGCCCCGTGGGTCACGTCCGGGTCGTCGCCGCCGTCCTTGACGACCCCGGCAAAGGCCGCCCCGTCCCGAAGCTCGGCCACGGCCACGGCAAGCGTCATCCGCCCGCCGCCGGGAAGCGGCACGTCCACCGCAGCTGGGGCCCGGCCGGTCAAAAGAAGCAGTGCCGCCGCCTTGGCCGCGCCGGAGGCGGCCGTGCCGGTGGTGAATCCCTCGCGCAGCGGCCCGTCGCGTTTCATGCCTCCTCCCCGGCGCGCTCCCGGCAGGCGGCGACAAACTGCCGGGCCGCTTCGGGATTGCTGCCGAAATGGAGATGCACGTAGCTGCCAAGCGTCCGGCCGGCCAAAAAACCTTCCGCCACGTCGATCACGCCCTTGCGCCCGGTCATGGCGTAGACGGCCGGCACCGCCCCGCTCCCGCCGACCAGCCGCGAATAGTGGAATTCATGGCCCCGGACCACCGTGCCGGCCGGTCCGAGCAGCGTCGCCTCCCGGGTCGTCACCTCGCGGTAGCCCAGGGCCGCAAACCGCTCGCCCATGGCCGCCCGGAGCGGAAAGACCCCGGCCATGGGATGTTCCCGGCCCTCCCCGTCCGCCACCGACTCCATCAGGTACATGAACCCGCCGCACTCGGCCAGGACCGGCCGGCCGGACAAGCAGAAATCCCGCACCGCCCGCCGCATGGCCGCGTTTTCGGCCAGCCGCCCGGCATGGAGCTCGGGATAGCCGCCGCCCAGGTACAGCCCGTCCAACCCCTCGGGCAAGCTCCCCTCCGCCAGCGGCGAAAACGGCACCAGCCCGGCCCCGGCCGCCTCCAGCAGGCGCAGGTTCTCGGCGTAATAGAAGCAGAACGCCCGGTCCCGGGCGACGCCGATGCGGGGAGAATAAGATGCCTCCGGCGGCTGGGGCGCTGCCCCAGACCCCGCCAGGGCGCCGCCCTGGACCCGCCGGGGGGGATCATCCCCCCCGGACCCCCCGACAGGGGGAAATGGGGGGAGTGTGTCCAGGAGGGCGGGGAGGTCCAGGGCGGCTTCGAGCCAGTCGGCCAGGCGGTCGAGACGGGTTAGGGCGTCGATGTCGTCCTCGGCTGTCAGGAGGCCGAGGTGGCGGGAGGGGGTGGCGAGTTCGGGCCGGCGCGGCAGCACGCCCCACAGGCGGGTGGCCGGCAGGGCGGCGGCCAGGGCTTCGCGGAGGAGGGCCGCGTGGGACTCGCTGCCGGCGTTGTTGAGGACAACGCCGCAAAAGGGGAGATCGGGATCAAAGGCGAGGTAGCCGCCGACGAGCGCCGCCGCCGACCGGGCCATGGAGGCCGCGTCGGCCACCAGCAGCACCGGCAGGCCGAGCAGCTTGGCCAGCCGGGCCGTGCTTCCGGCCTCGTCCGTGGCCGAGAAGCCGTCGAAAAGGCCCATCACCCCCTCGACCACCACCACGTCCGCCCCGGCCGCATAGCGTTCAAAGACCGCGCGCATGCCTTTCGCCCCGCACATCCAGTCGTCCAGGTTGTGGCCCGGCCGGCCGGTGGCCAGGGCGTGGTGGCCGGGATCGATGAAATCCGGCCCGGCCTTCATGGCCTGCACGGCCAGCCCGCGCCGGGAGAGCGCCCGCATGAGCCCCAGGGCCACCGACGTCTTGCCGCAGCCGCTGCGCGTGCCGCCGATCACCAGCCCGCGCGGCCCCGCTCTTTCCGTTTTCTGCATCGAGGATCCATAGCCGAGGTCGCCCCCGGGAGCCAGGGCGCAAAAGCCCTCCCCCCTCTGTACCACAGCACTTTTCTCCTGCGAAATCTGCCGTTTGAGCCAAATCTCCATACTTCGGCTTGCCCTTTTCCATTGATGCCGCTATTTTCACGTGAATGCTTCAGGATGGATCCTTCCCAACTGCAAACATTCACGAGAAAGGAACCATTCAAAAACACCCTCCTGCGTTTCCGATGCCCACCACGTCTGGATCGCAACAACATCGAACCAGGCACGCCGCAATTTTTTTGCGCAACCCCGGACAGCCAACAGGTACAGATCGACGCAAGGCCAAAGAATGATTCGTATTTCTATCCGTAAATTCACACTGCTCGGCCTCTGCCTCGGGACCGTTTTATTTTTTGCCCTCTATATCGCCATCAATAGCTATTTGCTGAAGAAAACATTTACGAATTTTGAAAACAACAGTCTGGCCAACGACGTCGTCCGGATGAGCAATGCCCTCGACGAGGAGATCCACAAGCTCGACGAGCTGATCCTGGACTGGGCCATCTGGGATGACAGCGCCCTGTTCATGCAGGGAAAAATGAAAAACTACACCAAATCGAACCTGAACGATCGAACCCTGGATTCGCTGCATCTCTCGTTCATCATGTTCGTGGACAACAGGGGGCGGATCGTCTGGTCCCGCAGCGAATCCGGCGAAGAAAACTATGTCGACGGTGTCCCGCAGCCAGTAAAGCAACTCATCTTCGACAAGACCTCGATCCTCGGCGGCGCCACTCAGGAAACCCGGATCCATGGCATTGCCAATTTGCCGCAGCAGCTGCTCATCATAGCCAGTTGTCCCATCCTGGACAGCGAAGCGAAAGGCCCCAAGCAGGGCACCTTGATCATGGGACGCCAGATCACGGCGGCGACCTTGGAGAAGGTCTCGGAAAGGGTACGCCTGAAATTCGATCTGGAGAGGAAAACGGACCCGCTTCCCGATACAATGCGTGCGTATATCCGGACCATCTCTCCCGAAGCCGGCAATGCCGCCATCGATATCTATGACATCGACGAAAACAGCCTGATTGGCGTGATGGCCTTCCAGGACATCACAGGCGAGGCCTCGCTGCGGCTCATGGTTTTTGGAGACAAGGATATCGTGCACCGCGGAGCGGCGGTCACCCTGCATTCTTCGATTCTGCTCGCCATCGGCGGCGCCATTCTCATCGGATCCATTCTTTTTCTTGTGGAAAGAAGGATCTTGCGCCGGATCATCAGCATCAAAAAGCAGATCACCCAGATCAATAGCGGCTCCAATGCCAGCAGTTCGCCGCCACGGATCCTTGTTTCGGGCGACGACGAAATCAATACCCTGGCCCAGGACATCAACGCCTATATCCGGGAGATCGACAACTACAGGACGAACCTGGAAACCATTATATTCGAAAGAACGAATGACCTGCAACAGAAAATCCTCGAAAACGAGCAGTATCAGAAGGAATTGAAACTGGCCAAGGATCTTGCCGAGGAGGCCAACAAGACAAAGACCGACTTCCTGGCCAAGGTGACCCACGAGATCCGGACGCCGTTGAACTCCATAAAGGGGATGAACGATTATCTTCTGAGCACGTCTTTGAACGATGACCAGCGGGAATGCCTGTCCATCATCAAGGAATCGTCCAACCATCTGTTGACCATTGTCAATGACCTGCTTGACCTGTCGAAGATCGAGGCCGGACAACTTGTCTTCGAGCACATCGACTTTGCCCTCAAGCAGTTGATCGAATCCACGATCAGGATCCTGCAGCCGCTGGCCAACCAGAAAAAGCTCGATCTTCACGTCGCCTATGAAGGCGATGCGGATATCGTCGTCAGGGGGGACCCGTCGCGCATTCGCCAGGTGCTGTTCAACCTGGCCAACAACGCGCTGAAGTTCACGCAGACCGGCACGGTGGGCATTGTCGCCTCGGTGGCCTGGCAGGAATCGCTCGATGCCTATGCGATCACGATTTCCATCAAGGACACCGGCATCGGCATCGCTGCGGAAGCGCTCCAGCGCATCTTCCAGCCCTTCGTCCAGTCCGACAATTCCACCAGCCGCAAATTCGGCGGCACCGGTCTTGGCCTGTCCATCTGCAACCAGTTGATTGCGCTCATGGGCGGCACCATCGCCGTTTCAAGCCGGCCCGGCCAGGGCAGCACCTTTACCTTCACGTTGCAGCTGCAGCGGGGAGACGCAAACCGGGTCCCGGCCCGCGGAGCGGCAGGATTTTTCCCCTACACGCCCCTGGACCGGCTGACCATTCTGGTGGTGGACGACAACGAATTGAATCTGGGTGTGGCCAAGCGGGTCTTTTCGCTCCTGAACCAGGAGCCGGTCCTGGCCCTGGGCGGAAGGCAAGCGCTCGATCTCCTGAAAACAGCCGTCTTTGACATCGTTTTCCTCGACATCGAGATGCCGGAGATCAACGGACTGGAGGTGACGCGCATCATCCGCAGCGGCAAGGCCACCCCGCTGAACCAGGACACCCATATCGTGGCCATGACGGCCTATTCCCTGGATACGATCCGAGAGCAATGCCTGCAGCAAGGCATGAACGACTTCATCACCAAGCCGCTGGACCCGGACGTCATTTTCGCAAAGCTGCTGTCGCTTGGTCGCACCGCGATGCCGGCCTGTCCCGACGGTCCGGCGGACGACTCCGCCCGCCAAGACGCCGATCCGGCTTCGCTTCTCCGGAGCCTGGCCGTTTTGAACGTGGAATCCGCTCTCAGGAAACTGGGGGCGGACAAGGAATTGTATCTCGATCTCTGCCGGGGGTTCCTGGAAAAGTTCAATGGGGAACGGTTCGATGTCCTCTATCTGACGCACCACCCGGAGCCCAGGGACCTGTCCCTGCACATCCATTCCCTCAAGGGGATTTCCCTGCAGATCGGCGCGGATCGCCTCAGTTTCCTTACCCAACGGCTTGAAAAGAAAATTGCCTGCGGCGAAAGCGACATTCACCGGGACCTGCTGCTTCTCAAGGACCAGATTGCCGTCGTCGAGACCCGATTGCGGGAACTCGTGCGGGAGGAGGAAGAGGAAGGCAGGGCACAGCCCCTGCCGCAGGAATGAGCAGGCCGCCTCGGCGAAAATGCCGCGCCCGGCGGACAGGCGGCAGGGCTTCGTGTCCCGTCCCCGGGACCAGCAGAGGGGACGGATTGTCGCCCGTGTCGGATCGATGGCGCTTTCTTGCCAGCGGACAAGGCTCAGGCGTCTTCCGGTTGCAGGATCTTTTTGACGACGCCGGTTATCTTTTCGACCGAAAAAGGCTTCACGACATAGGCGGTTGCGCCATGTTTGCCGGCTTCGAGTATCGTTGCGGTTTCAGCCTCGCTGCTGATGATGACAACCGGCAGGGCCCCCCATTTCGCCGAAGCCCGTACCCGGTCAAGGAGCGCTATCCCGGAAATCCTGGGCATTTTCAAATCCGCGAACACCAGATCGATCGCCGCTCCGCTTTCCAGCAGTTCCCAGGCCTTTTCGCCGTTGGCGGCGGTCAGGACTTCCTCGATGCCGATCTTGTGCAGGATCCTTTTGAGGACATGCAGCATGGCTGAGGAATCGTCGGCAACGAGGGCTTTCACGTTTTTCATATTTTGAAACAGTACTTTTCCAAGGGAAGTGTCCCTGTAAGCCCACTCCCCAGGCCCGTCCAGGCGGAGCGGAGAGGAGGCGCATCCCGACGCGCACGCCACACTTTCTGGCGCTCGAAGAGCCCATGAAAAACCTGGATTCCTGCGCAGTTGCCCCAGGCGGGAGCCTCTGGCGCCCATCACCAACCATCAGCAAATTCAGCGAAAAAATGAAAATAGTCAACCCCATTGGCCATGCGGCCGCAGACCCGCCACTGCCGCGCCGCCCGGCAGCGGCCGCTTCCGGGCGAACACCCGCGACCACGTCCGACGCCCGCCAGCCTTCGACGGCCGCAACCGCCGGTCCCCGGCCGGCGGGGAGAAGCCTCGTTCTTGACAATTCCGGCAAAAGTAGCCCACTTTCAAGTCCTGACCCCACGCCTTGATGACCCTTTTCCGGCGGCCGCGACGCGCCTGGTCGAGCGCGGCATGCGCAATCCTGCCTGCCCGTCCTCGGCGACGACGGCCGTCCCGCGGGGCAGATCGTCCGCCCCTGGCGAAATCGCCCCCAGGCCTTCCCCGGACAACGCAGCCGTGTTCCGCCCCACAAGGAGAGATCCATGACGCCTTCGGCGATGCAAATCGTTGCAGCGAGCCTCTTTACCCTGGCCATCCTCCACACCTTCACGGCGCCGCTGTTCTCGCGGCTGGCCCTGGCCCGCCCAGGCCATGCCGGGGTGTGGAACCTTTTGAGCGAAGTCGAAGTGGTCTTCGGCTTCTGGGCCTTCGTCTTGATGCTCCTCCTCTTTGCCGTCGAAGGCCGGGAGGCCGCCGTCGCCTATATCGACTCGTGCAACTTCACCGAGCCGATGTTCGTGTTCGCCATCATGGTCATGGCCGGGACGCGTCCCATCCTGCAACTGGCCAAGAAGGCCATATTTGTCGTCTCGACCCTGCTGCCCCTGCCGCGCGACATGGGTTTTTATCTGACGGTGCTGGTGGTGGTCCCCCTCATGGGTTCCTTCATCACCGAGCCGGCGACCATGACGCTCGGCGCATTGATCCTCCGGGACCGGTTCTACAACAGGGGCCTGCCCCCCCTGATGCAGTATGTCACCCTGGCGGTGCTCCTGGTCAACGTGTCCATCGGCGGCACGCTGACGCCGTTCGCCGCGCCGCCCGTGATCATGGTGGCCGGCAAGTGGCACTGGGACCTGGCCTTCATGGCCACGACCTTTGGCTGGAAGGCGGCGGTGGCCTGCCTGGTCAACGCCCTGGCCGCCACCCTGCTCTTCCGCCGACAGTTCGCCACGACCGGCCGGCCGGTCTACAAATCCGACGAAAAGCGGGTCCCGTTCCCCCTGATCGTGATCCACGTGCTGTTTTTGGCCGGTGTGGTGGTTTTTTCCCACCATCCGATCATCTTCATGGGGCTGTTCCTGTTCTTCCTCGGCGTGAGCCACGCCTACGCCCGGCACCAGGAGCCCCTGTTGCTGCGCCAGGGCCTGATGGTGGCCTTTTTCCTCAGCGGGCTTGTGGTGCTTGGCGGCAAGCAGCAGTGGTGGTTGCAGGAACTGTTGCGCGGCATGACGCACCAGCAGGTGTTTCTCGGCGCCACCATTCTCACGTCGTTTACGGACAACGCCGCCCTCACCTACATGGGGTCCCTGGTGGACGGCATGAGCGAGGCCTTCAAGTACGCCCTGGTGGCCGGGGCCGTGACCGGCGGCGGGCTCACCATCATCGCCAATGCGCCCAATCCGGCCGGCATCTCCATCCTGCGCGACGCGTTCGACACGAAAAGCGTCAAGCCGCTGCCCCTGTTTTTGGCGGGCCTGCTGCCGACCCTCGTGGCGGCCCTGGCCTTCAACCTTTTTTGAGCGGGGGCGTTGCGGGTGGGACTTGTCCCTTGGCCATGCCGCCCACCCAGCCCTGGCCTCTTGCCGATCTTTTGCCGGGAAAACGCCGGTCCCTGTCGAAAGCGCCCTGCGATCGTGCCCTTTATGACGGCGGACCCTTTCTACAGGCCGTCGCCGTCCAGTTCGATCAGGCCCAGGCGGACGGCGTAATGCACGAGCTCCGCCATGCTGGTTAACCCGAGCTTGCCGAAGATATTGGCGCGGTGGTTTTCGACGGTCTTGCGGGAGATGTAGAGATCCGCGGCAATGGCCCCGGCGCTGCGCCCTTCGGCGAGCAGGCGCAGGATCTGCTGCTCGCGCCGGGTCAGGGTGTCGTAGGCGGGATCGGCCGGACGCGAGCGGCGGACGGCGTATTCATCGAGTTTGAGGAGCAGCTGGGGCACGATGGAACCGTCCAGGTAGCGGTCGCCCCGGGAGACGGCCTCCAACCCGTGCAGCAGGTTGGCGGCGGCGGAATCCTTGAGGACATAGCCGAGGGCCCCCGCGCGCAGGCTTTCCGCCACCAGGTCCAGGCGGGTGTGCATGCTGACGACGAGAATCCGGGGACAAACGGCCAGGGTTCGCAATTGGCGGATGACTTCGATGCCGTTGGCGTCGGGCAGGCCGATGTCCAGGACCACGACATCCGGGGTCCGGGACCGGGCCAGCTCCATGGCCTCCCTGGCCGAGCCGGCCTCGCCGACCACGCCGTAGGCCGCCAGCCCGGACAGGATGGACCGCAGCCCTTCGCGAAAGAGCGGATGGTCGTCGACCAGGAGGACTTTTACAAGGCCTGGCATGGGCCCTGCCCTTCCACCGGGACTTCCACCGTGATCCGCACCCCCTTGCCGGGGCGGGCGCGCAGCGTCAGGCGCCCCCCGAGCAGCCGGACACGTTCCCGCATGCTCCAAAGCCCCATGCGCTTTTCGGACAAGGCCTGGGGAAGCCGGACCTCCGGATCGAAGCCCTGGCCGTCGTCGGCGATCCGGAGCAGGCAGTGCGGGTGGGAGGCGAGCAGGCGCACCGTGATGGCCGAGCAGCGGCCGTGCCGGCAGGCATTGGCCAAGCCCTCCTGCAGCACGCGATACAGGTTGATGCTCGTTTCGAAGGGCAAGCGGAGGGCCTCCATGCCGTCGGCAAAGAAGTGGATGGGAAGGCCATGCCGGGCGGACTGCTCTTCGCAGAGGCGAAAGGCCGTTTCGGCCAGCCCGAGCTGGCCGAGGGCCGGCGGCAGCAGGGTATAGGCCAGGTCCCGGAGGGACATGATGGCCGCGCCGAGGCGGGTCGAACACTCCAGAACCGTTTCCCTGGCCGGCTGGGCCTCGTCCGGATCGGAAGCGTCCAAAAGCGGCAGCAGCCTGTCGAGATTGAGGCGGGTGACCGACAGGGCCTGGCCCACGTCGTCGTGCAGTTCCCGGGCGATGCGCTGCCGTTCGTTTTCCTGGGCCTTGATCAGTTCCCGGGAGAGCTGGCGCAACCGCTCCTCGTTTTCCCGCGCCTCGATGATCCGGCCGAGATGGTCGGCAACGGCATTGAGCAGATGCCGTTCCTCGCGCAGAAACGGCCCTTCGTCGCAGGCCGGGCACTTGCTTTGATAGCCCACCTCCAGGCGGCCGACGACTTCCCCGTGCACCCGGATCCGGCCCGACTGCTTGGCAACCGGCCGGCGGGCGGCATTGGTGGCGAATCCCCGGCCGCCCACGGTCAGCTTGACGCAGGCGATTTCCGGATACTGCCAGGCCCGGGCCACGATGCCGCAAACGCCCGACAGGATGTCGTCGAGGGCCAGGTCATGGCGCTGGGAGAGCCGCGTGATCTCGTAGAGGCAGTCCAGTTCCTTGATCCGCTCCCGCAGGGCTCCCAGGATGGCCGCGTGCTCCGCTGCCGGCCCGGCCTCCGGTGTGCCTTCCGTCCGGGGCCCGGCCTGGCCCGTGCCTCGTGATGCGACTGTCTTGTCCATGCGCCCTTCCGCAGCCGGTTCCGTGGCCGGCGATCCGCCGGCCGGACCGGCATCGCGGCCGGCCCGGCGGCACTGTTGGCATCCCGGCGTCGCCCGCGCGTCCGGTCAGGAGAGCAGGATGCGCCTGGCCACGGCATCCTCCGCGTCCGTCACGTAGGGGATGCCGGTTTCCCGTTCCGTCTCCCGGTTCGCCGCGACGATATCCTCGCGGGCAATGGCCCGGACCGAGAATTTGCGCGCCCCGGCGAGCAGTTGCTGCAGCCCGGCGCCGAGTTTGTCGAGGAGCGTGCAGGTGGCCACGGCGCCCAGGGGAATCCGGCCCATCTCCTCCTCTCCGAGACGGCTGCGCAGGCCGTGCCAGGCGGCAAAGAACTGTTCGGGCCCGGCACCCAGGGCCGCCACGGACTTGGGCAGGCTCTCCCAATGGCCGTGCACCCGGGCGCGGCGGTCGGGATACAGGGCCCCCTCGATATTGGAGCCGAGAAATCCCGGGATCATGATGGCCCTTCCCATGCACACGAGCTTGGCAAAAGGGGCGCCGAGGGCCAGGGCCTTGAAGACATGGTCTTCCCGGGCGAACCCGCCGGCCAGGGAAATGTCCACCACCCGCCGTCCCGAGGCGGCCAGCGCGGCCGCGTACTCGCGGGCCTTGGCGTGGAGCGGCAGGGACGGTACGCCCCAGGTCTCCATCATGTTCCAGGGGCTCATGCCCGTGCCGCCGCCGGCGCCGTCGATGGTCAGCAGGTCCAGGCCCGCCTCCGACGCATAGCGGATGGCCATGGCCAAAGCCTCCATGCCATAGGCCCCGGTCTTGAGCGAAATGCGCTCAAAGCCCAACCCGCGCAGGTACGAGACCTTTTCCATGAAAGCCTCCCGGACCTGCCCTTCGTGGGTCGCTTCCGTATAGCCCAGCCGGCTGTGGCGGGCAAACTCCCGGATGGCCCCCTTTGCGTAAGCCCGGACGACATCGGGCCGCTCGGGATCGGGATCCACGAGATAGCCGCGCTTCTTGAGAAAGAGCGCGTAATCGATGTCTTTGACCTTGATCTCGCCGCCGATGTTCTTGGCGCCCTGCCCCCATTTGAGTTCGATGACCACGTCCGGGCCATACTTGTCGATGACATACTCGGCCACGCCGTTTCGGGCGTCCTCGACATTGAGCTGCACGATCATGGCGCCGTAATCGTCCTGGTACCGCCTGTAGATCTCGATGCGGCGATCCAGTTCCGGGGCGCGCACCACGCGTCCGTTTTCCAGAACGGCCAGCCGGTCGATGCCGACCACATTCTCCCCCACGACAATGGGAATGCCGGCCAGGGCGCAGCCCACGGCGAAGCTCTCCCAGTAGTGGGCCGCGACAAAGGTCGAGCCCAGGGCGCCGGTCATGAGCGGAAGCCGGATCTTGGTTTTCCGGGTGTTTCCGAAGGCGGTTTCCAGCCCGACGTTGTGGAACAGGCAGTCGTCCGCATCCCCGGACAGGGCGGCGGACAGGCCCTTGGCGCCGTACAGGCGGCCCTGGATGCGCAGGGTGTCATAGGAAATGCCGGCCGGACAGGCATTGGCCGCGCCGGCGGTGGTCTTGCCGAATTCCCGGGGGTAGAGCATGTCCCGGCCGACCAGGCTCGAAAGCCACGTCTCGCACCGGCCGGCGCAGTCCACCCGGCACAGGTTGCACAGTCCCGATTCCACCGGGGTTCCCCGGTTGGCCGTCCCCAGCACATCATTGGTCTTTTGTCCGTATTGCATGGTCGTTCCTCGAAGGGTCGCGTGTCCTCGGCCGCCGGCCGGCCAAGGGAATTGGAGATCGAAGGCGGTTTCTTAGCATGCGAAACCTCCTGTCGGTCGATAGGAAGACCACGGCATTTTCCGGGAACCTGTCCCGAAAAACCGGGAGAAATTCCCGGGTACGAACAGGACAATGCCCGATTTCAAAATTCCGGCGGCGCACTACAGTGGGGTTCACGATCGAGGGTACACGCATGGACAGGACAAGGTTTGCCGACACACTTTCGGGGTCGCCCCCGGCCCATCCGGCACGCTCCCGACCCGCCGGGCCCCCGGGGCGTCCGCCACGGCGGGCTGCGGCCGGCCCGGGGGCAGGGTTGCCGGTGGCCGCCATCTCGCGCCTGGGCGCCCTGCGCTGGCACATCCGCCTGGGGCCATCCGACGGGAACCACCGGCGGGAGGTGTACCTCTCACCGGAGGACGGGGGGCTCCTCTATGCCACGCGAACCGGCAACCGCCTGGCGATCCGGCTGCACGGCCCCCTCGGCGACGCCTGCGTCCGCAACCTGGGAGACTGTCTGATCCACGCCCTGTGCGAGGGCGTGGACCACATCGACTTCTGGCCGGGACTCCCCGGGGTCATCTCACCCGATGCCGGCCCCATGTTCGAAAGCTTCGGCCGAAGCCTGGCCCGCAACCATCTTTGCCTGGGGCTGGAAATACATGGCCCCGATCCCGGCCTGAAAGAACTGGCGGAGGCCTTCCGCCAAGGACTTGCCCAGGCGGGCAAACCGAACGGGACGTTATGATCGACGACTGGTGGCTGTTGACACTTCTTGCTTGCGGATGCTTGCCGCTCCTTTTCGGCAAAGGCCTCGGTTCGTCCCATCGACACCTTCCCCGGGACTTTGACTTCGACCAATACAAAAACAGGGAACTGAACCTCCGCGGGCTCTTCGACAAGACACGATTCAAATAGGCCCTCCCATGCCCTGTCCCGACGGCGCACAACCTTTCGCGGGCAAAACCACACCTCCCGTCCAGGCCAGGCCCTCCGGCACACGGCCGGAGGGTCGCCTTCCCCCGGCCTTGCAGGATCATGCCGGCGCATCGCCGAGGAAGGAATCAGCGCAGCTGGCTGTCCTTGTTGCCTCTCCGGTTGTAAGGACGCATCGCGCCCTGGCCCCGCTCCCGCTCCTCCTGGCAGGCGACACAGAGACGCACTCCGGGAAGGGCCCTTCGCCTGGCCAGGGGGATCGCTGCGCCGCATGCCTCACAGTCCGGCAACCCTTCGCCTTTCGGGAGCAAATTCCGGACCCGTGAAACTTCGTCTTCAATGGAGTGGGCAATCTGATCCTGCACCGCTCCGTCACCAGCCCAACCGTTCGCCATGGTCTTTTCTCCTTGAGGGCCGCGCGGCACGTCCGCCGCAATGGTCCGTCCGGAAAAGACTGTCAGTGCTCTTTGCTCAAAGTCAAGGATGCCCCGCGCAGCCGGGCAAAGGAGCCGGCCTGCAGGGAAACCGGGGCTTTTCGCCACTTCGCCGGATCAACGCGCCGGCGGCCGGCGAACCGGCCTGGTGCGGAAACGCGCCGGCCGGTGGGAAACGCCTGGTCCGGCGCTTCCCAGGCGTCCCGTGGCAGCCGGTCGGCAAGGGAGGGGCTATCCTTCCATTTTCTTGAACCCCAAGAGCACACGATACGGACCGGGCACCCCCGGCGGGGCCAAGGCAACCCTGTCGCCGCCGGTCAATACCGCCAGGGGGGGCGTGAAAGCCTTGCCGTTGACAAAAATGACTTCGACCATTTCTTCCGGCAGGCCGAGCAGGGCCAGGAGTTCCAGCCCGGTTATTTCTCCTTGAACCTCGACTTCCTTTGGATTGCTCCAGTTTTTTTTCCGAAACGTATCAGCCAGGTCCATGAAAGCGCGAAGGTGGATCACCGAAGACATGTGCGATTCCTCCTTTCGAATACATACCGTAAAGGCGGGGCAAAAAAAAGAGGTCCTTCCGGATTTTCCGTGGGTACCCGGGTTCAGGCCTGTCTAGGATAGAGGTCCAGGCCGCCGCAGAAGAAGTAGATAGCGGTCTTGAAGTGCTCCCGATTGCGGTACCCGCACGCCCTGCGCTTGATGGCCATGATCTTGCTGTTGAGTCCCTCGGCCGCGCCGTTGGTGATCCGATGCCGGCAAAAGGTCAGGATGTTGTCCAGATGCCGAGAGAGCATCTCCCCGACCTTGCGCATCGGGGGCAAGTCTGACTTCCTCACCCAGGTCAGCCAGCGTTTCATGAACCGCTTTGCCCAGCCGACGCTGAGGTAGTTCCACAATCCGGCCAGGCTTTCTTTCATCGCCCAGGCCTTGGCCACCTTCAGGTTCGTGGCCTTCAGGGCTTCCAAGGTCGGTCGGTGCTTGTCCGGCAGATTCTCTTCCCGGTAAAGCCAGATGTACTTGGTGCCCTTGAGGCGTTCGTCTTCCTGGCGGAGCAGTTCGCGATGTTCCTGCCGGCGGACCTTGTCCACGGCCTGGCCCACGTGCTGCATGATGTGAAAGCGGTCATGGACGATCTTGTGCGCCGCATCGGGCACGTGCTTGATCGTGGCCTTGAAGTACGGTTCCCACATGTCCATGGCCACGGCCCGGATGCGCTCGAGTTGCTGCGCCGTGAACTGCCGGTAATAGTCCTCGAGGCTCTCGGTCTTGCGATCCTGGGCCACAAACTCCACTGTTCCGCCAAGCAGGTCGCAGACCACGGTCATGTAGTCGTGACCTTTGCGGAAGGCCTTCTCATCGATACCAAGATAGCGTGCGGGGGTGGTCTTCTTCCTGGTTTGCCCTCGCCGGACGGCTCGATCCATGACGTTCCAGGCCTCATCCCAGCTGATCCGCATGAGCCGGCAGGTGCCGGACACGGTGGCGCACTCGCGCAACACATCGATGATCAAGCGCTCCATGAGCAAGGTAAAACGCCCTTTAGCCTCGGCCCAAGGCACTCTCACCTGAAGCACGCCGTGCTCGGGGCACTCGACGCGCGGAATCCGGGCATGAAGGAAGGTCTTGAACTGGCAGGTGTCGAGGTGACGCCATACCCGAGGCTCGGCATGATCCCGACAAGCCAGTTCGCGACCACAGGTCGGACAGCGCCAGCGGACACCGGCAACATGATCAACATGGACGTCCACCCGGCCTCCCGCCGTGTCCAACTCGACGTCGGCAACAAACCACGGGTCACTCAGCCCCAGAATCCGAGAATACAGGTCCGTGTCCTTCATGGTCACCCTCCCGGGGCGGACCATATCCGGTCACCTACCCACGGAAAAGTCGGAAGGACCAAAAAGATCTGCCGGGAGCCGGGGGGGACAGATCCCACCGCGGGCCGCGAAAGCGGCTTTTTTCTCCCTGGCCGGATGTTGTGAACCCTTATTGTGCATGAAGGCGAACGACAGTCCGCCGTTCGCCTTCATGGTCACCGAGCTGCGAACGCCTTGGTCCAAGGCGTTCGCGGTTTCTCGCAACAAACAGGCCTAGAAGTTGAACACCTCGTCGATTTCTTCATCCGTGAAATTCCAGGTCACGTTGTGCGGCGCGCACTCTTCCTCAAAGAACTCCGGCAGCCGGTCATCGGCATTGGTGAAGCCTGCCCGCTGGTTGAATCCACGCTCAGCCTTCAGGATGCTCTTGCCGAGGGCGACGACATCGTCGCCGGTCAGCGAGAGGTTGTAGCGGGCGTTGATCATCTCCACCAGGGCGTTGAAGCCATCGGCGATGTCCAGGATGGCGAAGGCGATAAACAGGCACATGCCCGTGCTGTCGACCGCGGCGGTGGCGATCTGCAGGTTGCGGGACAGTTCCACCTGGCCTTCCTTGCCGAGCGGATCCACGAACCCGCCGACCTTCAGGATGTTGGTGGCGACCGCATAACCGGCGGTATGGTCCGCGCCCATGGGGGTCGTGGCGTAGGTCAGGCCGACGCCCTTGACCGCGCGGGGATCGTAGGCCGGAATCGCCTGGTTCTTGACCACCGGAACCCGGGTCAGGCCGTACATCTGGCCGACCGCGCCGGCGCCGCTGCCGAGAATGCGGCCAAGGGGCGTTCCTTTGCGGATCTCCATGATAAGATCAAGCGCGGCCTTGCCATCGCCCCAGGGAATGGCCCCGCCTTCCATGGCCACGCCCACGGCAACGGCGGTCTCGATGGAATCCACGCCCACATCGTCGAACTCGCGGTCGGCGTAGGCGATCACGTCGAGGTCGTTAATCATCGCGTTGGCGCCAAGGGCCCAAACGGTTTCATACTCGAAGCCGCTGGTCAGGTACTTCCCTTCCTTGTCATTGTAATGCTGGGAACAACGGATGATGCAGCCGGCGTGGCAACCGTGGGTCGTCTTGCCGCCACGGGCCTCGATGGTGGCGGCCATGGTCTCGCCGCCGATGTTGTTGGCCCAGTCGTTGCGGCCGCAGCGGAAGTTTTTCGTGGGAAGGCCGCCGGCTTCATTGAGGATGTTGACCAGGACGTTGGTGCCGTACTTGGGCAGGCCCTGGCCGGTGACCGGGTGGGTGGTCAGGGCGTTGGTGAAACGCTTCGAGGCGCTCTTGAACGCTTCCGGATTGGAAATCGTGACTCCGGGAGCGCCGGTCTCGTCGATGACGACCGCCTTGATCTTTTTCGAACCCATGACGGCGCCCAGGCCGCCGCGGCCGGCGCTACGGATGTTGCACTGCGGATCGGCAAAGGAGATATTGGCCGCCGTGAGCCGCATTTCGCCAGCTGTTCCGATGATGGCCACGCCGACCTTTGGCCCGTATTTTGCTTGCAGGACCTTGATGGCCTCGTAGTTGCCCATGCCGATGGTCTCGGCGGGCGCTTCGTCGATGGTGACCTCGTTCATCGTCACCTTCACGACGTAATACTTGTCGTCCTCCGGAATGCCCTCGAACACCAGGGCCTTGATGTCCATCTTCGACATCTTCTGCCCGAAGGTGCCACCGGTGTTGCTTTCCTTGATGCCGCCGGTCAGCGGGCTTTTGGCGCCGCAGGAAAGCCGGCCGGAGTTGGCCGCACTGGTGCCCGTCAGATAGCCGGGGGCGAAAATCAATTTGTTGTACTTGCCCAGAGGATGACAGGTCGGTTTCACTTCGTCGGCCACAAAATTGGATGTCAATCCCCGACCGGCCAAACCGGCATACTTTTCGGGACATTCCTCAATCTTGACAGCCTTTGAAGCCATATCGATCCGGATAAACTTTGCCATCGAAGCCTCCATGATGTTGATAAAAGACGGCCATACCGACCTTACATCAGACAATTTCCCAGTTTTCCTCGTGCCTGCCTCGGTCTTTCGCCACTCCGCCCGTGCCCCCGTCGTCGTGACGCGGACGACCTCTGCCCGGTCTCCGAATCCTGGCGCCGGCGGCGGGGTCGAAAGGATTTTTCAGTTAGGTTAGAAATAGCAAGTTATGCTCCAAAAATAAAAATGCTATAATTATAGATAATTATAGCATCGTGACGGCGCGACGGGGATGCAAGCCAGGCCCGCCGTGACCGCACTCCGTCCAAAAGAGGCGGGAACAGGGAAGGTTTATTATGCTAATCTTAACATTTCAATCGGTTACAGAAAAGAGAACTAATGCAACACTCCGGTTTATTTTTGGGTCAAAATGCTCCAGTCCCGTCGGGGGGGGGACTCAGGAGGGAAAGGATCGACGCCTCCCTGGCCGGGAGGCACGCCTCACCGGTGGCGGGAATTTCCGATAAGCCGGCCGCGAAAGGAAAGCGCAGCTCGGGCGCCAGGTCTTGGCAGGGCCGGCCGCTGCGGCGGACTTTCGAAGGCAACGCATGAGGTGCGAACTACCCCCGACCGTTGCGGCCGACGTCCGATCCGAACCGGTGAAAGGCGTTGGCGAACCCGATGCCCGTTTTAGGGATGCTTCTTGGCGCGGACCACCGTGTTCCAAGGGAAAGGCCGCGCCTTTGGACGCGGCAAACGCGAGGGGAAAGGCAAAGCCCACGCCAACCAATATCATGAAAGGCGCGGGCTTTTTTCCAGGCCGAACTATTTCTTCGTATTGCCCTTGGCGTCCCGGGCCTCGGCCTCTTTCAGGAGTTCGACAATCCCGACATTTTTTTCCTTGGCGGCAGCGGCCAGCCCCTTCAAACCGTCGAATCCCTTCTCGATGACGAAGCTCTTCACCTCTCCCCGCTTGATATCGAACTCCTTCATGATCTGGTACATCTGATTCAGCGGATTATCCTGGCCCGTGGTGGTTTTTCTGGCGCTTTTGACCGACATGTCCTTCTTGGAAACATCGAACTTCGCCATGTACTCTTCACGGGTCAACCCATGGGAAGCCAGATGCCTTTTGCCGAGACTTTTGAATTCCGCCCCGCAGATGGCGCACTTGACGCCCTTCCTGGTTTTTTCGTGCTTCTGGGAAGCGTCGACCTGTTTGAGCGCCTCGGGTTCGATATCGAGGGCAGGCCCGCACCGCAGCGAACAAAGCTTTTCGTAGATGCTTTTGGTCACCACTTCCAGTTCGCTGAAATGGACCTTGCCGTGTCGCAACTGGTCTTTCGCCAGATTCAAAGCTTCCGCCCAAATTTCTTTATCGATCATGTCAAACTCCTATTTGCCTATTTGTTATGCAAAGGGGGTCAATAGGATTTCAGACGATTGATGTCAACATAGGGGATTCTTTTTGCCGATCCGTGCAGGCAATGGAAAGGTCCTGGCCGAAGGGAAGCGGCGGGATTTTCCGCTGGCGCGAGGTTTTCGGGGCCGCGGACAGCCCCTGCGGGCGGCGCCGGCCGCCGCCCGCCCCGCCTTGACCGAGATGGCTCAGCTCTCGCTTCGATTCGGACCGATCCCACGAAAAACGAGCGCCCCCAGGAGAGCGCCGGTAATGGGCGCGATCCAGAAGAGCCAAAGCTGTTGGATGGCCCAGCCACCGACATAGACCGCAACGCCTGTGCTGCGGGCAGGGTTGACGGAGGTGTTGGTGACGGGAATGCTGATCAGATGGATGAGCGTGAGGCAAAGGCCGATGGCGATCGGCGCGAACCCCGCCGGCGCGTTCTTGTGCGTCGAGCCCAGGATGACGATCAGAAACATCATGGTCATCACGACTTCCGTCACGATGGCCGCGTTCAGGGAATAGCCGCCCGGCGAGTGCGGGCCATAGCCGTTGGAAGCGAATCCGGCCGCCAGATCGAAGCCCGGCTTCCCGCTCGCAATGAGATACAGGACTCCGCCGGCGGCAATTCCGCCAAGAACCTGGGCCAGGATATACGGCACGAGCTTTTGCGCCGGAAACCGGCCACCGACACACAAGCCGATGGACACGGCCGGGTTGAGGTGGCAGCCGGAAATATGGCCGATCGCGAACGCCATGGTCAATACCGTGAGGCCAAAGGCCAAAGCAACGCCGAGCAATCCGATGCCGACATTGGGGAAAGCCGCCGAGATCACCGCACTGCCGCAGCCGCCGAGGACCAGCCAGAATGTCCCAAAGAACTCCGCACCATACGCTTTCATCGCCCACCTCCGTTTTGAAGTCTGTTCTCAACGAGTTGGTACAAAAAAAGCCAACCGCAATTGTCACACCTTACGGAAGAGGGGGGTGAATGCAAGAGGAGAGATGCGGAGCCTCTGAAAAGAGCGGATTGGAAAGGGCAAAGAGACGGCCCGCACCGCCGCCGACGGCCTACGGGCAGGCGGCGGGCCGGCGACCGGCACAATGCGAGGAAAGCGCTGTCAGGGCTGGCTCTCGATCCGCACGAAAGGGCCGAGGACGCGTTGGTCGGCCATCTGCAGGACGGGAGGAAAATAAAGCCTGTCCGCCTGGATATAGATCCTTTGGCCAGGCGCCGCGTCCCCGGGTTCCAGGCGAAATCGCCCACAGGTCGCCTCGCCCGGGCGAAACACCAACACGTCGAGCGTCTTGCCGGCAGCATTGCGCAGCGACACGGTCGCCGCTTTCCCGCTCACCAAGGGCCCCGGGACCCCCACCTCGATCTCCCACGGCCCGGCTCCGTCCAGGACCAGCGCCGCCGTGCCCGCGCTCCAGGACCGCTCCTTGCCGTCGATCCGCTCGGCCGCGAAAAGCCCCCGGGCCTCGGCCCGGGCGCCCGGGTGCGGCTCCTGGCGCAGCCCGGTCACGAGGGCGAAGACCAGCCAGAGGGCGACCGCGGCTGCTCCCCGGCGGACGCCGGCCCCCCTGCCCTCCCGCCCGGGCAACCGGTTGTCCGCAGCCAGGCCATGCCCCAGCAGGAGGAACATGAGGAGCCAGACCGGCGGAACGTAGGTCATCTCCTGAAAGAGGCCGAAGAGATGGAACACGATGGCGCTGGCCAGGGCGGCCCTGGCCAGGCCGTCCCCCCGTGCGGCCCAGAACCTCCAGGCCCGAAACGCGCAGCCGATCAATACCGTCCAGACCAGCACGCCCAAAAGCCCTATCCCGGAAAAGAGCTGGATGAAAAAATTGTGCGTGGCCTCGAAGGCCTCCGCGTCTTTGGGCATGGCCCGGGCGAGGCGGCTTTCCGGGTCCTGCATGAGCTGGCGGTATCGCCAGGCGTAGCTTTCATAGCCGTAGCCGACCAGCGGCGACTCCAGGCCGATCAGGACGCCCCCCGTGAACACGGTCAGCCGGGGCGTGTCCGTGAAATGCACGAGCCTGTCGGTGATCTTTTCCGTCAGCACCACGTCCTTGGACGTCTTCTGGCCCACGGCAAGATAGTGGTAGGCCAGAAGCGCCGAACAGAGGACGATGGAGAAACAGACGGCCACCCCTTTGAGGTAGGGGGTTCCGCCGGCGTTTTCCACCCGATGCGACTTGAAAAGCAGGAACACCGTCTGCAGGACCAGGTACAGGAAAATGATCCAGGCCGCCCGGGCCATGGTCAGGGTCACGACGATCGCGGACAGGGCGATGAAGACATAAACGGATTTCGACAGGTTAGAGCGCTGGAGCAGCAGAATGACGAGCGGGTAGGTCATGCAGAGGTACTCCGCATACCACCCCGGATTGAAAAAGAGGGAGGCCAGGCGGCCGTCCATGGACAGGGCCGCTCCGGACGAGAGGACATAGGCGGCCAGCCCGACAACAACGGAAAAAAGCGTCCCCAGGGCGATACCCCGGACCAGGGGCCGGAAGGCTTTCTCCTCCCCGTTGGCCAGGGCCCAGCCGAGGGAGGCGAAGAGCACCAGCCGCCAGGCCGCGCCCACCGCATAATAGGCATCGGCCGCCGGCGTGCCCGTCATCCACCGGGCCAGCCCCAGGACCCCGGCGGCCTTGTACGTGGCCCACAGGTCCGGACCGAGCGGCACCAGGACGCTCGTTGCGGCCATGGCCGGGAGGAGCCAGAAACACCACTCCATGACGGAACGCGGGGCCCGCAGGACCCGGTGCCGCTGGCGGATGCAAAGCAAAATCGTCAGGCAGAGGGTTTCGTATTCCAGCAGCCGGGTCGGCAGCATATAGTTTTGGAAGCCGAAAAAAACCAGCGAGCAGCCAAAGGCGCCAAGGAGCGCCGGCAGGCAACGGGGCCGCCAAAGGCCCAGCACGAGGCAGCCCGCCCCCCCGGCCAGGAAAAGCCTGTGCAGCATCCCGCCTTGCAGCAAGACGGCGCACACCACGACAAGGCTTGCGGAAAAAAAGCAGACCGCCGCCAGGGCGATGCCGACCTTCAGGGCGCGTGACAGGCTTTGCATACTTTCGGTCCAACTTTCCCCGGTCGATGGATTCCCGCGCCCCTTCCGGGGAGGTCCCGGACCGGACCGGCCTCAAGAGTTTGGAACGGATTTCGGAAACCCGGCCTTCCTGTGGCGGCCGCTGAAAATGGTGCTGCCATTTCTAGGAAAAATAGTTATTTAAATAGGATATTCTCAATATCCGCATGCACGGATTCCCAGGCGAAGCCCTAGCGGCCGCGCCCGGACTGGTTGCGCCCCGATAAAAAATCGCCGTACGCCTGGACGACGGAGCGGACCAGATCCCATCGGCCGGCGACGGCCAGGCGAACGACCCGCCCCACGAGGCGCTTTGCAAAGACGAAGGGCAGCAAGAACGGATAGGCATCCCGCGTATAGATCAAATTGCTGAGGTTCTCGTGGTAATTGGAGATGCCGTGGGCGGTCTGTTCCAGGCGTTTCCGGCTGCGCCCGCCCATATGGATGACCATGCTTTCCGTGCACCAGGACAACCGGATGCCATGCTTTTTCGCCCGCGTGCAGAAATCCAGCTCTTCGTAGAAAAGAAAGAACTTTTCGTTGAAAAGCCCGATCGTCCGGAAAATGTCGGCCGCGATGAACATCGAGCAGCCGTAGATATAATCCATCGGCAAGGGGGACAGGCCGGGAATATCCTCGATACGGGCCTCGGCGTGGAGGGGAGTGATCTTGGTCGTCCACTTGTCGTAGCGGAAACCGCCGGCTGTTTCGACACGGCCGTCGTCGTACCGCACGATCGTGCTGCCGACCACAGCCGCCTCGGGACAGCCGCGGCTGCAGGCGAGCAGGGCCTCCAGGCTCCGGCGGTCCGGAATCGTGTCGTTGTTCAGGATCCACACATACCGCCGGCCGGCCTCGAGCAGTTTCCGGATGCCGGGATTGATGCCGGCCGCATAGCCCCTGTTGCCCCCGTTGTCCAAGACCGTCACGCGAACGGGCGAATCGACGACATGGGCGGCAATATAGGCGTTGAAGATCCCGACGGAGCCGTCGGTCGATCCGTTGTCGCAGATCACGATGTCGGCCGGCAGGCAGGTGCCCGCCAGCACGGCCGCCAGGCAGGCCAGGGTCTCGGCATGGCCGTTCCAGTTCAGGATGACGACGCCGCACTCTTCATCGCAGCAAGGACGATCATGCATTCCAGTGTCCGGACAACAGGTTTCAACGCAGCCCGGCAGCGCGTCCCCTGCCGGTCCCTGGCCAGGCGCGCGGTGCGCGCATCGTCTGTCCCTGGGCCGGGCCAGGCGCCCAGGCCACTGCGCCGGTGAGGGACCGGCCGGCGGCGGATCCGGTCGCGCCGCCCCCGAAGCGCCGCGGGCGGGATGGGCCCAAGCAGCCGGTTTCGTGCCTGACGCCCGGCGCGAAACCGATTGTCCCTTACGCTGCCGGGAAGGCCGTGTAAACAAAGGGGAGCCCTGCCGACGGACCATCGGTCTGGCCCGAGGCGGCCTGGGCCCGAAGCGTTTCGGGGCCAAAGGCCACGACCGGAAACAGGAGCAGCCCGCCGTCCTCCCAAAGGGCGGAACCCTTTGCCACCGGCCACAGGATGCGGTAGCCAGGGAGCGTGTCTTCCCCACCCCGGCGGCTGCGGCCAGGACCGGGCCAATCCCCTTGAAAAAGAAGTGCCGCATGGACCGCTTACTCTTCGGCGTTTCCGGCCTGCCCGTGGACGCGGGAAAAAAGTTCAACTATGCCTCTGGCATAGCCTATCTCAAAAGCATCGGCCTCGATGCCCTGGAACTCCAGTTCGGGCGGCGGATCAACGTGACCGCCAACAACCGGGAGGCCATCCTCCAAAGCAAGCGCGACAACGGATTCACCCTGTCGGCCCATGCCTCCTATTTCATCAATCTCAATGCCGCGGCGGCGGACAAGCGGGAGGAATCGGTCCAGCGCCTCCGGGCCGCGGCCGAAGCCCTGGCCCAGGTCCAGGGGAAAAGCCTGGTCCTGCACCCCGGCTTCTACGGCCGCGACACCCCGGAGGCCGCCTATGCCAGAATCCGGGAAACCCTGGCCCTCTTGCCGCGCCTTGGCATCGACTACCGGCTGGAGACCACGGGCAAGCCGACGCAGTTCGGCACGCTCGAGGAACTGGCCGGCCTGTGCCGGGACGTGGAGGGGTGCAAGCTGTGCGTCGATTTCGCCCACATCCATGCCCGGGGCCAGGGGAACCTCAAAGGGTACGCGGATTTTCGCCGGATACTGGATTGCATCGAAGCGGAACTCGGGCGGTCGGCCCTTGACGACATGCACATCCACCTGAGCGGCGTCGCCTACACCGACAAGGGCGAGCGCAACCACCTGCCGTTCGCGGCGAGCGATTTCAACTACCAGGCCTGTCTGCGGGCCTTGAAGGACGTCGGGGCCAAGGGATGCGTCATCAGCGAGGGACCGGTCGTCGAGCGCGACGCCCTCCTGCTCCAGAAGACCTATGCCGCCCTTTGAGGCCGTGTTCCTGGACGACCAGGGCGGCATCTTCAAAAAACACAATCATGGAAGCGTGTTGTATTCCCATTCGAAGGCTTGGATTCCGAGGACGCGACACGTTCCCGCCGGCCCGGAATGGGGCCGGGTCAGGCCGGGTCCGCCTCGCTCCCGGCCGCGGCCGGACCGGACATCTCCAGCCAGACCGTGAAGGTGAAGGTGCTCCCCTCGCCTTCCCGGCTGGCCACGTCGATGGTCCCGCCCATGAATTCCACCAGCCGCCTGGAGATGGGCAGGCCGAGCCCCGCGCCGCCGTAGAGGACATGGGCCGAGGTGTGGGCCTGCTCGAAGCTTTCGAAGATGTCGTCCAACCGGTCCGCCGGAATGCCGATGCCGGTGTCCCGGACCGTGAACCGCAACCGGCGCACCACGGCTTCGTCTCCGGCCGCGTCGTCGTCCAGTTCCACCCGGATGTCCACATGTCCGGTGCCGGTGAACTTGACCGCGTTGCCGACCACATTGGCCAGCACCTGCCGCAGCCGGCCGGCGTCGCCGGTGACCGCGTCCGGGACGTCCGGGGCCACGGCCAGGGCCAAGGCCAGGCCCTTTTCCCCGGCCGCGGCCTGCATGGGTTCGATGGCGGCCCGGATTTCCCGGCGCAGGGCGAAGGGCTCGCGCAGGAGCCGGACCTTGCCCGCTTCCATCTTGGCGAGGTCCAGCACGTCGTTGACGATGCCGAGCAGATGCCTGGCCGACAGGTCCGCCAGGTCCAGGTATTGGGCCAGGGCGGGATCGGGGGATTTGAGCCGGGCCAGATGGATCATGCCCATGATGCCGTTCATGGGGGTGCGTATCTCGTGGGACATGTTGGCCATGAAATCGCTCTTGGCCCGGCTGGCCCGCTCGGCGGTTTCCTTGGCCTGGCACAGGGCCGCGGTAAGCTCCTTGCGCTGGCTGATGTCCTGGATGACGCCGATGAAATACAGGAGGTTGCCGGCCGCATCCGTGACCGGGGAAGTGGCCAGGTCGGCCCAGACGATGGAACCGTCCTTGCGCACGAACCGCTTTTCCCACGGGTGCGCGGCGAGGTGTCCGGCCCGCAGCCGCTCGAAATTGGCCTCCTCGTCTCCCCTGTCCCCGGGGTGCGTGATGTCGGCCGGCCGCAGGCCGGCCAGCTCCTCGGTCCCATACCCCGTGATCTCGCGGTAGCGGTCGTTGACCTGCAGGTACCGGCCGTCGGGAGTGACGAGGCTTATGCCCACGGCCGCCTGCTCGAAGACGGCCCGGAACCTGGCCATGCTTTCGCCAAGCGTCTTTTCGGCCGCGCCCAGGGAAGCGCCCATGGCATCCAGCTCCCGGACACGGGTGGCGGGCAACAGCGCGTCCGAACCCGCCGCCAGGGCCGCCGAGGCCCGGGCGGCCAGGGAAACCTTGGCCGCGAGCAGCCGCGACAGCCACAGCGCCACCAGGAGGCCGACCACCAGCAGCAGGCCGCCTCCGCCGCACACCATCCAAAGCGACCGGACGAGCGGGGCCCGCAACACGCTCATGGGAACGCCGACCGCCACCACCCACCCCCAGCCCGGCACCTTGGCAAAGGCCGTCTTGACCGGAACGCCTTCCCTGGTCACGGTATCGACCATCCCCGCCGACGCCGTGCGGATGGCCTGCTGGAGCGAGAGGGACACCTTGGTGCCGGCCGAGGTTTGCGGCGCCAGCGAGCGGGCCACGACGGTGCCGGAATCATCCATGATGAGGGCGGCCCACTCCGCCGGCAGGCGCAGGTCTTCCAGGGCATGCGTCCAGGCCTCGGTCGCACTGAGCATGCGCAGGCTGGCGGTCACCTTGCCGCCGGCCACCACCGGCACGCTGACGGCCACCACGAGCTTGCGGGAGACGGACCCGAAAAAGGGTCCGGAGACGGCGGGCCGGGTGCCCGTAAAAAACCGGCGCACCTGGTCCGTGTCCCTGACCGGGTCCAGCACCGCGCCGAAGGGTTCGAGGGTGCTAAAGACCTGCTCGCCGTCCGCCCCGGTCAGGGTGATGGCCAGGACGTCGCGATGCAGGGGCAAAAGGCGCTTGGCATGTTCGTGGACGGCCGGGAGTCTGCCCTGCAGGGCACTGTCGCACCGGGCGAGGGCCTCCAGGGAGGCCGCGTACGTGTCGAGGCGCTGGGCCACGGCATTGGCGGCGGCCTCCGCTCTTCGCGCCAAGGCCGTTTGCGCGGCCTGTTGCTGGGCACTTTCCAGGGCCACGACGGTGAAGGCCGAGAACAGGAGGATCGGCAACATGGCCAACACGCAAAGAAGCAGCAGCCATGTTCTGATGCCGAGGCTGAAATTCTTATCGATTTTCATGCATCAAACGCCGTCTCGCCTGTCTTTGGCCACAAGGATTTTTGGGCATACGCACGGAGCCGATTTCTGTAAAGCCAGGGGGCGCCCCCAAAGGGGCCGACCGCGTCGTACCGGCTGTTTTGCCTGACAATTCCTTGGACACCGCTTTTGCGGGAACGCCCTGTAACAGATTCGTGATCCTGCCGCCGCCCTTTTCCCCGGGGCTTCCCCCGCCCGTGGCGGCCCGGGCCTTGTCAAGGCGACCGCGGCGGCATACCCTGCCTTCCAGACCCCGCCAGCGGCGTTGGCCGCTGGAAACGTTGCGGCCGCCGCCCGGCGCCTGGCTCCCCGGCGGGCGGCCAGGCGCCGGATGCTCCGGAGGACCGCCTGCGGCAGCGGGTCTTGGCCATGGCCCCGGCACCGTGCCACCTGAAACCAAACGCCCCTCGTGTCACGTTTCGACGAGACGAGTTCCGCAGCCCCCTTTGGGCTGCGCTCCGGAAAGCACGGCGAAACCGCACCCGCCCCGCCCACGCCGCACGAGATCACCGGACACCAACCCGGTGGACGACGACAGCCGCCCGCCGGCTACTTCGGGACATCCCGGGGAGTCGGACATGAGCCTCATGGACTTCGGCGCCATCTGCGGCGCGCTGGTATTCCTGGCCCTGCTTGGCCTGCTCGTCTACAAGATGAGCTTTAGGCACTAACACTTCCGCTCCGGGCTCCCGCCCCCGGACGGGAGCCCCCTCCGAAGGCCGGCCCTTTTCCGGCCTGCCGGGCCGTCCGCATCCCCGGCTCTCCTGCGGGCGTCCGCCCCTTCTCCCGCCCGCTTCCTCCGCGCGGCCCGTTCCCGCCGCTCCGCCGGCCCCCGGCGCCTTGGCCCTCCTGCCGTGGCCCGCCCGGGGCCTCCGGCTCTTTCCTTCGCCGCCGTCTTCCGGACATCCCTGTGGCCAACCTGTTTCATTGCAGCATGTTGGCTGAATCACGGGGCCTCCTTTCCGCATTTTTTTGCAGCCAATGGCTGTTTTCCTGTTGCACAAGCCTCAAAATGGCGTATTCTGTCCAATATGGAGTTGTACCCAATGCAACTCTTTGGTTTTTAACATCTTATTTTGCGGAAGGAGTGCCCCCATGGACACCAAGATCACACCCGTCACCAACCCGACCTGGGGACTTACCACCGAAGAGTACGGTGATGTATCCAAAGGCTTCAGCATCAAGAACGATATCATGGGCAAGGATGTCTACAACGACAGTGACGAGAACATCGGCACGATCGAGGACCTGCTCGTGACCCGCGACAAGGCCATCACCTACGCCATCATCGGCGTGGGCGGCTTCCTCGGCATCGGCCGCCACGACGTGGCCATCGCGGTCCACCAGCTGCGCATCACCGGCAGCCAGATCATCCTGCCCGGCGCCACCGAGGACACCCTCAAGAACATGCCCGCCTTCGAGTACGACGAGTACCGATAATCTTCCCCCCTCTTCCCCCCCGGAGAGATTCCTCCCTCCGGGGCCTGCCTTTGGCCAGGGCTGCCCGTACGTTCCGACAGGCGGCCCTGGCCGTCTTTTTTGCGGCGTATGCGGCACCAGGACGCCCTGCGGCCAGGAATCTTCCCTGCCTCTGCCGCCCCCACCGCCGCCCACGGCAGGGAGCCGCTCCCCGGCCAGCTGGCCGCCCGAAGGCGGCAACCGGGTCCGACGGGGCGCCTCGGCCGTTTGACCAAACGCCGCTGCAGGCACGTTTTGGGGCGTTGCGGCGCGGGCCGGCCCCGAAGCCGGTCCGCGCCGCCCGCTTGCCCTTGTCCGAGGGCGACGGCTCTTCGAAATCCGCTGGCGCGAATTGCAAGACCAAGCCCCTCGGACAAGCCCATTCAAGACATCAGGCCGGAACCTTGTTTTTGACGTCCTCGCGCGCCCAGGCCCGATGTTGGCCGAGGGCCGTGATGAAGTCCGCCGCCACGGCCTTCATGTCCTTGGGCTTGGTGTCCATGATCACGCCGAGATCCTTGGCCGTCGCGTCCTTGCCGGCTCCGGGCACGAGCCCCGGCAGCTTGTAGGACTCCAGAAGCCCGACCGCCTCGCCCGTGGCCGCGATGGCCTTGCAATGCCTGTACATCTCGGAAATGAAGTTCTTCACCTTGCCCGAGAAGGCGAGCATCGAGATGCTGGCCTGGCCGCCCGGAATGTAGACGCCGTCGTAGAGCACCGAAGCCGAGGTGATGTAGTTCTTTTTGACCGGAACCATCTGGCCGTCCGCGCTCTCGATGTGGCCAAGGAGCATGGAGACGACCTCGACCACGGCGCCGGCCGCCACGAGGGCCTCCTGCATGGCCGCGAGCTGCTTGCCGTCAAAGCCCGGGGCCGCGATGATGGCCACCTTGCGGCTTTCGATGGTGCCCTTGGCCGTGCCGGCCATGCTGACCGCGGGCGAGCTCTTTTCGTACGTCGAGGCCTCGCCCGCCGGCGGGGTGGCCACGCCCACGCCCATGGCGATGGCCGCGGCCAGCTCGTGGTCGACCTTGTTGAAGTTGGCGACCATCCGCTCCCGGACCGCCTTGGACTCGACCTTGCCGAGCTCGAAGTGGGCGGCCTGGAGCAGGTGCCGGCGCTCGGGATCGGTCAGGCTCAGCCAAAACATCCGAGCTTGGCTGTAGAAATCCATGAACTTCTCGTCGCGTGACCGGGTGGCCGGACCCTCGATGATCCGACCGGCGTAGGGCACGAATCCGCCCTGTTCCCGGGAGGCCACGTTGGGCTCGTTGTCGCCAAGGGAGTTGGGAATATAGCTCACGCGACCCTTGTTGATGGTCTGGCGGTGCATGGCGTCGCGCTGGTTGTTGTGGACCTGGGCGATGGGCCTGTTGACGGGAATCTCATGGAAGTTCGGGCCGCCGAGCCGGCTTATCTGGGTGTCCAAATAGGAAAACAGCCGCCCCTGGAGCAGAGGATCGTTGCTGAAGTCGATCCCCGGCACCACATGCCCGGGATGGAAGGCCACCTGCTCGACCTCGGCGAAGAAGTTGTCGGGGTTGCGGTTGAGGGTCAGCCTGCCGATGATCTTGACCGGCACCTCCTCCTCGGGCCAGATCTTGGTCGGATCCAGGATGTCGAAGTCGAAGTTGTGCTCGTCGGCGTCCTCGATCATCTGCACGCCGAACTCCCACTCCGGGTAAAACCCCATGCCGATGGCGTCGTAGAGGTCCCGGCGCAGGAAGTCGGAATCCATGCCGCCGATCATCTGCGCCTCTTCCCAGACCAGGCCGTGGATGCCAAGCTTGGGCTTCCAGTGGAATTTGACGAACCGGCCCTGGCCGGTGGCGTTCACGAACCGGTAGGTGTTGACGCCAAAGCCCTCCATCATCCGGTAGCTTCGGGTGATGCCCCGGTCGGACAGGGCCCACAGGATCACGTGGGTCGACTCCGGAGTCAGCGAGATGAAATCCCAGAAGGTATCGTGGGCCGTGGAGGCCTGCGGGATGTGGGTGTTGGGTTCGGGCTTGCCGGCATGGATCAGGTCCGGGAACTTGATGGCGTCCTGGATGAAGAAGACCGGGATGTTGTTGCCGACGAGGTCGAAGTTTCCCTTGTCGGTATAAAACTTCGTGGCGAAGCCGCGCACATCCCGGGCCGTGTCCATGGAGCCCTTGCTGCCGAGGACCTGGGAGAAACGGACGAAGACCGGGGTCTGCCTGCCGGCTTCGCTCAGGAAGTCGGCGCTCGTGTACTCGCCCATGGCCTCGGTGCACTCGAACACGCCGTGGGCCCCCGAGCCCCGGGCATGGACCACCCGTTCGGGAATCATCTCGTGGTCGAAGTGGGTGATCTTCTCCCGGAAGTGGAAGTCTTCAAGGAGCGTGGGACCGCGCTTGCCCGCCTTGAGGGAGTCCTCGTCGTGGCTGATGCGCACTCCCTGGTTGGTGGTGAGGAACTCACCCGCGTCGTCGGCCGTGAACCCCATGATTGCCCTGGTCTTGGCATTATCGGGAGGAATCTCTCCCTTTTTGACATGCTTGCTCATACTGCTCCTTTGGGCGCAAAGCGTTTCCATGCTTTGATTGCAGGCCTCCCCTGTCCGCCCTGCTCCGCCCGGCAGGAGGGAAGGCACGATTCTTATGAGCCTAGCAGAAAAAAGGGGAGAGGCAAGCGGAAAACCGGCAAGGAACCGGCCGCTCCTTGCGACTGGAGCTGCATCGTGTCTAAAAGCAGCATGTTGCAGTCAGAAACTTTCTCCAAAAGCGACCATGGACAAAACCGCCTGCCGCCGGACCCGTTCCCAGAGGCCGAGCGGAAACCGGTTCCCCTGCCAAACGGTATCGACCGGCCGCCGGTTCTCTGGGAAAGTGTCAGCAAAAACGGGATGGCGGAGAAGCGGAAGCGAGGGGGGCGTGGACAGGGACGGACGGCGCGCCGCCTGTGTCCCGGCCGGGCTGGTCCGTGGCCTGTCCTCGAATCCGCAGGCACGGATTCGAGGACAGGCCACGCCCTGCTAGCCGTTGCCGCCCTACTTGGCCGGCGGGCCGAGGTGGGTCAAAAATGCCGTGAAGTTGCCGGTGTATTCGTGGGTGCCCACATGGGTGAAGACGCTGTGCACGTCGGCGTGGATCTCGCCGCCGATGTCGGTCCAGCGTTTGCAGAAGGCATAGTCCTCGGGCAGGTAGTCCCGGGTCTCCGGGTCGATGGCCGTCTCGAAAAAGGCCACGTTCCCGACGTTGTCGTCGTTGGTGTAGGAATAGTCGTAATGGAGTTCCGGGTAGGCTGCGGCCAAGCGCACCAGGACCTCGCGCCTGATCAACATGAAGCCGGTGGCGCCGTAATCCACGGGCAAAAGCCCGGTCACGGGCTCGGGGCGGCCGCCGGGCTTGAGCTTGACCGCGTAGTGGAGCGAGGCCGCCTCGGCCACCCGGGACAGGACGCCCGGGTCGATGATCCGCAGCTTGTCGAGGTCCAGGTGCTTGACCGGGTAGATGCCGCAGACCACGTCCTTGTCGGCCTGCAGATACTTCCAGGGCAGCTCCGGCGCAAAGCCGATGTCCGCGTCGATGAATAGGAGGTGCGTGTACTCCTTCTGGCGCAAGAACTCGTTGGCGATCAGGTTGCGCCCCCGGGTGATCAGGCTTTCGTGGGACGGGGTCAGCATGCCGGTGCGCACGCCCTGCTGTTCGAGAAACCCGATCATGGACACCACCGAACGCAGGTAATGGACCGTCACGTTGCCGTTGTAGCACGGCGTGCCGATCATCACCATGCGCGCTCCGGCTGCCTCCGGCTGGGACATGGACGACCTCCTGGATGTTCCGGGGCGCCCCGCGCGCGGCGGGGCGCCCATGGCTGCGGTTATCAAGCCACGGGACCGGGGAATCAAGAATCGGCCGGGAGTTGCGGCCCCCGCTCCCTACCTGCCCTGGGGCAGGAAGTACCGGCCGTCCTGCAGCCGGGCCGTGGACGTCACGTAGGCGGCCAGGCCGTGGAGGGTGACGTAGGCCACGTCCTTGTCCCGGGCCAGAAGGGGCAGGAGCGCCTTCCACTGGTCATTGGTGAATTCGTCGGGCCCGTGGGAATAGAGGCAGCAGACGCCGCCGATTTCCTTGAGCTTTTTCAAGAATGCCTCGACCTTGGCGGCAAATTCCGGACTGGCCGGGTCCGGGCCGAAGAGGTCGCGGGGCTTGCCGGCGTAGACCTGCATGAGGTCGTAGCCGGCGGGCGCGCCAAGGGCCGCGAAGCCGGCGGTGCCGACCCGGCCGCAGGTCAGGCCGAGTTCCCGGGCCACCTGCCGGGAAACGGCGTCCGTGACCAGGAAGGGGTAGACCATGGACTGGCAGGCGGTCCCGGGCAGGCCGGCCTCGATGTCGGCCTTGCCGCCGGCCATCTCGTAGCGGGCGTGCTCGGCCACGTTGACGTAAAGCGGCACGAGGCCGTTTTTGAAAAAGATGTCCACCCTGTCCCGCTCGGCCAGGAAGCGGGCGTGGATGTTGGCGTAATAGGGGTCGCCGAGCTCGGCGGTCACGCCGCGCACGTCGTTTAGGGCCTCGACGAGCTGCTTGAGGGTGGGGGTGCGCCCCTCCTCGGACAGGTCGAGCTCGGCCACGGTCCGGGGCGGGTCGTCGACCGTGATCCGAAGCTTGCCGGCCGACTGGTCCACCACGGCGGCGGCGGATTTGGCCCGGGGATCGAAATAGCGCAGCCGCACCACCCCGCCCGGAGCCACGGGCACGTGGTCGCGGGTGTGGTTGGCGATCTCGTGGCCGTTTGCCACGTGTTTGGCCATGACGGCGTAGTCCCCGGGCGTGGCCTTGGCCGTATTGAGGGCCAGCGTGGTCTTCATGCCGAAGGCGTCGCAATCGTCGGCCAGACGCGACCACAGCTCCAGGTTCGGCAGGTCGTCGATGACGATGTTGACGTAGGCGCGCGGGCCCTGGCCCGGGAGCGGCGCGCCCTTGGTGGCGGCGGAAAGCCCCTGGGCCCCGGCGGGAGCGGGAACGGACGCGGCCGCGAAAAGGAGCACGGCGAGCAGGAGGCCGCCAAAGCCGGCGGCAAAGCGGAACTGCACGGAACCCACCTCCGGGTCAAGGCTTGAGGGTGGCCAGCCCGTCGAACAGGGCCGGCGGATTGCCGCCGAGCCGCCAGACCACCAGCCGCCCGAAGCCGGCCGACCGGGCGGCCGTCCACAGGGTGGCCAAGGTTGTCGCGTCGGCGTGCCAGACCTCGTGGTCCTGGCCCTTGCCGTCGCGGTAGCGGGAAACGAGATACCCGTCGTCGGCCGAACGGGTGGTGGCGGCTTTGGTGCGGGCCAGAAGCGTCGTTGCCTCGGCCTCGTCGAGCTGCCGGGCGGCCTTGCCTCCGGTCCAGTCGAAGCCGCCGGTGGCCAGGGCCAGCCCCGTGGCCTCCAGGGCGCCCAGGGCGCGCAGCGAGGCGGCCTGCTGGGCCAGAAAGGCGGGCGTGGCCTTGGGGCCGGGGCCGGAATGGGAGCCGAAGAGGTTGTAGCCCATGAGCACGTAGTCCGGTCCCGTCGGCAGGGGACTCGAAAGGTAGCGGCGCTGGGGCTGGAGCAGCACGGACAGGGCCAGTCCCCGGGCCCGGGCCTGGGTCTGGAGTTCGCCGACGAAGACCAGGAATTCCGGCCAGACCGGGGCGGACACTTCCTCGTAGTCGATCTCGAGGCCGGAAAAACCATACCGCGCGGCCAGGGCCAGAAGCGTTGCGATGTGGCGGGCCCGGGCCTCGGGGCCGGACACCAGCCGGCGCACCAGTTCCGGGTCTTTGAGGCGGTTGCCCTGGCCCGAGGCCGTGACCAGATCGTTGACCACGGTGAGAAAGACCGGGGTGCCGCCAAAGACGGCCCGGGCGTTCCCGCCGAGCAGGGCCGCCCACGCCGGAGCCAAGCAAGGGGTGTCTTTTTCGTTGAAATAGGCCGCGAACACCCGGACTTCGTCGAAAAGCCCGGGATGGGCCCGCCATTCGGCCAGGCCCCGGGTCAGGTCCCAGTCGGCAATCCAGGCGGACAGGCGGTCGGCGGCGGCCGGCGCGGCCGGCCCGGTCGGCGACGCGGCCTGGGCCAGGGCCCGGCCCGGCGGAGAGAAGGCGGCCCAGGCCAGGAGAAAAAGGGCCAGGCACAGGGCCCGCACCGGGGGCCGCCGCCGGCGCACGGCCCGCGTGGCCTTTAGAACGTGTAGTTTATGCCTGCCCATGCTTCACTCAGATTGTAGTTCGGCGTGCTGAAGTAGGAGTACTTGAGCGACAACTTTAACCGTTCTTTCAAGGTGATGTCCATGCCGGCGTTGGCCCGCCAGACTTCCCGCCAGCCGTCGTTCCTGTCGCTCGAGGTGCCGTAGCCCAGGCTGCCGTTCACGTTGAACCAGCGGGCGGGCGAATAGCCGAAGGCGGCGTAGGCCAGGTGGGTGGCCAGATTCTGCGGGGCCCAGTACTCCATGGGGTTGCGGTCGCTGGTGGCGAACTGGAAGGCGTAGCCAAGCGAGAGGAGCGGGAATTCCATGAGCCGGCGCAGCAGGCGGCCGTCGGCGGAGGCGGTGTTGTTGCCGTCGGTGCGGGCGATGCCGTGGAGGTTGAGGAAGAGGTCCCAGAAGTCGAGGATCCGGTTGTGGCTGAAAAGGCTCAGCCGGTTGGCCATGATCCGGGCGCTTATGGCCTCCACCGTGTCGATGCGTTCGTGGGCCGCCTGGATGTCCCAGGTGCCGTCGACCTTGACCCCCTTGGGCGCGAGCGGCCCGTGGAGCGTGGCCTGGCCGTTGGCCCAGGTGCCGGGGCCGGCCTCGGTGCTTGTCAGCTGGCCCTGGACTTCCAGCCAGGAGCCGGGGTGGAAGAACCAGCGGCCGCCGACGGTCAGGTCCTGGCCGGACAGGTACTGGGTGTGGCGGGCCCGGGCGATGCTCTGGAGATCGGCGGCCGAGACCGCGCCGTCGGCGATGGTGTTGGCCAGCGCCTTTTGCATCTGGCCCTGGCGCTGGGAGCTGTCGATGGACCACTCCACGCCGCCGGCCCGGGCAAAGACCACCAGACTGTCGCGGATGTGGACGTTGCCGCCAAGGCCGGTCCACCAGTAGCGGCGGTTGTCGCTGTCCCACCAGGTGGTGGCCAGGGCCTCGGCCTGGGGCCGGGTGCGGAGCCTCGCCCGGTCGAGCTGGATGGCGGCCCGCCCGGAATCCGGGGCCAGGGCCACGGCCTGCTCGGCCAGGGCCACGGCCACGGGGTCGTCGTGGCGGTAGTAGGCGTTGACCGCGTGGTTGTAGGTCTCCTCCGCCGGATTGACCTTCAGCTCCTCGGCTTCCTTGAAATAGTTCTCGGCCTGCCCCAGCTGCTCCTGCCAGGAGGAGACCTTGGCCAGTTCGAGGGAAACCTGGTGCATGGGGTTGCCCTGGTCGAGGTAGCGGTCGAGGCTGCCGGCGTCCAGGGACGGGGACACGGCCCGGGCCGCGATCCGGCGGGGATCGGTGATCGGGGTCCAGAAGCCTTCGGGATTGAGCTCGAAGGCCATGGGGAAGGCGGCGGCCACGGCCTGGCCGTAGGCGTCGCGGCCGGCCGCGTCGGCGGCCAGCAGTTCGTCCGGGGCGTAGCCGCCGGGGTAGAAAAAGACCGGCCGGGTCTGGCCGAGGATTTCGCCCTTGGGATCGAGGGCCTTGAGGCGGGCCGACAGGCGGGACGGCGCATCCTGGCCGCCGGCCGCGTTCCAGAGGGTCGTCGGAGTGCCGTCCGGACCGGGCGCGGCCGGCGGCTTGTGGTCGGTCAGCGCCAGGGACCAGCGGCCGGTCCCGACCAGCCGCGCCATCAGGGCGGCATCCGGCAGGTACGGCGTGGCCGGGGCCAGGGATTCGCCCCCGACCACCAGCACGGCCCGGCCGCCGACCGCGGCCAGGAGGGCGTCGATTTTTTCGAGCACCCCGGCGTCGGTCCGGTCGATCAGGAGCAGCACGGCCGGATTCGGGTTCGTGTCCCTGTCGCCGAGGGCCGCGTCGCCGGCCGGGCGCCGGGCCAGGTCGTCGGCGCCGAGGAACGTGCCGTTTCGGGCGGCCACGACCCGGAGGTGGTCGGCCAGCTGGGACAGGCGGACCTTGCCCGGCGTCTCGGCGTCGCGCACGTCGCTGTAATAGAGGCAAAGGACCGGGCTTCCCGGACCGAAGGCCCGCAGCTTCTCCAGGGTCGGATAGGCCGGCCGGAAATCCTGCTCGCCCGCAGCCGCGATGGCGAACTTCATGCGGGCCGAGGCGTCGTCCGGGGCGGCTTCGTAGAGCGCCTTGGCCACCGCGTAGGCCTCCCTGGCCTGCCCGGTCAGCTGGTAGACGCTTAAAAGGCCGCGAAGGGACGGCAGGTGGCGCGGGTTTTTGGCCAGGAGCGCCTCGAACCGCTCCCTGGCCTCCGGGAACTTCTCCTGGTCGAGGAGCAGCCGGCCGAGCATGTTCTGCAGGGTCAGGGAACCGGGGTCCAGGGCCAGGTAACGGCGGACATAGCCTTCGCTGCCGGCCAGATCCCTGGCGAATTCCGAAGCCTCGGCCGCGACGCGCAAAAGCTCCCGGTCGTCCGGCCGCCGGGCCAGCCCGATCTCGGCCTGGCGCACCACCTCCCGGTAGTCGCCAAGGGCCATCAAGGCCTCGCACACCACCCCGCCGAGGGCCGGGTCGGCCGAGGCGGCGTAGGCCGGGGACAGGGCGGCCACGGTCTGGTCGAACTTGTTCTGGCGGTTCATGGCCCGGCCGAGGCCGGCCAGATAGTCCTGGGAATTCGGATTGTCGGCCAAAAGCCGGCGATAGAGGGCCTCGGCCCCGGCCGCGTCGCCGAGTTCCAGCCGGACCACGGCCGTGGTGCTGAAAAGGGCCCGCTCGTTTTTGGCCACCCGGGCCTCGTACCACTTGGCGTATTCCCGGGCCTCGGCGAAGCGGTTTTCGGCCACGAGCAGGCCGATCAGACGCAGGCGCAGGAGGTCGTCGGCCGGAGCCAGGGCCAGGCAGGCCTGGAAGTGGGCCACTGCCGCGGCCGCGTCGCCGTCGGCCAGGGCGAATTCACCCAGGGCATACTCGCGGTCAACGGGCGAGGCCTTGGCAAGAGCCTCGGCCAGAAGCCTTTGGGCCTCCTCGGCCCGGCCTTGCCGCTTTCGGACCAGGGCCAGGTAGAGCCGGGCCTGGTTCTGGGCCGGGTCGGCGGAGAGAGCCGCTTCCAGGAACCGGGCGGCCTCGTCGAGCCTGCCCGCGCGCCACAGGACCCGGCCGGCCTCGGCCTGGACCTGCCCCAGGGCCTTTGGCGGGACGCCGGCGGCCCAGACGGGGGGGGTGAGAAAGAAAAAGCCGTCCACCAGCTGGTCCGCGACCAGGGTCCGTGCGATGCGCAGATACAGCTCCCGGCCGAGTTCCGGGGTCAGGAGGCCGCGCACCACCCGACCGTCGGCGTTGAACCCCGTGACCGGGGCCTGGCCGAGCCCGCCGGCCGGCAGGGCGGCCAGGGAGCGCAGCTTGTCGAGGGCCAGGGGCGCCTGGCCGTTTTGCAGGCCGGCCATGGCCAGAAGGAGGTCCGGATAGGGGCCGGCCGGACCGGCGGCCAGGACCTTGCCGACCAGGTCCCAACGGTTGGCCGCAGCCAGGGACCAGGCGAGGCCCAGGGGCGTGACTTCCGGGGCGTTGGTCCGCAAAAGGGCCAGGGCCTCGCCGGTCCTGCCGGTCTCGATCAGAAGGGGCACGACCCGGGCCACCAGCGGATCGCTGGCCGGCAGGCTGCTGGCCAGCGACTCCTTCCAGAAGGCCAGGGCCGGGACCTCCCGGCCGGCCGCCCACAGCCGCCAGCCGATGTCGCGCATGACGGCCGGCTTGATGTCCATGTCCTCGACCAGGGCCCGCACGTCGGCGATGGTCTTGTCCGCGTCGCCGCCCTTGCCGATGCGGCGCACCATGGCGTCGGCCAGGTCGACGAACTGGTCGCGGAAGGGCTTTCTGTTCTGGATGCGGCCGAGGGCCTCGGCCGCGCCGGCAAAGTCGTCCTTGTGCCAGGCGGTCATGGCCAGGCCGAAATGGAGGCCGTCCTGGTCGGGCTCGCCGCGCAACTGCCCGGCGTAGGCCTCGGCCGCCTGGGTCTGGCCCGAGGCATCGAGCGCCATCAGGTACTGGCCCTGGAGGACCGGGTTTTTCGGGTCGAACTGGAGGCTTTTGTCCAGGAAGTCGGCGGCCCGCTTGTAGTCCTTGGCCGCCAGCCGGCCGCCGGCGATCCAGCTCGCCCACAGGCCGACGTTGGGGGCGCTGCGCCAGTCCTTTTCCCACAGGTCGGCCGCCTTGGCCGGGTCGCCCTGATTGTAGTAGACCCAGCCCAGTTCGCCGTCCACGGCCACCTGGTCGTAGTTGTTGGCCAGCGCCCCCTCGAGCAGGTCCCTGGCCAGATCCAGGCGCTGTTCGGCCAGCATCGCCTTGCCGGCGAAAAACTGAAGCGCGCCGAGCACGTCGGTGCGGGACGAGGCGGCCGGCGCGGCGGCCAGTTCGCGCAGGGAGGCCGGATCGCCCGAGGCGTAGCCGGCGGCCAGCCTGGCCACAAGCCGGCCGTCGGCCGAGGCCGGCTGCCAGGCGCCGAGAAAACGCCGCAGATCGGCCTTGGCCCCGGGCCGGGCCAGGAGATCGAGGAGCAGGGCCGCGGCCGTGTCTTCCTTGAGGCCCGAGACGTAGCGGCCAAGGGCCGGCTCCTTGCCGCCGGACTGCTCGTCCTGGCGCAACAGCGCCGTCAGTTCCAGGATGTTGGTCTCGACATTGTCCGGTTCGACCTTGAGGGCAATGGCCAGGGTGTCCAGTGCCCCGGCATAGTCCTTCCTGCGGATCAAAAGCGAAGCCTTCTGGTTCCAGAGCGGCGGATAGGCCGGGTCCTGGGACAGGGCCTGTTCGACCATTTCCAGGGCCTGGTCCGTCTGGCCGCGCGCCGCCGCCTGCTGGGACTGGCGCAAAAGCGTCACGACCGAGGCCTCGACGGCCAGGACGGGAGAGGGCGCGGCCAGCAGCAGCGCCAGGAGGAGGCAGGTGCGGATGGACATGGCGCTACCCCTTCACGTCGTAGTAGACAGCGGTGGAGTCGTCGGGCGTGGCGGCCCTGAAAAGCATGCGGCTCTTGTCGAAGCGATTTTCGAGCACCGTCATGTCGTCCTCGCCCTCGGCCGGGGGCAGGTCGAAGAGCAGCCAGTCCGGAGCCAGGGCGACATCGGTGGCGAGCAGCCGGGCCTTCCCGGCCGGACCCAGGCGCAGGGCCACGGCCAGGCCCCGGGCGCGCAGGTCGGCCATGGTTTTGGCCAGGACGGCGGGATCGGGGAAACGGTCCAGGGACAGCACGAAGCCGTGCAGCAGCTTGGCAAAGACCAGGGAGGCCGGGGCGTTGGCCACGAAGTGCGCGATCTCCCCGACCTTGGCCGCGTCCGCGTCCGGCAGGTCGAGGAAGGCGGTGACGCCGCTCGATGCCACGGAGACCAGGGCGGCGGCGTCGTTTATGGGATCGGCCGTCAGGGAGGCGGCCGGCAGGACCACGGTGGTAAGCGTGCGGGCCTCGGCCAGGGGCACGTCGGCCACCCGGCCGGCCTCCACCCAGCGCGGCGGAAAGGTGGCCAGGCGCAGGTCGGCAAACGACGCCACATGGCTCCCCCCGTCCCCGAGCGAGCCCAGGGCGAAGCTGCCCCGGCTGGTCCCGACGGCCAGCGGGATGGGGTAGGGGCTGACGTTCACCCCGTCCACGGCCAGGAGCAGCCGGTTGCTCTTGACGCAGCAGTCGTAGGCCACGGGGCCGGTGTGGTCGAGGGGCAGGACGTACTGGAAGATGGTGTTGAGCGAGGGACCGTTTTTCTCCTGGACCAGCACCCGGTCGGCCGTGGTCTGGATGCGCACGAAGGAGCCGGCGTCGCGGTAGCGCAGGTAAATGAGGCTCGCCCCGTCCGGGGAGGGGTCGACTTTCACCTCGCACCGGAAGTTCTCGAAGCCTTCGGAGCCGCGCAGCCGGGCGAAGCCGTCCTTGCCGGCCGGGTTGGCCAGGGTGAGCCGTGGCCCCTTGGCCGCGATCTCGCCCGCACCCACCTGCCACAGCCCCTGGCTGACCGAGGCCGCGAAGTCGAGAAAACGGGATTTGGGCATCCGGGACCCGATTTCGAGGAGCAGCCGGTCGGCGGTCCAGTCCGGGCCGACCTGCATCCGGGTCAGGGCCCGGCAGTCGGCCTCGCGGGGGTTGTAGGTCTCGCCGACCCGGGTGAAGGCCAGGGCGAAGTCTTCCTGGAGGGCCTTTTGGTTGGGCCGGGCCAGGGGTTCGGGCAGGCCCACGCCCAGGGTGTTGGCCGGAATGAAGAGGTAGCCCAAAGGCGGCTTGCCGGTGGCGGCGTCGATGGCCTGGTAGGCCTGTTTGTAGTCCCTGGCCACCCGGGCCTCGAAGGCCTCCGGGGTTTCGGCCGGTTTGCCGTCGGGCGCGGCCAGGTATTCGCTCAGGAAATAGCCGTAATGGCCGTCCGCGGTCTGGTTGATGAGGCCGGAGTGGTAGCCCATGGCGTTGACGTCCCAGAAGGGATTGTCCGCCACCTTCCTGACCTCGTCGTCGCGCACGAAGAAACGGTTCCAGCCCTTCAGGCGATCGGCAAAGAGGTAGAGCGCCGCGTTGTACCCCACCGCGGTCAGGACGGGCTGGCTGAAAAGCACGCTGTCCTTGCGGCCGCCCTCGAACATCAGGTAGAGGGCCTTGTCCGGCAAGGGCTTGTTTGCCTGGTAGAAATCGACGACATCCCGGGTGGTCACGGTCTTGTAGCCGGCCCGGGACAGGGCTTCGAGGTGCTGGCGCAGGGTGTCCTTGCCGACGGCCAGGCCGCCCTGGCCGTCGAGGGTGATGCCGGAATAGGAAATGGCCACGAACCCGTCGCGCTGGCTCCACAGGGCCCGGTCGTGGACCGGGGCCGTGTCGCGCCTGAAGGCCGTCTGGTAGACGAACGAGGCAAAGGCGGCGAGGATGGCGTACTGGAAGAGGTAGCGGAAGAATTTTCTCATGGTGTCCGTCCGGTGGCTGCGAGTCGGGTCCGGGGCCTGCCGTGTCCGTGGGCTCAGCCCATGCTCGGGCTCTTGTCATGCTTGGAGGCCCGGGTTCCCCATTCCGATTTCCAGAAGGTCAACACGGCCCAGACGATCTGCCACAGGAGCACGAAGAGGTAGAAGAAGCAGAATGGCACGCCGTAGAGCCAGAGGTTGGACCGCTTGATGAGAAGATAGGAGGTGCACATGAGCATGCTCATGAAAAAGACGCCGGCCACGTACATGGTCGGCCACACGCCGTAGGCCGCCGGCACGAAGACAAAGGCCCGCAGCACCACCACCGGGGCCAGGAGCGGCAGGATCACCCCCAGGTAGAAGGAGATGGCCATGAAGGGCTCCTTGTACCACATGAAAAGCGCGGCCCGAAGGCTCTCGCGCAACCACGACCGCTTCCAGCGCATCTGCTGGATATAGAACTGCCGGTAGGTCGAGGGCACGATGGTGTGGGTGATGGCCGTGTGCTGGTAGACGGCGTAGTGGCTGCCAAGGACGTAGTTGGTCAGGCTCCTGTCGTCGCCGAAGGTGGCGGGCTGGCCCAGGTAGCGCTGGTTGACCCAGGCGCCCAGGTAGCGCAGGAGCACGTCCTTACGGTAGGCGGCCAGGGGCCCGGACAGGCAGGTGACCGCGTCGAAGATGCTCTCGGCCGCCTTGAAGATGCGAAATCCGATGAAGTAGCGCACGGCCTGCATCCGGGTGAGCGTGTTGGTCCACTTGTTTTCCACTTCGCACCGGCCGGTGGCGGCCCCGATTTTCGGGTTCTTGAGCGGCTGGACGATCTGGAGGATGGAATCGGGCTGCAGGAAGCTGTCGGAATCGACGAAGACCACCACTTCGCCCTTGGCCCGTCGGGCACCCTCGGCCATGGCGTGGCGCTTGCCCCGGTTCTCCGGGAACACGTGGACGAAAAGCCGCTCCCCGACCTCTTCGAACACCTTGCGCTGAACCCTTTCCAACACGGCCACCGAACCGTCCGAACTGCCGTCGTCCACCACGATCACTTCCAGAAGCTCCTCGGGGTAGTTCTGGTTGAGGCAGCCGCGGATGGTCTTTTCGATCCAGACTTCCTCGTTGAAGCAGGGGATGACGACACTGACGGCCGGCTTGTAGCCCGGGTCCACGGGATAGGGCCGGTACAGGGCCGCGAAGAAGAACCGGGACAGGAGGTAGAACAGCGCGCACAGCCCGTACAGGAAGACCGGCACGTCGAACCAGAAGTAGAAGATGCTCTCCTTCTTGATGAACCAGACCCCGACCAGGGCGAGCAGGATGCCAAGGAGCGAGGAGGCCTCGAAGGAGCGCCACCTTTTGCGCTTGAAATACTCGGTGATGCTTTTTTCAAACCGCAGGGCCACCTGCCGGGTGGAACCATCCACCCGCACCACCCTGGCCGGCAGCTTCACGAACGACTCGTAGCCTTCGGGCATGGTGCCGGCGCTCAGGAAAAACCGCAGCATCACCGTGTCCCCGACGTGCAGGGACCGGTCGGCGTCCAGGAGCATGCCGCCCTCGGACACGTTCACGACCTTGCCGGAACAGTACCGGTACTTGCCGTCCACGGAATAGACGTCGGCCCGGCCTTCTGAAATGTAGCGCGTATCGTGCTGGCGGCGCGTGGCGTTCTTGGAAGGCAGGTCCGGGAGGAAACGGCGATCCGGGTTTTCTTTGGGGAATACTTCCATGTTCGTCTTGCCTCCCTGCGTGGGGGGTGTCGGGTGCCCGGCGCCGGATCCGCATCCCGGCCCGGCCTGGCCGCCTGGGTCCTGGCGTTTCATTTTGTTATTCATTCATAGCGGACAACAGGCGTCTCCCGGCGCGCGTCGCGGCGGCCGCGCCGGACCGTGGCGGCCGACGCCTCCGGCCCGACCACGCCCTCCGGAGAAAATGCTTTGGGAAACGTTCCCGTTATAGTCAGGAATGCTTCGGCGGGGTCCGCCCGGACATCTGCCCGCATCCTTTCAAAACCGCCCCTGCGGCCCCACCCCATTGGAAAGAAATCCGATTTTCGGCTCATGCTGCAAAACGGGGACCAGGGATCGCGCCCGGCGTTGCCCGCTTCGCCCCAGGCGGCCGGGGTCGGCATCCTTGGCCCGGGACGGACTTCCGCCGACCGGCCAGGCGATTACCTGCGAATATCCACGGACCGGGGAGAGGCGGCTCCAACGGCGAAAAAACGCCGCATCGGGCCGTCGCCGGCTTCGGCCGGCGGCCGTGGCCCGCGGCGCCCTTCGGGGTCGGGTCCCTTTTCCAGGGATGCCCGGAGATGCGCGACCTTCAGATCCCAGACAAGGAACGTCGGAAATTGGGGTGCCTTTTCGAGGCGGGGAACGGCGGGAACGCTGTCCGCAACCGGCCGGGGGTCCCGTCCGGCCGGTTGCGGCGAGGGAGGGAGTCTTTCTGAATTTCTTAATCGGCCTGTTTGGTTTTCATAACCGCGTCGGCCAGGCGGGAGAGGGCAAAGCAGAACATAACCACCAGGGAAACCAGGAAGATTTTTTCAACGGACATGGTGTTTACCTCCGGTTGCCTTCTTGCTTTGCATGGCGCGTGCCGAAAGCAGCTTCCCCTCCCCGTTTCCGCAAACGCAAAACGCCCGCCCGCCTCTCCGGGCGGACGGGCGCTTGGCGACCGGATGCCCCGCCTTGCCTACGGCGTCCGGTCCGCCTGCCGCTTCGGTTGCGGCAGAAGGAAATTGAGGACCACCCCGGCCACGCCGGCCAGGCCGATGCCTTCCAGGTGCACGCCGCCCAGGGAAAAGACCATCTTGCCCATGCCAAGGACGATGATCAGGGCCACGATCACCATGTTGCGCGGCTCCATCAGGTCCGCGCCCTCGCGCACCAGGGAGTTGAGCCCGACCACCATGATGGTGCCAAAGAGAAGCAGCATGATGCCGCCCATGACCGGCGTCGGGATGGTCTGGAGCAGGGCCCCGAGCTTGCCGACAAACGCCAGGCACGCGGCCGTGACCGCCGCCCAGGTCATAAGGGCCGGATTGTAGATCCGGGTCAGGGCCACCGCGCCCGTGACCTCGGCGTAGGTCGTCAGCGGCGGACCGCCCAGGCACCCGGCCAGGGCCGTGGCCACCCCGTCGCCGAGCAGCGACCGGTGCACGCCCGGATTCTCCAGGTAGTTGCGGCCCGTCACCTGGCCGATGGCGATGACCCCGCCGAAATGCTCGATGATCGGGGCAATGGCCACCGGCACCACGACCAGGATGGCGTCCAGATTGAAGGAAGGCCCGACGAACGACGGCACCGCGAACCACGGCGCGGCCGCCACCGGCCCGAAATCGACCAGCCCCAGAAAGAGGCTGGCCGCGTACCCGGCCCCGATGCCGCACAAAATCGGCACCAGCCGCAGCATCCCCCGGCCGTAAATGGCCACCAGCACGGTCACGGCCAGGGAGAAAAGCGACACGCCCATGGCCACGGGCTGGGGGAAAAGGACCGCCGCGCCGTCGCCCGTGCGGCCCATGGCCATGTAGACCCCGACCGGGGCCAGAATAAGCCCGATCACCATGATGACCGGCCCGGTGACGATGGTCGGCAACAGCCGCGACAGGATGCCCACCCCGCGCCACTTGATAAGGAGCGCGGCCAGGCCGTAGACCACGCCCACTGCGGCGAGCGCCCCCATGGTGGCCGGCACGCCGTAGGTCTTCACGCAGTACATGATCGGCGCGATGAAGGCGAAAGACGAGCCGAGAAAGATCGGAATGCGGAACTTGGTCAGCACCTGGTAAAGGAGCGTGCCGAGGCCGGCGCAGAAAAGAGCCACGTTGGGATTGAGCCCCGTCAGAAGCGGCACCAGCACCAGGGCCCCGAAGGCCACAAAGAGCATCTGCGCGCCCACGGGAAAATCCCGCACCCGCAACTCGTAATCCCTCCCCTCCCGTCGCTCTGTCGCCATGTCACCCTCCCTACTTACTTACTTGCTTGCACGTTCCCATGCCTCCGGCGGCTGGGGCATGACGAAGATGCCTCCGGCGGCCGGGGGGGATCATCCCCCCCGGACCCCCTGGACGGGGCACGCGGGAGTCGTGGCATAGGCACAACCCTGCCGTCCGCCTGCCCGGTCCGGGTGGGTCCGGGAGGGGGTGACCCCCTCCCGGCCGCCGGAGGCCTCTTCAATAATTACTTGGTGCCGAAAATCTTGTCGCCGGCGTCGCCGAGGCCGGGGATGATATAGCCGTTCTCGTTCAGGTGGTCGTCGATGGCGGCGGTATAGACCATGACGTCGGGGTGCTCGCGTTCCAGGCGGGCCAGGCCTTCGGGGGCGCTGACGAGAAAGAGGCCCATGATGTGGCGGCAGCCGGCTTCCTTGAGGAGATTGATGGTGGCGATGAGCGTGCCGCCGGTGGCCAGCATGGGGTCAAGGATCATGGCCCGGCGCTTGTGGATCTTCTTGGCGAGCTTGACGTAATAGCGCACGGGTTCGAGGGTCTCCTCGTTTCTGTACATGCCGACCACGCTGACCTTGGCGCCGGGGATCATGTCGAGGACGCCGTCCATCATGCCGAGTCCGGCGCGCAGGATGGGGACGACGGTGATCTTCTTGCCCGCGATGCGGTCCACTTCGAGGGGCCCGGCCCAGCCGTTGATGGAAATTTTTTCGGTCTTCAAGGACTTGGTGGCTTCGTAGGTGAGCAGTCGGGCGACCTCGCCGGCCAGCTCGCGAAAATCCTTGGTGCTGATGCCGTTTTCGCGGAGCAGGCCGAGCTTGTGGCGCACCAGGGGATGGTCGACGACGGTGACGGGCATGGGGCCTCCTGGCGTTTGGGGTGACGGGCGAAGCGGCGGACGCGGCGGGCGCGGGGCCGGGGCTGCCTATGCAGCCGTTATACGGAAAAGCCGTCCGGGATGCCACGGGCGGAGCTCCGGCAGCGACGATCTTGCGGCCGGCGAGGACTTGTGCCGGCTTGCGGCGGCCGGGTCAAGGGTGTTTTTCCCCGGCTGCGGCCCTAGGCGTGGGCAGGGCCCCCGGCCAGGGAGGCGGCCACCCGGGCCAGCTCCCGGTCCAGGGTCTCGACCACGGGCCGCAGCCCGGCCAGATCGCCGGCCGCGGCCAGGGCGGCCAGCTCGTCGGCCAGGGCCCGGCAACCGCCCGCGCCGACGGCGCCGCAGCTGTTCTTGATGGAATGGGCCGCCTGGCCGAGGGCCGCCATGTCCCGGGCCGCCAGGGCCGCGGCCAGACGCTCGCGGTAGAGCGGGGTTTCGTCGCAGAAAATCCGGCACAGTTCGCCGTAAAGGCCGGTGTCCCCGTCGAGGCGGGCAATGGCTTCGGCCCGGCGCACGGGATCGGGCTGGGGCGGCGCAGCACTCCCGTCGCGGCAGGCAATGGCCCGGAGCACGTCGGCGAGTTGGCCGAAATCCACGGGTTTGGCCACGAAGGCGTCCACGCCGGCCTGCCGGCACCGTTCCATGAAGGTGGAGAGGGCGTGGGCGGTCATGGCCACGATGGGCGTGCCGCTTCGGCCGGCTCCGGCCTCGCCGGCCCGGATGCGCCGGGTGGCCTCGATGCCGTCCATTTCCGGCATCTCCACGTCCATGAGCACGGCGTCGAAGGATTCGGCGGCCAGGCGGGCGATGGCTTCGCGGCCCGAGCCGGCCACGGTCAGCCGGTGCCCGAGGCGCGCCAGCAGGGCCTTGGCCAGCTTGACGTTCATGGGATTGTCCTCGGCCAGGAGCAGATGCATGGGCCGCTGGTCCTGGCGCAGGACGTCGAGGCTGCGGGCCGGCGGGGCCAGGGCCGCGGCTTTGGCCGGATCGCCCGGGGCCAGGGGCACGGTGAAGGCGAAGACGCTCCCCTCCCCCGGGGTGCTCGCCACCTCGATGACGCCGCCCATGAGGTCGACCATCTGCCGGCAGATGGCCAGCCCCAGGCCCGAACCGCCGAAACGGGCCGCGATGTCGCCGCTGGCCTGCCGGAAGGGCTCGAAAATGGTGGCAAGGGCCTCGGCCGCAATGCCAAGACCGGTGTCGGCCACGGTGAAGCGCAGCCACACGGCCGCCCCGTCGGCTCCCGGGCCGGCGGGGCCCAGGGCCGCCGGCCGGGCGGCCGGCTCCACCCGGAGGGCGACCTGGCCGTGCTCCGTGAATTTGAGCGCATTGCCGACCAGATTGGCCAGGATCTGGCGCAGCCGGGCCGGATCCCCCCGAACCACCCGGGGACAGGCCCGGTCCTGGCGCAGGCGCAGCTTGACTCCCTTGAACCGGGCCTGGGCTGTGAAGGAGCGCACGACCACGGCCAGGAGCCGGGCCAGGGAGAAGTCCTCCTCCTTGAGGGTCAGGCCCTTGGCCTCGGCCCGGGAGAAATCGAGCAGGTCGCCGACCAGTTCGAGCAGGCTGCGAGCCGCTTCCAGCACGTGGGCCAGATTGTCCCGGACATCGGCCGGCACCCGCGACTGGAGGGTGATGTCGGTGAGGCCAATGATGGAATTGAGCGGGGTGCGGATGTCGTGGCTCATCTTGGCCAGAAAATCGGACTTGGCCCGGTTGGCCTCCTCGGCCTCCTCCTTGGCGGCGGCGAGCTTCCGTTCGGCTTCCCGCAGCCGACTCACGTCCATGAGACATTCGATATGGCCCCAGACCCGGCCGTCCTCGCCGACGATAGGGGCGCTGTAGGCCAGAAACGGCATGCCGAGCAGGGCTTCCTCCTCCGGCGTGGAGGGGCGGGCGCAGCCACCGGCCTCGGCCGCGTCCCCGGCCAGGTGGCAGCAGTCGCAGGCCGCGTCCAGGCCCCGGAAGACCTCGTGGCAGGGCCGGCCGAGGACCGCCTCGCGGGACAGGTTCATGGCCCGCAGGAGCTTGTCCCCGGCGTCCACCACCTTGAGGTCCCGGTCGACCACGTGGACGTAGCCGGGGATTGCGTCGAAAATGGCCCGCAAGCGGCGGTGCATGTGGGTCAGCTCGGCCGTGCGGGCGGCCACCCGGGCCTCGAGGGTCCTGTTTTGCCCGGCAATGACCGCATGCTGTTCGGTCAGGCCGGCGAGCGCCTGCCGGAGCTGTCCGGTCATCCGGGCAAAGGCCTCGGCCAGCCGGCGCAGTTCCCGGCTGTGGGGCGCGGGCACGGGCAGGTCCCACCGGCCGAGCGAAATGGCGTCGGCCGCCTCGGCCAGCCGCTCCACCGGCCGGGAAATCCGCCGGGACACGACGATGCCGGCGGCGGCCGCCGCGGCCAGGCCGAGCAGTCCCACGGCCACGGTCTGGCGCGCCCCGGCATCGATGCGGCCCATGAAATCCGAGGCCGGGGCCACGGCCACCATGAGCCAGTCGAGGCCACGGCCGTCGGAGAACGGTTCGGCCAGCAGGTAGAGGTCGCCGCCCTCCCCCTGCACCTGGGCCAGGACCTCGCCCCGGATGCCGGCCAGGCCGCCGGGCCGGCCGGCCAGGTGGGCCACGGCCGCCTCCAGCATGGGCAGTCCCGAGGCTCCGGCCGGGGCCAGGGCGAACGTGCCGTCCGGACCGGCGACCATGCTCGTCTCGAGGCCGGCCGAGGAGGCGGCCAGAAGCGCGCCCGAGCGTTCGAGGAGATAGACCTCGCCGCTTCTGCCGACCTTGATGGTCCGCAGGAAGTCGTGGATGCGGGTGAGGGGATAGTCCACGCCGAAAACGCCCCGGAGCGCCCCGTCCGGGGCATAGGCCGGCAGGCAGGCCGTGACGGTCGGCACGCCCAGGGCGAAGTGCCGGTAGACCGGGGTCCAGGCCGGACCGTGGGCGGACGCGCCGGCCTTGTACCAGGGGCGGGTGCGCGGGTCGAAATTCCTGTAGACCTGCCGCAGGTCCCCGACGTCGCCGTCGGGCGTGACCGCGAAATTGAAGGAATCCCCGCCGGTCTCCCGGCCGGCCCGGACAATCTGGACCTCGCCGGCGGCCAGACGTCTGGCGCCGTAAAATTCGCCCGCGGCGTCGCCGTAAAAGCTGTAGGCGATGGACGGATTGGCCTCGACCACGGTGGCGAAAAACCGCGCGGCGTTGCGCGGGTCTTCAGGGACGAGCAGGCCGCGCCCCAGGGCCTGGGCGTTCAGGGCGTTGACCTCCGGCGGCACGGAAAGGTAGGCGGCCAGCGTCTGGCGGACCCGGAACAGGACCTCGGCCCGCAACTGGCCGGCCACGTCCAGCACCGCTTCCCGGCCGCCCGTCAGCCCGAGCCACCCCACCAGCCCGGCGCTGGCCAGCATGAGGACAAGGAAAGGAGCCGTCAGCCACACCCGCAGGGAAGGCTCCCGGACAGACCCGGGCCTGAAGGAAAACGGATGCGGCATGGCACGACCCGGTTGGTGCGTTCGAAAGGACGGGGCGGCGGCGCCCCGCTCTTGTCATTGCCAAAGACGGCCCGGCTGTCAATCCGCCCGCCCCGGCGTTTTGCCTGTGAAACCGGCCCGTGGCGCTCTTGGAGCCGGGCCGCCGGCACGCAGGGGGGCGCCGGGCCCTTTGCAAAAAATTCCCGGCCAGGCCGGGCGCGACAGGAAGAGGGGCAGTATTTTTTCCTTCGCTCTGCAGCGAGAAAACACCGGCGCCGGACGCCCGCTTCTTCGGCTGCCGCAAAGGCAACACCCCCCGCGCCAGTTCGTACAAGACGGCCATGGCCGTGCGACAACGGGAAGCACTCCTTGGCGCAACAACGTCGTTTCCTTCCAAGTCGTCGTGCAAGATCGGTTGTGCCCGGAAATTTCCCTCTCCGGCAGCCTTTCCCCCGACCTGCACCGGCCTTTGGCAGCGGCCCCGGCCACTCCATGGGCCGCGCCCACTGCGCCGGCCGGCCATCATCCCCCTGCTGTCTCTTGCACTCCCCAACGGGCCGTTATATCCAATGGAAAAATGATCCGTTCGAGGAGGGTTCCCATGAAAAAGCTTATCGTTCTGGCTGCCGCGCTCACCCTGGCCCTGTCCGCCGCCCCGGCCTTCGCCAAAGGCAAGACCTCCAAAAAGGCCGCCGCCAAAAAGACCTGGCAGTGCACGGTCGGCGGCAACGCCGTCATGACCGGCACGGTGGAAGAGTGCATGAAAATGGGCGGCATGGTCGCCAACTACCCGGGTCCGGACAAAGCCGCTCCCATGGGCAAGAAGGCCAAGAAAGCCAAAAAGTAGTTCCGCTTTTCGAGGGGGAAACGCCGCCGCCCGGATGCGTCCGGACGGCGGCGTTTTTTTGTTGCCCCCGGGGAGCCTGTCGGGCCGACCCCGGTCAGGCCAGGGTGTCGACCAGGAGCATGATGTTGAGGGCGATGACCACGGCCGCGACCACGGCCAGCACCCCGGTGGTGAAGGGCCGGTTGACGTAGCTGCCCATGACCGACCGGCGCGAGGTCAGCCCGATCTGGAGCAGGATGGTGATGGGCAGCTGGATCGACAGGGCGATCTGGGAATAGATGAGCCCCTTGAGCGGATCGCCCACGAAAAGGATGCACACGGCCGCGCCGACCAGGGTGATGACCACGCCGAGGCGCGAGTGGCTGTCGTGGATGTCGTAGGGCTCGCCGAAGATGCCGGCGAAGATGCTGCCTCCGGCCATGCCGGCCGTGACGCTCGAGGCCACGCCGGCCAAAAGCAGGCTTACGGCGAAGACCAGTCCGGCCGACGGGCCAAGCAGCGGCGAGAGAAGCGCCTTGGCCTGCTCCAGCTCCCCCACCGACACGCCGTGGCTGAAAAAGGCGGACGCGGCGAGCAAGATCATGGCGCTGTTGATGCAAAACCCGACCAGCATGGAAAAGAGCGTGTCCAGATACTCGTATTTGAGCTGGCGCTTGATCATCGCCGGCTCGTCCAGGTTCCACTGCCGGCTCTGGATGATCTCGGAGTGCAGAAAGAGGTTGTGCGGCATGACCACCGCCCCAAGGACGCTCATGACCACGGGCAGGGACCCGTCCGGCAAACTTGGGGTCACCCAGCCCGCAAGCGCGGCGGGCCAGTCGAGGTGCACGAGGGACAGCTCGAAAATAAAGGACAACCCGATGAGCGACACGAACCCGATGATGTAGCGTTCGAGCCGGCGGTAGGACTTGGAAAAAAGCATCCACAGGACCACGACCAGGGTCAGGAGCGTGCCCACGGCCAGCGGCAAGCCAAAGAGCATGCGAAGCGCGATGGCTCCGCCCAAAAGCTCGGCCAGGGCCGTGGACACCGAGGCGGCGACCGCCGTGCCGAGGGCCGAGACCGCCACCGGCCGCGGCAGGTGCTTCATGGCCGCCTCGGACAGGCAAAGGCCGGTCGCGATGCCGAGGTGGGCCGCGTTGTGCTGCAGGATGATCAGCATGACGGTCGAAAGCGTGACCATCCACAGGAGCGTGTAGCCGAAATCCGACCCGGCGGCCACGTTGGAGGCCCAGTTGCCCGGGTCGATGAATCCCACCGTGACGAGCAGGCCCGGGCCCACGTACTTGAAGATCTCAAGCGCCGTCAGCCGGGGCCGGGGATGGTCCCGCAGCCGGGCCATGTCCGACACGGCCGCCATGAAACGCCGCACAAACTCCATACCGCGCGCCTCCTTGAAACTTCAGGAAAATCATCCTGACAGAAGCCCGGGCCGACGGCAAGAAGCCATCCCGTTTCTTGACGGCAATGGTTGTCATGTATATTTTCCGCACGGCAACCGTTAAATGCGAGCCGATATGGACAATACGTTTTTCTTCGACATGGACAACGCCGTGGGCTACGCCATCGGCCATGCGGCCGCGCGCCTGAAAATCGGGCTGCGCCGGGTGTTTGTGGCCGCCGGCCACGACGTGACCCCCGAGCAGTGGGTGGTCCTCTACCGGCTCTACGAAAGCCAGGGCCTGACCCAGTGCGGGCTCGGGGAGCGCACGGTCAAGGACAAGACCACCATCACCCGCATCCTGGACCGTCTGGAAGGCAAGGGTCTCGTCGCCCGCCGGCGCGACGCCGCGGACCGGCGCAGCCAGCGCATCTTCCTGACCCCGGCCGGCGCGGCCCTGGTCGAGGCCCTCGTGCCGCTGGTGCGGCGCTACGCGGCCGAAGCCTTTGCCGACGTGCCACCGGACGACCGCCGGACCCTGGCCCGCATCCTCGGGAACATCGAAACCCGCCTGGACGCCATGCTCGAACCAAAGGACCTCCCATGAAGCCGTTTTTCCGCCCCAAGCACAAGCCCGAGGGGGCCTCGTCCAAGAAGAAGCAGGCGGCGATCCTGGTCGCGGCCGTCCTGGCCCTGGCGGGCTTCGGCTACTACCTCTATACGAGAAGCCTCATTTCCACCGACGACGCCTTCGTCGACGGCCGGGTCCACCCCATCACCCCGCGGGTGGCCGGCTACGTCAACGCGGTGCCGGTGGAGGACAACCAGCTCGTGGCCGCCGGGGACGTGCTGGTCGTCCTCGACCCGACCGACAACGCCGTGGCCCTGGCCCAGGCCAAGGCCGACCTGGCCTCGGCCGAGGCCCAGCTCGCGGCCCAGGAGCTCGGCGTGCCGCTCCAGCTGTCCCAGACCTCCTCCAAGGTGACCGCGGCCAAGGCCCAGCTCGAAAGCGAGCAGCGCAGCTTCGACCAGGCCGTCAAGGAACGCGACGCCGCCGTCCAGGAGGCGGACCAAATCCAGACCCAACTCGACCAGGACAAGCTCGATTACACCCGCATCAGCCAGTTGCGCGGCAAGGGCGTGGTCTCCCAGTCCGACCTGGATACCATCGAAAACAAGCGCCGGGGCCACGAGGCCCAGCTGCGGGCCGCCCGGGCCAAGGCCGAGGGCGCGGGCCGGCGGCTCGAATCCATCACCGCCGACATCAAGCGGCTGCGCTCGGAGATCACCCTGGCCGAAACCGGCCAGGACCAGGCCGTCATCCAGGACAAGGAGGCCGCGGCCCAGCGCGCCCGGGTGGAACTGGCCCGGGAAAAGGTCCGGCAGGCCGAACTCAACCTGACCTACACCAGGATCCTGGCCCCGGTGGCCGGGCACGTGACCAAAAAGCAGATCGAGTCCGGCCGGCTGGTGGCGGCCGGCCAGTCGCTCATGACCCTCGTGCCGCTGACGGCCAGCGAACTGTGGGTCACGGCCAACTACAAGGAAACCCAGCTTAAAAACGTCCAACCCGGCCAGCGGGTCACCATGGAGGTGGACACCTATCCCGGCCGCGACATCACGGGCCGGGTGGAATCCATCATGGCCGGCACGGGGTCGGTCTTCTCGCTTTTCCCCACGGAAAACGCCTCGGGCAACTACGTGAAAATCGTGCAGCGCATTCCGGTCAAGATCGTCTTTGACAAGGAAAACGGCGACCTGCCGAACCTTCGCCTCGGCATGAGCGTGGTGCCGACCATCCATACCGACTAGGAAGAAGCGGCCTCCGGCGGCCGGGGGAATGATTCCCCCCGGGCCCCCTCGGCGGGGGATGGCCGAAACCCTGTACGGAACGTTTGCAAGGACCCGGGGTACCATGGCGGAACAAGCGCCCAACAAATGGCTCATCACCCTGGCGGTGATGGTCCCGACCCTGATCGAGATCCTCGACACCTCCATCGCCAACGTGGCCCTGGGGCACATCCAGGGGAGCCTGTCCGCCGGCCAGGACGAGGTGACCTGGGTGCTCACCTCCTATCTCGTCTCCAACGCCATCGTCATCCCCATAAGCGGCTTTCTGTCCAAGCTCTTCGGCCGGCGCAATTACCTGCTCCTCTCGGTTGCGGTCTTCACCATCGCCTCCATGCTGTGCGGACTGGCCACCAGCCTTGGCATGCTGATCTTTTTCCGCATCGTCCAGGGGATCGGCGGCGGCGGGCTCCAACCCATGTCCCAGGCCATTTTGCTCGAAGCCTACCCGCCGCACGAGCGCGGGCTGGCCATGGCCATCTTCGCCATGGGCGCGGTCCTCGGGCCCATCCTCGGGCCGCTTCTCGGCGGCTACATCACGGACAACTATTCCTGGCGCTGGATATTCAACATCAACGTGCCGGTCGGCATCGCGGCCATCGGGCTCATCTGGCTCTACATCAAGGACCCGGGCTACCTGGTCCGGCGAAAGGCCGGCGACACGGTCGACTACATCGGCCTGGCCCTTTTGAGTGTGGGCCTTGGCTGCCTGCAGATCGTGCTCGACAAGGGCCAGCAGGACGACTGGTTCAATTCCGACGCCATCCTGGCTCTGACCGTGGTCGCGGCCGTGTGCCTCGGCGCCTTTCTCGTCTGGGAGCTGCGCACCAAGGCGCCCATCGTGGACCTGACCGTCTTTCGGGACCGCAGTTTCGCCACGGGCAACGTGGTCATGTTTTTCGGCTATTTCGCCTTTTTCGGGGCCATTGTCCTCCTGCCCCTCTATCTGCAAAACCTGATGGGCTACACGGCCTTTCTCTCCGGCGTGGTCCTTGGCCCGGGCGGGCTCATCATGCTGCTGGTCCTCCCCGTGGTCGGCAAGATGACCCAGAAGATCGACGCCCGGTACCTGCTGTTCGTGGGCCTGCTCATAAGCGCCTATTCGCTTTTTAACATGGCCGGCTTCACCCTCGGCATCGACCTCGGCACGGCCATCACGGCCCGCAACATCCAGGCGGTCGGCATCGCCTTTTTCTTCGTGCCGCTCTCCTACCTGACCATGGCCTACATCCCCAAGGAGGGCATGAACAACGCCTCGGCCGTCTTCAACCTGCTGCGAAACCTCGGCGGCTCCTTCGGCGTGGCCTTCATCACCACCCTCTTGGCCCGCCGGGCCCAGTTCCACCAGGCCCGGCTGATCGAGAACCTGACGCCCTACGACCTGTCCTACCAGACGGCGCTTGAGGGCATCAAAGCCTATCTGGCGCCCAAGGTCCAGGGGGTCTACGACGTCGGCCAGATGGCCGGGGCGGCCCTCTACAAGCTCATGCTCCAGCAGGCCAACGCCATGGCCTTCTACGACGTGTTCCACGCCCAGGGGATGCTTTTCCTCGGCTTGGCCGCGCTCATGTGGATCATGAAAAAACCGCCCATGGGCTCCAAGATGCCCGAAGGCCTGCATTAGGCAGGCCTTTTTCAGGGCCTTTGCGCCCTCCCGCCGATACCGCGAGCAGCCTGGGTCAATAGTTCCCTGGTACCGGCTAACCTGTTTCCTTCTTACCCATCGCCGGATTCAGCCGGCCCGGGCCGGCTGGCGGGACGCTTCCCGGCCGCGTTTCCTATTCCCCCCTGCCGCGCGGGGTGATTTTGCCCACCCGGGACGCGGCCGCCGCGGCTGCGGCCCGCCCGCCCGGTTCCAAACCCCGCTGGCACGGGATTTGATGCGAAAGCCTCCGGGCGACGCGCCCATAAGCGCCGCGAACCGTAACCAGGGAGGCGGAAATGGGTGGCTGGGAAGGAAAAGTCGACATCCACCGGATATTTGTCCTGCAACCGACCCGGCCGCAGACGTTTTTCGGCGTGGGAGCGCTCGCCCGGCTCGACGGCATCCTGGCCGGACTGGCCGCCGCCGGCCGGGACAAGGTGCTCCTGGTCACCGACACCGTGGCCTACCGGGCCAGCGGCGCCTGGGACACGGTCCGGCCCATGCTCGAACGCCACGTGGCCTGGGAGCACTTCGACGGGGTGCGCCCCAATCCCACCTACGCCAACTGCGAGGCCGCGGCCGCCCTCGGCCGGGAACTCGGGGCCACGGCGGTCCTGGCCATCGGCGGCGGCAGCGCCCTGGACACGGCCAAGACGGCGGCCGTGCTCCTGGTCCATCCCCGCAAAAAAGCCTCGGATTTCTACGAAAAAGGGGCGCCCGTCACCGGGGCCCTGCCGCTGGTCGCGGTCAACACCTCCCACGGCACGGGCTCGGAGGTCGGGGCCTTTGCCGTGGCCCAGTCCGACGGCGAGGAAAAGCCGGCCATCCGTTCGCCCCACCTCTACCCGGTCCAGACCATCGAGGACCCGGCCCTCACCGTCTCCCTGCCGGTCAAACTGACCGTGTCCACGGCCATGGACGCCCTGTGCCACGCCCTGGAGGCGGCCACGGCCGTGACCGCCTCGCCCTACTCCATCACCCTGGCCCGGGAAGCCGTGCGGCTGGTAGCCGCCTTTCTGCCGACGGCCATCGTCCAGCCAGGTAACCTCGCCGCCCGCTACTGGCTCATGTACGCCTCGGCCATCGCCGGCATGAGCTTCGACCTCGGCCTTTTGCACGTCACCCACGCCCTGGAACACGCCATGAGCGCGCTCAATGCCGACATCCCCCACGGCGAGGGCCTCGGCATCCTCCTGCCGGCCGTCTTGCGTGAAATCTATCCGGCCGCGCCCGAGGTCCTGGCCGACATCCTGGCCCCCATCGCGCCGGGCCTGGCCGGCCGGCCGGGCGAGGCCGAGACCGCCGTGGCCCGGGTCCGGGAATGGTTGGCGGCCATCGGCCAGCCGGCGACCATGGGGGCCTATTTCACGGGCGTGGACGTGCCGGCGCTGACGCGCATGGCCATGAAGTCCTCGCTGGCGAAAATGCTCTTGCCCCTGGCCCCCATCCGCGTGGACTGCGGCGTGGTGGAGCGGATCTTCCAGCATTCGCTCTAAGACGCCGGCCCGGGACGGACCGGCCGCCGGACCTCCTTCTTTCCGGGTTTGGACTTGGCTTTGGCCTTGGCGGGCGGCGCTTTGGGCGCGAGCCCGGGGTGGCTTTCCTGGAGCATGGCGAAGCGGGTCATGATGCGGGCCACGTAGGTGCGGGTCTCGGCGATGTTGGGGATGCCGCCGGAGCGGGCCACGGTTTCGGGCCCGGCATTGTAGGCGGCCAGAGCCAGCTGGATGTCGCCGAAGCGGCTGATGAGCGCGCGAAGGAACTTGGCGCCGGTGGTGACGTTGCGCTCCGGGTCGAAGGGGTCGGCCACGCCGTAGGTGGCCTGGGTGTCGGGCATGAGCTGCATGAGGCCGGCCGCGCCCTTGGGCGAGACGGCCGAGGCCGAGAACCGCGACTCCTGCTCGATGACCGCGTAGAGGAGTTCCGGAGCCAGGCCGTAGATCCGGCTCTTGTTCCGGACCAGGTCCAGGAGCGGCCCGGACTCGATGACCGGGGGAAAGCCCGAGGGACCGAGCGGGGCCGTGGCCATGCGGGCGTAGTCCCGGGTCGCGTCGCGGATCCAGTCGTCCTTGCGGTTTTGGGAAACCGCGCCAAGGTCCCGGAGCTTTTTCCTGATGGCCGGGAAACCGAGGTGCGGGTCCGACGGCCCCTCGTAGAGGAGGACGTAGTGCGCGTCGAGCTTTTCCTCACTCAGGTGCACGAGGCCGTAGTCGTCCTCGTAGCCGTACAGGGTGTAGGCGTCGGCGGGGAAAGGCAGCAGAAAGAGGGCCCCGGACAGCAGGGCCGGGAGAAAACGTCTTGGCATCGCGCCTCCGGCGGGATCGGCCATCCTCCCATAGGACGGCCGACCCGGCCGGTCAAGGGGCGGTCTATTTCCCGAACGGGCACTTCGGGTAGGTGCAGGCCCGGCAGGACAGGCACATGGACCCTTCGGCCAGCCCGGCCATATCCCGGCGCGTGAGCTTCAGACCCGAAAGGACCCGGGGCAGGAGCAGATCGAAGCTCGTGGTCTTGTGGAAAAGGGCGCAGGCCGGCACGCCGATGACATCGGCCCCGCCCACCCGGCCGACAAGGGCCATGGCCCCGGGCAGGACCGGCATGCCGTGGACGGCGTCGCAAAGGCCGGCGTCGTCGAGACCAAGGCGCGTCACGTCGTCCGGGTCCACGGACAGGCCGGCCGTGGTGACGATCAGGTCCGCGCCGGCGAAAAGCAGTTCGGCCACGGCCGCGGCCACGGCCGCCCGGTCGTCCGGCACCTTGCGGCAGGCCACGACCGCGCTTCCGAGGGCCTCGACCTTGGACCGGACCACCGGCTCGAACTTGTCCTCGATCAGCCCGGAATAGATCTCCGTGCCCGTGACCAGGACCCCGGCCCGGGCCTGCCGCAGCGGCCGGATGACAAAAAGCGGCCCCTCGGCCAGGACGTGCATGGCGGCCTCGAAGACGCGGCGCGGCAGGTAGAGCGGGATGGCCCGGCAGCCGGCCACGGCCTTGTCCGCCTCGACCACCAGATGCGACTGGCGCGAGGCGCACATGACGCCCTCGATCATGTTAAATGCCGTGAGGCGCTCGCGGTCGATGGTGAAAAGGCCGCCCGAAACGGCCATAAGCTCCACCTTGCCCTCGCGCGGCGGCCCGGACGGCACGAGCCCCGGCCCGCACATGGCCTCGGCAAAGGCCAGGGCCGCCTCGTTTTCGTGGACAAATTCGCCGAGCGGCTCGGACAGGTCCTCCACGTAGACGTTGTTGCGGCCCATGGTCTGGAGCCGGCAGACGTCCCCGGCCGTGATGTCGGCCCCGGCCGCGACGGCCACGGCCTTGGACGTGCCCGGCACGATCCGGGTCATGTCGTGGAGGGCCCGCCGGCCGGCGGCCGCGTCCAGGGGCACGGCCCGCAGTTTCGGCGTCTCGCTCTCGCGCAGGTAGGGCGCCTCGCCGGCGCAGCCCCGGCAGATGGCCCCGTCGGCCGCGGGGTAGCCCTCGTGGCAGACCGGACAGACGCCGATGGCCCCCATGTGGGACTTGGCCACGAAATCCGGCCGCAGCCGGACCTTGGCCACCCGGCAGAGAGCCCGGCCGCCGGCCTTGATCTCGGCGAAAAGCCTGGTCCGGTCCTGCTCCTTTTTCGGCTTGGTCTTCAGATACCAGGCGTGGATTTCCGGCCAGGCCTGCAAATGGGCCGGATCGAGCCAGACCCGGTACCCTTCGCCCGTGAACTTGTCGTAGAGGGACAAGGCGTAGCGGCCGAGGTTCAGAACCCGCATCCAGCCGTTGCCGTAGCTCGGCGGGGTCAGGATCTGGACCGCGTCGGGCAGGCATTTCTTGGTCTCCACCACCGCGTCGAAAAGGGTGCCCTCGGGCAGAAAGGCCCGGGCCGCGTCCACCATGTAGCCGCCGAGGATGAGCCCGGGCGCGGGGTTGCCGTGGAAGGCCGCGGCCACGTCCAGGAACTCCTCGAAGGTGTAGGGGCCGATGGCGCTGTCGGAGCGAACCTGTTCGGTCAAATTTGACATGCAAAACCTCGCAACACTACGCCCGGGTCGGCGGCCGCCGGCAGGCCGGCGGGAACGGTCAGGACACGTTGGCGTAGACGCGGTTGAGGAGCTGTTTGAGGGTCGCGATCTCCTGCCGGGACAGGCCCTGGCAGGCCCTCTCCAGACAGGTGACCCCGAGGTCGAGAAGCTGGTCCTTGAGGGACGTGCCGGCCTCGGTCAGGCGGATGCGGTGGCTGCGGCGATCGGCCGGATCGGGCTCGCGGCTGACCAGCCCCTTGTCTTCCAGGATTTTCAGCAGACGGGTGACGTTGGGCTTGTCCTTGTCGGCGCGGCGGGCCAGTTCCACGGGGGTCTGGCCGTCGGCCTCCCACAGGAGGTTCAGGATGCCCCACTGGTCCACCGTGATGTCCACCCCGGCCTCCTGCAGGAGGGTGTTCCCGAGCAGGCGCAGCCGCAGGGCCGTGCGCACCAGGAGAAATCCCAGGGACTCCCGCAGGGGAAAAGGACGCAGGTCGTCGGCGGTGGGAGGCGTTGCATTCATAGAGCCCTGTTCCTAGCAACCGAACACCCTGCGGTCAACGCCATTTGCCAATTTGCGTGACACTGCCGGACCGGCGGACCACGACGCCCGCGCCGGCCCGGCCGCGCCCCGGGCCCCTGCCTCAGGCCGGACGCACGGTCACGAAGTGCTCCTGCATGCACACGCCGCCGCCGCCCTTGTCCCAGGTGGCCATGCCCCGGGGCATGAGTTCGTTGTCGGCCACGCCCCGGCCCCGGGCCCGGCTTTCCACGGGCAGGGTGTGGCCGAAGCCGTGGACCATGAAGACCGTCTCCGGGTGGATGCCGTCCGTGACCTTGGCCTTGAGGGTGCCGGCGTGGGACCCGTTTCGCACCTCGACCAGCGCTCCGTCGGCGATGCCGAGCTTTGCCGCCTCGCCGGTGTGGATCCACAGCTCGTTTTCCGGCATCTGGGCAAAAAGCAGGGGATTATTCACCGTGTGGCCCTGGGTGTGGAGCCCTATGCGGCCGAAACTGACCCGGTAGCTGCCCTCGGGCGGCACGGCCGGGGCGGCGTACGGCGGCAGGGAGGGCACGCCGTCGGCTTCCAGCTTGGGACTTACGATCTCGATTTTGCCGGTCCCGGTCTTGAAGGTCTTGTCATCGACCGGCCGGTAGAGCGGTCCACCGAGTTTCACCATGCCGGTGGCCTCGAAGTCCCCGAGGGCGACGCCCGTGTCGGCCAGCTGGAACTTCCAGATGTCCTCGATGGAATCGAAATCGAGTTCCTTTATGCCCATGTGCCGGGCCAGATCGCGGTAGATCTCCCAGTCGGCCCGGGTGTCGAACCGGGGATCAAGCGCCCGCTTGCGCACGAAAAAGGACGGCGACACCCCGCTTTTGCCCGCGATCATGGACTCGCGTTCCAGGTACGGCGACATGGGCAGGACCACGTCGGCGTTCCAGGCCGTGTCCGACCAGGAGAAGGTGACGGCGACCAGAAGCTCCAGGTTCTTCCACCGCCGCCTGACGTCGGCCGAGTCCGGGAAGGCCATGAGCGGATCGTGGCGGTGGGCGATGTAGGCCTTGACCGGGTACGGCTCCCCGGATTCGATGGCCTCGAAGGCCAGGTTGACCAGGCCCGGGCCGGCCTCGAAGTGGGTGCGCCCCTCCATCCAGCCCACCCCGTCCACGCGCTTGTCGGCGGGCTTGGGAAAGAGGTCGACCAGGTTTTTGAGGCCCTTTTTGCCGACATGGCCGGGTTTGTTGACCAGGGGCAGGCCGCCCTTGGCCCCGATGGAGCCAAGGAGCGCGTTTATGATGTAGGCCGTGCGGCAGACCGCAAACGAGTCGCCGTAGCGGGCGGTCATCCAGCCCGGGTGCCAGATGACGGCCGGAGCCGCGGCCGCCAGCTGGGCGGCCAGGGAGGCAATGCGGGCGGCCGGCACGCCGGTCTCCCGGGCGGCGAAGTCCGGGCCGTAGGGCGCCACAAAGGCTTTGAGGGCGTCGAGGTCCTTGATCCAGGCCGTGGCGAAGGCCTTGTCGTAGAGGTCCCTGGCCAGCAGCTCGTGGATGACGGCCAGGTTGAACGCATAGTCCGTGCCCGGCCGGACGAGAAAAAAGTTGTCGGCCTTGGCCGCGGTCACCGTGGTCCGAACGTCGATGCAGGTGATCTTGGCCCCGGCCTCTTTCGCGTCGAGGAGGTCGTTGACTTCCTTGACGTTTATGGCCTCGAAGATGTTTCGCGTCTGGAGCACCACATGCTTGCTGTTCTTGTAATCGTAGGCCACGTCCTTGCGGCCGAAGCCGAAAAGCGAGAGGGCCGCGTGCTGGACGTTTCGGGCGCAGGCGCTGTCGTGGTTGCAGTAGTTGGGGCTGCCAAGGGCCTTTAGAAAGGCCCGGTGCATGTCGCGAAAGGGCCCGCCCCGGTCGGAAAGAAGGATCGAACGCGCGCCATGGGCCTCGCGGATGCGGGACAACTCCCCCGCCACGTGGCCGAGCGCCTCGTCCCAGGAAGCCCGCCGCCACTTGCCCTCGCCCCGCTCGCCGGCCCGGATCATGGGGAACTGGGGCCGTTCGTCGTCGGCCACCAGGGCCCCGCCGGCCGCGCCCCGGGCGCAAAGCGCCCCCTTGATGCCGGCGGCATGGGGGTTGCCTTGCAGATGCACCACCCGGTTTCCCTCGACCGTGGCCATCATGGGGCACCGCACGGTGCACATGCCGCAGACGCTGTAGACGCTTTTTCGTTCCATGGCTCACTCCGATCAACGCGGCGTTGCGTTCGTATCGCTTTTTTCCACCGCACACGAAGTAGCAGGAATCCGTGACCCGTGGCAAGGGAAAAGCGTTGTGAAACGAGGCGCATGGATATAAGAGAATCACGCCGTCCGGGACGGATGTTTGTGAAGGTGGGAACTTGTGCCCCGGGCCGTTGACAAGGGGGCCGGAAACACGTTTAGACTGGGTCAAAGAGATCCAAACGTCCCGGACGCAAGCGGCCGACGGCCGCGGGAGGCCACGGCGTGACCCTTACCAGACTGTTCAGCGAGGCGGCCGTCGGCCTCAAAAGCCTGCTCGTCGGGCTCGGCATCACCGGCCGGGCCATGGCCCGGCCGTCGGTCACGGTGCTCTATCCGAAACGGGAAGTGGGCAACCTCGACACCTACCGGGGCCACGTGGAGCTTGTCGGCAAGGACGGCGAACCGGCCGTGCCCCGCTGCATCGCCTGCGGGGCCTGCGTGCGGGCCTGTCCGTCCCAGTGCCTGGCCGTGGCCTGCCCCATCGGCGGCGGCAAGCCCGGACCGGAAGGCCGGTCGGCCGCGGAACTGGCCGGGGAGCTCATCCCCGAGGTCGAGACCATGGGCCCGGCCCCGCAAAAGGGGTGCAAGACGCCGGGCGCTTTCGTCTACGACTATTCGCTGTGCAGCCTGTGCGGCCAGTGCGTCAAAGCCTGCCCCGTGGATTCGCTGCGCTTTTCCCGCCACGCCTATTTCATCGGCACCCGCCGCCAGGACTTCCGCCTGGACCTGTTGACGCGCCTTCGCCGCCAGGCCCTGGCCACGGCCCCGACGCCCGCCGACCGCCCCATGAAGGAGCCCGCATGAGCAAGTACATGATCCAGCTCGACAAGAAGCGCTGCATTTCCTGCCACGCCTGCGAGGTGCACTGCCAGGTCAAAAACGCCGTCCCGCCCTCGGCCAAGCCCGGCAAGCTCGTGACCGTCGGCCCGGACATGGTCAAGGGCAAGCCGCGCCTGCTCAATCTCTACATGTCCTGCTACCACTGCGAGCGGCCCTGGTGTGTGCCGGCCTGCCCGACCGGAGCCATGGCCCGGCGCGAGGAAGACGGCGTGGTCTATGTGAAGGAAGAGCTGTGCGTGGGCTGCAAGGCCTGCATCCAGGCCTGCCCCTGGCGCATCCCCCAGTGGAACGAGGCCACGGGCAAGGTGGTCAAGTGCGACTACTGCCGCGACCGCATCGACGCCGGCCTCGACCCGGCCTGCGTCACCGGCTGCACCGCCCACGCCCTGACCTTCCAGCGCCCAGACCGCCCCACCCCGGACGAACGCGACACCTACGGCAAACGCCTGCTCCTGCGCCAAGGCTAGGTAAGCGAAGAGAAGAATCGGGGGGAACGCTTTTGAAAAGCGTTCCCCCCGAACCCCCTTCGAAACAAAGGGAGGACCGGGCTGGCGGCTCTTGGGCTTCTGGCCTTTTCTCCGTGCGAAAGGCTCTCCTTCTTTTGGGGACGAGGGCGGCAGAGCTACGGCCGGGGACGACCGCCCTTGACCGACTGTGACTTAAAAGTTACAGTCTTTCATGCTCGACGTCCGCCGCTACCAGACCGAAGACGGCCGGGAGCCAATCACGGAGTGGCTGGCCCGGCTCAAAGACCTTCGGGCCCGGGCGCGCATCCTGGTCCGGGTGGACCGCCTCAAAGCCGGCAACTTCGGCGACTGCCGGGCGGTGCGGGAAGGAGTTTCGGAACTGCGGATCGACTACGGCCCGGGCTACCGTCTCTATTTCGGCAAAATCGGCCGGACCGTCATCCTGCTTCTGTACGGCGGCGACAAGGACACGCAACCAGTGGACATCGACCGGGCTGTAGTCTGCCTGGCCGATTTTAAAAGAAGGGTAGGCTCATGAAAAATCTGGCCCAGGCCAGCGGCAGCCACGACGAAGCCCTGGTGCGGGAACTTCGTGCCGACCCGGCGCTGGCGGCCGAGTACCTGCAAGCCGCCATGGAAGATACCGACGAACCGGCCGTGCTTCTCATCGCCCTGCGCCACGTCTCCGAGGCCTGCGGCATGGCCGAAGTGGCCAGGGAAGCCGGCATTAAACGGGAAAGCCTCTACCGCGCCCTCTCGCCGTCCGGCAACCCGACCCTCAAGACATTGACCGCTGTGCTGCGGGCGGTCGGCCTGCGGCTGGCCGTGGCGCCCAGCCACGACATGGCCTGCACCGGCTGACGGGTACAGGACAAGAAAGAAGACTCGGGGGAAACGCTTTTCCTAAGCGTTTCCCCCGAACCCCCTTCGAAACAAAAGGGGGAACCGGGTCGGGTCAGCAGTCGGATTTTTGGACGGAACCGGCCGGGGCTGGCTGTGTCTCGGCGGCGGGCGTCTTTGCCGCCTCTTTTTTTTCCGAAACGGGCGCATGGTCCAAGCCGGCCGGCCCATCCGCCGCTGCGGCCGTCTCCGGAGCGGGCGGCGCGGCCTTGGGCTTGCCGGAAAGCGTCAGGGCGGCCTGGGCCAGGACCGCGTCCGCGAAACGCGCGCGGTTGGGATAGTGCATGGCCGCAAGAAACTCCCGCACGGCGTCGAGGCCCGGACAGACGGTGACGTACTCCTGCCGGCCGGCGATGTCCTCGGTCTCGGGGTAGGACACCACGTAATAGACGAGGAAGCGCCCGGCCCGGGTCTGGAAAACGGCCAGAAGCTCCACCCGGCCGGCCCGGGGCGGCATGAGTCCGTCGGGTTCGACCTCGCGGCGGAAAACGGCCAAGAGCCTGCCGGTCACGGTCACGGCGGACCCGTTTCGGGCCAACCGGAACTTTTTGACTTTCCCGAAAAGCTTTTCGCCCAGGTCCTTTTCGTTTTTCGGCCGCAGCAAACGGAGCATCGACGGGAGCCTCCACAGGCGGGAACTGGCCGCGGACCGGGTCCGCGGCGCAGGGGATATAGCCCGGCCCGGGCCGGGGGTCAAAAGGAAAGCGGGCCGCATAATCCTTGCCAGGCCCGCCGCTTTGGGCCATAAGACGGCTGTCGGGCCGGGTGGCTCGGAAAAAGGGCGTGGCCGGCGGCGGCGACGCCCTTTTTTAGGGCCTGACTTTGTGAAAAAAAGAACAATCTCCGGCCGCCATTTCTCCCCGTTTGCCCCCCTTTTCCGCCGGCATTGCGAAAAACAGAACAATTGCAACTCGTTCTTGACATTGCCACGCGCCGATGCTCTACCCTGGCCTGAAGGCTTCGCCACTGCGTGACGCCGAGCCCCGCGGCTGGCGCCCACAGGTACAGGCGGTCCCGAAAGCCCGGCGAGACAGGACGGAACGTTCCGCTCCCAGGGCCGCAACGGGACCAGGCCACGGTATGCACGGTTTTTTGCGGCGGCAGGCATGGTGCCTCCCCGCAGTTGGCTTGAACCGTACGCCCGCCCGATCCGCAAGACCCGGGCGGCCCGTACCCGCAACAGACGTTTCCCCCGCAACCCAAGGAGGCCCCTGGTGAAACACTGGAAGCTGACCCTGCCCCTGGGGCTTATGGCCCTCATCGTCCTGGCCCTGTGGACCCATCCGGCTTTTGCCGACAAGCTGGCCGACGCCATCGCCAAGGCCCCCCTGGGCGGCGAACCGGGCCAGATCGACCCGACCAAGCCGCTGGGGTTCCTCGGCATTCCCGGGGCCCCGGTCGTCAATCCCATCCTGGCCTTCTGCTGGGCCGTGTGGGTCGGCTGGATCTTCTCCACGGTCGGCGCCTTCGGCGGCGTCATGGCCGGCGTCGGCCACATGAGCGTGTTCGGCTTCGGCTCCTATGCCGGCGGCTTCAAGAAGACCGCGCCCGACCTCGGCAAGGTCGTCACCGACTCCATCAAGGCCTCCAACCAGTTCCTGGTCGGCCTGTCCGCCGCCATCAGCTCGTTTAACTACCTGAAGATGAAGCGGCTCGTCCTGCCCCTGGCCATCAGCCTCGGCCTCGGCTCCCTGATCGGCGCCTGGGGCGCCCAGGAACTGTCCGCCGGCAAGCTCGATTTCAAGTCCTACCAGGGCTACTTCGGCCTGTTCGTCCTCTTGCTCGGCGCCTGGCTCTTCTACGAGACCACCCCGGCCGGCCAGTCCAAGAAGCAGACCGCCAAAAAGGCCGCCCGCGCCTTCGAGGACGCGGCCAAGAAGATGCGCAGCGGCGAGGCCGTGGACGCGTCCAACATCGGCCTGCATATAAACCAGTTCACCCTGACCACCTGCGCCTTCACCTTCTACGGCGTGCCCTTCAAGTTCAATCCGCTGATCCCGTTCCTCGGCGGCGTGGTCATCTCGGCCGTGGCCGCCTTCCTCGGCGTCGGCGGCGGCTTCCTGCTCGTCCCGTTCCTGACCAGCGTGACCCAGCTGCCCATGTACCTGGCCGCCGGCACCTCGGCCCTGGCCGTGCTGGTCGGCATGGTCACAAGCATCATCACGCTGCTTGGCAAGGGAACGCCCATCGAATGGCACTTCATCGGCCTGGAGCTGGCCGGCGTGGCCGTCGGCTCGATCATCGGCCCCATGACCTCCAAGTACTTCTCCGACGTGTGGCTCAAGCGCCTTTTCATCGTGCTGGCCCTCTACGTCGGCGTGGGCTACCTGCTGGCCGGCTTTTTCAACTACAAGCTGCCCGGCGTCTAGGCCGGACGCTGTCTGGACACGGCTCCCCCTCCCGTCGTATCGGGACGGGGAGCCTTTTTCATGATGGACACCCTCCTCCTCGACATCTTCCTGGCCTGCGATGCCCTGCTCGTGGCCCCCTTCCGGCTCGTGCCCGACCCGGCCGCCGGGTTTCTCTGCGGCATGGCCACCCTGGCCGTGGCCGCGGCCGTCCTCGGCCGCCTGTGCGTGGCCGGGCTTGCCCGTCTCCACCGGGCGCGGCGGGAGCGGGAGGAAGGCGAGACCAGAAAGCACCACGAGCTGTCGCTTCGGGCCTTGCAGGCCGGGGACAAGACCGCCTACCAGGCCTCCAACCGGCTGGCCCGGGAGGCCTACGGCAACGCCATGGCCCTGGCCGCCGGCCGGGCGGCGGCGCTTTTATGGCCGGCCTGCGCCGTCCTGGCCTGGGCCGGCTGGCGTTTTGCCGGCGTGCCCCTGCCCCTGGTCGGGGAAGCGGCCGGACCGGCCGCCTTTTTCATCCCCGCCTACCTCCTGGCCCAGTGGGGGCTCTCGCGCCTCTTGCGCAAGCCGCCCGCCCGCCGGGACGCCCCGCCCGCCGACCTGCCCCCCTCCCCGTTCGGCTAGGGCTGGGTCCCCCCAAAGAACATATCCCTATCTTTCCAGAAAATATAACTATTCAAGTGTATTGTTCTTGAAATCCGCAGCGGCGGATTTCGAGGGCCCACCCGGCCCACCCTTTCCAGTCCGGCCGAAGTGGCGTAACCTTGGCCGGCAAAGCACAGGGGCGGACCATGCGGCGACGGGATTTTCTGGGGAGCCTTTTTCTGCTGCCGGTCCTGGCCGGCTGCGGCCGGGACGAGGACGCCCGGCACGTGGACCTGTCGCGCCGGGAGGAGCCGGCCCGACGCCTGCCGTCCAAAGCCGTCACCTACGCCTATCTGCCCCAGTACGCCCACACCGTCTCCTACGAACGCCACCGTCTGCTCCTGGCCTACCTCGGCCGGGCGGCCGGCCTGACCCTGCGCCAGGTCTTTCCCGACACCTTCGAGGAGCACGTCCGCATGGTGGACCGGGGCGAGATCGACATCTCCTTTTCCAACCCCTTTGCCTACATCCGCATGGCCCGCTCCGGGGCCCGGGCCTTTGCCCGCATCATCGAGCCCTCGGGCAAGCCCGACTTCCGCAGCCAGATCATCTGCCGCCGCGATAACCAAAACCTCCTGACCCTGGCCGATTGCCGCGGCAAGCGCTGGATGGCCGTGGACCCGTCCTCGGCCGGCGGCTACCTCTATGCCCTGGGCGAATTCCTGGACAACGGCATCCGCCGCCGGGACTTCGCGGAGATCACCTTCGCCCCGGGCCCGGGCGGCAAGCAGGAGAAGGTGGTCCTGGCCGTCTACGCCGGGACCTGCGACCTGGGTTCCATCCGCGACGGCACCCTGGACATCCTGCGCGGCACCATCGACCTCGGCCAGATCCGGGTCCTGGCCGAGAGCAAGTCCTACCCCGGCTGGGTCTACGCCGCCCGGGCCGGGTTCCCGCCCGAGGTCACGGGCCGCATCGCCGAGGCCATGTTCGCCCTGGACGCGTCCCGGCCGGACCATGAGCGGATCCTGCGGACCGCCGGCATGCGCGGCATCATCCCGGCCGTGGACGCCGATTACGACTCGGTCCGGACCCTGGCCGAAAAGCTCGGCCTCGACGTCATCGAGGACGCCGAATGATCCGCCCCCCCCGCCTCCTGCGCCTGGCGGGGGCGCGGCTGGCCCGCCTGACGGGCCTGTCCTGCCTGCCGCGCTTTCCGAGCCTGTCGCGCCTGAGCTTTCGGACCAAGATCAACTGCGGCATCGTGCTCATCGTCGGGCTCGTGAGCATACCGCTGGCCTACCTGACCTGGCGGGCGGCCGCCCAGTCGCTCCAGGCCGAGACCAGAAAGCGCGGCCTGGTCCTGTCCGAGAATCTGGCCATGCGGGTCTCGGACGCCATGCTGTCCATGGATCTCTTGCGGCTCAAAAACATGGTCGACGAGCTCAGGAAGGTGGACGACATCGTCTACGCCTTCATCCTCGACCGGGACGGCCGGGTGCTGGTCCACACCTTCCGGGACGGCTTTCCGGTGGAGCTGACCGACGCCAACGCCCCGGCCGGCGGCGCGCCCCACATCCAGCTCCTCGACACCGGCCGGGAACTGATCGACGACTTCGCCGCGCCGGTGGTCATCGTGGGCACGCCCTTCGGCACGGCCCGCATCGGGCTCTCGCGCACCAAGGCCGAGGCCGCGGCCGACCGGCTGGCCCTCATGATCGTCTTCTATTCGGCCCTGGCCATGGTGGCGGCGCTGGCCCCGTCGACGCTCTTCGCCCGGCGGGTCACCGAGCGGATAAACCGCTTGAAGATCCACGCCGAGGAGGTGGTCAAGGGCAACCTGGACCTGCGCACCGGCCCCCGGACCGAGGACGCCTGCTCGGCCATCATGGCCTGCGACAAGGCCGCCTGCCCGGCCCACGGCGACCGCGACCGCCGCTGCTGGCTGACGGCCTCCCCGGACCTCTATCGCGACGGCCCGGACTCCTGCCGGGCCTGCCCGGTCTACCGGGAGCAGAAGGGCGACGAGATCCAGGACCTGGCCGAGACCTTCGACGTCATGGCCGTGTCGCTCAAGACCCACCTCGACGAACTGCGCCGGGCCGAGCGGGTGCTCACCCGCCAGGAGCGGCTTTTGCGCACCATCCTCGACGCCACGCCGGACCTCGTCTGCCTTCTGGATGAGCGCCTGACCTACCTGGCCGTCAACCGGGCCTTTGCCACCTTTGTCGGCCGGGACGCCCAGGCCATCGTCGGGGCCACGGACGAGCAGGTCTTCCCGGCCGACGAAGGCGCGGCCATGCACGGCGAAAACAGGCTCGTCCTGACCTCCGGCCGCCCGAGCGACCGCGAGGTGCAGCTGCGCCGGGGCGGGGCCCCGGTCTGGCTCCACGTGGTCCGGGTGCCGGTCACGGACGCGTCCGGCCGGGCCATCGGGCTTTTGCGCACCGCCCGCGACGTCACCCAGCTCAAGCAGTTCCAGGAACAGCTCATCCAGGCCCAGAAGATGGAGTCCCTCGGCAAGCTGGCCGGGGGCGTGGCCCACGAGATCAACACCCCCCTTGGCGTCATCCTCGGCTACTCCCAGCTCCTCCAGGAGGACGTGCCGCCCGACAGCCAGATCCTGGTGGATTTGCAAACCATCGAGAAACAGGCCAAGGTCTGCCGGAAAATCGTGGCCGATTTGCTCGGGTTCTCCCGGCAGGCCGAAAGCGCCAAGATCGAAATGTGTTTCAACAATTCCCTCATGGAGGCCGTCACCCTGGTGCGGCACGCCTTTTCCCTGGACCAGGCGGCCATTGCCACGGACCTCGACGAACGCATGCCCATCATTTACGGCGACCCGGAAAAGCTCAAGCAGGTCTGGATCAACCTGCTGGCCAACGCCCGCGACGCCCTGGACAGGAAGGGCGGCACGCTTCTTGTCCGCTCGCGGCTTTTCGCCGCCGAGCAGAAGGTCACGGCCTGGTTCGCGGACACGGGCCCCGGCATCTCCCCGGACAACCAGAGCCGCATCTTCGACCCCTTTTTCACCACCAAGCCCGTGGGCCAGGGCACCGGGCTCGGCTTGTCCGTGTCCTTTGGCATCATCAAGGACCACGGCGGCACGATCACGGTGGCAAGCCCGGTGCCGGCCGGATTTTTCGACGCCGCCCTCCCGGCCGACGATTCTGGGAACGGGGCCGGGCCGGGCACGGTCTTCACCGTGGACCTGCCCCTGGACCATGAAGAAACCCTCGGCGGCAAAGAGGCCGCCGGTCCCGTGGAGGGATAACGCCCATGGCAGCAATCATCGTGCTCGACGACGTCATCGACGCCGGCGTGGTCATAAAGCGCATCCTCGAACGCAAGGGACACACGGTCGGCGTGTTTACCGAGGAAGAGGAAGCCCTGGCCCATGTGGCCAAAAAGAAGCCGGATCTGGCCATCCTCGACATGAAACTCAAGAAGATGAGCGGCGTGGAAGTGCTCGAGGAGATCAGGAAGCGGTCCCCGGACACCCGGGTCATCATGCTGACGGGCTATCCCACCCTGGAGACGGCCCGGGAATCGGTGCGGCTCGGGGCCTGCGAGTACTGCGTGAAGCCCATCGACAAGGAAGAGCTCGAGCGCAAGGTCGAGGAGGCGCTTGCCGGCCCCCCAAACGGCTGATAGCGGGTTGTTCGTGTTTTCCAAGGAACTCTTTCGACGCTGGACCTACCAGGTTTTCGCCCCGGGCGTGCTCCTTCGCGAGAAGTACAACGCCTTTCGGGAGCTTTTGCGCTTTGACGACGCCTGTCTGGAGCTGATCGCGGCCATCGAGGACATCCACTACGGCCAGGCGGCCGTGGACTGGGCCCGGGTCGTCCATCTGGCCCGCCGGCTGCGGATCTCGGTGGAGGAGATGGTGGCCCGGCTCACGAGGCTCTCCCCGGCCCACCACCTGGACCTGCCGGAATACGCCAAGAAGGTGGATTTCTACGTCCAGATGGCGCTCGATGTGCCGGCCGGGGACATGGCCCCGCCCTTTGTCGTGCCGCTCCCCGAGGTGGCCGGGGACGCGGCCCGGGCCGGGGGCAAGGCCGCCAATCTGGCCCGGGCCGGCCGGCTTGGCCGGGTGGCCGTGCCGCCGGGATTCGTGGTCACCACCGGGGCCTTCCGCTATTTCCTCGAAGCAGGCGAGCTGCGCCCCAAAATCGACCGGTGGCTGCGGCGCGTGGATCTGGCCCGGCCAAACGAGCTGGCCGAGGCGGCCGCCGAGATCCGGCGGCTCATCCTCGGGGCCAGGCTCCCCGACGAGGTGGCCGGGCCGCTGGCCGAAGCCGCCCGGGCCCTGGCCGTCGGCCCGGACGGCGAGCCGCTCCTTCTGGCCGCCCGCAGCTCGGCCGTGGCCGAGGACGGCCGGGCCTCCTTCGCCGGCCAGTACGAGAGCCTCCTCGACGTTCCGCCGGACGAGGCCGCCACGGCCTACCTCCGGGTCGTTGCCGGCAAGTACGCGGCCAAGGCCATCACCTACCGGGTCCTGACCGGCTATGCGGACGAGGAAACGCCCATGGCCGTCCTTTTCCTGCCCATGGTGCCGGCCGTGGCCTCGGGGGTGCTCTACACCCGCGACAGCGCCGACGAGGACGCGCCCATGGCCGCCTATGCCGTGCCGGGCCTCGGCGCGGACCTGGTCGGGGGGGCGACCACGCCCGAGCGCCTGGCCCTGTCCCGCCGGCCGCCCCATATTCTCCTCGACCGCCACACCCTGGACGCTCCGGTCCTGCCCGAGGCCGCGGCCCGGAAGCTGGCCGCCCTGGGACTGGCCCTCGAAAACGCCTTTGAGGCGCCCCAGGACGTGGAATGGGTCCTTGGGCCGGCCGGCGCCCTCACCGTGCTCCAGTCCCGGCCCATGGCCGTGGAGGGCGCACCCGCCGTGGCTCCCCCGCCCCGGCCGGACGTCCCGCCCCTGGTCGTCGGCGGCGGCCGGGCCTCGGGCGGCGCGGCCGCCGGCACCGTGCGCTTTGCCGCCACCGTCCTCGACGTGGCGGACATCCCCCCGGGCACGGTCCTCGTGACCCCGACCCTGCCGCCGGCCCTGGCCCGGGCGGCCGACCGGCTGGCCGCCGTGGTGGCCGTCGCCGGCAGCCGGGCCGGACATTTCGCCTCCGTGGCCCGGGAGCTCGGCCTGCCCGTGGTCACGGGCGTCGAGGACGCCTTCCACGCCCTCGCCGAGGGCGCGGTGGTGACCGTGGACGCCGACGCCGGGGCCGTCTACCCCGGCCGGGTGGCCTCGCTCCTGGCCCGGCCGCGCCAGAACCGGCCGAGCGAGGGCTCGCCCGTGGCCGAGCGCCTCGGCCGGCTGGTGCCGCTCATCGCCGGCCTGACCCTGACCGACCCGGCCTCCCCGGACTTCGCGCCTTCCCGGGTCAAATCCCTCCACGACATCGTGCGCTTCGCCCATGAAAAGGCCGTGACCGAGATGTTCTCCCTGGTCGGCCCCGGGGCGCGCGGCCTGGCCTCGGCCAGAAAGCTCAAAAGCCACCTGCCCATGACCATGTACCTCCTGGACCTCGGCGGCGGGGTGTTCGAGTCCGCGGCCAAGGACAAGGAACTGCGCCCGGACCAGATCCGAAGCGCGCCCATGTGGGCCCTGTGGTCGGGCCTGGCCGCCGACGACACCCCCTGGCCCGAGGGCCCGCCCATCACCGACGACACGGCCTTCGACCAGACCAGCGGCGGCATCTTCGCCAGCGACTCCAAGCATCTGGCCAGCTATGCCGTGGTCTCCGACCTCTACGCCCACGTCATGCTCCGCTTCGGCTACCACTTCACCGTGGTCGACGCCCTGTGCGGCCCGGCCGAAAGCCAGAACTTCGTCAATTTCCGGTTCAAGGGCGGCGGGGCCGGCTACGAGCAGCGCACCCTGCGCCTTTCCTGCGTGCGCCGCATCCTCACCCACTTCGGCTTCACCGTCAGGACCTCGGGCGACCTCCTCGACGCTTCCCTCGCCCGGGTGCCGGAGCACCTGGTCCAGAAGCGGCTGGCCATGCTCGGCTGCCTGCTGGCCGCCACCCGCCTGCTCGACATGCGCCTGTCGGGCGAGGCCGACGCCGACGCCTGGGTGGACCGATTCCTGGCGCGCACGGACCGGTGACCGGCCATGCCGGCAACCTTCCACGCCTACCCCCTGACCTGGGTGACGGGCCACATCGCCGTCGGCGGCGCCCCCATGTCCTACGAGCAGCTCGATTCCCTGAAGGAACAGGGGGTGACGGCCATCCTCAACCTGTGCGCCGAATTCTGCGACCTCCACGACATCGAGGCCGCCTCCGGGTTCGAGGTCCGCTACCTGCCGATCCCGGACGAAAAGGCCCCGGACCTGCCGGCCCTCGAAGGGGCCCTCGCCTGGCTCGACGAGGCCGTCTACCTCGGCAAAAAGGTCCTCATCCACTGCCGCCACGGCATCGGCCGCACCGGCACGGTCTTAAACGCCTACCTCCTGCGCCGGGGCCTGGGCCACAGGCTGGCCGCCAAGGTGCTGCGTCCCCTGCGGGCCAAGCCGGCCAATTTCGACCAGTGGTGGACGATCCGCCGCTACGGCAAGGCGGCCGGCCGGCTGACCGTGCGCGAGCCGAGCCTCGAATCCGGCCGGCGGGTCGATCTGGCCCCGTTTTTAAACGACTACGCCAGACTCGTGGCCACCGCCCGCCTGGCGGCCAAGGGCCTGCCCCGGTGCGGCCGGGACCACGCCCAATGCTGCCGCCGGCCGTTGACCCTCTCCCTGGCCGAGGCCGTGCATGTCAGCCACCGCGTGAACATCGGCCTGCCAAGCGAAGTGCGCCTGACGGTCATGGAGGACGCGGCCGAGGCCTCCCGGGAAATGGCCCGCCTCAACGCCCTCTACGGCGAGGCCAGCCCGCACTGCCTGTCGGCCTGGACGCGGCTTTGTCCGCTGTCCTTCGAGGGCAATTGCCGGATCTTCGCCAACCGCCCGCTCGTCTGCCTGCTTTCCGGCCTGCCGGCCGAGGCGGCCGCCGCCCTGTGGGAGCAGACCCTGGAGCCGGGCCTGGCCGCCCTGTCCCGCCAGATGCTTCTGGCCCTGGCCGGGACCATCGGCGAGGAGACCTTGCCGCGTTTTCCGCTGCCGGACGTGGTGTCCGGTCGCTACGTCTCCTCGGTCTTCAAGTTCCTCCTGGCCAAGGCCGGTCCGTCCGGACGTTGACCCGCCCGGCCCCCCGGGCTACAAGCCGGGGCACAAGTCGCCAAGGAGGATGGGCATGGCCGAGGATTTCAGGACGCTTCTCATGGAAACGGACAGGCTGCCGGACGGGGACCGCTGGTTCGGGGACATCCAGATCGGCGGCTGGTTCTACTTTTCCGCCCAGGCCGGGCCCTACCACGAAAGCCGGCCCCAGACGGTTCTGCCCGACCCCATGGGCTACGAATCCTTCGAGGTGCGCCTCATGACCGTCCAGGGCGTGATCAGCTACGGCCGCTACGGGGCCTGGCTCGACCTCCAGAACAAGCCCTGGGCCAAGCTGTTCGCCACCGAGCGGCCGACGGTCCTGTTCGCCCCGGACGTGCCGGTGGCCACCTGCCAGCAGATCTACGAAGACCTGCTCCACTACGCCCGGACCAATCCGCTGCCGTAAGCGAAACAGCCCCGGGAACCCGCGTCGACGCGGGTTCCCGCTGCGCGCCGCCCTCCCGTCCCCGCGCCTTCCCTCCGGCCGCCACTCGGTATTGCCCTGGCTATCGAATTTTTCTATTGCAATGGGCCGGAGGAATCGAAAATGCAAATACTGATCGTCCTGTCGAGCCCGGACCCGGAAATCAAATGGAACGCCGTGCGCTTCGGCAACTTCCTGCTCGAAAAGGGCGAGGAAGTGACCATCTTCCTGAACGGGCCGGCCGTGGACCTCTGCCAGGGCGACAGCGACGCCTTCCCCATCGCCGCCCAGGCCAAGCTCTTTGGCCTCAGCGAGGGCAAGCTCGCCGCCTGAGGCAAGTGCCTCGGCATCCACGGTGTGGAAGCCAAAGCCCCGGTCGTGCTGTCGAACATGGAATTTCTCTACGCCCAGATGCGGGCCGCGGATCGCATCCTCAACTACTAGCCCGGTCCGGCGGACCGGGCAGGGGGCCGGGTTTCGTTGCCAACGCCCCGGCCCCGCGCTATAGCCGGGCCATGAAGCGCCCCACCCCCTCCGTCCGCCGGCTCCTGGCCGGGTTTGTCTGCCTGTTCGCCCTGTGCCTGGTCGCCGGTTGCGCCGGCGTGGCCGACCGGGAACGCTCCGAAGCCCCGGCCGTGCGGCCCGGCCCCCCCCCGGCGCCGGCCACGACCGGCCAGCCGTTGCCGCCCGGCCCCCAGGCGACGGCGGCCGGCCCCTGGCCCGGGCGTCTCACCCCGGCCAGCCAGCAGATCCCGAGTTTCGCCTCCCTGGCCCCGGCCGTGGACCGGTCCATCGCCTACGCCGCCCGGAAGCCCGCCGGCGCCCTGGCCGTGGACCGGCCCGGAGCCCGGCTGACCTGGGGCCAGCTCCACCAGTCGCTTTCCACCTTCCGCCGCATCCTGCCGGAACTCGACCGTGATCCGAGTATTCTTTCCAAGTATTTCACATGGGCGCCCCTGGAGTCCGACACGCTCCTGACCGGCTACTACGAGCCGACCATCGAGGTCTCGCGCACCGCGCACGGGCCCTACGTCTGGCCCATCTACCGCAATCCCGGCAGCCTGGCCAAAACCCACAGCCGCGAGGCCATCGACTACAAGGGGGCCCTCAAGGGCCGGGGCCTGGAACTGGGCTTTGCCAAGGACCCGATCGCGGTCTTTTTCCTCCACGTCCAGGGCTCGGGCAAGCTGCGCTACGTGGAGGACGGCTCCACGGTCTATGCGCTTTTCGACGGCAACAACGGCCACCGCTACGTCGGCGTCGGCCGGATCATGGTCAACCGGGGCTGCTTCGCCGAGGAAGAGATGAGCATGCAGCGCATCCGCCGCTTCCTTGAGGAAAACCCGGCCCAGATCCGGGAATACCTGACCGCCAACCCGAGCTACATCTATTTCAAGGCCTCCCAGACCCCGCCGGTCGGGGCCATGGGCGTGCCGGTGACGCCCCACTGCAGCGTGGCCGTGGACCCGGGGTTCGTGCCCTACGGCACGCTGTTGGTGGTGGACGGCGACCTGCCCGGCTTTTCGAGCCCGTCGCCCGAGCGGTTTACGGGCTTCGTCATGGCCCAGGACACGGGCTGCATGCGCGGCAACCATTTCGACCTCTACCTCGGCCCCGGGGACAAGGCCGCCCACCAGGCCGGCCTCATGAAGGGCACGGCCAAGGCCTACGTCCTCATGCCGCGCTGACCCAGGCGCCGCGAAGGACGTTCGGAAGGGACCGGGGAAGGCGAGCCGGCAGCGGCGCATTCTTGCGGGATTCCAAAGGGCCGCCGCCTTGGGCCGCCGGAGGCCTTCCCCCCGGCTGGCATGGCGGCCTGCAACCACAGCGGGGCGGACACAGGCGGTTTCATGACGCGAGTGCTCATCGCCGACGACAATGCGATCTTCCGGGAAGTGATCAAGCGGCACGTGGTCGCGCTTTTCGGCTTCGAGACCGTGGAGGCCGCCGACGGGGCCGCGGCCGTGGCCCTGGCCGAGGCCGGCCGGCCGGACCTGATCCTGCTTGACCTCATGATGCCCGGCATGGACGGCATCGAGGCCATCCGCCGCATCCGGGCCCTGCCCGCCATGCGTGACGTGCCCATCGTCTTTCTCTCGGCCGAGACCGACCGCCGCAAGTGGGCCGAGGCCCTCTCGGCCGGGGCCAACGACTTCATCTCCAAGCCCTACCACCGCCAGGAGCTGGAGGCCCGGCTGTCGCTGCACCTGAAGCTCGCCAGCCTCGGCCGGGAACTGCGGTCCCAGAACGCCCTTTTTTCCCGGGAACGCTACCTGGCCGGCTGCGTCCAGCGCCAGCTCCTGCCCAAGGACCTCGATTTCCCGGGGTTCGAGTCGGCGGCCGTGTACCAGGCCCAGGAGCAGGTGGGCGGGGATTTCTACGAGGCCTGGGACGACGGCCGGGCCGTCTACATCCTCATGGCCGACATCTCCGGGCACGGCGCCTCGGCCGCCATGCTCATGGCTGTCTGCAAGGGCCTGCTCCTGTCCCTGCGCGAGGACCGGCTCTCGCCCGAGGAGATCGTCGGCCGGCTGAACCGGTTCCTGTGCACCCTGCTCGACGGCGGGGACCTCGACATGTTCGTGACCCTGGTCCTGGCCCGCATCGACCGGGCCGCCCCGATCCTGTCCGTGGTCTCGGCCGGCCACGTCCCAAGCTTCATCCTCGGCCCCCGGGGGCTTGCCGACATCGCGCCCCACGGCCCGGCCCTCGGCATCATCGCGGACTACGCCTGGACCGCCGAGACCGTGCCCTTCGGACGCGGGGACATGCTCTTTCTCTACACCGACGGCCTGACCGAGCTGCGCTCCCCGGACAAGGTGTTTTTCGGGGACGAGCGGCTGCGCCTGCTCCTGCGCCCGGACCGGTCGCCCAAGGACCTGATCGGCGAAATCATCGAGACCGCCCTGCCCTTTTGCAAGGGCACCCTCCACGACGACCTGGCCATGGCCGCCCTGCGCCGTCTCTGAGGGGGAAAAGAAAAGAGAAGAGAAGATGCCTCCGGCGGCCGGGAGGGGCTAAGCCCCTCCCGGACCCTCCCTGGCGGGGGAGGAGAGGGAGAAGGCCGGTCGTCGGTCAGACGGCCAGACTGGTAAGAGCCGCCGCCTTGTCCGGGAAGACGTCGAAGATGGTGCCGAGCGTCACCACCCGGATCACTTTCGCCACATGCGGGTGCAGGCTGCAGATGGCGAACCGGCCGCCGTGGTTGGCGACGGCCTTGCGGATCGAGACCATGGCCCCGATGGCCTTGCTGTCCATGAAGGCCACCTGGCCGAGATCGAGCAGCAGGTTCGCGGCCGAGGAACCGGCAAAACGCTCCAGCACCATGTCCTTGAAATCGTCGCTGACCGTATGGTCCACTTCGGCCGCTCCCACCTCCACCACCAGGCACGAGCCTTCGCGCGTCGCCGTCAGTTCCATGGATTCCCCCTCACGATGGTGCGTTGTGTCGCAGGGCCGGGCTCAGGCCTCGCCCGCGGCCTGGCCCCTGGCCACCTCGGCCGCGCAGGCCTCGCGCCAGGCCGGCAGGCGCTCCGACAGCCCGGAAGCCGCCAGATAGAGCTCGTCCAGGGGATTGAGCGCGTACCCCCGGCTGATGACCACCAGCTCGTGTTCGAAGCGGTTGGCCACGTGCACGGCCAGCAGCGGGGAAAAGCCGGCCCACCGGTCGCGGCCGGGCTCGTGGTGCAGGTACACGGCCCGGACCACGGGATCGTCCACGCCCCACAGGCCGAGCAGGTAGGCCCCGACCTCGGCGTGGGACGCGCCAAAGACCTGCCGCTCCATGTCGAGCACGGTGCCCCGCCCCTCCTGGCAGGCCGCGATGACCTCGCGGTAGGCGTCCGGAAAATTGGTGGCCATGACGAGCTTGCCGACATCATGGAGCAGGCCCGCGATGTAGCAATGCTCCTGGATCGCGCCCGGGGCCCCCTCCCCGACCGCGATCAGCCGGGCCAGCCGGCCCGTGCCGAAGCTGTGGGCCCACAGCTTCTCCAGGTCGAAGTCCCGGAAATCCTCCTTGCGAAACCGATCGAAGAGTCCGACGCCGAGAACGAGGGCCTTTATGACCTCGAGCCCGAGCAGGTTGACCGCGTGGGCCGGGCTCGACACATGGGTGCGCAGGCCGAAAAAGGCCGAATTGACGAGTTTGAGGATGCCGGCCGACATGCCGACATCCTGGGCGATGAGCCCCGCCACCTCCCGCATGGACGGGTCCTCGCAGGACAGGAGGTCGAGCAGGGCCGCGTAGAGCCGGGGCACGGTCGGCAGGCGGTCGAGCCTGGCCACCACGTTTTTCACCCGCTCATCCAGAAAGACCTCGCGCAGGCCAAGGCTCCTGGCGATGGCGGCCTTGAGTTCGGCCGGCTGGCAGGGCTTGGGCAGGAACTGGTGGGCCGGGCGCACGGTCTGCAGGATCATCTCCCGGTCGGAATGGCCCGAGAGCACGATGCGGATGGCCCCGGGATTGCGGATCTGGGCCTCGCGCAGGAACATGGCCCCGTCCATGCCCGGCATCCGCATGTCGGCCACCACCACGTCAAAGGGCTGCTCCGCGATCATGGCCAGGCCGGCCGCCCCGTCCGAGGCAAAGGCCATGTCCCACTCGCCGCGCATGTCGTGGAACATGCGGCGCAGGGCCGACAGGACGTTCGGCTCGTCGTCGACGAACAGTATCCGGGTCTTCACAACGGCTCCTCCCCGGCGGCGAGGCCGGCCGTGCCGTCCCCTTCGCCCCCGCCAAACGGCACGCGCACGACAAAGGTGGTCCCCCGGCCGGCCTCGCTGTCGAAATCGATGGATCCGCCGTGCTTGGACACCACGATGTTGTGGGTGATGGCCAGGCCCTGGCCCGTGCCCTTGCCCACCTCCTTGGTGGTGAAAAACGGGTCGAAGATCTTGCGGCGGTTCGCCTCCGGGATGCCGGCCCCGGTGTCGGCCACGGTCAGCTTCAAAAATTCGCCGTCCGCCTCGGTGCGGATGGTGATGACGCCCTTTTCGGCCGTGCCCTTGACCTTGTCGGCAATGGCGTGGGCGGCGTTGACCAGGATGTTGAGGAGCACCTGGTTGAAATCGCCGGGCAGGCAGAAGACCGGCGGCAGGGTCCGGTCGAGGTCGAGCGACAGGTCGGCCACGTACTTCCACTCGTTCTTGGCCACGATGACCGTGTTTTCCACGGCCGCGTTGATGTCCACCGCCACCTTGTCCTCGCCGCCGGGGTGGGAGAACTTCTTCATGGCCGACACGATGGCCGTGACCCGGGCCACGCCTTCCACGGACTGTTCCAGGGCCCGGGGGGCCTCGTCCAGGAGAAAGTCCACGTCGGCCTCGCGCCGGGCCGCCTCGATGGCCGTGGCGGCCTCCGCGTCGCCGGCCGTCCGGGCCAGCTCCCCGGCTAGGGCCGTGGTCTTTTCCAAAGCGGCGGCGAGGCCCGCGAAAGCCGTGGACAGAAAATGGAGGTTGTCGCCGATGTACTGGGTCGGGGTGTTGATCTCGTGGGCGATGCCGGCGGCCAGCTCGCCCACGCTCTCGAGCTTCTGGGCCACGGCCAGCTGGCGTTCCAGGGTCTTTCGCTCGCTGATGTCGAAGACGATCTCGAAAAGCTTGAGCTTGCCCCGGCGCATGGCCGCGACCACGGTCTTTATAATCGGCACGGTGCGGCCGTCCGGCCGGGTCAGCCGCATCTCCTCGTTGACCAGGTTGCGCTCGGCCAGGACGCAGGCCGTAATGCGGCGGCCGCCCTGGTCGCTCCAGTCGATGACCCCGCAGGACTTGCCGAGGAGCTGTTCGCGGCTTTGGCCGCACAGTTCCTCGGCCACGGGATTGACGTCCTCGATGATCCGGGTCTTGGGGTCGATGATGAAGATGCCGGCCTGGACCCCGGTGAGGATGCGGCGCAGGACCTCCTGCTCGTCGCGCAGGTCCTTTTCCACCCGCTTGCTGTCGGTCACGTCCGTGGCCACGCCGACGATCCCCTGGGGCCGGCCCTCGGCGTCGTCGAAGCGGGCCCGGTTGAGGACCAGGTGGCGTTCCCGGCCCGAGGCGTTCTCCAGGGCGATCTCGAACTGCTGCACCCCGTCCGTCTCCAGGATCTCCCGGTCCTTTTCGGCCAGGAATTCCCCGACCTCCTCGGAAAAGATCTCGCGGGCGGTCAGCCCCAGGGCGCTTTGGATGGACACGCCGAGAAAGGTCTCGAAGGCCCGGTTGAGGCTGACGTAATGCCCGGCCGGGTCCTGGACGTAGATGGGGTTGACGGCCGCGTCCATGAGGCTTCGCTGGAAGGAAAGCTGGTTATTGAGCTCGGTCTCGGTCCGGCGGCGGTCGGTGATGTCCTCGGCCACGGCGAGCAGGCATTCCGGACGGCCCTCCGGGTCCCGGACGGCCGTCACGTTGACCCGGGCCCACACCTCGGTCCCGTCCGGCCGCAGGTAGCGCTTTTCCCGGACCACGGAATCCTCGCGCCCGGCCAACAGCCCGGCCAGGGCGGTCCGGTCGCCTTCGCGCTCGTCGGGATGGGAGATGTCGGCATGGGCCCTGCCGACCAGTTCCAGGGCCGGCCGCCCCACCATGCGGGCGAACCGCTCGTTGACTTCGAGATACCGGCCGTCCGGGGTCTGGCGGTTGACTCCGATGCCGGCCTGCTCGAAGACGGCCCGAAACCGGCGCTCGCTTTCCGAAAGGTCGCGGCACCGGTCGGCCAGCTGTTCCTCGGCCCGAAGCCGCAGCGCCCCTTCGAGGGACACGGCCAGCTGGTAGGGATCGAGGGGTTTGAGGAGCAGCCCGTAGGGCCTGGCCTCGGCCAGGGCCGCAAGGCTTTCCCCGTCCCGGCTGGCGGCCACGAAGACGACCGGGATGCCCCGCCCGGCCAGGGCCTTGCCCAGGGCCACGCCGGCGGCGACGTCCGGAAACGGGATGCTGACCAGGGCGATGTCCGGGGCGAGCCGCACGGCCAGGTCCATAGCCGTGGCCGCGTCCGGGGCCGGCCCCACCGGCTGGTGGCCCAGCCGGACGAGCTCGCGGCGCAACGACTCCCCCGAGGCCAGATCGTCCTCGGCGACCAGAACGCGCCTGCGTTCCACGCTTGTGTCCGTGCCGGCCATGCGCCCACCCGACTGTTCCGTTTTGTCGCGACTGTACTCGCCACCCTAGGGCAAAACGGCGTGGGCGTTCAAGCACTATTGCGAAGCACTAGCCGGCGCAGTCCCCGCCCCCGTTCCGGGCCCGGCTCCGGCCGACCAGATCGGCCAGGGTAATGGCGTCGAGTTTCTCGTGCATGGCCCGGGAGGCCTCGGCCCAGACCTCGCGGGTCAGGCAGTCGGCCTGGCGCGGACAGGGGGTTCCCGCCTCGCCGTCGCACTCGACCAGGGTGAATTCGCCCTCCAGGGCCCGGACGATGGCCCCGACCGAAATTTCCTCCAAGGGCCGGGCCAGCTCGTGGCCGCCGCGCGGACCGCGCCGGCTGCGGACGAATCCGGCCTGCTTGAGCTCGCGCACCAGCTTTTCCAGGTATTTGACGGACACGCCCTGGCGGGCGGCGATGTCCTTGATGCGCACCGGACCGGCCTGGTCGTTTAAGGCCATGTCCAGGATCATGCGGGTTCCGTAGCGGCTGCGGGTGGTCAGCTTCATGGCGAGGCCTCCTGGCGGGATGGCGGACGGCAAAGCGATCAGCCCGGCGCACTCATCCATACGAATACGGTAGACAAACTCCCCGGCGGCGTCAACGCGACAAGGGTGCATCCGGAAAGAAAAGACCGGGCGGACCCGCCCGCCTCCTGCCGCCGTCCCTGCCGCCGCGACCGGCCCTCCGTCCCAGGCGCCCGGGCTGCGCTCCACCCTGCCCGTTGCGGGCCACGATCCCCGTCCCGGCCGGCCGCCGGACCGGCCCGTTGCCGCCGACTGCCGGCGCCCCGGCACGCCGTTCCTTCTGAAACACCGCAACCATTTCTTCCGGACCGTACGGCCCGGCAGCGCCGGAATTTTCTTTTAACATATTAAAATAAAAATATTTTTCAGCATGTTTCGAATCGAAACAAAAACCCCCGATTTTCTTGACACCGGCCCGGACGGGGGTCTAAAACAAAAACCGACTGAGTACTCAGTCGATTTGTGCGGACCTTCACATGACCAAAAAAGAAGCCATACGGTACGCTGCCACGGTCCTTTTCGCCCACAAGGGGTTTCAGGATACCACCATGCAGGACATCTGCAAGGTGACCGGGACCGCCGAGGGCACGATCTTTTACCATTTCAAGAGCAAGGAAGGCCTGCTCATCGCCATCCTCGAGCAGGCCAAGACCCGCATTCTCGAAGAGTACGACGCCGCCTTCACCGGCCGGGACTTCGCCTCGGGCCTGGAAATGATGGAAGAGGCCGTCACCTTCTACTTCCATCTGGCCGGGGTCATGGAACACGAGTTCACGCTGCTCCAGCGCCAGTTTCCCCACCAGCTGGCCGAGGACAACTCCGAGTGCCGGTCCCATCTGGCGGCCATCTACAACTGCCTGACCGACATCTTCGAACGGGTGGTGCGCGCCGGCCAGGACGACGGCTCCATGGGCGCGTTTCCGCCCCGGGAAACCGCCATGATCCTTTTTGCCATGGTCGACGGTCTGTTACGCCTAAAGACCTGCAACCTCTACGACGCCGGGGCGCTTTTCGACGAGCTGATCGCATCCTGCCGCAGGATGCTGGCCAAACCACGTGACGGGAGTTGCTGATGTTACTGAGAATCTTTCCCTTCCTCGGCTGGTTCAAGGGCTACGACATGGCCGCGCTCCGGGCCGACGCCATCGCCGGCCTGACCGTGGCCCTCGTGCTCATCCCCCAATCCATGGCCTACGCCCAGCTGGCCGGCATGCCGCCCTATTACGGCCTGTACGCCTCCTTCCTGCCGCCGCTGGTGGCCGCGCTCTTCGGTTCGAGCCGGCAGCTGGCCACCGGCCCGGTCGCGGTCGTCTCGCTCATGACCTCGGCTTCGCTCGCCCCCCTGGCCACGGCCGGTTCGGAAGGCTACATCGCCTACGCCATCCTGCTGGCCCTGCTGGTCGGCATCTTCCAGTTCTCGCTCGGCGTCCTGCGCCTGGGGCTGGTGGTCAACTTCCTGTCCCACCCCGTGGTCAACGGCTTCACCAACGCCGGCGCGCTGATCATCGCCTCCTCCCAGCTGTCCAAGATGTTCGGCGTCAGCGTCGACGACGCCGAGCACTACTACGAGACCATCATGCGGGTGGTGGCCGCAGCCTGGCACCACACCGACTGGACCACCTTCATCATGGGCGCGGCCGCCTTCGCCATCATGTTCGGGCTCAAAAAGCTCAACCCGCGCATCCCCAACGTCCTGGTGGCCGTTGTCCTGACCACGGTCGCGTCCTGGGCCATGGGTTTCGAGCACAACGCCACGGTGGATATGAGCGCCATCAAGTCGCCCGCGGTCGTGGCCGACATCGAGGCCTTCAACAAGGCGGCCGCCGCCCTGCCGGCCATCGCCGCCAAACGGGCCGAGCTGACCCCACGCGAGGACGCGGCCAAGGCCGCCCACGACCCGGCCGCCATCCTGGCCGTGGAACACGACATCGCCCTGCTCGACCTGGAAAAAGACCAGGCCGCCCAACAGAGCGCCGCCTTCCGGGACAAGCTGCGCCACTACCTCCTGGCCGGCGTGCCCGGCCAGGGCGGCACCCTGGCCCTCTACGACAAGGGCGAACTGCCGGCCGGGGCCAAGACCGACGGCCGCACCTGGATAATAAAGGTCGGCAACTCGCCGCTTAAGACCGACAAGCTCCTCATGATCGGCGGCGGCCAGGTGATCGGCGTCGTGCCCTCGGGCCTGCCGACCTTCACCATCCCCAAGCTCGACCTCAAGGCCATCGTGCGCCTGCTGCCCTTTGCCGCCATCATCTCGCTTCTGGGCTTCATGGAGGCCATCTCCATCGCCAAGGCCATGGCCGCCAAGACCGGCCAGCGCCTGGACCCCAACCAGGAGCTGATCGGCCAGGGCCTGGCCAACATCCTCGGCGCGGTCGGCAAGAGCTATCCGGCCTCGGGCTCGTTTTCCCGCTCGGCCGTCAACCTGCAAGCCGGGGCCATGACCGGCTTCTCGTCGGTCTTTACCAGCGCGACCGTGGTCATCGCGCTCTTTTTCTTCACCCCGCTCCTCTACCACCTGCCCCAGAGCGTCCTGGCCGCGGTCATCATGATGGCCGTCATCGGACTTTTAAACGCCTCGGGCTTCGTCCACGCCTGGAAGGCCCAGTGGTACGACGGGGCCATCTCGATCCTGACCTTTCTCTGCACCCTGGCCTTTGCCCCGCACCTGGACAAGGGCATCATGGTCGGCGTCACCCTGTCGCTTCTGGTCTTCCTCTACAAGAGCATGCGGCCACGCGTGGCCTCCCTGTCCCTGACCGAGGACAGCGCCTACCGCGACGCCTCGGTCTTCAAGCTGGCCGAGTGCCCGTTCGTGGCCGTGGTCCGGTTCGACGGCACGCTCTTTTTCGCCAACGCGAGCTTCCTCGAGGACCAGATCACCGAGCGGATGCAGGCGAGCAAAAGCCTCAAGCACATCATCCTGGCCGCGGACGGCATAAACGACATGGACGCCTCGGGCGAGGAAGCCCTGTCGCTGCTTGTGGACCGGGTCCGCAGCGCCGGTCTTGACATCTCGCTGTGCGGCGTGAAGGAATCGGTCATGGACGTCATGAAACGGACCCATCTTCTGGAACACATCGGCGAAGACCACCTCTATCCGGATCTGACCCAGGCCCTTTGCACCGTGCACAAGGATTCCTGGCACGCCCCGGGCGAGAGTTGCCCGCTGACCAGCGTGTGCCGTCTGCCCGGCGCCTAAGCCCGAACCTCTAAGGAGTCGCCATGTCCGTCATATCCATCTTCAGCGGCGTGTTTTGCAAGGAACAATCGGTGGTCGCGGCCCTTCACGACGCCACGGGCCTGCCCATCGTGCGCGACGCCGAGCTGGTGGCCCTGGCCGCCAAGCTCTCGGGCCTTGGCGCGGACAAGATCGAAAAGGCCTTTTCCGCCAAGACTTCGGTTTTCAACAAGTTCACCCACGAAAAACAGCGCGCCGCCGCCTGGTTGCGCCTGGCCCTGGCGACCAGGCTGGCCGAAGAGGACCGGATGCTCCTCGCCGGCTTCACGGCCCTTTTGCCGCCGCGCGAAATCGCCCACGTCCTTCGCGTCTGCCTGATCGCGGACGCCGGCTTCCGCCGGGCCGCGGCCGCCGAGGAGGCCGGGCTCCCGGACCGCGAGGCCCAAAAGGCCCTGGAGCGCGGGGACGAGGAACGGGCCCTGTGGGCCGCCCTGGTCGCGGACACCAAGGATCCCTGGTCTCCCTCCCTCTACGACATCGTCGTGCCCATGGACAAAACCGGAGTGGACGAGGCGGCCGGGCTCATCACCCGCCACGCCGCCGATCCGGCCGTGCGCGTCACCGACGCCTCCCGCCGCACGGCCCGCGATTTCCTCCTGGCCGCCCGGGTCGAGACCGCCATCACGGGCAAGGGCCACGACGTGGCCGTGTCCGCCAGGGACGGCGTGGTCATCCTGACCATCAACAAGAAAGTCCTGCTGCTCGACCGCCTGGAAAACGAGCTGCGTTCCATCGCCACCAAGATCGACGGCGTCTCCGACATCGTCACCAAGGTCGGCAAGGGCTACTACCAGACCGACATCTACCGCCGGGCCGACTTCGAGATGCCGACCAGGGTCTTGCTCGTCGACGACGAGCGCGAATTCGTCCAGACCCTGTCCGAGCGCCTGTCCATGCGCGAGGTCGGCTCCCACGTGGTCTTTGACGGCGAATCCGCCCTGGAGATGGTGGCCGACGACGAGCCCGAGGTGATGGTCCTCGACCTCAAGATGCCGGGCATCGACGGCCTGGAGGTCTTAAAGCGCACCAAGGCCACGAGGCCCGACGTCGAGATCATCATCCTGACCGGCCACGGCTCCGAGGCCGACCGCGACGAGTGCATGCGCCTTGGCGCCTTCGCCTACCTGCAAAAACCCGTGGACATCGAACAGTTAAGCGATACCCTCAAGCGGGCCAACGAAAAGGTGCGCGCCAAAAAGGCCGGCCAGTAACGCCTTGCCCGGTCCGCGGCCCCTTTGGCGGGCCGCGGACCGGGCCGGCCGGCAAACAAGGAAGGGGCCATGGATTTTCTCCGTCGCCTGCGCCCGGAGTTCTGGGACGGGACCGCCGAGGGCGGACCATACCGGAGCCTTTTCAACTACCGCCGCCTGTGGCGGCTGTCGGTGGCCTTGCTCGCCGCCGTGTCCCTGACCCCGCTTTGCATCATGACGGCCATCGACTTCGGGGTCACCAAGCGGGCCGTCACCCAGGAAAACCTCCAGCGCACCGCCATCACCACGTCCAACACCCGGCGCACCCTGTCCTATTTCCTGGACGAGCGCCTGGCCGCCCTGACCTTCGCCGCCCGCGAGGAGGCCGATACCGCCCTGGCCAACCCCGGGCGCCTGGCCACGCTCTTAAAAGACCTCAAGGCCGCCTTCGGCGGCTTCATGGACCTCGGCGTCATCGACGAATCCGGCCGCCAGATCGCCTACGTCGGACCCTACGACCTGCTCGGCATCGACTATTCCTCCCAGGAGTGGTTCAAAAAGACCCTGGAATCCGGCTTTTTCATCAGCGACGTCTTCCTCGGCTTCCGAAACGTCCCCCACATGGTCATCTCGGTTAGGGCCGAGCGGCCGGACGGCGGCTTCTTCGTCCTGCGCGCCACCGTGGACACCCAGCGCATCAACGACATCCTGGCCAGCATCGACCTGTCCGGCAGCGGCGACGCCTTCCTGGTCAACCACGACGGCATCCTGCAAACCGTGTCCCGTTCCCACGGCTCGGTGTTTGAACGCCTGTCCCTGCCCGTGCCGGCCCCCTCCGGGCGCACCGAGGTCTTCGCGACGACCGAGGCCGAGGGCGGGCTCATCATCGGCTACGCCTACATCGAGCGCACGCCGCTTATCCTCATGGTGGTCAAGCGCCAGGCCGAACTCATGAAGCCCTGGTACGCCATGCGCCTGGATCTGGTCGGCTTTCTCGGCGCCAGCATGCTGGCCATCCTGGTGGTCATCCTCGGGGTCGCCACCTACATGGTGGAAAAGATCTTCCACGCCGACCAGACCCGGGCCAAGACCATGCACCAGATGGAGCACACCAACCGCATGGCCTCCATCGGCCGGCTGGCCGCCGGCGTGGCCCACGAGATCAACAACCCGCTGGCCATCATCAACGAAAAAGCCGGGCTCATGCAGGACCTCATCCGCTACGGCAAGGAGCCGCCCACGCCCGAACGCCTGTCCGGACTGGTGGACTCGATCCTGGGGTCGGTCGAGCGGGCCGGCACCATCACCAAGCGCCTGCTCTCCTTCGCCCGGCACCTCGAAGTCCACATCGAGGCCGTGTCCTTGCAAAAAGTGGCCGAGGAAGTCCTGAGCTTTCTGACCAAGGAAGCCGAGTACCGCCGCATCCAGGTGGACGTGGAGGCAGACCCGGCCGTGCCGGCCATCGAGTCCGACCGGGGCAAGCTCCAGCAGATCCTCTTAAACCTCGTCAACAACGCCTTCCAGGCCATGGACGACGGCGGCCACCTGGTCCTTCGCGTCTTCGCGCCGGAACCCGGGACCGTGGCCGTCAGCGTGGCCGACAACGGCTGCGGCATCCCGGCCGCCGACGTCAAACGGATCTTTGAACCGTTTTTCTCGACCAAAAAGAAAAAAGGGGGCACCGGGCTCGGCCTGTCCATCACCTACGGGCTGGTGCAGGAACTCGGCGGCACCCTTGCCGTCGAAAGCGTGCTCGGCCACGGCTCCACCTTCACCGTGACCTTCCCCCTGGCCAAAGGAGAGGCTCGTGCGCCTATTGCTTGTGGATGACGAATCGGAACTGGTCTCGGCCCTGGCCGAACGCCTGACCCTGCGCGGCATCGAGGCGGATTTCGCCACCGACGGCGACGCCGCTTCCGAGCTGGTCCGGGCCAACCCCTACGACCTGGCTGTCCTCGACATGAAGATGCCGGGCCTCTCGGGCCTGGATCTCAAAAAAAAGCTCCAGCGCCTGCGACCCGGCATGCGCTTCATCTTCATGACCGGCCACGGGTCGGAAGAGGACTTCCGGGCCGGTTCGTCGGAAGCGGCCGGCTATCTGGTCAAGCCCGTGCGCCTGGACGACCTGCTCGCCGCCGTCAACCAGGCCCTGGCCGCCGGCCAGGGCTGAGGAGTCCGTATGCCGGAAAACGATGACCTGTTTTTTTTCGGCCGGGTCAGCGCCTCTGTTTCCCATGAACTCAAAAACATCCTGGCCGTCATCAACGAACAGGCCGGGCTCCTGGACGACCTGTCGAGGCTCGCCGGCCGGGGCATGCCCCTCGATCCCGAGCGCCTGGCCCTGGCCGCCTCCTGCCTGCTCAAGCAGGTGCGGCGCGGGGACGCCATCCTGACCCACCTGAACCGCTTCGCCCACACCGCCGACGCGCCCCGCCGCGAGGTCTCCCTGGCCGAGACCGCCGCCCTGGCCGTGGCCCTGGGCGAACGGCAGGCCAGCATGCGCCAGGTGGCGCTTTCGGCCACGCCCGGCCCGGACGCCCGGGTGTCGACCGACCCCTTCGTTCTTTGCCGGCTGCTCGCCCTGTGCCTGGAATGGGCCATGGCCGCGCCGGACACCGGCAAGACGGTCGCGGTCTGCGTGGAGGCCGGAGGAGACGGGGCGGGGCCGGCCCTGGTCGTCACCGGCCTGGCCCCGGACGCCGCGCCGGTGGACGACGGCCCGGGCCAGGCCCTGGCCGCCCGCATCGGGGCCCGCCTGGTCCGCCAGCCCGGCCGCGTGGCCATCGTCTGGCCTTAAGAAAGAGGACGAGGAAGAGGAAGAGAAGATGCCTCCGGCGGCCGGGAGGGGGTCACCCCCTCCCGGACCCACCCGAACGGGGTGGACGAATGGAAGGCACGGCGCAGGCGGCAAGGCGTCATTCCCGGCACCTCTAAACTCGCCCGGTTCCTCCGGGCGACGGGCCTGTGTGGCCGGAATTGGCCGTCCGACACTGGCTGCAAAGCCAGCCAGCACGGCCGGCCAATTCCGGCCACACGTCACATACCCGACCACCACCACCCCGCCACCCGCTTCCCCCCATCCCCGCTCCCCCGTCCGGGGAGTCCGGGGGGGATGATCCCCCCCGGCCGCCGGAGGCATCTTCCTTCTCCTCCCCTCCCCGCTACGCCCCGGGCAGCGAGACGGTGACGGTGGTGCCGGAGGCGGGGGTGGATTCCAGGCTGATCCGGCCGCCCTGGCTTTCGGCCATGAGGCGGGCGGAATAGGTGCCGAGCCCGCTGCCGCCGGCCTTGCCGCTGGTGGCGTATTTCTCGAAGAAGACCGGCAGGATGTCGGCCGGGACAGGCGACGGGTTGTGGATGGCGAGGACGGTGCGGCCGGCCTCGGCAAAGACGCGGATGGCGACCGTGGCGCCGGCCGCTTCGGCCTCGATGGCGTTTTTGAGCAGGTTGGCGGCGATGTTCTGGCACAGCACGGCGCTGCCCATGGCGAAGACCGGGCCGTCACCGGCCGACAGGGCCAGGGCCACGCCTTTGGGCGACGCGGTCTTGGCCAGCATGGCCCCCACGCCGGCCACGATCCGGGCCAGATCGATGCGCTGGACCTGGGGCACGTAGGTCCCGGTTTCCATCTTGTAAAGGTCAAGCGACAGCTCGATCTGGCGGAGCATGACCTCGCCGGCCCGTTCGATCTCGCCGAGCATTTCGCGCTGTTCGTCCGTGACCGGTCCGACGGCGGCGACGAGTTCCGGCAGGTTGACGATGCTGTTGAGCGGGGCCTTCAAGTCGTGGCGCATGATCCGCTCCACGTCCTCGCGGACCGCCTCCAGTTCCCGGCGGGCCGAGATGTCGTCGAAGATCCAGAGGGAGCCCGAGGCCGGGCTGTCGGGCTCGATGCGCGTGCCGTGGATGGAGCACCAGAAGACATGGCCGGCCTTGCTGCGCAACCGCTCCTCGAAATGGACGCTTTCGCCGGCCTCGATCCGGGCCAGGGTCTCCTGGCGAAAGGCCCGCAGCCGGGTGCTGCCGCCGTGGATGTCCTCCAGGGCCCGGCCGGCCATTTCCATGGAAGCCAGGCCGAAGAGTTCGGAAAAGCGGCGGTTGACCCGCACCACCCGCCTGTCCGGGCCGAGGTGGACGATGCCCACCGAAGAGGCGTCGAAGAGGGCCTCGAACTCGGCCATGAGCCGGCGCAGGCGGTCCTTGCGCTCCTTCTGCGCCGTGATGTCCTCTTTGACGGCCACGAAATGGGTGATGCGGCCGGCCTCGTCGCGCACGGGCGAGATGGAGGAATCCTCCCAGTAGATGCCGCCCTCCTTGGTCCGGTTGCAAAACTCCCCCCGCCAGACCCGGCCGGACCGGAGCGTCTCCCATAGGGCCGCGTAGAAGGCCGGAGGGTGGACCCCGCTTTTGAGCAATCTCGGGTTTTGCCCCCGGGCCTCCTCCGGGGTGTAGCCGGTCAGGACCGTGAAGTGCGGATTGACGTATTCGATGGTTCCGTCCGCGTCGGTGATGACGATGGAGGCCGGCGACTGCTCGACCGCCGCCCACAGGAGGCGCAGGGAGGCGTCGGCCCGCTTGCGCGCGGTGATGTCCGTGCAAAACCCTTCCAGCCGGACGATGCCGCCGGAGGCGTCGCACACGGCCCGGATGTTGAGCGACACCCAGATGGCGTCGCCGGTGCGCGTGCGGCGCCGGGTCTCGTAGTCGGACAGCTGGCCGCAGTCGGCCAGGCGCGCCAGCAGGGCCGTGCGTTCGCCGGGATCGCAATAGATCTGGTCCTGGATGTCGGTCACGCCCGCCAGAAGCTCCTGGGGCGTGTCGAAGCCGTACATCCGGGCCAGGCAGTGGTTGACCGTGCGGTAACGGCCCTCGGGGCCGGAGGTGAAGATGCCGACCGGGGCGTATTCGTAGAGGTTCCGGAGGGATTCGTTGGCGGCCGAAAGCTCCCGGGTGCGCGCCTCCACGGTCCGTTCCAGGTCGCCCTTGGCCGCGTCCAGGGCGGCGGTGGCCAGGCGGATGCCCCGGGCCAGCCGGGCCGGCCAGGTGAGAAAGACGGAAAAGGCCAGCCCCAGGACCAGCCAGGTGGCTCCGGCCGGGCCGAGCAGGGACCAGGGCACGGCCAGGGGGGCCCAGCCGCCGGCCGGGATGGCCGCCAGCCGCCAGGAGCCACCCGGCACGGCCATATCGGCCACGACCGGGGTGTCGCCGAAAATCGCCGGATCGCCGTAGGCCAGCGCGCCTCCCGGCCCCGCGTCGTCGCCGGCGCGGATGGCCAGCCGGATGGCGCCGATCTGCCCGGGCTCGACGTCCCGGAAAAAGGCGTCCGAATCGAGGATGACCGTGGCCAGGCCCCACAAACGCGGCGCATCCGGTCCGCCTGGCCCGGCCGGCAGCCTGACCGGCATGCGGGCGATGAGCCCCTGCCCGCCCTGGAGGAGCGGGACCGGGCCAAGGAGGGTCATCCGGCCGGATTCGAGGGTCTCGGCCAGGGCGGCCGCCTGCGGCGGCGGCAAGGCCTTTGGCAGGGACAGGCCGAGGATGCCGGGGTTGCCGGCCTCGGGAAAGACATGGCTGACGGTGAGGTCGCGGGCGAGCTGCACGGAACGGATGTCCGGCTCGCCTGCGACGAGCCGGGCGGCGAAGACCGTGAATTCCCGGTCCCCGGCATCCGGCCGGGAGGCGGCAAAGGCGGCCAGGGCGTGGAGGCAGGCGAGCCTTGCGGCCAGGGCCGCTTCCAGGGCCAGGCGGACCTCGCCGAGATGCGCCTGGACCGTGGCCCGCCGCCCTTCCAGGAAACGGGCGTTTTCGACCCGGAACACGAGCCACCCCGCCGGCACGACGAGCAGGCCCGCCGCCGCGAAGCCGAGGAGGAGAATCCCGGCCTTTGAAAAGAGGCCCTTGGCCATGGGCGGCATCCTTGGAATCACGTGCCGCAGGCACGGGGCAAAGCCCCCGGCTCCTGGGTCGTCGGGCCGTGGCGTCCCCCAAGACCGGGCATCCCTGCGACTTCCACCGTACTATCCGGCCACGGGAGGCGAGGCAAGGGGCATGGCCCGGACACACCGCCCACGTCGGGCCCTGCCTTGACTTCGGCGTTGCCCCCTGCCACGATCATGGCAATTTTCCCTCCGCCGCCGTGGCCATCCCCTCCAACCAAGGCCCTCCCATGCATACCCAGCCCGTAGCGCCCGTGGAACGCGTCTCCGTCACCACCCTGATCGACAACTCCCTGGACCATTTCCTCCTCGAAAGCACGGCTGTCCTGAAACGGCCGCTTCTGTCCTGGAGCAAGAGCCCGGTGGCCGAACACGGCCTGTCGCTTCTCATCGAGTTCGAAAGAGGCGGCGAGGCCCATACCGTCCTTTTGGACACGGGCCTGAGCGATCTGGCCCTTTCGCACAACATGGACGTCCTGGGCCTGGATCCGGACCGCATCGAGGCCGTCATCCTCAGCCACGGCCACATGGACCATATCGGCGGGCTGCCCGGCTTTCTGGCCAGGACCAGCCGGGGGTGCGACCTCATCTCGCACCCCGGGGCCTATTGCCGGCGGCGGCTCAACATCCCGGGCCAGGGGCCGCAACCGGAGCTGCCGGCCCTTAACGCGGCCGCCCTGGCCGAGGCCGGGGCCACCATCCGCACGGCCCCGGACCCGACCCTGTGGTTTTCGGACATGCTGCTGACGCTTGGCGAGATCGAACGGACGACGGCGTTCGAGCGGGGCTTTCCCTGGGCGGAAATCCACGAGGGCGGCCAATGGCTGGCCGATCCCTTCTGCGACGACCAGGCCCTGGTCTTTGACGTGGCGGGCAAGGGACTGGTGGTCATAAGCGGCTGCGCCCACGCCGGCATCATCAACAGCGTCCGCTACGCCCAGAAAGTGACGGGCACCCGGGCGATCCTGGCCGTCATGGGCGGCTTCCACCTGACGGGGCCCCTTTTCGAGCCCATCGTCGACCAGACCGTCGCGGCCATGCGCGAACTTGCCCCGGCCCATCTCATCCCCATGCACTGCACCGGCTGGAAGTCCACCCACGCCTTTGCCGCGGCCATGCCCGGACAGTTCATGCAAAGCAGCGTGGGCACGCGCTACGACTTCACCTGAGCGGGCAGGCGCGGCCGCGACCAGGCGGCCGCGCCCCCACGCTAAAAGACGATGACCTGCTTGCCGACCATCCGGCCCGAGAGCTGGTCCTGGTGGGCCCTGGCGAAGACGGCCGGATCGAGGCCCGAGTGCGCGGCGGCCAGGGTCGGCCGGACCGTGCCGGCGTCGAGGAGCCCGGCCAGCCGGGCCAGGATGCGGCCCTGCTCGGCCATGTCCGGGGTCTTCCACATGGAACGGGCGAACATGAATTCCCAATGGATGCTCGCGCACTTGGATTTAAAGACCGTGATGTCGAGGGGCCCCGACGGGTCGTCGATGCAGCAGACCGCGCCCTGGGGCCGCAGGCAGGCGGCCATGGCCGCCCAGTGGGTCTCCAGGTGGGTGGTGCAGAAAACGGCCGACACGTCGGCAAGGCCGGCGGCCTGGAGCTGGGCCGGCAGGTCTTTCCTGTGGTCGAGGACGATCTCAGCCCCGAGCCCCCGGCACCAGTCGGCGGACTCGGGTCGCGAGGCCGTGGCCACGACCCGAAGGCCGGCCCATTTGGCCAGCTGGATGGCCATGGAGCCGACCCCGCCCGCCCCGCCGATGACGAGGATGTCGCGCCCGGCGTTGGCCCCGGCGTCGGCGGTGAAACCGAGCCGGTCAAAGAGGGCCTCCCAGGCCGTGATGCCGGTCAGGGGCAGGGCGGCCACGGCCGGGGTATCGAGGCTCGCCGGGGCCTTGGCCGCGATGCGGGCGTCGACCAGATGGAACTCGGCGTCGCAGCCGGGCCGGGTCACGTCGCCGGCGTAATAGACCCGGTCGCCGGGGGCGAAGCCGGACACGGCGGCGCCTGCGGCCGCAACCGTGCCACAGGCGTCGTAGCCGAGGATTTTTTCCTCGCCGGCGGCCATCCTGGCGTGGACCTTGGCGTCCACCGGGTTGACGGAAACGGCCGCGACCCTGACCAGGAGATCGTCCGGCCCGGGCGCGGGAATCGGGACCTCGGCCAGGACGAACGCGCCCGGCCGGCCGGGCGGCACGCCGCCCTTGGCCATGACTGCCTGCATGGGAACCTCCTTGCCTCCGGTATGCCGGAGGCCTGCCGTATCCTATGGCCCGAATAAGGCCCGGCGGCAAGAAGCGACTGCCGGTGCCCGAGGCACCAAAAGGAGACCGGCGGCGGGGAGTGGCTAATACAGGAGGACCGCGTCCGGAAAGGCCAGGTCCTCCCAGGGCCGCCCGGCATGGGCCGTGGCCCGTTCCAGCAGGTAGACGCCGCGCAGGAACAGTTCCTGGGCAAAGTCCCGGTGCATCTCGAACCGGGCCGAGGTGGCGAGGGCCCGGGCCACGCCGAAGGTGAGCCGGGCCTCGAACTGGGCATCATTCTGCTCGGCGGCAAAGGACCGGGCGAATTCCAAAAACCGGGCCATGGCCAGTTCGATGCGGCCGCGAAGGCGCGCTTCAAAGACCGGCAGCCGGAAGTTGGAAGCCAGGAACACGGCCGTGTCCTGGACGTAGTCGCCCTCGGCCGAGCGGTTGAGGTCGATGTAGTGGATGCGCTGGGCCGTGTGGTCGTAGACGACGTTGTTGAGGTTGAAATCGCCGTGCAGGAACACGGAAAAGGGCGCGGCCAATCCGGCTTCGGCATCCGTGGCCGAGGCCAAAAGCTCGGGCACCGAGGCGATGGCCACCTCGCCGAGCCGCTTGGGCCCCCGGGCGAACCCGGGATAGAGCCGGAAGACGTCCTCCAGGCGGGAACGCATCTGGCCCATGAAGTCCGCCGGCACCGGCCGGCGCGAGAGCGTCTGCTCCCAGATGCCGCCCACGGTCTGGGTGACCAGGAAGCAGGCGTTTTCCACGATCTCCCGGTCGGCCGTCAGGACCACTTCCTGGAGATTGCAGCCGCCGAGATATTCCAGCAGCATGGAAGCCGAGTCGCCGTCGGTCTGGAAGGCCTGGATGGCCGGCGGGAGCCCCGGGGACAGGCGCTGCCACCGCTCGATGTTCTCCTTTTCCTTGGCCAGCTTGGCGGCCGTCCCTTCCTTGAAGAGCACGCCCTTGGACCGGGGCCCGTGCTCCTCGAGCCGGCCGATGCGGCAGCCCGACCGGGTGCCCCAGATGGAGCTGAACTCCCCGGCGGCAAGCGGGGCCCCGTCCTCGCCCTGACCAAGCGAATCCTGCAGGGCCTGGTACTGGTGGATTTTCAGCTTCTCGCCGAGGGCCGCGAAAATGACGGCCTCGCCGATGTTGAGCAGGGCGTCGCCCATCCGCTCCAGATAGCGGAAGATGTTGAAGCAGGAGATGGCGTTTTCCGGGGACTCGCCGCGCCGCAGATCGGCCAGGATGGCGTCGAAGGCGGCCTTGAACCGGTCGTCCAGGGAGAATTCCGCCCGGCAGATGCGCAGGGCCAGGCGCACGTCCTGGCGGGTCAAGGCCGGAAAGACCAGCCCCAGGGCCTTGTCCACGTCCACGAACGGGTCGCGGTAGTCGTAGCGGCGGATGAAGGCCGGGTCGGTCAGGTACTGGACCTGGGAGACGATGTTAACCGCGTAGTCCGCGATCCGCTCCAGGTTGATGTTGATGATGTTGGCGGCCCGCACCAGGTCAAGGGTGCGCTTGTTGGTGTCGCGGGAGTCGTGGATGCGGCCCCAGCAGGCGTTCTCGATGACGCTTTTCAGGTTGTCGATGTAGTCGTCGCGGCTCTCGATGCGCTTTATGCGGTCCGGGTCCGGCCGTTCGACCGCCAAAAGGGCGCTGGCCACCTGCTTGGACACCTCAAGGACCATGAACCGGAAATTTTCCTCGATCCCTTCCAATATGCGCATGGCGCCTCCCCGGCCCGTGTCGCGCCTCCGGACCCCGTGCCGGGAAGTCCCGAGGCCATGTGCTTACGCCCTGGCCGCCGCCTTGACCGGGCGGCCCGTCGCCCGAGGAGACGGCCTCAGGAGGAGGACTCGCCGGCGTCGATGACGAGGCCCGCGTCGCCCTCCTCGGCCGCGCCGTCCTCGCGCCAGGAAAATTTCAAGTGGAGCTTCATGCGCCCGCCCATGGACTTGGCCTCAATGAGAAACCCGAGCATGCCCTTGGGGTGGAGCGTCACCTCGCCCTCGCGGCTGGCGAACCGGAGTTCGCCGGCGGCAAAGCCGGCGGTGACCGTCTCCAGGTAGCGCCTGAGCGTCTCGGCGTCCTGGACGGACTCGTATTTGAACCGGGATTCCTTTTCCACGCGTCTCTCCCTTGTCGTCACAGCGGCGGGGCCGGCCCTCGAAAGAACCTGCAGCTTCTTGCCTGAAATTTCAAAGGGTTTCCAAAGGGCCAAGCCCTTTGGCCGCCGGAGGCTTCCCCTTTTCCCCTGCCGCCACCGCCGCTGGTCGTCCGACCCTGCCGTCGCGCGTGCCTATCCCAGCCGGGACCGGTATTCGGCGATGATCTTGCGCCGGCTGACCCCGTTTATGATCAGGCTCTTTCTGATGGCGAAGTCGTGCCAGGCCGGCTGGAGCCCGATTTCCCGGGCCGCCTTTTCCGGGTCCTGCTCGGCCGGGTCCCGGGTCTTTTCGCTCATGTGGCAGTCGTCGCCCATGAAGATGAGGATGGGGCGCTCGCCGTGCCAGCCCATGCGGTTGCGGCGGTTGACCACGTTGATCAAAAATTCCGTGTACTGCTGGGACTGGGGGTTCCAGACCTCGATGCCGTCCACGTCGTAATCGGCCAGAAGAATCGGCCAGAACTGCTCCGGGTGGGGGATGACGATGCCGGCCCCCAGGGACCGGGCCTCCTCGATCACCTCGGTCGCCCGGTAGAAGTAGGAGAGCGAAAAGGCCTCCTTGACCAGCTCCTTGACGGCCCTGGCGTAGACCTGCGCCTTGTTGACCAGCCGGTCGCCAAAGCGGGGGCGCAGGGTGTCGAGGAAGTTGCGCACGAGCTTGTTCTTGTAGGTGTCCTCGGGGAGGGTCGCCTCGTGGGCCAGGATGAGCGCTTTGAGCTTGGCGGCCTGGATGCGCACGAAGGCGACCAGCTCCTCTTCGGCGTTGCTGCGGCCGGCCGCCAGCTGGCGCCTTTCCTCCCCGGCCGGCTCGGCCAGGGCGTCCAGGTACTCGAAAAGCTGGGAGGCCCGGTAGCGGTGGGTGTGGCGCAGCATGGAGGCCAGGACCTCGGCCCGGTCCCGATCGAGGCCCTTGAAGTGGAGCAGGAGCTGCACCTTGCGGTTGAACCCGCTCGAATAGCAGTCCACCTCCACGCCCTGGTAGCCGTCGTACTCCAGGAGCATGTTGTGCTGGGTGGGGATGATGAGCTCGTCGATCCGGTTGGGATAGAGCTTGGCGATGCGTTCCTTTAAAAGCTCCATGGGCACGTGTTCGGGGTGCCAGTGGGCGGCCAGGACGTATTCCTGGCGCGGATAGGTGCGGACCGGATTGGCGATGCGCGCCGCCTGCTGCGGGGTCAGGGTGACGTCGTTTATGCGGGCGAAGGCCGCCTCGTCCTCCTCGGTGACGGCCGGGTCCACCCGGGAGAGGTCGATCTCCACGCAGCGGGCCTCCTCCGGTCCGGCCGGACCGGCGAGGCCGGCCGGGGCATGGCTGGAATCAGGCATGGCGGCTGTGACACTCCTTTTTCATGCGGTCAAGGGCCGCGACCGAGGCCGTCATGGCCGCGATGTCGCCGGCGGCCGCGGCTTCCTCCAGCCGGTCCACCTCGGCGTCGTAGGCCGGATAGAAGGCGTCGCCCTTGCCGGGGAAAGACGTCATGAGCCGGCTGTCGGCAATAAACGCGGCCACCACGTCCCGGTCCGGGGCCTGCCCGGCCCGCAGCGACACGACCAGGGCCTTGAAAAAATGCTTCATCCGCTTTTTGAGGCCCTTGTATCGGGGCCGGCCCTCGGGCTCCACGGCTCCGCCCCCCCCGGCATCGGCGGCAACGGCTTCGGGCGCGGCGGCCAGGGCCGCCTCCCGGGCCGCGTCCTCCCTGTCCACGCCGGCCGGGGTCGGCAGGGCGTCGAGACCCACGGCCGGGTACTTGAGCCGGACCTTCAGCATGGACGAGGCGCCGAGGTGTTTGATGCCGATTTTAAGGCTCATGAAATCGTCAAGCGGCACGACTTCGCCGCCGATGACGAGATTGCCGGCCGCGGCCTGGGCGGTCAGCCCGGCCAGGGTGGCCAGGGCCTCGACCCGGGGCAGCACCAACTCGAACTTCCGTTTGCGTGATCCGGACATGGTGGCGTTCTCCTTGCGTGCGGACCCGGATTGCAAGCGCAGGCCCACGCGTGTTTCGCGCCTATTGTAGACTAGATGATTTACGGTTTGATGGCAAAGGGGCGGGCGGGCTTTTCCCGGAGAAAAGCGCCGGGCCGGCCGCCCCCCTCCAGGCGGGAAAGGCTCAGCCGGCGGCCGGGTCCCCGGCCGGCAGGGCGGCCTGGGCGCGCCGGAGGGCCTTGGCCAGGTTCGCGGCCTCCACCGGCTTGGCGATGTAGTCGGTCATGCCGGCGGCCAGGAACTTTTCCCGGTCCCGGCTCATGGCGTAGGCGGTCATGGCCACGATGGGAAGGTCGGCCAGCCCTGCGGCCCGGATGCGCCGGGTGGCCTCGAGCCCGTCCATGACCGGCATCTGGACGTCCATGAACACGCAGTCGAACGCCTCCCGGCCGGCCGCGGCCACGGCTTCCACGCCGTTGCCGGCCAGGACCACTTCGCAGCCCTGCTTTTCCAGGAGCCGGCTGGCGGCCAGCCGGTTGACCGCGTCGTCCTCGACCAGGAGCACCCGGCAGCCGGACTTGCGGGAAAGGGCCATGGCCGGGGCCGCAGCCGGCAGGACGGCCGCCTCCGGCAGCCCGAGGGGCAGCATGAGATAGACGGTGGTCCCCTGGCCCGGTTCGCTCTCGATGGTCAGGGTGCCGCCCATGAGTTCGGTCAGCTGGCGGCTTATGGTCAGGCCCAGGCCCGCGCCCTGCTGGTCGCGGGTGTAGGAACTGTCGGCCTGGGTGAAGGGCTCGCCCACGGTGTCGATCTTGTCGTCCGGGATGCCGACGCCGGTGTCGGCCACGGTGAAAAGAAGCCGCGCCTGCCCGGGATCGGGCGAGGCCAGGGACGAAACCTCCACCGCCACCGACCCGGCCTCGGTGAACTTCATGGCGTTGCCCGTGAGGTTGAAGAGGATCTGGCGCACGCGCATCTCGTCGCCGACGAGGACGCCCGGCACGTCCGGGGCGGCCCGGCAGGCGAGCGGCAGGCCCTTTTCCCGGACCAGGGGGGCGAAGGTCTCGGTGATGGCGGCGAACACGTCGGCCAGGCGGAAGGGGGCCAGGGACAGGGCCATGCGCTCGGCCTCGATGCGCGACAGGTCGAGGATGTCGCCCAGGAGCCGGGTCAGCCGGCCGCCGGAACGGATGGCCATGTCCGCGTATTCGAGCTGTTCCTCGTCGAGCACGGTGGTTTTCAGAAGCTGCATCATGCCCAGGAGCCCGTTTAAGGGCGTGCGGATCTCGTGGCTCATGTTGGCCAGAAAGGCGCTCTTGGCCAGATTGGCCGCCTCGGCCCGCCGGGCCAGGTGCGTGGCCTGCCGGGCCGCCCGCTCCAGGTCGTCCTTGGACAGGCGCAACTGTTCCTCGATGGCCTTTCGCCGGTCGATGTCCTCGACCACGGAGATGAAATAGTCCGGCGCTCCGGCCGCGTCCCGGACCAGGGCCACGGTCAGGTTGATCCAGACGACGGTGCCGTCCTTGCGGATGTAGCGCTTTTCCCTGTTGTAGGTGTTGGTCACGCCGCCGAGCACCTGCTGCACCAGGGCCATATCCGACTCGAGGTCCTCCGGATGGGTGATTTTCTGGAAGGTCATGCCGACCATTTCCTCGGCCGCATAGCCGACGATGTCGCACAGCTTCCGGTTGACCCGCAGCCACCGGCCCTGCGGGGAGACCAGGGCGATGCCCACGGCCGCGAGTTCGAACGTGGCCTGGAACCGGCGCTCGCTGATCCACATGTTCCGGGCATGCCGCCCCTTGTCCGCCAGGAGCCGGCCGACCCGGGCCAGGAGTTCCCGGGCGTCGAAGGGCTTGACCAGATAGTCCTGGACCCGTTCGGCGATGAGCGTCCGGGCCAACTCGTCGTCGGCCTTGGCCGTCAGCATGACCACGGGCACGTCGTCCATGGCCGCGTTGCGGCGCAGTTCGCGGACCATGTCCTGGCCGCTGACCTCCGGCATCATCACGTCCGAGACGATCAGGTCCGGATGGAGGACCAGGGCCGCCTCCAGCCCCTCCCGGCCGTTGGACGCCATGGCCGTGCGGTAGCGGCCGCCGAGGATGCCGCCGAGATAGTCGCGCATGTCCGGGTTGTCCTCGACCACGAGGACCAGGGGCGCGTCGGCCGGCGGGCCGTCGGCCCGGGCCGGCCGACGGAGGCCGGGAACCGGTTCCGGCGGGACCGGCGCTTCGGCGGCCGCGTCCATCTCTTCCGGGGCGTCGTGGACCACGACCCCGTCCGGGGCCTTTCGCGGCAGGGTCACGGTAAAGGAGGCCCCGCCGCCCGGCGAGGCGTCAAGGAGGATGTCCCCGCCGTGGAGCACGGCGAATTCCCGGGCAATGGCCAGGCCGAGTCCGGTGCCGCCGTGGCGCCGGTCCGCGCCGCCGTCGAGCTGGCGGAAGCGCTCGAAGACCGCCTGGCGCAGGGCCGGCGGCACGCCCGGGCCGTTGTCGGCCACGGTCATGGCCACCCAGTCGCCGTCCTCTTCCAGGCGGACGTCCACGGCGCCGCCGTCCGGGGTGAACTTGAAGGCGTTGGACAGGAGGTTTTGCAGGATGCGCCGGACCTTTTCCACGTCCACGGCGGCACTGAGCCTTTCCGGGGCCGCGATGGTGAACCGGATCCGCTTTTCCCGGGCCAGGGACTCGAAGCACGAGCCCATGAACCGGGCCAGGCGGGCCACGTCGGCCCGGGCGTAGCGGGTTTCCATGCGGCCTGCGTCGAGCTTGGCCACGTCGAGCAGATCGCTCACATGGCGGTGGAGCAAGAGCGCGTTTCGCTCCATGACCCGGAGGTCGGCCCGGGCCGCGTCGTCGGCGCAGGCTTCGAGCCGCCGGGCCAGGGGGCCGAGGATCAGCGTCAGGGGGGTGCGCAGTTCGTGGCTGACGTTGGCGAAAAACCGGGTTTTGAGGGCGTCGAGCTCGCGGGTCTTTTCGTAGAGCCGGGTGATCTCCTCGTTGGCCGCGCGCAGGCCGGCGTTGGCGTCGCGGGAGGCGGCCAAGGCCGCCTCGGCCACCTGCCGGGCCCGGGCCAGCCGGCTGTGGGTCAGGCTGAAAAGCGTGCCCATGCCGCAAAAGATCAGGACGGAGATGAGGCTGACCGGATTGCCGAAAAGAAAGGAGAACCGCGGCTCCATGAAAAAGGAGGCGAGCATGGCCGAAAGCACGGTGGCGGCCAGCCCGCCGGCCATGCCGCCGACCTGGGAACTGAAAAACACGGCCGGGAAAAAAAGAAACCAGATATAGGGCCTGATCGCCCCCCAGAAAAGCCATTGCAGACCAAACGCCAGGAACGGGAAAACAACCGCCAGCACCAGGCCCTTGGAAACAAGGTCGCGGGGGAACGTTTTTTCCACAACATAGCCATCGTTTTCAATATCCTACCCCGCCATCCCACGCCAGAAGGCCGGGCGGGTCCCCACCGGAGGCCATTCCCTGGACACTTCACCGCTCTCTTTACTCCAGCCTAACCCCAAACGGGGAGGCGCAGCAAGCATCTTGCCTGTTCCGAATGCCCGTCCCCGCCCGCAGCCGGCCAAACCGGCCGGTCGGGAGGGGAATTCCGCCGCGAGCCGTATTTCCTTGCCCGTCCGGCCGGCCGCCGTCCCGGAAACAAAAAGGGCGGCGCCTCGCGGCCCCGCCCCTGCCTTCGCCTTTGCGCCCGGTCTGGCGTGGCGTTGGCCAAGATATTAAAATACTTATTTTAATATCTTGGCCTCCAAATTCGTGTGCGCGGATTTCGAGAACGCGCCCTTAGAGCTTGGAGCGCAGGACCATGTCCGTGATGGGGCCGCGCGACCGCTCGCCCTTGAGCACGATGTGGGCGTAGTTGGCAAATCCCTTGAACTTCCGCACGATCCAGTTGAGGCCGTTGTTGGCTTCGTTGAGATAGGGGTTGTCCACCTGGGAGGTGTCGCCAAGGACCACGCACTTGACCCCTTCGCCCATGCGGGTCAGCACGGCCCGGACTTCGGTGCGCGACAGGTTCTGGGCCTCGTCGATGACCACGAAGGCGTTCTCGATGTTCATGCCGCGCACGAAGGCCAGCGGCAGGATCTCGAACTTCTTGGGGTTTATGCGCAACATCTCGTCGTTGGGGTTCAGGAAGACCTTGTTGGCCGCCCGCGACCGGTGGAGCTTGACGAGGAGGTCAAAGACGTACTTCATGTACGGTTCCATCTTCTCGGACACGTCGCCCGGCAGGTAGCCCATCTTGGCCCCGATCTCGATGGTGGGTTTCAAGACCACGATCTTGTCGTACTGCTTTTTCTCCTGCACCGCGAACAGGGCGGCGGCCAGGGCCAGGAAGGTCTTGCCGTAGCCGGCCTCGCTCTGGATGGAGACCAGGTCGACGTGCGGGGCCATGATGAGTTCGAGGGCCAGGTTCTGGTACACGGTCCGAGGCCGGACGTTCCAGACATCGCAGGTGTAGTTGATGACCTTCTCGCCGTCCGGGGCGTGGAGCACGGGCTTGCCGTCGCGCCAGGTGAAGCAGTTGGGCACGATCTCGCCGTCGTCCTCGGCAAACCCGGTGTAGCGCTGGGATTCCGATTCGAACGGCCGGGAGTCCCGCAGTTCCTCGCTTTTGATGCCGCGCAGCCCGGCCCGCAGCTGCAGGATCCGGTCGTTGGTCACGAGGATGGGGTCGTCGATGGTGGAGGCTTCGATCTCGTCCAGGATGCGGTTGTCGATGCTGTCGGTCAGCTCGGAGCGGCTTTTGGCGTTCTGGATGAAGTGGATGTGGTCGCGGTTCTCGGTCAGGGTCTGGATGACGTTGGCCACGATATGGCGCAGCTTGGTCGTTTTTTTGAGTCCGTCGAGCTCCATGAGCACATGGCCCGGGATGTGGATGGCGTTTTCCACGCCGTTTCGAAGCTTCAGCACGCTTTGCGGGTTTTCGATCAGCACGTTGGTGTCGAGCACATAGTTCTTGCGGCCCTGGCTCTCTCCCTCGGTCATGCCTGCCTCCCTGGATTCCTTCCGCGCCGGCGGCGGTCCGTCCGGCGTCAACGAAAAGGGGCGGCCGGACGCCCATTGCGTCCGACCGCCCCGTTGGCCCGTTGGTGTGCCCTGCGGCGTCCGTCCCGCTCCCGGCGGACACGGCGGCCGAGGCCCGTGTCGCGTCCATGAGCAAGCACAGGCCCTCTCATGGACAACCGTATAAATTTATTAATTTTTCCGTGAAAAATACCGGCCTCTTCTTCAAGGGCCGCCCCCCTAGTTGATGCCGACCCGCTTGGCCACGTCGAGCACCTTGCTGCCCGGCTTCTTGGCGCAGGCCGCCATCAAGGCCTCGGAAAACTTGCCCAGGGGCGCCCATTTGAGCGTGGTGTCGCCGGAGACGCCGCTCAAGTATCCGTCCAGCCACAAGAGGATCATGCCGGCGGATTCGGCATCGGCTTCGGAGATTTCCTGGATGAATTCCTGGCAGGTGACGGCGCCGAAATCGATATCTTCGGCTTGCTGGTTTTTCTTGGCCAGGGCCGGGGCGGCGGTGGCCAGGACAAGGACAAGGCACGAAACCAGACAGCGGGACACGCGTTTCATGAGGGCTCCTTTGGCGGTTGGCGCGCGGTCCGCAGGCCAAACCACAAAGGCCGGCGGCGTGAGGCAAGGCCGTCGCGATTCGGCTAGAAGCTATGGAATTTTCGCAAGTTCCGCCAGACATATCCGCGCCGGCGTCCCAGCCGGCCGGCCGGGACGCCGGCCGCGGCCTTGGGGCCAAGCAGGCATGCCCCGCCCCGGTCCAACACGGCCTGGTTTTCCCGCGCCCCGGCCCGGCACCGTGCCTTGGAAGGCCACACATATCTATTCTTGATACAACATGCCGCAAAAACTGGTTTTTACCTTAAAAAGCACTGCCGTCTTTTTTAACGGCATGGACCTAGCGCTTTTTTTGCAGCTTGGCCCGGTAGAGGATGGCTCCGAGGTTCATGCCGAGGACCAGGACGATGAGCACCAGGGCCGTGCCGTACTGGAGGGGCCGGGTCTTGTCGATGTCCGTGCCGGCCGTGGCCAGGACGTAGATGTGGTACGGCAGGGCCATGACCGAGTCGGTCAGGTTGGTCGGGAGGTAGGGCGTGAAAAAGACGGCCGCCGTGAACATGATGGCCGCGGTCTCGCCGGCCACCCGGGACAGGCCGAGGATGGCCCCGGTCAGCATGCCCGGCATGGCCGCCGGCAGGACCACCAGCCGGATGGTCTGCCACTTGGTGGCCCCAAGGCCGAGCGAGGCCTCGCGGTAGGTCTGGGGCACGGCTTTGAGCGCCTCTTCGGCCGTGCCGATGATGACCGGCAGGACCAGGATCGAAAGGGTCAGGATGCCGGAGAGGAGGCTGACGCCCAGGCCAAAGAAGGTGACGAAAAACGCCAGGCCGAAAAGGCCGAAGACCACCGACGGCACGCCGGCCAGATTGTTGATGCCAAGGCGGATGAGCCGCAGGGTCCGGCCCGGGGTGGCGTATTCGTTTAAGTAGACGGCCGAGGCCACGCCGAGGGGAAAGGCCACGGCCATGGTGCCGAGGCTCAAGTAGATGGTGCCGAGGATGCAGGGCAGGATGCCGCCGGCGGTCATGGAGTCGCGCGGCATCTCGGTCAGAAAGCTCCAGGAGATGGCGGGCAGGCCTTTTATGAGCAGAAAGCCGCAGATAAGGAGCAGGGCTGCCATGTTGACGAGCGACGACAGGCCGAAGACGCCCCACATGATCTTCTGGGTGCGGTGGCGGCGGGCCAGGCTTTGGCGGGCGACGGCGGTGGCGTTCATGGGGAGTTCCTTGGCGGCTACAGCGTGGCCGCGCCGACCTGCTTGTGCTTTTCGGACACGTGGCTGGCCACGAGGTTGAAGACCAGGGTGAAAAGAAACAGCACGATGCCGATGGCGAAGAGGGCCCGGTAGTGGTCGCCGCGGAAGGACGCCTCGGCCATCTCCGCCGCGATGCTCGACGGCATGGGCCGGACCGCGGAAAAAATCGAGGTCGGGATGATGGCCGCGCCGCCGGCCACCATGAGGACGACCATGGTCTCGCCGATGGCCCGGGACATGCCGAGCATGACGGCCGTGGAGATGCCGGACAAGGACGCCGGCAGCACCACCTTGGTGATGGTCTCGAAGTGCGTGGCCCCCAGGGCCAGGGAGGCTTCCTTGAGCTCCCGGGGCACGGCGTAGATGGCGTCCTCGGACACGGAGCAGATGGTCGGCACGGACATGAAGGCCAGCATGATGGAGGCGTTGAAAAGGTTGAGGCCTGTTGCCAGGTCGAAGGTCTCCTGGAGAAACGGCGCCACCACCACCATGCCGAAAAAGCCGATGACCACCGACGGCAGGGCGGCCAGCAGCTCGACGATGGGCTTGAAAATGTCGCGGGTCTTGCGGCTGGCGATCTCGGCCAGGTAGATGGCGGTCATGACGCCAAGCGGGATGGCGATGGCCGAGGAGACCAGCGTGACCGACAGCGAGGCCACGATCAGGGGGAAAATGCCGAATTCCGGCGGATCGGAGGTGGGATACCACAGGTTGCCGAACAGGAAGTCCAGGACCGAGACGTCCTTGAAGATCGGCAGCCCCTCCGCAAAGAGGTAGATCATGATCAGCGCCAGGGCCACGATGGACGACAGGGCGGTCAGGAAAAAGGCGTTTTGGATCAGGCGGTCCTTGGTCTTGCGCGAAAGGGCCATGGGCGTCTCCAAGCGGCGCGTCCCGACGCCGCGCGGGCGGGCCGGGACGCGTTGCGGGCGTTTTCGGGCAGGCTAGTTGAGGGGAACGAAACCGGCTTCCTTGACCAGCTTCTGGCCTTCGGCGCCGAGCAGGAAGTCGACCAGGCCCTTGGCCGCGCCGGAGGGGGCGCCGTTGGTGTAGAGGTACAGGTCGCGGGAGACGGGGTACTTCTTGGACTTGGCGTTTTCCGCAGTGGCTTCGATGCCGTCGACCTTGAGGCCCTTGGTGGAGGCGTCGAGGTAGCCGATGCCCACGTAGCCGATGGCGTTCTTGTTCTTGCTGACGGCCTGGACCACCGCGCCGCTCGAGGCCTGCATCAGCGCGCCCGGGAAGACGCGTTCCTTTTTCATGACCAGACCTTCCCAGGTCTCGTAGGTGCCCGACGAGGTGTCGCGGGAAATGACGACCACCGGACCCTCGCCGCCAAGATCCTTCCAGCTGGTGATCTTGCCCGTGTAGAGGTCCTTGAGCTGGGCGGTGGTGATCTCGGCCAGCTTGTTGCCCGGATTGACGACGGGCACGATGGCGTCGATGGCGCAGACGATCTGGTTGGGGTTGACGTTTTTGGTCTTGGCCAGGTCGATTTCCTTCTGCTCCATGGCGCGCGAGGCCATGGCGATGTCGGTGGCGCCGTCGATGAGCGACTTGATGCCGTTGCCCGAGCCGCCGCCGGACACGGAAATCTTCACATCCGGGTGGGCCTTCATATAGGCCTCGACCACTTTCTGCATGATGGGCAGCACGGTGGTGGAACCGTCGACCTTGATGGTGGTGTCGGCAAAGGCGGTGGAAGCGATCATGAGACACGCGGCTACGATGCCAATCAGTTTTTTCACGGAAACCCTCCTCAATGGTTGTCGCGCCATGATTGGCGCGAAATGTCCCTGGTCACGGGCGGAAGGTAGGTTTGGCCCGTTACGGTTCGGTGACGGGGCCACGGAAAACGCGTGACGCCTCGGCCTGCGGCGTTCCCGCCGCTGCGCAGGCTCCTTGGGCCGGCACAATGTCACAATGCCCCTTTGCCCGGAAATGGCAAGCGGCGCAAAGCCGACCGGCCACGGAACGGGAGCGCCGCCTTGACCCGGGGCATCGGCCGGACTATCGTTGTATGGAAGCGGCGAAGGGGAAGGCTCGCCCCCCTGATTCCCGCCGCCGGAGCCGTCATGACCGCACCGTTTATCCTTTCGCCGTCGCTTTTATCCGCGGACTTCAGCCGCCTGGCCGACGAACTGGCCGCGCTCGCGGCCGCCGGCCTCACCTGGGCCCACCTGGACGTCATGGACGGGCTTTTTGTGCCCAACATCACCTTCGGCCCGCCGGTCATCGCCGCCCTGCGCCGCGTCAGCTCCCTTTATTTCGACACCCACCTCATGATCGAGCGGCCGGAACGGTATCTTGCGGCCTTTCGCGACGCCGGGGCCGACCTCATCTGCGTCCACGCCGAGGCCACCGTCCACCTGGAGCGCACGGTGGCCGAAATCCGGCGCCTGGGCGCGGCCCCGGCCGTGGCGCTCAATCCGGCCACCCACCTTTCGGCCGTGGAATACCTCCTGCCCGAGCTCGACATGGTCCTCATCATGACCGTCAACCCCGGGTTCGGCGGCCAGTCGTTTCTTCCCTTCTGCCTGGAGAAGGTCCGGACCCTCTCGGCCATGCGCCGGGAGCGGGGCCTTTCCTTCCGCATCCAGGTGGACGGCGGCGTGACCCCGGGCAACACCGCCGCCCTGGTCGCGGCCGGGGCCGACGTGCTGGTGTCCGGCTCGGCCTTTTTCGGCCATCCGCCTTACAAGGAGCGTCTGGATGTCTTTCACGCGGCGGCAGCGACGCAGGCCTCGTAACCCGGCCGGCCGGCCGGCCCGGCGCCTGGGCCGCCTGACCGGCCGGACCGGGGCCACCTGTCCGGCCGCCCACATGGCCGAGGCGGCCAGCCGGCTCACGCGCCTTTCCTCCATCATCGCCGCCCTGGACCAGGGCATCGCCTTTGTCGCGCCGGACGGGGTGGTGGTGGAAATAAACGACCGCTACCTGACGCTCCTCGACCTCCCTCGGGAGGCGGTCCTCGGCCAGCCCCTGGCCATCCTGGACCTCGAAACCGAGGACTACCAGGCCGGGGCCTTTCTCGACCTCTTCCGCCGGGGCGCGGCCCATGCCCCGGTCTCCTTCGACCGGCGCCTTTGCGACCGGGACGTCACGGCCAAGCTCCAGCCGGTCCTGGAAGACGGCGTTTTCACCGGCCTTATCGTGTCGCTGATCGACGTCACGCCCCTGGTCGAAGCCAGGCTGTCGGTGGAGCGGGAGAAAAGCTTTCTCGAACAGGTCATCACCATCGCCGGGGCCGCCATCTGCATCGTCAACCGCGACGACGTGGTGGTGACGATAAACGACGAGTTCACGGCCATAACGGGCTACAGCCGGGACCAGGCCCTGGGCCGGCGCCGGGGCGAGCTGTTGCGCGAGTCGCCCCCCTCGCCCTGCCCGGCCCGGCCCGGGGACGCCTCGGTGCAAAAACGCCAGTCCCAGATCCTGACCCGCGACGGCCGCCGGGTGACCATCCTCAAAAACGCCGCCCCCATCCGCGACAGCCAGGGCCTGGCCACGGGCGGCATCGAGTCCTTTGCCGACGTGTCGGACCTGATCCGGGCCCGGGTCGAGGCCGAGGAAGCCAGCCGCATGAAATCGGCCTTCCTGGCCAACATGAGCCACGAGATCCGCACCCCCTTAAACGCCATCATGGGGCTCTCCCAGCTCCTGCTTAAGACCGGCCCCAGCCCCCAGCAGCGCGAGTGCCTGGAAACCATGCGCTCGGCCGGCGAGGGGCTGCTCGTGGTGTTAAACGACGTGCTGGATTTTTCGCGCATCGAGGTCGGCCGCCTGGAGATCCGCCCCGTGCCGGTGGACCTCGACCGGCTCCTGGAGGAGATGCGCCGCATCATGGCCCCGGCCGCGGACGAGCGCGGCCTCACCCTGGCCATCGAGCGCGATCCGAAACTGCCACGGGTCGCGGTGTGCGATCCGGTGCGCCTCAAGCAGATCCTGTTGAACCTGCTCTCCAACGCCATCAAGTTCACTCCGAGCGGCCGGGTGGTCCTTGCGGCCGCCCTGCCCTACCCGCCGAAGGCCGAGGACGCGCCGACCCCGGTCCAGTTCCGGGTCCGGGACACGGGCCCGGGCATCCCGGAAGAGCTCCGGGAGCGGATCTTCGAGCCCTTTGTCCAGGCCGACGACGCGGTGGCCAGAAACCACGGCGGCACGGGCCTTGGGCTTTCCATCTCCGACCGGCTGGTGCGCCTTTTGGGCGGGGCCGGCCTGTCCGTGGACAGCCAGCCCGGCAAGGGCAGCACCTTCCATTTCACCCTGGCCCTCGAACACCCCGAGACCAGGACCGCCCCGCCGCCCACGGACCGGCCCCTGCCGCCGGCCGTGGACCTCGGCGGGCTGCGCACCCTGGTGGCCGAGGACAACCCCTTCAACCGCTTCCTGTTGCAAAAGATCCTGGAGAAGCTCGGCGTCGGCCGGCAGGCCTTTGCCGGAGACGGCAAAACGGCCCTGGACATGATCCTGGCCGCCGCGGCCGCCGGCACGCCCTACCATGCCATCTTCATGGACCTGCGCATGCCGGGCCTCGACGGCCTGGAAGTGACCCGCCAGGTCCGCCAGGCCGGCATCGAGACCCCCATCGTGGCCCTGACGGCGCAAGCCGCGCCAGACGACGCCGCCCGCTGCCGCGCCGCCGGCATGTCCGGCTTTTTTTCCAAACCCTACCGCATAAACGACCTGGAAGCGGTGCTCGTCGGGCTGGTTGGCGAGCCGGCCTCCCCGGCCGGCCGCTGAAGGTCCCGCCCATGCGTCCGCAAGATCCCCAAAACGGCAAGACCCTGGGCCGGGTCATGGCCTTCCTGCAGGACGCCCACTTCCTGACCCCGGACGAGGCCGCCCAGGCCCTGGCCGTGGCCGCCGAGGTGCTCGGCCAGGCCCTGGCCCGGCTGGAGAAGGCCGCGGGCGCAGGCGACGCCGGCGCCTGCGCCGAGGCGGCCCACGGCCTCAAGGGCAACCTGCTGAACCTCGGCCTGCCCGATCTGGCCGCCCTGGCCGAAGAGGCCTTTGCCAAGGCCCGGCGCGGCGACCTGGACCCGGCCCGGGCCGCCGGCCGCACCCTCGGGACGGCCCTCGCGCCCCTGCTGCCGGACGGCCGGCCGCCGGCCTGACCGCCGCCCGGCCGCAAGACGGCCTCCGGCGGCACCGGGCCTTTAGGCCGGCCTTCTACCGCGGTTCGCAGCAAAGCGAGGCGTCGTCGTCTTCCAGCGGCTCCCCGCAAACGTCCCCCTCCTCCCCGCCCAGATAGTCGAAATCGCCGCGCAGGGCCCGCAACGCCGCCGCCTCGTAGCCGATCTCGGCCGCGGTGCGGACGCCGAGCCGGCGCAGCAGCCCGATCGGCGGGCACCAGCCCTGGAGGGCGTGCTGGAGCAAAAAGCCGGCCACCACCGTCGGCAAAAGCAGCCACCGCTTGTTGACGCAGGACCCGAACCCGAGCCCGAGCAGGACCAGGCTCGACGCGTTGGTCTCAAGCACCCGCTCGATGTCCCACTCGCCTTCCAACTCCTCGAGCCGCCGGGTGATGGCCATGGGCCCGGCCCGCCGGTACCGCTCGATGTTGCGCTCGGTCTGCCGCCGGATGGCCCGGTTGATCCACGGCGGCGTATGGTCCTCGACTCGCCTGAACGTTTTCGCCAGCATGATCGCATCCTCCTTGGCTGGAGCGTGGGCGGGAAAAGGCCCCACCCTCCCACCTCTAGCACGACCGGAAGACGGGATGTCAACGGCCAATGCGCCCGGGCGCCCGGAAATCCACGGGACCAGGGCAGAGAGGTCACGCGGCACTAGGCTTCCGGGCGGTTGCGTGCTAGGGGAAGCCCTCATGAAGAGCACCCAAGCCGCCCTCCCCGGCGGCCCCGTTTACGTCGCCGGACACCGGGGACTGGTTGGCGCGGCCATCGTCCGGGCCCTGGCCGCCCGGGGCGCCGAGGTCCTGACCCGGACCCACGCCGAGCTGGACCTGACCGACCAGACGGCCGTGCGCGCCTTTTTCGCGGCCGCCCGCCCGGCCGCCGTGTTCCTGGCCGCGGCCAAGGTCGGCGGCATCCACGCCAACGACACCTATCCGGCCGATTTCATCCGCGACAACCTGCTGATCCAGACCAACGTCATCGACGCGGCCTACCAGAGCGGCGCCAAACGGCTGGTCTTCCTCGGCTCCTCGTGCATCTATCCGCGCCTGGCCCCCCAGCCCATGCGCGAGGAGAGCTTGCTCACCGGCCCGCTGGAAGCCACAAACCAGTGGTACGCCATCGCCAAGATCGCGGGCATCAAGATGTGCCAGGCCTACCGCCGCCAATACGGGTTTTCGGCCATAAGCCTCATGCCGACCAACCTCTACGGCCCGGGCGACAATTTCACGCCCGTAAATTCCCACGTCATCCCCGGGCTCATGCGCCGCTTCCACGAGGCCAGGCTCGCCGGCGCGGACACGGTCACGGTCTGGGGCACGGGCAACGCCCGCCGGGAATTTTTGCACGTCGACGACATGGCCGGGGCGGCGGTCGCCTGCTACGAGCGCTACGACGACGAGGAGATCATCAACATCGGCTCGGGCGAGGAAGTGACCATCCGGGAGCTGGCCGAACGGATGGCCCGGGTGACGGGATTTTCCGGCCGCATCGTCTTCGACGCCGCCAAGCCCGACGGCACGCCGCGAAAGGCCCTGGACATCGGCCGCCTGACCTCGCTCGGCTGGGCCCCGACCATCTCCCTGGCCGACGGCCTGGCCGGCACCTACCGGTGGTTTCTCGACAACATCGAGCAGGCCCGCCTGGCCTAGGGCCGAAGCCTCCGCCTCTCCCCCGGCCGGGTCTCCCGCCCGGCGGGAAGGCGCCCGCCGGTCCCGGCCCCGCTTGGCGCTTGCCAGCCTCGGGCCGCAGCGGTACCAGACGGGCATGACACCCAAGCGATCCTTCTCCCGGCTCTTCCTCTCCCTGCTCTGGCTCCTCCTGGCCCTGTCCGGCCCTGGCCCGGCCGTGGCCCTGGCCGCCGAGGCCGCCGTGTCCGGCGATCCGGGCTGGCGGCCGCTGCTCGACCGGCTGGCCGCCGACGGCCTGGACCGGACGGCCCTTACCCGGCTTTTCGCCGGCAACGCCGTGGCCTACGACCCGTCCATCATGGCCCGCAAGGTCGACGCCATGGTCAAAAAGGAGTTCGAGCCCAAACCCAAGCCGAGCCCCAAGACCCTGGCCCAGAGCAACTACCGGCATTTTTTGGTCCCGGCCGTCATCGACGGGGCCGTGGCCTTCATCCGGGCCAACCAGGCCGCCTTCGACCGGGCCAGGCGCGAGTTCGGCCCGCCGCCGGAACTGGTGGCCGCCTTCCTGGTGGTCGAGACCAAGCTCGGTTCCTATCTCGGCGACCGCGACGCCGTAAGCGTCCTGGCCAGTCTGGCCCGAAGCTCCGACATCGACGCCATCGCCCCATCCATGAAGACCCTGCAAGGCGATCCGGACCGCCGGGCCTTTGCCGCCAACGCGGCCAGGGACCGGGCCGAGTGGGCCTACCGGGAGCTTCTCGCCCTCCTGCGCTACGCCACCGCCACCGGCAAGGCCCCCCGAACCATCCCCGGCTCCATCTACGGCGCCATCGGCATCTGCCAGTTCATGCCCACAAACGCCCTGACCTACGGCATCGACGCCGACGGCGACGGCGTGGTGGACCTTTTCGCCCCCTGCGACGCCATCGTCAGCGTGGCCAGCTACCTGCGCGGCCACGGGTACCGGCCCGACATGACCGAGGCCGAAACCGCCAAGGTGGTTTACGCCTACAACCACAGCGACCTCTACGTCCTCGGCGTCATGGCCGTGGCCGACCGCATCAAGGCCAGACTGGGGGGGAGATAGGCAAGGCGCCTCCGGCGGCCAGGAGAGGCTCTGCCTCTCCTGGACCTCTCCGCCGGGGGGGATCATCCCCCCCGGCCCCCCCGAACGGGGGCGCGGCAAGGCGTCGGTTCGCATGAAACGGGCCGGGGATATTCGGAAGGGGAAAAGCGTATCAGGGGATGGGGAAGAACAGGGGGTTGGGGCCGGTGCGGCCGGCCAGGAAGCTGCCTTCGAAATAGCCCTGGCCGAACCCTTCCCGGTAGCCGGCGGCATAGGCGCCTTTCCGGGACAGGCTGGCCACGGGCGTGTAGCTCCCCATCCGCCCATAGGCCCGCACGAGCATGTCCCGACGCCGGTGTTCGAGATCGGCGATGCGGTCGGCCACTTGCTGGGCCCGGCTGAACCCCGGCTCGTCTCCGCTTAAGGCCTTCTTCGGCCCGCCCACGAAGATGTAGGTCACAAGGCCGATAACGCCGATCAGGATCACCAGATATTTCACCGGACCGCCACGGGGGCGTTACGGCCGCGCCCGGCCCCATGCCGGTCGGGCCCGCCCCTCCGTAGCCTTCTTTTCGGTCCCCGGGACGGCGATCTTTACCGGACGGGCGAAAATCCCGAAGGCCTGGCCGCGCGTCCGGGCGGTCAGGAACGGACGGCCGGGATGCCATGCTTCTTGAGCAGGGCGTAAAGCCTCGAGCGCGACAGGCCCGACACGTCGAGCATCCGGCCGATATCCCCGCCGAAACGCGTGGACAGGACGCGCAGGTAATCGGCCTCCCGGCTGTCGCGGTAGTCCCGAAAGCGCGGCAGGGGGGCGTCGGCCAACACGGCCGACGGCAGCCCGGCCCCGTCCGCCTCGGCCGCTGCGGCCAGGCGCCCCGTGACCCGGTTGCGGGCGGCACAGACCCGGATATGGAGCGGCAGGTGGACCGGCAGGAGGACCGTGCCCCCGGCGGCCAGGGCCAAGGCCCCTTCCAGGGTGTTTTTCAGTTCCCGCACGTTGCCGGGCCAGGAATAGGCGAGCAGTGCCCGGGAAAATTCCTCGGAAAAGGGCCGGGCCGGCGTCCCCAGCCGCGCGGCCGCGTCGCCCGCGAAATGGGCGGCGAAATCGAGAATGTCCTCGGGATGCCCGGCCAGGGGCGGCAGTTCGATGCCGACCCCCTGCAGGCGGAAAAGCAGGTCTTCCCGGAAAAGCCCCTGCCCGGCCATGGCGGCCAGATCCTGGTTGGTGGCGGCCACCAGCCGGAAGTGGCAGGCCGCCTCCTCCAGGCCGCCAAGGGGCCGGACCCGCCGCTCCTGGAGCACCCGCAAAAAGGCCTTTTGCACCGACAGCGGCATCTCCGCCACCTCGTCGAGAAAAAGCGTGCCCTCGTGGGCCCGCAGCAGCAGCCCCTCCCGGCGCCGGTCCGCGCCGGTGTAGACCCCCTTTTCCGACCCGAAAAGCACGCTTTCCACGATGCCGGCCGGCAGGGCGGCGCAGTCGACCACGACAAAGGGCCCGTCCCGGCGGGGGCTGTTGCCGTGGATGGCCCGGGCGAAAAGCTCCTTGCCGGCCCCGGTCGGGCCGGTCAGGAGCACGTTGACATCGCTGGCCGCGGCCTTGGCCGCCTGTTCCAGGCACTGCTCCCGCTTGGGATTGCCGCCGGCGATGCCGAGAAACCGGAACGATTCTGCCGTGCGGGCCGCCCCCCGGCCCCGGCTGCGGTGGTCCATGGCGCTGACCAGCTGGGCGGTCATGGTCTTCACGGTCGGCGGCTTCTCGATGTAGTCCCAGGCCCCCTGCCGCATGGCCCGCTCCGCCCCGTCCGGATCGCCCCAGCCGGTCAGCACGATGACTTCCGGGGTCGAGGGCGCGCGCCGGATGTCGCTTATGGCGTCCAGGCCGTTGCCGTCGGGCATGCGCACGTCGAGAAAGACCACGTCCACATCCGAGCCGCCGGCCAGGCGCAACCCTTCGGCCAGGGTGGCGGCCATGTCCGGCCTGTGGCCAAGCCGGCTCACCACCCGGGCCAGGGCGTCCCGTATGGTCTGGTCGTCGTCGATGATAAGGACGTTGCCCACCGCCTGCCTCCGTTGCCGCGCCGTTTCGCCACGGCCTGCCGTGGTCTTGTGCATGACCATCGCGTCCCGGCCTGTCAAGGCCCGCCTTCCGGCCGCCGCCCGGCCGGGACGCAAAAAAAAAGGCGGGTCGGACCCGCCTATCGCTCGCCTGCTCCCGGCCTCAGTTGGTGGCCGGGGCCGCCGCGCCGAGTCCGGCCAGGGTTTCGGGCCGGGTGAGCTGGTCGTTTGGCAGGGCCACGTATTTCTCGATCAGGGCGTGCCACAGCTTGTAGCCGTCGGGCCGCAGGTGCACGCCGTCCGTGGTCAGGCTCTCGTTTAAGGCCCCGTTCACGGCGAAGTGGCTGAACAGATCGATATAGATGCAGTTTTGGACCTCGGCGCACAGGGCCTTGAGGCCGGCGTTGAGTTCCGTGATCTTTTCGTTGGAAAGATCGGGCCGGTTGACCACGGGCAGGACGCTTTGCACAAAGATGAGCGTCTTTGGCGACCCCTGGTGGATGCGGCGCAGGATCTCCCGGTAGCGCGTCAGGATGCTGGCGTTGGCGCTCCACAGCTCGTTTACGCCTTCAAGGATGAAGACCTTCTCGGGCTTGAGCGCGACCACCGGGCCAAGGCCCTTCAAAATCTTCGAGGTGGTGTTGCTGACCGTCGCCTTGTTGACCACGTCCTTGAAATCCCCGGAATACTTCCAGCCAGCCGTCTGGCTGCCCCCCAGAAAAACCGTCTTGGCCAAGGCCTCGACCGAACCGAAAAACAGCAGGGCCGTCAAAACGACGCCCATGCGCAACCATGCCGACACCATTTCTCCCCTCTCCTTGCACAAACATTCCCTCGCCCGGCTGGGCGAACACGGGGGGCGGGATAGCATGCCCCGCGGGCATTGAAAAGACTTCTCCGCCCTCCCCCGTTGCCGGGGAAAAAGGACCGTGCGCGCAAAAAACAATCTTTTTTCAGATCAGAATTGACAAAATCCCGCTTTTCTGAATTCTGATGCAGTATGAAGAAGTAGTAACCGCCAAATCCGCAACCCGCCGTACCCCTCCCCCGACCACGCCGCGTCGGAGAACTGGCCGCGTTGCCGCGAGCGCCCATGACCGCCAAAACTTCCCGTCGTCTCATGGAAGAAGCGATATCCCAGCGTTCCCGCTGCTTTCTGTCGCTGCCCCAAACCGTCACGGGCATAAAGGAGCTCGACTGCTCCATCCGGGAATCCTCTTCCCGGGGCCTTCTCCTCGAAAGCACGGCCAAGGCGGCCGCCGGCCCCCACTGGGTGGGCCTGCCGGTGACCGGCTTTTTCCGGCTGGTGCTGCGGGACCACGGGCTGGAGGAAACCTTCTACACCTTTGACAGCAGCATCCGGGGGGCCGCCACCGGACCGGCCGGCCAGGCCAGGCTGCGCCTCAGGGAGCCCGAGGCCCTGGTCTTCGGCCAGCGGCGCAAGAGCCTGCGGGTGGAGCCGGACCTCGACCGGCTCCAGAAGGCCTTTCTGTGGCGCTACGACAAGGGCGCCACCTTCGCCCTGGACGCGCCGGCCCTGCGCGGCAGTGACTTCCAGGCCGGCCTGGCCCGGCTGGCCGACATCTCGGCCGGCGGCATGCGGCTCGTCCTGCGCGCGGCCCTGGTCCGGGACCGGGACCTGCTTCTGGCCCGGGGGCAACGGCTGGTCATCCATCTCCAGTTCGACGAACCGCGGGTGGCCGCCACAAACGAATTCTGGATGGTGGCCCGGGTCAGCCACGTCGCCCGGGACCGCATCAGCCAGGACGAGACCGTGGGCATGGAATTCCTGGCCGGCGGCAGCCTCGACCCCAAGGCCGGCAAGATCCGGTGGGAAACCGTCACGGACCATGTGATCCCGGGACTGGCCGACATCTTCTACCACTGGCACCTGGACCGGCACCGGGAGAAGCTGGCCTGAGGAGACCTGCGTCCCCTTACAGGGTCTGCGACGCCGAGGATTCCGGTGACGCCTGCGAGGCTTGGGAGGCCTGGCCGCGCAGGTCCCGCACGGACATGCCGCTGGCGGCCAGGCTGAGGAGGCCCGCGGCCGTCACGGGCAGGTACTGCAAGAGGTGCATGGCCAGGCCCACGGCAAAGGCCCGCTCCCGGTCCACGCCGAAAAAGCCGAGCGCCAGCACCACCGAAGCCTCGTAGACGCCCATGCCGCCGGGGACCCCGGGCAGGGCGAAGCCCAGGGTGGCCACGGCAAAGACCGTCAGCACCAGGGCCGGGTCGGCCGGCAGGCCGGCCATGAGGCAAAGCCCGACGGCGTAGAGCGCGGCGTAGCCGGCCCAGGCGGCCAGGGTCCACAGGCCGAGCCGGGCCAGGAACCCGACCCGCAGGTTGGCTTCCAAAAGCCCCAGCATCTCGGCCGCGAAAAGGCGCAGCCGCTCGCCCGGCAGCCACCGCAACACGGCGTGGGCCGCCTGGGGCCGGACCCGCAGCAGCAACAGGAACCCCCAGCCGCCCCCGACCCCGGCCAGCAGCGGATACAGGACCAGCCCCCGGCCAAGAAGCGCGGCCACGGCCACGCCGAGGGCCACAAGGGCGGTCAGGTCGAAAAACCGCTCCCAGAAGACCGCCTCCAGGGCCCGCCCCAGGGACACGCCCCCTTCCCGACGCAGGTAGAGGGCCTTGGCCATCTCCCCCAGCCGGGCCGGCAGCACGTTGTTGACCGCAATCCCCATGAGGCAGGCCCGCAGGCCGGTCACGGCCCCGACCCGGCCGGCCATGAGAAACCGCAGCCGCAGGCCCGGCACCAGGGTCGCGGCCAGGACCAGCGCGACGTAGAGGCCGACGGCCACGGGAGGAAAACCGGCCAGATCCGCCCAAAGCCGGGAGAAGTCCACGCCCCACAGGGCGTAGGCCAGACACGACCCGACCAGGGCCAGGCGCAACAGGAGGGAGAGGAACGGCCTCATCCGGGCCACCCGCCAAAAAAGGCCGGGAAAAGCGAGTTTCCCGGCCTTTTGCGCGACGCAGGGCGGGGCTGGATCATTTTTTGGGCAGGGAGGCGTAATAGGCGGCCAGGTCGGCCATGTTCTCGTCGGAGTGCTTTTTCATGATGGCGATCATGGCCTTGTTTTCGCCCTGGCCGGCCTTATAGGCCTCCATTTTCTTCAGAAGCGCGGCCGCGTCCTGGCCGTCGAGGTCGCCCTTGCTCTTGTGGCAGGCGCAGCCCTTGGCCAGATCGGCCCCCTTGGCCGCGTCGCCGGCGGCCAGGGCCACCGCGGCCGCGCCGCAGAGCACCAGGGCGAAGAAAGTCACGGCAATACGTTTCATGTTCCCTCCTTTGCTTGCCTGTGCATGCCGCCGCCCCGCGGCGGCGAAGTCCAGGGGGCATGCATACCCCACGTCGAAAAAAATGCAATCCTTGCGGCCCCATTCCCTTGCATTTCACAGATTTTTGTTGCAATTCCCCCTGCCCAAGGTAGTTTCGCAAGTCGAAGACAGTCCCTTTCAAAGGAACACCCCATGCTCCTGCGCCCCGCCCTCGCCCTGCTCGCCACCCTGGCCCTTTTCGCCTGCGCCCCGAGCCCGTCGGACAACGGCCTGCGCCAAGCCCTCAAAGAGCACCCGGACATGGTCCTCGACGCCCTGGGCGAACGCAAAAGCGAACTGTTCGGCCTGGTCGTGGCCGGACAAAACGAATACCAGGACGCCCAGCGTCAGGCCCGGCAGGCCGAGGAATTCAAGAAGCCGCTCACTCCGGCCCTGGACCCGGCCCGGGCCTTTCGCGGTCCGGCCTCGGCCACGACCACGGTGGTCGTCTATTCCGACTTCCTGTGCCCCTACTGCGCCCGGGGCGCGGTGACGCTCAAGGAATTCATGGAGCGCCACCCGGATTCGGTGCGCGTCCTTTTCAAGCACTACGCCACGGACGACCTGTCCAAGGAAGCGGCGCTGGTCTACGAGGCCCTGGCCGTCCAGGACCCGAAGCTGGCCTTCGCCTTCCACGACGCGGCCTTTGCCGCCCAGCAGGAGATCGAGCAGGCGGGCGCGCCGGCGGTCTACGCCCTGGCGGTCAAGCTCGGGGCCAACCTGCCCCGGCTGAGGCGCGACATGCGCAATCCGGAACTGGCCAAGCGCCTCGACGACGATGTGGCCGAGGCCCGGTCGTTCGGCATCGACGGCACCCCGACCTTCGTCATCAACGGCGTGTCCGTGCGCGGCGCGGCGCCGATCGACGAATTCGAGGACGTGCTGCGCCGAGTGGCCCGAAGCGGCGGGGAGGAAGCCCCCTGCGCCGCCTGCGACAAGAAAAAGCAGTAGCGCCCGAGAGCCCTGCCCAAGGAAGGCGACGCCGCCATGCCCGCATCTTTCCGTCGCGCCCGCCGCGCCCGCCCGTGCCGGGCCCTGTGCGCCCTGGTCCTGTTCCTCTGCTGCTGCGGGACCGCGTTCCCGGTCCGGGCCGGGGACGAACCGCCGACTCCGTCAGCCCCTGCGGCCGACGCCGCCTCCGGTCCGGCCGCGCCGCTCGTCCTCGACGAGGCCAGCCTCGTCGCCATGATGCACGACGTCATCAAGTATTACGACGACACGCGGCCGTTCGAGGGCCGCATCCTGGCCCTGCTGCCGGCCTACGAAAAGAACAAGGACGGGGAGGAGTACAAGAAGCTGCGGTTTCTGTTCGACACCCATCAAAAAGTCACGACCAGCCTCAACAACCTGATCGACGTCCTCTACATCTATCTCAAGCCCGGCAACCCGGACGACCAGGAACTGAACGTCTACGTCTACAACCGCAGCAGGAACATCATCACGTTTTTGAACAGCATGGTCTATTTCCTGACGGCCCGGAACCAGGAGATGGAGCTCGGCTCCTCGTCCGACGTGCAAAAGCTCTACGAGAGCTACCTCGTGCGCCTGACCACCCTGCTCTACGAGCTCAACAAGACCCTGGCCGTCTTCCACAAGTAACGTGGAGGGTCGCCACTCCGGCCCGCCACGTTACTTCCGGCCGCCCCCCCCGCCAACGACCGTCGTGAATCCAGGCCGCCGTTTGCCCCTACCCCTTCCAGGGGGTCCGGGGGGGATGATCCCCCCCGGCCGCCAGAGGCTCTTCTCTTTCTCTTCTCTTCTCTGCTCCCCTCCCCGCTAATGGCAGCGCAGGCCGGCCAGTTGGCCGGCGTCCAGGCGGGTGACCAGGGGCGTGGTCCCGACGATGGTTCGCACCTCGTCCCGGGCCCGGCCGGCCACCCGGGCGTCGCCGAACCGGCCGGCCAGGACCCGGTAGCGCCGCCCGCCCCCTTGCCCTTCCACGGCCACACAGGCCGGCATGCCCCGGGAACGGAGCCGCGCGGCCTGGGCCTCGGCGTTCGGGGCCTCGGTGAAAAAGCCGGTCTGGAGGACATAGGCGGACCGGCCGGCCTTGTCCCCGGCGACGGGAGCCGGCGCGGCCGGCGGTGAGGCGACCGGAAGCGGGCCGGCCGGGGCTGGTGCGGTCGCGGCCGGCCCGGCCGGGGCCGACCGGAAAGCGGCCGGCGAAGCCGGTCGGAAGGGAACCGGCGGGGCGGGGCGGACCGGGGCCTTTTTCGCTGTCCCCGGCGCGGGGGGACCGGCTGGCGCGGCAGCGGCTTTGGCCGGCGCAGGGGAAGCGGCCGGAACGGGCCGGGCGACGGGTGTCGGCCCGGCGGGCGGAACAGAAGTCGGCGCGACGGCCGGGGGCGACGGAAGCATGGCTTGCGGGGACGTGGCGACCTTCGGCACGGCGGCCATGGGCGCGGCGGCCGGAGCGGGTGCCGGGGCGGCCGGGAGCGCGGCCGGCAGGGGCAAAGCGAGGGGGGCCGGATCGGCCGGTGGGGACGGGGCCCCCGCGGCCGGCGGCGGCATGGCCCGGGCCGGTTCCGGGACGGGACCGGGCGGGAGGGCCGGATCGGCCCTCTCTGGCGGATCCGACGGATCGGACGGTGTGGCCGGATCGGACGGCGGCGGGGATTTTTCCGGCGCGGTCTGGTCCGTGGGCGGCGGGACGGCCTCGACAGCGGCGAGGACGGTGAAGGTCTCCCCGGCCAGACGCCGGTCGCCGGCGAAAAGTTCCAGGGTCCAGTCGCCGGGCGTGGCCCGGCCCGGCGGGAAAAGGGCATAGGCGGCCACGGCCGGTTCGCCCCGCCGGGCCGTCACGAACCACCGCTCGACCGCCGGCCGGCCGGTCCCGGTCGGCCGGGTCAGCCGGGCCTCGACCCGGACCGGGCCGCCGCCCGGCTTGCCGGCCAGGGTGAAACGGCAGCCAAAGCCCTTGTCCGCCGGCCCGACAGGACTCCCCGGCCGCACGGCCTTGGCCCCGGGCCAGGGTTCGGCCAGCCCCGGCTCGACCGAGAACGGCCCGCACATCTCGAGCACGGCCTTCTCGGGCGGACCGGCGGCGGCAAAGGCGTCCGGCCGGACCGGGCACAGGAGCAGGAGGAGGACAGCCAGGCAAAGGCAGGCCGCGTCACAGCCCTTGGGGCCCCTGGGGCCGCCGGGACGGCCGGGGCAGGCAACATCGGACATGGGCGGGAGGGCTCACTCGGCCAGGTGTTCGAGCATCCGCCGGGCCGCTTCGTAGCCGGGATCGAGGTCCAGGGCGGCCTGCAGAAACCGGCGCGCCTCGGGCAGATCGCGGCAGCGGTGGTGGGCGGTGGCAATGTTGTAGCCGACCGACGGAGCCTGCTTGACCAGGGACGGATCCGCTTCCAGGGCCTTTTCGAAATAGCGGACCGCCGTGTCGTACTGCTTGCCGTCGGCGTAGGCCACGCCGAGGTTGTAGAGGAGGCCGCCGTCCCTTGGCGAAATGGTCAGCGCCTTGCGGTAGTTTTCCACGGCCTCGGCCCAAAGCCCCTGGCGGCGCAGGAGAATGCCCCGGTTGTTGAACATCCACAGGTCGCTTATGCCCAGGGAATCGCCCTTGGCCTCGATGGCCTCGGTCACGAAGCGAAGGGCCATGTCCTGGTCCTTGTCCCCGATCTTGCGGGCGATCTCCATGAGCGACTCGCTGACCATGTCCGAGGCCACCCGGGTGACCACCCGCCTCGCCTCCTCGAAAAAGACCTTGGCCTTCTCGTTGTCGCCCTTGGCCAGGTAGGCCTCGCCGATGTCCACCTTGCGCTCGAAATTGAGCGGGGAGAGGGTGTCGAGCCGGGTCATGTAGGCCAGACGCTTGTCGAGCTCCCCGGACTCCCGGCACAGGTCCACGAGCTTTTTGAGCGGCTCAATATAGAGCTTCTCGGCCCGGGCCGCGGCCAGGTAGTGCTTTTCCGCGGCCGGATGGTCGCCCTTTTTGAGGGCCACATCGCCCATGAGCAGGTGGCACTTGAGGCTGTCGGGCTTGATCTCGAAGGCCTTGGCCGTCACCCGCTCGGCCTGCTCCAGGTCGCCGGAAGCGACCAGTTCGGCGGCCCGGTCGAGGAGCACGCCAAGCTGGTTGTTGGGCTTGATGGTGAAGGCGATCTTTTCGATGATGGCATTGGCCGAAATGGGTTTGGTGATGAAGCTGTCCGCCCCGATCTCGTGGGTCAGCACGATCTCGTCCCGGGACACCTCGGTGCTGGCCACGATCAGCCGGACCCGGTCGCCGTAGAAATTCTTGAGCACCTTGACGGTCTTGAGGCAGGCGGTCTTGTGGATGCGGCGCTCGAGGAAGAGAAGCAGCGGGGAAGAGAGGCGCTCCACGGCCTTGTTGGCAAAGGCCACCACCTCGTCGTAGTCGGTCGTCTCCCGGAAGACGCTTTTGACGTCCACCCGCAGCCCGGCCAGGGTGAACTTCACCAGGCGCACGAAGCTTTCGTCGTCGCTGGCCACCACGACCATGCCGCCGTCGGCGAAGTAGTCGATCACCAGGCGCTCGTAGCGTTTGGCCGTCTGGTCGGCTTTCACCCGCATCATATTGGACATGGCGCCTTCTCTCCTACCGGCCGGTCGGGCAGCTGCGGACCCGGCGCAAGAGCGCCAGCAGTTCCGGATCGGCCATGCCCGACTGGGCTTCCTCCGACGTCGGGGTCAGCACCCGGACCGGCGTCTTGCGGCCGATGCCGAGCCCCTGCAGACGCTCGATCAGGCCCGGGTCCACCACCTGTCCGGCCACGGCCGCCTTTTCGCCCGTGCCGAGGCAGATATCTTCCTCCAGGACCATGCCCGCGGTCAACGCCGAAACCGAGGCCTCGCCCCGGCAGTAGCCTTCGCGGGAACCGGCCAGGAGGCCGAGGACCTCGAGGGCCCTGGGATCGTAGAGGCCTTGGCGGCCGGCCATGACGGCGAGCGCCTCGTCGCGGCCGGTGCCGGAAGTCAGCAGCCGGTCGAAGTCGAAGGCCGCCTTGAGGAGCCTGGCCCCGAGCGGAATCTCCGGCCCGGCCGGGCCGCCGGAGCCGTCCCCGGCATAGGGCGTCTCCTGGTGGCGGATGATGTCGGCCACTTCGCCGAGCTTGGGGATGTTGACGAGGAGGTCCGCCCCGATGGCCGGGTGGCGGGCGAACAGGCGCTCCCGGTCCCCGTCGAGCGTCCCCTCGGCCCGAAGGGACGCGAACATGGCTTCCGGCATGACCATGGCCCCGAGCTGGGAAAGCATGACCGCAAGCTCGATGCGCCAGACGTCCGGCGCGTCGCAGTAGCGGGCCATGTCGGCCACCAGCCGCTTGACCCGGGTGGCCCGGCCGAGGGCCTCGGCATTGAGCAGGGCCAGGAGGTCGGTCAGGACCTTGATGATGCCGCGCAAGGCCCCTTTGAGAAATTCCTTTTCCGCCGAGGCCTGGAGATACTGGGCCACCGAGGCGGCCAGGGCCTCGTCGAGATCTTCCTCGGCGCAGGGTTTGGCCAGAAACCGGAAGACCTGGTCGGTGTTCACCGCGTCCATGGCCGTCTTGAGGTCCGCGTGCCCGGTCAGCATGACGCGCACCGTGTCCGGGCAGGTCTTGCGCAACCGGCCCAGGAACTCCATGCCGTCCATGGCCGGCATGCGCAGGTCCGAGACGATGACGGCGTAGGGCCCCCGCTCGATCACGGCCTCCAGGGCCCGGATCGGCCCCAGGGCCGTATCCACGACATACTTGCGGCGCAGCCTGCGCCGCAGCGCGGCCAGGATCTCCGGGTCGTCGTCCACGAAAAGGATCTTCTGTTTCGCGCCCATAGATGCCAAGTCCCCGCCGCCCCAGCCGGCAAAATGATCCTCATGGCGAGCCGTCTGCGGCCCTTTCGAGGGGAAACCGGATGAAAAACGTGGTCCCTTCTCCCGGGCGGGTGGCAAAGTCGATGCTCCCGCCGTGGCGGACCATGATGGCCTGACAGATGGCCAGCCCCTGGCCCGTGCCCTTGCCCACCGCCTTGGTGGTGAAAAAGGGATCGAAAACGCGCCCCTGGACCGCCGGATCGATGCCCGGGCCGTTGTCCGCCACCGCGGCCACCACCCCCTGGCCGGTCCGGCTCGTGGTGACCACGATCCGGCCCCGGGTCCACGGCTCGCGGCTGACGCGTTCCTCCACCGCCTGGGCGGCATTGAGGACCACGTTCAAAAATACCTGGGAAACCTCATGCGGCAGACCATACACCAAAGGAAGCTCGGGCGCGAGGTCAAATTGCACGTCCGCCACATGCTTCCAGGTGTTTCGCGTGATGGTGACGATGTCGCGCATGGCCGCGTTGCAGTCGAAAAAGATCGAATCCCCGGTCCCGGGATGCGACATCTGGCGCATGGCCGAAACGATCTCCGTCACCTGGCCGATGCCCTTGCGGCTGTTGGCGATGGCGGCCGGGATCTCGTCCCGGAGGTAGGCGACCTCGACCTGTGCCTCCACCCGCCGGACCGCCCGGACCGCCTCGGCCAGGGTCCCGTCCGCCCCGCCGGCCGCCTCGGCCGCCTCGGCCAGCCGGCCGTAGGCGGCCAGCAGGTCCAGGATGTCGGTGAAGGCCTCGTCCAGGAAGCCGGCGTTGTAGCCCACGTACTGGATGGGGGTGTTGATCTCGTGGGCGATGCCGGCGGCCAGGCCGCCGATGGCCTGCATGCGCCGGGCATGGACGGCCTTGAGTTCCCGGGCCTTTATCTCGGAGAGGTCCTGGCCGAGGAGCAGAACGCCCGGGACGGTCCCGGTCGGGCCGGGCACCGGATTGGCTGTCAGGCCAAGCAGACGCTCGCCGTGGCCCGGGACCTGGCAGCGGACCTCGTCCACGCGCACGGGCAGAAGCGTGCGCCGGCTCTCGGCCACGGCCTCGCGCACGGCCTCCCCGTCGAAGGCGAGCCCCACGTCGAAAAAATCCCGGCCGATCACGGCCCCGGCGGTCAGGCCGAGAATGGCCTCGGCCCGGGCGTTGAACCGCCGGATGCGGTCCTTGTCGTCGAGGGTGACCAGGATGGAGCGGATGGAGCCCAGAAGCATCTCGATGTCCCGGGTGGCCACCGCCATGTCCCGTTCGGCCTCAAAGCGCCGGGTCACGTCACGCGCGATCTCGGCCACGCCAAACACCCGGCCGTCGGGCCCGCGCAGGGGATGGCACACGGTTTCCACCTGGCGGGGCTCTCCCTTGGGCCCCACGGTTTCGGCCACCAGGGACACGGTCCGGCCGGAGGCCAGCGCCGCCTCGGCCGGACAGTTGCCGCAGATCTCCTCGCCCGCGCTCCCGGTTTCCGGGCACGGCCCGGCGGCGTCGAAATCCTTGCCCGCGTACAGCCGGCGCATGGCCCCGTTGGCGGCCACCACCCTTCGGTCGGCCCCGAGGAAACACAGGCCCTCGTCCGTGGACTCGAAAAGCGCCTGGAAAAAGGGCAGGCGCGCGTCGGGCCCGCCCGGGACAGGCGCGGCCCGGTCCCGGGAGCGGGACCGGGACCGGCTCATGGGGCGGCCTCCTCGAGCCAGACCACGCACCCGGCCTCGCCCGAGGAGGCCTGGCAGCGCAGGAAAAGCGACTCCTCCGGAGGCGGCGCGAACGCCTCCCCCGGCACGATCCGGCCACCGGTCAAGAACAGGGAGGCGTCCCGGAGCATGTCCCCGAAATACCGGAGCACGGCCGGGAAAAAGACCCCGGCCAGCCCTTTTCCGGACCCCTCCCCGGTTTCGCCGGCCACCCGGGCGGCCAGGGTCGCCGACAGGCCGACGGACGCGGCCAGGCGGCGGCCGTCCGGCAACACGCCCTTGAGGACACCGGTTTCGGGGTAGCGGTCCGGCTCAAAGGGCACGCCGATGGAGGCGATGGCCAGGTCTTCGCCGGCCAGCCTCGAAAGGACCCGGCCGAGGGCGTCGAAGAGGGTTTCGGCCACCCGATTTTCCGTGAAAAATTCCTGGAGGTAGCGCAGGCTCACCCGCGCCGTGTCGCGCATGGCGACATGGCGGCCCAGGAGTCCCTGGTACTGTTCGCGGTCGATATGCCCGCAAAGGAGCAGGGCCTCGCCGAGATAGGTGTGCTGGACCTTCTGGAAAAAGAGGAGCTCGTCCAGGGTCCGCCGGGTCAGCCGGCGATCGCCGACGGCAATGTCGCCGAAAAGCCTGGAGTCTTCCTGCTGCCTGTCCCGGATGGCCAGGACCTGGGCGGGCGAGAGGACCCCCCGGTCCACGGCCACCTCCCCGATGCGGCGGTTGTGTTCCCGCTGGAAACGCAGGGCCCCCGCGAGTTGTTCCTCGGTGATGGCCCCCTGCTCCACAAGAAATCGACCCAGAAAGCTCATGCCGGTCCTTTTCGGGCGGCCCGGCGGGCCGCCGGTTCAGGCGTCAAAACCCTTGCGCACGGAGAGGTCCGGGAAACGCCCCTCCTGCTCCGCCTTCTTCTCGATGGCCCGCGAAAGCCCTCCCGCCTCTTCGAAGCCGGGGTTGATGGCCAGGGCCATGTCCAGGAACTTCCTGGCCAGCCGGAGTTTGCCCTTTTCGTAATAGGTCCGGGAAATGTTGTAGAGCAGGTGGTCGTCCTGTCGGGTCAGGCGGTAGGCCTTGAAATAGTAGCGCAGGGCCTGGGCGTACATCTTGTGCTTGCGCATCTTGATGCCGAATTCGTTGAAAAGGTGCTTGTGCTCCTCGCCGAAGGCGGCTTCCAGGGTGATGATGCGCCGGCAGACCAGATTGGCGTTGTCGAGTTCGCCCCGGTCCAGGTAGGTGAGCCCGAGGCCGAAGGTGGCCCGGATGTGCTCCTCGTCCACGCGCAGGGCGTTTTTGTATTCGAACTCGGCGGACATGAGTTCGGCTTGGGAGCGGTGTTGGTCGGCCGCGTCCACGGTCTCGCGGACCTGGCGCATCATGGGCACGACCTTGTTCATGTAGAGGTCGGGCTCGGGAAGGTACTCCGACAGGAGCTGGTCCTTGCCGAGCGTCCTGGCCTTGCCGGTGGGGATGAAATGCTTGTTGAGGCTTCTGACCTTGAAAGACCCGTCGGCCTGCTCTTCGGCAAAGACGAAGATGTTCTGCTTCACCTTGCGCTTGGTGGCGCCGAAACCGATGACGGACTGGGTCTGGGTGGAAAAGACCCCCCGAAACGGCTCGCCCGGTTTGCCGAGGAGTTCCTTTGGGATGGCGGGGGATGCTTCCATGCGGGCGCCTGGTTGGTGGTTGCCGGTCGCGGTGCTGCCGTCCCGGCCAGGGAGCGCGGCCTGGGAGAACCCTTGGGAATCCTCCGCTTTCCTTTGGCCTAAATCCGCCTATCCATCAAGGATTTTGGCAAAGGCCAGCTTTTCCGCCGGCGGCACGAGCACCCGCCAGCGGGCCTTTTTCCCCGTTTGCCCGGCCTGCCCGGCCAGCCGGCGGATGGAGACCGTATTGAGTTCGAGCCCGCGGCTGAGCGCCAGTTCGCCTTTCAGGTCAAGGACGTCCTGGTCGAGCAGCATGCCCGGGGCCAGTTCCTCGACCGGCACCAGGCGCGGCTCGAACCCGTCGGGCAGGGTGGCCAGGGACTGGAGGGCCCCGAACACGTCCGGATCGTACCAGCCCTCCCGGTCGCCCATGCGGTCCAGGGCCTCGGCCACGGGATTGGCCGACTGCCGCTTGTAGCGGTAGAGGGCCTCCAGGGTGTCGAAATCGAGAGCCACCTTGAGGATGCGCGCGCCCAGGGGAATCCGCTCGCCGCTCGTCCCGTCCGGCGGCAGGCCGCCGCCGTCGTAGCGCTTCTCCTGGTAGGCGATGATCTCGGCCACTTCCCGCAGGCGCGGGATGTTGGAGACCAGATCGGCCGCGATCCGGGGATGCATGGCGAATTCGTAGGCCTTGTCCCCGGGCAGGGGCTCGCCCCGGTAGGCCCGGCGCAGGCTCTCGGCCGGCATGGCGGCGCAGCCGATCTGGGACAGCATGGCGGCCAGCTCCAGCCGCCAGGCGTCCTCGACCCCGAGGTAGGCGCCGAGGTCCACGGCCAGGCGCTTGACCCGGGAGGATTTGCCGAAGGCCTCGGGATTGACCATCTCGAGCAGGTTGGTCAGGAGCTTTATGGTGCCGCGCACCGTGCCGCGCAAGAGCTCCTTTTCGGCGGCCAGCAGCTGGTACTGGCGGAGGGCGGCGGCCAGCGCCTCCTCCAGGTCCGCCTCGGGACAGGGCTTGGTCAGGAAACTGAAGACCTTGCTCTTGTTGACCGCGGCCATGGCCACGCCGATGTCGGCGAACCCGGTCAGGATGATGCGCACGGCCTCGGGCCGGATCTCGCGCACCCGGCCGAGAAATTCCACGCCGTCCATGCCCGGCATGCGCAGGTCCGAAACGACCACGGCCACGGGCAGGCCGGCCCGCAGCATGTCGAGCCCGACCTCGGGCCCGGCCGCCACCTCCACCGCGTACCGTTTGCGGAAAGCGCGGGCATAGGCGGCCAGGATCTCCTGGTCGTCGTCCACGAACATGATGCGCGGCTTGTCCATGCCTCCCCCGGGCCGTGGCCCGCCTCCCGGGAGAGGCGGCCCGACGGCCCGGCAATAGGCCATTTCCGGCTGTTGCTCAAGACGGCCCCTGGGGCCGCCGGCCATGGGCCGGACGCCTGACCCGGGACTGCGCGGCAAAAGCCGCCTATATCCCGCCGGTCAGGTTGTCCGAGACGCCGCGTGTCGTCGTGTTGGCACCCAACGACAGCGGGGCGTTCACCCAGTTGGCACTGCGCGAACCGGCTTGCGCCGGAGTACTGAAGGACCACACGCCGCCCATGACGATGCGGTTGGGCTCCTGGCTGCGATACCCTGCGACCCCGCTGTCGTTGGCGTCGCAGGCGTTGACGTACCCCACCGCGGCGACGCCGCCGCCGGCCTCGGCCCCCCACTGCCACAACACGCCGCAGCAGTCTTCGCAACCGAGGTCCGAGACCATGCGGCGGCCGTTGGTATCCGCGTGGCCGCCGGTGGTGGCCGGCTTGACCGTGCCGCCGAGGGTGGTGCCCTGGTTGCTGCCGAGCGAAAAGGCCATGAACTCCGTCTGGGTCATGGGGCGCTCGCCCTGGGCCCCGAGCCACTGGGCGAACTTGAACCAATGGAAGGCCGGGGTGGTGTCGCCCAAGGCGATGGTCCCGCCGTAAGCGGAAACCAGCCTGCCGCCGCTGACCGACGGCAGGTAGATCATGCCCCACCTGCCGCCGGCCACGGGGCTGTACACCCGCCCGGCCTGGTCGCCGGCGCTGCGGTGTTTGAGGTCCCAGAGGCTGGCCGGCAGGATGTCCCCGGTGGCGAAACCGGACAGGGCATGGCCGTCGATGGTCCCAACCGACAGGCACAGGCAGTGAACCCCCATGATCTTGCGCGAGGTGGCGGCGTCGTAGCCGGCGGGGAAGGTGGCGTTGGCGGAAAAAAGCAGCTTGCACGTTCCGTCGGCCCTGGCGCAGGCGTAGACGTAAAAATCCTTGCCGGCCCGGTTGGCCGGATCGGTGTAGTCCGGAGACACGGCGTCCCAATTGGCCGCGGCGTTCAGGTCCATGGCCGGCAGGCCCGTCAGGGCATAGCCCGAGTCATTGACGTTGACCGTGATCCGGCCGGGCAGGGCCAGGGACCGGCGGCCGGCCGCGTCGGCGCCGGCCAGACCGGCCAGGGACGACCGGGCGTAGTGGGCCGGGAGCGAGGCCACCAGCCGCAGGACCGCCGTGGCATCGACCGAGGATGGGAGCTGCCCGGCCGGCACGAGCCCGTCCGGGCCCAGGGTGGCCACGCCGCCTGGTTGGCCCCTTTCGTCCCGCCGGACCTGGGCGTCGTCTGTGACCCTGCCGAGACCGACGGCGGCGGGCGTGTGCCCGTGGTCCGGCAGGCTCCCGGGCGTGTCGTTGCCGTGCACGAAGGCCGTCAGGTTTGGCGTGAGCCCCTCGCCGGCGAGGGTGATGGTGGTCACCGGGTCGGCGTAGGCGACGGCCGCAACCACGCCGTACCGGAGGCCGTCCGGACCGCAATCGGCCCGAATCCTGACCCCCGGGGCGCACTGGCTGCGCAGGTCCTTTTGCCCGGCCGCGTCATAGGTGGCCGAAAACGTCGCGGCATCGACGTAGGTGGCGGAAATGGCCATGGTCGCTCCTTTAAGAAAATTTCGGTTTGACGACGAGGATCGCGGTCCGTCCACGCCCGGTCCAGCCGCCAAGCGTCAGGGAGGCCTGGAGCCGGTAGGTGCCGGCCTCGGCCAGGTCGCCGGCCCGGGTCAGGCAGCGCAGGCAGGTGACGCCTCCGCCGCCGGCCGCGGCCGTTTCCGCCGGCCAGGCCACCACCGCCCCGGAAGGCGTCCTCACCGCCACGGCCGCCCCCACGGCCCCGCTCACGTCGCAGCCGCAGTCGAGGACGATTTCGAGTCCCACGTCGCCTTGATAGACGGTCCCTGCCATATCCACCTCACGGTTTTTCTGGTTCCACGGCCGCGGCGAGCCGCACGGTGGTCGTCCCGGGCGAGGCCGACCGGATGGCCGTTGCCACGGGAGAGGCCAGCCTCGCCTGCCTGGCCACGGGCGAGGCCAGGCGCAGGGGCTTGCGGCCGGGCTGGTCGATTCCGCACGGGTTGACGACAAAAATACCGGCCAGGGTCCGCACCAGGACCGAGGCGGCGGCCGCCGCCCGGACCGGTCCGGCCCAAAGGGCTCCCCCGGCCCGGCCGAGCGGGGCCCGGGCCGTCCTCGGCTGCCAGGCCGCGTCGTAATCGACCCAGGCCACATTCCGATCCGCCCATGGTCCGCTCATGGCCTGCTACTCCAGGCCGAGGATGCCGGCGGCATCGAAGACGGCGGTGAAGATACCGCCGGTCACCCCCCTGTCCGCGCCGAAATCCAGGAGGCAGACCAGCGGATCAGCCAGGCTGCCGGCCGTCTTGGCCGCGTACACAACCGCATACCGGGCCGTGACCGTGGCCTCGGTCCAGACCGGATCGGCCGCGTCCAGGGCGCAGGCCGTGCCAGAGACCGTCCAGGTGACGCCGGAAAGGGCCTGGCCGCCGGGCGTGTAGCCGTCGCCCGAGGCCTCGTGGCCGGCCACGTCGGCAAAAACGGCATGGGCCGCGTCCGGCAGGTAGGTGCTTTTGAGGAGCGCGCACTTGAGGGGGTCGGCGCTCAGGTTGAAAAAGCCGTTGCCCAGGGACCGCTTGAAGGCCGGGTACAGCAGGTTGGCCATGTTCCCTCCCGGGGTTGGATGGTTCGGGCGAAAGGGTCGGGGGATCGGCCGCCGGGCCGGCTAGACCTTGTAGTTGTAGTTGTGGTTGTAGCTTTCCCGGAAGCCGTTCGACTTGGAGGTGGTTTCGCTGACCGAACGCTGGACCGATTCGGTGGTCGAGGTGTTGGTGCGCTGGCCGAGGGACTCGCTGTAGCCGATCTGGGCCGAAGCGTTGACCGACCCCAGGGCGCTGGCCGCCATCTGGGCCGAGACTTGCGCCCCGGAGCGGATCTTCTCGGACTCCAGGCGCAGTTCGCCAAGGGAGTTTTGCAGGAGCATGTCCGCCTCCTTGATCGAGACCTCGGCGGACTTGAGGTAGGCGTCGATCCGGGCGGCGTGGTCCTTGCTTTTGAGGTCCGCCTCGGCCTGCCGGGCCGCGAGCCCGGCCTCGTAGCCGCGAAGGGCCAGCTCCTTGTCCTTTTGCAGGACTTCGGCCTGGGCCTGGGCCTGGCGCAATTCGGCCTCGAACCGGGCCACGTCGGCCTTTTGGGCCTCGATCCTGACCCGGTTTTCCTCCGTGGCCAGGGCCAGCCTGGTCTCGGCCTCGGCCTTGGCCGCGCCCACCCGCTCGCCAAAGGCCCGGACCTGCTCGGCGTAGACCCGGGCCTTGGCCTCCTGGCCGGCCACGGAGGCGGCATGGGCGTTGTAGCGGGCGGTGTTGGCGTTGACCGAGGCCACATAGGCCTGGACCTGGGCCTCGTAGGCGCCCAGACGGTCGCGGTTAAGCGCCGACTTGGCGGCCGCGCCCTCCATCCGGGCCTTGTAGAGCCCGACCAGGGCCGTCACCCCGGAAAGCTCGGCCAGATAGAGGTCGGCCGCCCGCTTCTGGGCCTCGCCGGAGAGCCGGGTCCCTTCGAGCCGGACCTTGTAGGCCTCGAGGTCGGACAGGGCGGCCCGGATGCGGGCCTCGTACACGGCCGCGTCGGCCTGGTAGCGGGCCAGCTGGGCGTTGTGCACGGCCACTTCGGCGTTGAGCGCCTCGTAGCCGTACTGGGCCAACGCCTTGGCCCCGTCAAAGGCCCGGGTGGCGGCCTGGTTGAACAGTTCGATGTTCTGGGCTTCGAGGGCCAGGGCCTGGTCCACCGCGGCCCGCCCGTTTTGCCCGGCCAGCTCGGCCTGTTTGGCCAGGATGTCCAGGTTGGCCGCAGCCAAGGCGTCGGCATGGTCGGCGTAGGCCTGGCGCAGGAGATCGGCCAGGGGGCCGGACAGGGCAAAGGCCCCCCGGGCGGCGAAGCCGTCGGAGAGCTCTTTGAGGCGCGCGGCCAGCGCCGCCTCGGCCCGACGGCCGGCCCGGTCCCAGAGGTCACGCTCCAACTCCGGGCCGAAGCCGGCCCCCCCCCGGGCCAGTTCCGTGGCCAGCCGGTCGGCCAGGGCGGCCCGAAGCGGCGAATCGTAGGCCGCCTCCCGGGGCAGGACGAAGAGGTTCCCCGGAACGAGCAGCTCGGGCATGGGCGGCCGCTCGCCCTCGAAGGTCGGGGTGATGGGGCCGGGCAATTCCGGGATGGCAATGGCCTCGAAGACCGGCGGCTCGGGCAGGGTCAGGGCCGGATCGGCCGGAAGCTCCACGTCCGGCAGGTTCGGCACCTGGCCCGGGGCGTCGGGCCAGGCCGGGTCCGGGTCGCCCGGGAGGACGATGTCCGGCGGAGCCACGTCGAACCGGGGCAGGTCGAGGCCGTCGAGGGCCAGGGCCGTCAGGTCCGGGACCCGTGGCCCGGCCACCGGGGCCAGGGTCACGGCGGCAAGGGCCGGCGCGCCCGGCACGGCCGCGTATTCCGGCTGGTCGGGCAGGCCCGGCAGGTCCACGGACGGATAGGTCAGCCGGGCCACGCCGCCCAGGCGCTCCAGGAAGGCGATGGCCGAGGTCCAGGCGTCGCTGGCGTAGTTCTGGGCCGTGTCGAACTTGTTGCGGACGATGCCGGCCGCGCCGGTGGAATCGCTCATAAGGCCTCCTTTTCGATGATGATCGGCGTCAGTCCGGCGCCGGCCGCCCGGGCCACCTCGTGGTCGTCGGCCACGAACAGTCCGGCCAGGGCCTCGAGCTGGAGCAGGGAGGCCTGGCCGGGGGACAGGGCGTAGTCGAAGAAACGGGGCAAAGCCACGTCCATGGCCGGATTCATGCGATAGGCGCCGATGGCCTGGCCGGTGCGGCCGTTGCGAAGGGTCCAGGCGTTGACCCCGCTGGCCTGCCAGGTGCAAGCCGCGTCCATGGCGCAAAGGGGCTGGACGCCGGCGTAGGCGTCGGCTTCGGCCCGGTCCTCGCGGGCCAGGTACAAGGTGACCGCGCCGTCCGCCTCGTGGGTCAGGACCGCGTGGTGCCACACGCCGCACTCCAGGGGGTCGGACAGGGCCGGGACATAGCCGGTCTGGGTCTCGAAGTGGGACAGGCGCGCCCCGAGGAGCCGGTTGCCGTTGTAGACGAAGAGCCCGGCCGCCTGGAGCCCGACGACAAAGCCCGACGGGTGGGGATAGGCGTTTCCGACCGCGTCCCGGTAGGCCTCCCCGGCCAGGGGCGGCGCGCCCGGGCAGGCCGTGTCCGCCCGTTTGGCCCCGGCGAGAAGTTCGGTGTTGGCGGCGAAATCCTGGTTCCACGGGGCCCAGGGATAGGTGACGATCTCGACCCAGTCCGGGTGGAGGTGGGGCGAGCAGAAGCCGAGAAGCGGCGAAATGCTGCCCGGGCAGTCCCAGGTGAAGTCCCGGCCGTCGGCGCTTTGGAGGAAATAAGCCCGAAACGGGTTCAGCACGCCTCTCGCGTCGTAGGTGTCGTCATAGGCGAGCGGCTCCCGCAGCCGGACCAGGCAGCTGACGGAAAAGGGAGCCGCGTCCGGAATGTGGTCGCGGCCAAAGAGCAGGCCCGAGGCCGCGCCGCCCGGCAGGACGAAGACGCCAAGCTCCCGGCCGATGCCGGCGGCGGGCAGGCCCGGCGGTTCGGGCAGCCCGGCCCGGGAGGCCGTGACCACGGCGACGTCGGCCCCAAGACCGACGGTCCAGCCGGCGAGCGGCCCGTCCTCGACGGCGTTGCCGAGGCTGGACAGGCCCTCGTACCGGGCCAGGCAGCCGGGGATGGCGTAAAAATACCCTTCCGGATCGGGAAGGGCCGGCAAGGCGGTCCGGCCGGACGGACGCCGCTCCCCCGCTCCCGGGGCCCGGATCGTGACCGTCTCCAGCAGGCCGATCCGGCTGCACACGATGGCCTCCCCGCCGGGCAGACGCAGGTGGCGGCCGTAGACCGGCAGATCGAAGACGTTTTCCCGGCGCATGGCGTCAAGTTCCCGCAAAGCCGTCCCCCGCAGGCCGGCCAGGGCGTCGGCGTCGCCATCAAACCGCAGGCGCACGGTCGGCCGAAAATCCGCGTTCACGCCGGCCTCCGGTCCAGGGACACGAGGGCAAGGACGACGGCCCCGAGATCGAGGGCCCCGCCGTCGGTTCCGGCCAGGGCCACCCGCCAGGTGGTCCCAGAGCCGCGACCGAGCCGGGCCACGGCCCGGCCGGGCAGGCCGGGTTCTCCGGACGGGCCGGCCACGCCGTCAAGGGCCGCACCGGCCTCGCTTGCGGCCGCCACCGCCGCCTCGCCGCCAAGGGTCCCCTCCTGGGCCACGTGCGTGAGCCTCTTCGGCCCAGGCAGGCCGCCGTCCGTGGCCGGCAGGGCCAGCCGCCAGGGAATGGCCGCGCCGTCGTCGTCGTTCCCGCCCAAATGGTAGAGACGGGCTCCGTCCGAGACCACGGTCCGGCCGCCGTGGCGGCAGGCCGCGACCACGGCCGGCCCGGCCAGGCAGGTGAGGGCCCCGCTCTCCAGTTCCAGGGAAAAACCGATGCCGCTCATGTCCACTCCTCCCCGCTGGCGCGGGCAAACACGTATGCCCCGAGGCCTGCCCCGCCGGCCCGGCCCCGTCCCTCGGCGATACATCCGGCCATGGCCGCCTGTCCCGTCCCCTGCCCACCCAGGCCGTCGTGCCCCAGGCAGGACGGCACGGGCAAAACCATGCCGTCCGGCCCGACGACGCCCGTCAGGCCGGGCAGGCCGGTGGCGACCGCCCGGGGCCGGGGCAGGCGGCACACGCCGCCGCCAAGGAGGCCGCAAAGACCCGTGCTGGCCGCCCGCGCCCGGGACAGGGCCAGACGGCCGGCGACCAGGGCCGCGACCGTGGCCGCGCCCGAGCAGGCCGCCCGGGGCAGGGCCAGCCCGGCCCGCCCGTTGCCGCCGCCGGCGCCGGCCACCTCGGGCGTCGCCATCCCGGCCAGGCCAACGGCCCCGGCCAGGGCGAGCATGTCCGGAACCGGCACCGTCGCCGCGCCAACGACCGATCCGGCCGTGCCCGTGGCCCCGGCCCGGACCCACCGGCAGTCGCCGGCCGCCCCTGTCACGGCCCGGCAGACCAGCCAGCCGGGCGCAAGGGACACGCCACCCCGGGCCCCGAGCGAGCCTGCGGCCGCGACCGTGATCCGGGGCAGGACGACGCCCTCGGCCTCGGACCGGGCGAAAAAGACGGCCGCGTCCTCACGCACCGAGAAAAAGGCCCCGGTCGTCAGGGCGTAGTCGACCACGGCGAAAAAGGCCGACTCGCCAAGGACAGGCAGGCCGGACACCGGCCCCTGCGACGCGCCAAGTGTCCAGTCGAGGGCCGTCCACCGGCCGTCGCTCAGCCTTCGGTAGGCCACCCACGAGTGCCCCACCCGGTCGATCCCCACCCGGCCAAAGGCCGTGACCAGCCGGTCCGCCGGCAACCCGGCGGCCAGGAGCAGGCCGTGGAGCAGGATCGCCCCGTCCTCGCAGTCGCCGGAGCCCCGAAAGTAGGTGGCGAGCGCACAGGTCCAGACGTCCACCCCCGCCCCGCCGTCCTCGACGTAGGCGAGCGACGCGGCCACCCCGGCCAGCAGGGCCCCGGCCACGGCGTCGTCGTCCGCCACCCCGACCGCTCCGCCGGCCAGGGCCCGGGCCGCCAGTGCCATGTCCGGGTCGCCCTGGCAGAGAAGCCGGACCACCGCCTCCGAGCCGAGGCCGGCCGTGACCGGACTGGCTAGGCTGCAATCGAGCCCCTTGGCGGCCAGGACCGGCAGGCCGCACCAGGCCCCGCCCCGCCGGTCCAGGTCGGAGGTGGCCTGGCCGATCCAGGCCGGAAGGCTGGCCCCGCCCGTGGCTCCGGTCCCGGCCAGGGAAGCCATGGCCGGCCAGCCGATGCCGGCCCCGGCCCCGGCCCCGGCCAGGGCGAAAAGGGACGTGAGGGCCGCCTCGACCCGAAGCGGCAGCGAAGCCAGGCCAAGGGCGGCCAGGGCCGGCAGGTCGATCCCGCCCCAGGCCGGATGCCAGCCATAAGTCCCGGCCCCGGCCACCGGCAGCGGAAGCGGACAAACGCCTATGGGCCGCCAGGAGCCGGCGGCCGATACGGTCGGGAGCGGCAGGCGGATTCCGTCTCCGGCGGTGGTCACGCCGCAGGTGCCGGTGCCCGAGGCGCAAAGCCACAGCGGGGCCAGTCCCGAGCCGTGGACCACCTCCTCGGGCAGGGCCTCCATGGAAAAGAGGTAGTCTTCAAGGACGGGCATGGGGCCTCCCGGGAAGGGCGGCGTCCCCGTCCGGCACGAGGCGGACGCGCAGGCCGGCAAAGGGCCCCGGCGGCGCGACCCGGCCGGAAACGTCGGCCCCGGCCCCGACGCTTGCGGCCCGGAGGGCCTCGCGCACGGCCGGCGTCACCAGGGCGGGAACCGGTCCTGGGCCTTGTCCTGTCACGGCATCCATGGGCACCCCCTGCGAGGAAAAAGTGTTGTCAAACGGGTTGTGGCCGCGCGAACCGGAACGGCCCTAGAATCCACCGTAAAGGACGAGTTCCACGATGCTGTAGTTGCCGTGGATGTCCGGCTTGAAGGCCGAGACCACGAGCCTGTAGGCCAGGAAGTAGTGGCTGTCGGCAATGTCCATACGGTCGGAGAGAAAGACCCCGTCGGCCCACCACGAGGCGTTTTCCGTGGGAAAGGGGCTCTGGTGGGCCTCGCGCATGCCGGTAAAGTCCGTCATCGTGAGGAGCCGGGTCCAATTGGCCTCGTCGTTGGAACCTTCCAGGGCGAAACTGGTCGGGTGGCCGCAGGGGCCGGCCCCGTAGGGGCAGTTGACGGCGTTCGAGACATTGGTCGCAAACTGGAAGCCGGTCACCCGGGCCGGCTGGTCGAAGCGCACGCCCACGTATTCCGGGGTGGCGTTTCGCGGATCGGGACTCCAGCAGGCGTTTTCCATGTTCCCGTTGCCGATGGACCGGTTGCGCACGGCCGCCGGTTCCACCACCCCGCAGGTGGAGTAGAAGACCTCGCCCCGCGTGAGGATGAGCCCGTCCTCGTCCGCCGGCACATGGCCGAAGACGTCTTCCGGGCGGCGCACAAAAAGCAGATCCCGGTAGACGTCCGGGGCGGACAGGTCCGGCGCGACCGTGAGCAGGCCGCCCTCGGTCTGGTGGTAGAGCATGAAGCGTTGCATGGCGCCTTCCTAGATTTGGAGGTGGACCTGACCACCGAGCTGGAGGCTGCCGCGCACGACCAAGCCCTCGCCCGGCATGTCGCCGACGAACCAGACCACGCCGGTGCCCGGGTCCGCGTCCTGGACCACCACCGCCCCGGGCGATGCTACCGGGACGGCGGACAGGTCGGTTGCGGCCGGAATCCGGGTCTCCCAGATGTCGACCGTCTCGAAGGAGCGGCAGATGCCAAGGGCCTCGACCCGCAGGCCCTTGACAAGGGCCAGGGTGTAGCAGGCGTCCCCGGCCGCCGCCTGGTAGAACCGGCCGTAGCCGTAGTGGGCCACTTTGAGGTGGAAGACGTGGTCGTCGCCGGTGTCGGCATAGACGGTTTCCAGGGCCGGCAGGGGCTCGCCGGGAACGAGCGCTCCGGCCGGCACCCCGCTTTGCGGCGTCCGGGACAGGTCCACCCGGCTGCCGAAGGAAAAGGGCGTGCTCCGGGCCTCGGAAAACGCCCGGCCGCACACGACCCGGACGCGGGCCGGAAAGCCCTCGAACCGGCAGTGCATGGCGAGCGGATAGATATCGGACATGGCTTCCCTCCGGCTGCGTCCGGCGTGCTTGTTTCACCACCCCGGGGCCGGGGGGATGATTCCCCCCGGCGTGGTCCGGGGCGCAGCCCCGATAGGCCAGCTCTTTTTGGACACGATTCTCCTACGAGGCCGGCATGGTCACGGTGAAGCTGTCGATGGTGGTGGTGGCTCCGGCGGTGATAGCCGTGCTCGACATGTTGAGCTGGGCCCCGGAGGTCGAGACCGAGCCGTCGAAGCGGGCGTGGCTGGCGTCCGCACCGGTGGTCCGGTCGTTGGCGTAGAAACGGAACCAGCCGGCCGTGCCCGTGGCCGCCGCCGCGCCGGACCAGACTTCGGCCGTGGTCTTGGCGCAGGCCCCGGCGGCCGGGTCGGCGAAGTTCAGGCCATTGGTGGCCGTGCCCGGGGTGAAGGCGCCCGAGGAGACGGTCACCTCGATCAGGTGGGTGGCCCCCTCGGCATCGTCGGCGCTGGCCGGCTGCACGCCCGGATAGATGCGGATGACGCCGTTTTGCATGATGGTCTTCAGTCCCTGGGTGCCGAGCAGCTTGTTGCGAAGACCGGTGGAAAGACGCAGGGCCATGGGGCTCTCCTTGGCAAAAGGTTGCGGAAATCGTGCCTTATTCGCTGCAATAGAGGCGGTAGCGGCCATGGTCGGCCACGGCCACGGCGCAAGCGGCCGGGATGTTGGCCGCGGCCAGCCGGCTGACCCGGCCCGAAGCCAGTCCGCAGTAGAGGCCGTCGGGTGCGGCCCACAGGACCGCGTCGCCGCAGAGGTCCCGGCCGGCCACGGCCTCGCGCCGGCCGGCCGGCAGCAGGACCTCGCTCCCGGGCAGGGGCGGGGCCGGGCAGACCCGGGCGAAGGCCATGGTTTTGGGGTCCGTGCCGGCGGCAAAGACCACGCCGGCGTCGTCCCCGATGAAAAGGCCGCCCGTGACCGGGGCCAGGAGCCGCACCCGGCCGGTGGCCGGCGGCAGGAACCCGGCCAGGGAATCGACCCACTCCAAGAGCCCGGCCCCTTCGGTGAACCGGACGAGGCTGCCGCAGGCGAGGAAGATCCGGCCGGCAAAGGCGGCGAGCAGATGCCCGGCCGGCGGCGGCACGTACCGGCCGGACCGGTCCGGGCCGGGGTAGGCCCCCGCGCTCTTCCAGTCCGTGGCCACGCCGTCGCGGATGCGGCCGGTTTCGTGGCCGTTGGCGAAGTAGACCGTGCCGCCGACGGCCACAAAGGCCATCCGGGCCCCGGGCGTGAGCCCGTCCCGCAAGAGACGCGGCCCGCCCTGGTCCGGGATGTGCCAGAGGCCACCGTCCCGCACCCCGTAGAGATTCGGGCCGTCGGAAAAGAGGTCGGCAAATCCCGTGTCCGACAGGCGGATCATCCCCGGCCGGCGGACGATCCGGCCGGCCGCCACTTCGACGTTGACGGCCTCGGCCAGTTCATAGCGGCCGGAAGCCGGGTCGCAGACCAGGCCCGCCGGCGAGGCGGACGTGCCAAGGCCGAGACAGACGGTGAAGCGGCAGTCCGGACTCACGGCCAGTCCTCCCCGAAAGCGTAGGAACTCTCTCCGACAACGGGCAAGTCCACGGGCTCGTCCTGAAAAACGGACGGCCGGCACAGGGCCAGCAGTTCGGCCAGGGCCGCGTCGAAACGGACGCCGTAGGCCGTGGTCTGGATCTTTTTCCCGCCGGCCCCCTCCTCCAGACGCTCGAAGCATTCCCGGCAGGCGAAGCTGACAAGAAGCGGTCCGGCCAGATGCGGCGGCAAGCAGGCCGGCCGGTCCGACGGCGCGACGAGCGTGTCCGGCAACCGGTGGTAGGAAAGGACCACCTCGACCGCCGTCACGGGCACGGGCCGGACAAAGAGGCGTCCCGCCCCGGCCGCGGCCACCCGGATGCGGCCCCTGGCCCCGTAGCGCACGGACCGCCGCAGCGTCGCCAGGTCCGGCAGGACCCGGACCCGGCAACGCCCGGGGAGGAGGAAGGCATCGGTCGGGCCATGCTGCAGGTCCGCCGGCAGCGCGGCGTCCCCCTGCCCCGGTCCGAAGGGCAGCCGGGCCTCGGCCGCAAGCCACGGCAGGCGGACCCGGCCGGCCACGGCGAAAAGGCCGCGGGCCAGGGCCCGGGCGATCTCCTCCTCGGCCACAGCCGGATCGGCCAGGATGCCGGCCACTTCGGCCACAAGGCCGGCCAGGGTGTCCGGGCAGGCAACGCGCAGCCCTTCGGCCGCCGCCCGGGGCAGGGAAATGTGAGCCTCGGCCATGTCGTTCTCCCTTGTTCGTTGTGCCGCGAAGGGCCGGACCCGCGCCCGGGGCGCGGGTCCGGTCAGGCGACGGCCTAGTCGAGGGTCAGGAAGCAGGGCTGGTGGCGGCCGGCGGTGGCGGCAGCGGCAAAGGCCACGCCAGCCACGGGCTGGTCCACGTCCAGGGTGGTATTCATGGCGGCCAGGCTCCCGGCCGTGGCCCCGGGCACCAGCATGGCCCCGATGGGGGCCGCGCCCCCGGCCAGGCAGCAGGCCACGCCGCCGGTCTGGGCGAAGTAGTAGTGCCCGGCCGGCACGTCGCAGGGCGCGACCCCGGCCGGCAGGTTCTCCTCCGTGGCCGAGGCGGCGACCCCGGCCCAGGGCGAAGGCACGAGCGACACCTTGGAGTCGGCGGTAAGCGCGGCCCGCACGGGTTCGGCCAGGGTCAGGATGACCGTGCCGCCGCCCGGGCAGGCGGTGTTGGACAGGATGCGGTACTGCCGGCCCCGGCCGTCGGCCTCGGCCACCTGCAAGAACCCGTCTTCGTAGGCGTTTTCCACCACGGGCGCGGCGCCGACAGTGAGCGACAAGACCCGGTCGCCGACGGCGGCCGGACCGGCGGCCAGGTGCTGATGCTCGGCCACGGCGGCCGGGGCCAAGCCCAGCGTGCCGGCCGCAAGCGCCGTGCCGCCGGCCCTGGCGTAACGGAACTTGCGCCCGTCGGCGGTGATGCGCAGGGCCCCCACCGCCTCGCGCTTGGCCGGCGAGGTCTCGGCCACGTCCTGGGTGAAGCTCAATTTCATGGGCTGGGCCATCTGTTCCTCCTTTGGTGAAGAGAAGATGCCTCCGGCGGCCGGGGGGGATCATCCCCCCCGGACCCCCCGGGCGGGGAATGCGCTCGTGTGGCGTTCGCTAAAAAATATGTTAATATTTTTTAGAAAAAAACAATTATTTAAATATGTTATTCTCGAAATTCGTATGTACGAATTTCGAGAACGCGACACTAGGACAGGTTGGTGTGGCAGGCGTGGGCCTTGCGGTTGGAGCAGATGAGGTTGCCGTGCCACAGGATCTTCATGGACCTGCCGGCCGGGCCGGCCAGGTCGACCCAGGGCTGGCGGGCGAAAAAGCCGTTCTGGTGGATGGCAAATCCCAGGTAGTTGGTGTTGATGGCAAAGCAGTGGCCGGCCGGGCAGTAGTCGTCGGCGGCCAGGACCATGCCCTCGTAGACGAGATGGGTGAAGCCGGCACTGGCCACGCCGTCGTCGGTGACGTAGCGCTGCTGGACTTGCAGGATCCGGGAGACCTTGTTGTAGAGGCTCTCGGTGGTCACGGCCACGTTGGGCTTGCCGTCGCGGCCGTCGGAGACCTTGGCCAGGCTGCGGAGCTCCTGCAGGGCCTCGAGGCTCATGGCCCCGGCCGCGTCGTTGGTCAGGCCCTTCCAGGGCGTGGTGCCGTCGGACGCCACCAGGTCGCTCTCGGCGATGCCGCCGTAGGGCTTGGCCGCGTCGGGCGAGGTCAGGGCGCGAAGGCCGGTGAGCGTCGGGGCCTCGTCGCCGGCCGCCGAATAGAGGGTGGAGGCCAGCCAGCTGGCGCAGGTCCGCTGGGCGGTTTCGAGCTTCTGGGTCACGAACTGGACGGCGGCGTAGTCCCCGGCCGCAGCCACCTCGTCGGTCAGGTAGACGGTGGCGTTGCCGTAGGCGTGCTTCCAGTGGAACGACGCGGCGTTGACCGTGACCCGGTCGTCGCTCGACAGGGTGTCGGAGCGGGTGAAAAAACCGCCCTCGGCATCGGAGTAGTTGAGCGGCACCCGGATCTTTTCGCCGCCGGCCGGACGCTCGAAGAGGCCGGCCTGACGGTTCATGAGGAGGTCCAGGAGAAAGGAGTTGCGGAAATAGATGTCCACGGCCTTGCCGCTCGACGCGGCGAAATAGTCGCTGGTGATGGCTTCGATCTCGGTCAGGGAAAGCGACATGCGGTATCCTCCTTGCGGTTAAATGCCGGCGGATTGGCGGCGGGCGGCCAGACGGGCGGCCAGCACGGCGTTTATGCCGCCGAACTGCCCGGGCGCGGCCAGCTCCGGCGCGCCGTCCCGGCCGCGCCCGGCCCCGGTCGGGGCGGCGGTGACGGTCTGGGCCAGACGCTTGGCCTTAAACCGGGCCAGGGCGTCGGCCTCGGCCTGGGACGCGGCCTCTTCCCGGGCCTTGGCCAGGGCGGCGTCGCCGGCTTCCCGGGCGGCGGCCAGATGGTGGGCGAAATAGGCCCCCACGTCGTCCAGGAGCGGATTGCCGCGCTTCTGGGCCTCCAGGACGCCGGCGGCGGACAGGTCCGTAAAATCCGGATTGTCGGCGGCGAACCGGGCGAGAAGTGCTCCGCGCTCGGCCTCCTTGCGGCGGGTTTCCACGGCGTCCAGCCGGGCTTCCAGGAGGGCATCCAGGCGGGCCTCCAGGTCGGCAAAGACCGTTTCCAGGCCGGCGATGCCGGCGTCCTCGGGAGCCGCCTTGGGCTCGCTCGTGCGGTCGGTTTCCATGACCTCCCCCTTTGGGCTTGGGTTGACGGAAATTCGAACGGGATGCGGCCAGGGCCTCAGTTGCGGCCGCGCCGGGCCGCGAACCGGTCCCAGACCTCGCGCCGGACGGACCCGCCGCCGGACGGGGCGGGCCGGGCCTCGCCGGCTTCCAGGGGCCGCAGCCCCTCGCCGCGCATCCAGCGGCGGTGGTTGGCCCGGCTGGGCTCGGCCAGAAAGGCCCGGACATGGGGCCTGGCCGAATCCTTCTCGACCACGGCGGCCACGGTTTCGAGCCAGGGAGCGTCGGCCCGGTAGGCCCGGCCGACGCCGACCAGCCGCCTGGCCGATCCGCCGCAGGCGCACCGACCCTCCCCCGCGTCCATGGCGGCCATGGCCTCGAAAACGCGGCCGCAGGCCCGGCACTCGAAGTCATAAAGCGGCATGCCTGGCCTCCCCTTCCTTCGTATCTGTCTCCGCTGCCGGAGAAGACCCACCGCTCCCCCGCCCTTCTCCCTTTCGGGAGGTCCGGGGGGGATGATCCCCCCCGGCAGGGGAGCCCGAGGGGACAGCGTCCCCTCGGTTCTTCTCTTCTCCCATCCGCTCCAGCACGGCGGCGCGGCCGGACCAGTCGAGCTTTTCGAGCAGGTCCCGGCGGTCGATGGCCCCCATTTCGTAGAGGGCCAGGGCCTCCTCGCGCTGCTGCACCTTGGAAACGGGCATGGTGGAACCGGAGACCACGGTCAGGCGGGCGGGCACGCGGCACTTGGCGCCGCTTACGGGCGCGACCGAGGCCCGGCCGTTTTCGGCGAAGCTGATCCAGCGTTCCTCGGTGTACCAGTTCTGCATGTGGCTCAGAAACATCCGGCCGCGTTCCCGGACCAGGCGAGAATAGTTGCGGATCTTGCCGCGAAGAAGCGTCGCCGCCTGCTCGATCAGGGCCGAGATGGCCTTGTAGGCGATGACCGGATGGTCCGGGGAGCCGGCCCGCTCCAGTTCGCCAAGGCCGGAGATCTGGCTGAAAAGCTCGCGGTAGATGGCCAGCACGCTTTCGATGTCCTTGGTGTTGTTGGCGAATTCCAGGTAGCGAATGCCCTGGGCCGCGGCCATGGAGGCCGGATTGACGATGCCCAGGCGATTGGTGAAGGCGGCGTTGGCCACGCCCGAATCGCGCGGATTGATGATTTTGGGCCTGGCGCAGCGGTCCTTGTGGTAGGTGAGCTGGGACAGGCATTTGTTCACTTCCGTCTGGAGCTCGGCCAGCTGCTCGAAGTCGGACGCCCCCCAAAGGCTGGCCGGATCGGTCAGGGAGTTGGCCAGGGCAAAGGGAAACCGGTCGTAGAGGTAGGTGGCCATGGCCTCGTCCGGGGTGAGGGCCGGATTGACCGAGGGATTGCCCCGGTCGGAAAGGACCAGGCCGCCGGCCCCGGCCACGGTGACGCAGCGGATACAGCCGGGGTAGCGTGGCCCGTCGGAGGTCATGGCGTAGTCCTTGACCCAGCACTCGCACACCAGCGTGGTGTCCTCAGACGGCCCGTCCGTCTGGCCCGCGCCGGCCAGCGTCCGGACCACCTCGCCGAACCGGGCGAAAAGGCCGCGCCGGCTGCCGTCGCCGGTGGCCGCCTCGCGGCGGCCGTCGCCGAGATCGGCCAGGAGGGCCGCATCGCTGGTCAGCCGGCCGGCCGCCTCGGGCCAACGCCTGGCCGCCTCGCGAAGGGTCATGGGCGTGAAATGGAGCACGGCCTCGGCGTCCTGGATGTCCGGACAGGCGGTCGGATAGACGCCAAAGGCAAAGGGATCGACCACCACGGTGCGGACCTCGCCCAGGCCGTATTCCAGGTCCGGGTCGAACACGACTTTTTCCACGGCCAGGCCGTAGGTCTCGCCGTTTAGGACCGACCGTTCGAGCACGGCCTGCTGCTCCTGCTCGGTCCACCACCAGGCGGCCGCCCGTTCGAGGGCCCGGAAAAGCTCCTCGTCGCCGGTGGGGCCGATCCGGTTGACGTTGAAGGTCGGATGGTTGTCGGTCAGCATGTTGACCGTGCGCTGGCGGTGCAGATGGAGAAGATTGGCGCTGACCAGCGGCACCCCGGGCTGGACAAGGCCCCGCCAGGCCCGGTTCTGGCCGAGCCGGTAGTGGCGGGTCCACTTCTCGTTGAGGCCAAGCCGGGCCTTGTCGCGGACCACGGCCTCCAGGAGCTCGAAGACGCGGCGGCCGACCTGGTCCGGCCGTTCGGCCGGGGGCAGGAGTGCGGTGGTCGTGACAGCGTCGGACATCACTTCCCCTCCTTTTTCGAATGGGCCTTGGCGACGCGGCGGACTGTGCCGCCGACGGGCCAGGGGCCGGTTCCGGTCTCCAGGGTGGCCCGGCCGGCCGGGTCGTAGCCCTGGGGGTGGTGGCGGCAGAAGGGACAACGGGCGGCGTCAAAGGAGGCTTCAGGATCAAAGGGCGGCGGAAAGCCGGGCTCAAGGGGGCCGAACATGGCGCCGGTCATCGGCAGGCTGAGGTCGGCGGGACTGAAGGCGGCAATGGCGGCATGGCACAGGCGGCAGCGCAGGATCATGGTTGGTCTCCCCTTTTCGCGGCGGCTTCCCGCCGCCCACAATCCCCATCAGTCCACGGATGCCGGACCAAAACCAGCCAGTTCCCGTCCGTTTTGGCGGCGAAAGGAAAAAATTCCCGGGCCCGGCCTGCCGGTTCGCCGGCAGGCCGGGCCGTGGGTCGGACGGGATTGAAGGATCTTTGACACGGCTGTTGTGGCCGGTCTCGGACTGCAAAGGGTCTTTCTGACTGAGCGCTCAGGACAGGAAGGGGATGGGAAATCCGGAAAAAGGGTCAGAGAAACGGGCTGTTGGACTCTTTTCCATTGTGGGCGTAACCGCTTTGGGATAGTACTTTTTTGAATTCCAAAAACCCCCTGGGAGGAGACGCCTTATGCTTGGGATGGAAAAGAAAGTCCGGGCTCTGTATGGCGACGATGTTGAAAGCAAAGTCAACAACCCCGTAGTGGAGGCCAAGGAAACCGCCAATTCGGCCCGGGCCGGCCTGGCCATCGCCCTTTTGGCCGTGATTCTGGCCCTTGGCGTGTACGTGGCCCTGGATGCCAAGCTGGCGGCCGTGGCCCAGTCCGTGGCCGATGTCCCGGCCAAGGTGGCGGCCGTGGAGGTCAAGGTGGCGACGTTCGAGAACCTGCCGGCCACCATCCGCAAACAGATGGCCGCCGACCGGCTGGCCGCCTTCGCGGCTTCGGCCGAAAGTCTGGCCGCCGGCCTCGATACGGCCGAGCAGAAGGCCGCCGTGGCCAAGATTTCCGAGATGGCCAAACAGCTGCAAGCCGACGTGGCCAAGTAGGGGTCTTTGGAGGACGCCATGGCTGACTTCGTTGTCGGCGTTTCCGACGGCTACCACTCCATCGCCTTTGCCGACGGCCTGGAGCCGGCCGGACGCCGCCCCTTTTCCATCACCGGGCCTTCGGCCCTCACCCAGGCCGAAAAGGACGTCCCTTCGGGCGAACCGGCCCTGGCCGAGATCCGGACCGGAAACCTGGCGGACCACAAGGCCTGAACCGGCCCGAACTTCTCCAAACGCCGAAACGGCCGCGCCCCTGGGGGCACGGCCGTTTCGGCCTGCTTGCGAACCCCTTTCGGCCATGCCGGGAGGGGTTCGCCGTTTTCGGGCCGGGGGAGGCCCCGGCCTTTTCACGGCGAAAAAACGCGTCGAACGGCTAATCCCCGGCCACGTCGCCGGCCGGGTTCCGCTCGGCCGCCTCGGCTTGGGCCTCGGCCGCCTTGACCGCGGCCACGGCCGCTTCGGCCTCGGCCAGGACCTCCGGGCCGTGCACGATTTCCACGATCCGGCGCATGGCCTCGCGCGGATTGGGATTTTGAAAGACGTTTCTGCCGATGCAGGTGCCGGACGCGCCGGCTTCGAGCGCCGCCTCGATCATGCCGGCGAAGCTCTTGAAATCCGCCTTGGACGGGCCGCCCGTCACCACCACCGGCGTGGCCGACGCCCCGACCGCCCGGCCGAAACTGCGGGCATCCCCGGAATAGGGCACGCCGGTCACGTCGGCTCCGAGCTCGGCCCCCAGGCGAATGCAGTGGTTGATGAGGCTCGGATCCATCTCGTTGACCACCCGGTCGCCCTTGGGGGCGATCAGCGCCAAAACCGGCACGCCCAGGCCATGGGCCTCGTCCACGATGGCCCCCATGTCGGCCAGCATCCGGTCTTCCATCTCGTTGGCGATGTTGACCTGCACGGCCACCATGTCGGCCCCCAGACGCAACGCCTCGGCCGCGCCGCACATGAGCGAGCGGGCGTACGGCGGCAGGCAGTGCCTCGTGCCGCCGGAAAGCTGGGCAATGGCCTGGGAAAAAAGCGGCACGTCCTGCAGGTAGGCCCGAAGCGCCCCCTTGTTGAGCACGATGCCCTGCACGGGAAATTCCCCGACCATTTCGAGCAGCCGCTGCAGCTCCTCGAGGCCGGTCAGCATCCCCTCCATCACGCCGTGGTCCAGGGGCGCGATGACCATCTTGCCCGTCAGGGGATGAAAAAGCCGCGCCAGTTTACGATCGCTCCCGTGCATGCGTCCTCCGATTGAGCGTTGAGCCTTGGTTACCTGTCAGACCACAAAAGCCGCGCGCCCTTGCGGGCCAGAAACCCCAGGGGCAGCCCCCGGTAATAGAGGCCGGGCCTTGGCGGCAGATCGCCGGCCGGCAGGCTCTGGCCGGCCAGGAGCGCCTCGATACGGCAAAGCGCCTCCTCGTTCAACCCCGCCGCCGGCCCGGCCGGCGGCACCAGCAGCCGGGCCCGGGCGCTCGGCCGGAACACGCCGGCCCGGTACGTGCCCAGGGCGTGGCCCTGGAACCGGAAGCCGGCCGGCAGCATGGCCGCCCCGGCCGGCAGGAAAAACACCTTCTCGCCAAAGGCCCGGACCGCCCCGGCCGGCAGCCCGGCCGGATCGCAGCCCGCCGCCCGAAGGGCCTTTTCCGGCACAGGCGCGCCCGGCAGTTCCCGGTCTTCCCGGACGACCGGCGTTCCTCCCGCCTTTTCGAAAAAAGCCATGTAAAAGCCCTGGGCCGCCGAGGCGGCGCTGTCCACCCGCAGGACGCCCGAAACATCGTCCCGGCGCGGGGCCTCGAACACGAACCCGGCCGGCGGGGCCAGCGGCACCGGGACCAGCGGCAGGCTCTCCAGGGCGAACCGCGTCTGGTCCTCGTTTTCCGCCACATTGGTGGTGCAGGTGGAATAGAGGAGCCGCCCGCCCGGGGCCAGGAGATTCGCAGCCGTGGCCAGGAGCTTGCGTTGCAGGGCAATAAGCGGCGCGACCTTTTCCCCGCTCCAGATTTTCGCGGCCTGGGGATTTTTATCCAGGGTCCCCCAGCCGCTGCACGGCGGATCGAGCAGGATGTGCGTGAACGCCCCCTCGGGCAGGTGCGGCGACAGGTCGGCCTGGGAGCAGGTGGCCGCGTTGGCGAGACTTTCCCGGAAAAGGGTCTGGCGCAGGGTGGCCAGCCGGTCCGGCGAGGGCTCGTTGCCAAGGACGAAACCGGTCGGCCCGACAAGCTGGGCCAAAAAGCCGGTCTTGCCGCCAGGGGCCGCGCACATGTCGAGCACCCGGGCCCCGGCCGGCGGGTCGAGCAAGAGCGGCGGCAGCATGGACGACCGGTCCTGGATGTGGATGCAGCCGAACCGCGCGGCCAGGGACGCGCCAAGGGCCGTGGGCTCGGCCACGATGCGCCGGCACCACGGGGAGAACGGCTCGGGCTCGGCCACATGCCCCGTGGCCCCGAGCAGGGCCTCGACCAGGGGAACTTCGCTTGGGGAACAGACCAGCCGGAAGGAACGGCCGGACGTGCGGGGAGCCTCCCCCGCCGGGGTCACATCGCAAGACGCCATGGGGCACCCTACTGCGCCGGCCGCCCCTTGGGAAGCCCCGGCCGGGCACAAGCCCCTTGCCAAACGCTCCCGTGCTGCCTATGCAATGGCCGCCCGCCATCGCCCGAAAAGGAGTGCGCCTGCATGGATTTCCTGATGCATCTCGTCGACATCGTCCTGCACGTCGACAAATACCTCAATGCCATCGCCGCCGACTACGGCACCTGGACCTACTTCATTTTGTTCATGATCGTCTTTTGCGAGACCGGGCTTGTGGTCACGCCGTTTCTGCCCGGCGACTCCCTGCTCTTTGCCACGGGGGCGCTGTGCGGCGGCGGGGTCCTGGACCCCAACATCATCTTCGGCCTGCTCGTGGCCGCGGCCTTCATCGGCGACAACCTCAACTACTGGATCGGCCGCCGGGTCGGACCGGCTGTTTTCGAGCGGGAAAAGACCCGGTTTTTCAAGAAGGAATACCTGCTCAAGGCCCACGCCTTCTACGAACGCCACGGCGGCAAGACCGTCATCCTGGCCCGGTTCGTGCCGATCGTGCGCACCTTTTCCCCCTTCGTCGCCGGCATCGCCCGCATGACCTACGCCCACTTCCTGGCCTACAGCATCGCCGGCGCGGTCATCTGGGTGGCGATTTTCGTCTACACCGGCTACTTCTTCGGCAACCTGCCGTTTATCAAGAAAAATTTCAGCGTGGCCATCCTCGTCATCATCTTCATCTCCATCCTGCCCGGCATCATCGAATACATCCGCCACCGCCGCGCCGCCGCTGCGGCGGCGGAGGCGGAATAGGGGGAGAAGGGGGAGAAGAGAAGATGCCTCCGGCGGCCGGGAGGGGGTGACCCCCTCCCGGACCCTCCCCAACGGGGGAATCGGGGAGTGCGGCAACTGCAATCGGGTTGCCATGGGGTTGTCACCAGGCCGGGGCTAGGGCCTTGCGGAGAACCGCAACGGAGGTAACACCCATGCGCCGATACGCCCTGCCGCCCTTTGCGGCGTCTTCCATCAACCGCGTGGCCTGGATCGTCCTGGCCGTCCTGTTTCTGGCCGCGGCCACGGTTCGGGCCGATTCCGGCCAAGCCCCGAAATACGTCTTCCTGTTCATCGGCGACGGCATGGCCCTGGCCCAGCGCAGCGCGGCCGAGTACTTCCTGGCCGCCAAGGAGGGCAAGCCCGGCCCCGGCGCCGTCCGGCTAGCCATGAACCGGATGCCGGTCCAGGGCCTGACCGCCACCTCGTCCCTCAACTCCATCATCACCGACTCGGGCGCGGCCGGCACGGCCATCGCCTCGGGCGTCAAGACCTACAACGGCGCCATCGGCGTCGACGGCGCGAAAAACCCCGTGCCCACCCTGGCCGAAAAGGCCCGGGACAAGGGCATGAAGGTCGGCATCATCTCCAGCGTGTCCCTGGACCACGCCACCCCGGCCTGCTTCTATTCCCATCAGGCCAGCCGCAACAACTACTACGAAATCGCCCTGGACGCGGCCAAAAGCGGCTTCGACTACTTCGGCGGCGGCGGCTTCAAGGACCCGGCCGGCAAGAAGTCGAAGACGGACGGCGAGAAGCCAAACGCCCTCGACGCCATGCGGACCGCCGGCTACACCGTGGCCGACACCAGAGAGGCCATCCTGGCCGCCAAGCCCGGCACCAAACTCGTGGCCGTCAATCCCGAACTCGATGCCGACAAGGCCCTGCCCTACGCCCTTGACGCTGACGGAGGCGGGGACGACAAGGGCCTGACGCTGGCCCAGTACACCACCAAGGGCATCGAACTGCTCGACAACCCCAAGGGCTTTTTCCTCATGGTCGAAGGTGGCAAGATCGACTGGGCCTGCCACGCCAACGACGCCGCCGCCTCGATCAGCGACACCCTGGCCTTTGACGCCGCCGTGGCCGAGGCCGTCGCCTTTGCCAAGGCCCACCCCGACGAGACCTTGATCGTGGTCACCGGCGACCACGAATGCGGCGGCCTGACGCTCGGCTTCGCCGGCACCCGCTACGGCAACTACTACGATTACTTGAAAAGCCAGAAGGACTCGTTCCTCAGGTTCGCGGCCGCCCTGGCGGAATACAAAAAGACCCACGACGCGACGACGGCCAGGTTCGAGGATGTCGCACCCCTGATCAAGGAAAGTTTCGGCCTCGTCGTGCCGACCGCCGCCGACCTCGAAGCCATGAAGGCCGCGCCCAAGCCCAACGAGGACAACACCTCGCCGGCCGACCCCCACGGCCTGTATTTCAAGGAATTCGAACTGGCCGCCGTCAAGGAAGCCTTTGGTCGCAGCATGCAAAACGAGAAGGAAAAGCCGGGCAACGAAATGGACTACCGGGCCTACGGCGGCTACGAGCCCCTGGCCGTGACCCTGACCCATATCCTGGGCAACAAGGCCGGCATCGGTTGGACCAGCTACTCCCACACCGGCGTGCCCGTCGTCACCTCGGCCCAGGGCCCCGGAGCCCAGGCCTTCGCCGGCTACTACGACAACACCGACCTGTCGAAAAAAATGGCGGCGGCCCTCGGCGAGACGGCCGTGGCCAGCAATTAGGCAGAGATGCCTCCGGCGGCCAGGAGAGGCTCTGCCTCTCCTGGACCTCACCGCCGGGGGGGATCATCCCCCCCGGACCCCCCGAAAGGGGGAGACATGGGGCTGTGGCGGGCGCGAAGGTGTCGCACCGTTGCAGCCCCATGAGCGTTTGGGGCGGGTCGGATGGGAATATAAAAAAAGCGTGGCAACGGCTGTGTGGCCGCGCGCCGCGCCAAAGGTCCGCATGCAGCTTTCCGCTTTTCTCCCGCGCCGGGAGGCCCTGCTTCTTCTGGTCTTCGCCGCGCTGACCGTTGGCCTCTGGTACTGGCCGACCGGGTTTGAGGACCGGCTGCCGGCCGACGCGGTGCAGGTCAAGGCCCGCATCCTCGATGTCGACAACACCCATGTGCGCCAATACGGCATCGTGCGCGAGGGCGAGCAGCGGGTCACGGCCGAGCCGGTCTCGGGGCCGTTTGCCGGACAGAAAATCGTGGCCGACAACATCCTGCTCGGCAAGCTGGAGCTGGACAAGGTCTTCGCTCCGGGCGACACCGCCCTGCTCGTCCTGTCGCTACGGGGCGGGAAAATCGTCTCGGCCGTGGCCCAGGACCACTGGCGGCTCGGGTTGCAGGGCGGACTCCTCGCCCTTTTCGCCCTGGCTCTGGTCCTCTACGCCGGCCTGACCGGGGCCAAGGCCGTGCTGTCCTTTCTCTTCGCCGCCCTGCTTTTGTGGAAGGTCCTGGTGCCGCTTTTCCTGCGCGGCCACGATCCGCTTTTCGTGGCCCTGGGCGTCCTCGGGGTGCTTATGGCCGGCATCGTCTTTCTGGTCGGCGGAGCCAACCGCCGGTCCCTGGCCGCCTATCTCGGGTCCTTGGGCGGCGTGGCCGTCACCTGCCTGCTCGCCGTGGCCACGGCCCCGGGTTTCGCCCTGCCCGGCGCGGTGCGCCCCTTTGCCGAGACGCTCCTCTACACCGGCTACGCCCACCTGGACCTGGGGCGGATGTTTCTGGCCACCATCTGCCTGGGGGCCAGCGGGGCCATCATGGACGTGGCCATGGACGTGGCCGCGAGCCAGGCCGAGGTAGCCGGCCACCACCCGGAGATCACCGCCGGCCGCCTGTGCCTGTCCGGGCTGCGAGTCGGCCGGGTGGTGGTCGGGACCATGGCCACCACCCTGCTGCTCGCCTACTGCGGCGGCAGCCTGGCCCTGCTCATGGTCTTTATGGCCCAGGGCGTGCCGCTCACAAACGTCGCCACCATGCCGCATGTGGCGGCCGAGATCGCCAACACCCTGGTCGGCAGCTTCGGGCTGGTCACCGCCGCGCCCCTGACCGCCGTGGCCGGGGCCCTGCTCCTGCGCCGGAAGCCGGCCGGGTCGGCCCAGGCCCCGCCGCAGGCCCGCGACGCCTCGTAGGGCACCGGCAGCCAGACAGAGCCCTGGCCCTGGGGCCGGATGCGCCCCCAACCCGGGAAAACCCTTTGCCGGCAGGTGCCGCAGCGGCCGGGGGCACAAGAGGCTTCCGGTCCGGGCCGGGCCGGTGTAAGCCGTCCCCCTGGCGCGGACGTCCGCGCCCCACCTCCAACCGGCCGCCTCGCCGGCCGATCCGAAAGAGCCATGGCTTTCCACGATACCCCCGACACCCCTGCCCCCCCTGACGCCCCTGTGACTCCCGCCCCATCCGACACCGACGGCAAGCTGATCGCCATAGGCGACGTCCACGGCCAGAGCGACGCCCTGCGTCGTCTGCTGGACGACCTGCCCTACACGCCCGGCCGCGACCGGCTGATTTTTCTGGGAGACTACATCAACCGGGGACCGGACACCCGGGGGGTGCTGGAAATCCTGGCCACCATCCGCCGGGACGATCCGGGCGCGGTCTTCTGTCTGGGGAACCACGAGGAGGCGCTGCTGCGCTATGCCGCCGGCGGCGATCCGGAGGATTTGCGCCTGCTGCGCACGCTCGGCATCGAGACCACGCTTGAAAGCTACGGCGACCTGACGGCCGCCTCCCTGGCCGGACTGGCCTTCCTGCCGGAAGCGCACCGGGAGTTTCTTCTGGGCCTCGAATCCTTTCGCCGCATCGGACCCTACGTCTTCGTCCACGCCGGCCTGCCCGGGGGGCTGCCGCCCGAGGCCTGTCCGCCGGACTGCCTGCTGTCGGTGCGGGGGGCGTTTCTGACGGGACCTGTGCCCGAGGGCCTGACGGTGGTTTTCGGCCACACCACCAGCCGCACGCCGCTGGTCGCGCCGGGCAAGATCGGCCTGGACACGGGCGCAGCCTGGGGCGGCGCCCTCACAGCGCTCGTCCTCCCGGACATGGTCTTCCTCCATGCCCCGGGCGAACGCTTCCTGCCCGCCACCAAATCCGTCAAATCCTAGCCGGCCCCAGCCGGTCCCCACGCCTTCACTGCCACTGCGCCCCATTTCCCCCTTCCAGGGGGTCCGGGGGGGATGATCCCCCCCGGCGGAGAGGTCCAGGAGAGGCAGCGCCTCTCCTGGCCGCCGGAGGCCTCTTTTCTCTTCTTCTACTCGCCCGCGCTGACGCCGGCTGCGGCGAAGGTGGCCATGTTGTTGTAGATGTTGGCGCTGGCCCGCAGGAGAAAGAGGGCGAGCGCCGCGCCCGTGCCTTCGCCGAGGCGAAGGCCCAGGTCCAGGAGCGGCTTCTGGCCCATGGCCGCCATGATGGCCTGGTAGCCGGGCTCGGCCGAGGCGTGGCTCAGGAAGGCGTAGTCGGCCACGGCCGGGGCCATGGCCCGGGCGGCGGTGTAGGCGGCGGTGGAGATGAACCCGTCCACGGCAATGGGCAGCTTGTTCGCCGCCGCGCCAAGGACCAGCCCGGCCAGACAGGCGATTTCGAGGCCCCCGAGGGCGGCCAGGATGGCGACGGGATCGCCCGAGGCCAGGACGTCGGCATGGAGGGCCAGGGCCCGGCCGATGATCCCGGCCTTGCGGCAGACACCCTTGGCGTCAAGACCGGTGCCCGGGCCGGTGATGGCCTCGGGAGCAAGGTGCAGGTAGGCGCAGAAAAGGGCCGTGGACGGCGTGGTGTTGGCAATGCCCATGTCGCCGGTGCCAAGGGCCTTGATGCCCTCGGCCTTGGCCGAGGCGGCCAGGGACGCGCCGAGAAGGAGCGCCTGTTCGCAGACCTCGCGGCTCATGGCCGGACCGGCGGCCAGATTGGCCGTGCCGGAGGCCACCCGGCAGCCGGCGAAGCGCGGATGGGCGGCAAAGGGCTCGCCGAGGCAGCCGGCGTCCACCACCCGGATGTCCACTCCGGCCGTGTCGCCAAGGACGTTAATGCCGGCCCCGCCGGCCAGGAAGTTGGCCACCATCTGGCGGGTGACCGCCTGGGGGAAAAGGCTCACGCCTTCGTCGGCCACGCCGTGGTCGCCGGCGCAGACGTAGATCCGGGCCGGGTCCACGGTCGGGGCCGCGCCGCCGGAGATGGCGAAAAGCCGGGCGGCCAGTTCCTCCAGGCGGCCGAGGCTGCCGCGCGGCTTGGTCAGGTTGTCGAGGTGGGCCGCGGCCACGGGGAAAAGGGTCTGGTCCACGGGGCGGATGGCGGAAAAAACCTCGGACAGGGTCAGGGACATGGAAGCTCCTTGCAACTCTAGGAGGGATCGGCCGCGAAGCGGGGCTGGCCTGTGGAGTCGAGCACGGCCTGCCAGTAGTCGGAACGGATGTCGATGTGTTTTCGCTCGCGGGTGGTCAGCGGCAGGGGCACATGGACGTAGCGGTCGTTGACCGTGCCAATCATGAGCCCGGTCTTGCCGGCCATGCCGGCATGGACGGCCAGCCGGCCGAGAAAGCCGCAGTAGACGGCGTCGGCGGTGTTGGCCGGCACGGCCCGCACGATGTAGCTCGGGTCGATGATCTTGAGGGTCACGGGCAGGCCCTGGCCCTTGAAATGGCGTTTTATTTCGGAAGCGAGCAGGCCGCAGAAATCCCCGAGCACCGGGTTGCCCGATGGATCGGTCCGGCCGGTCGGGGGCACCAGATGCTGGCCTGCGCCCTCGGCGGCCACGATCACGGCGTGGCCGCGCCGGGCAAGCCTGTCCGACAGGGCGTCGAGAACGCCGCCCGGGCCGGAAAGGGCGAACCGCTCCTCGGGCACGAGGACCATGTTGACGTGCTTGAGGCCCATGCTGGCCTCGGCCGCGATGAAGCCGGACTGGCGGCCCATGAGCTTGACCAGGCCGATGCCGTAGGGGGCGCCGAGGGCCTCGACATGGGCGCAGGCGATGGACTCGGTGGCCTGTTCCACGGCGGTCAGGAAGCCGAAGGAGCGGGACACGAAGTGGATGTCGTTGTCCACGGTCTTGGGGATGCAGACGATGCCGATGGCCAGCCCCCGCCCGGCGATTTCGGCCTGGATGGCCGAGGCGGCCCGCATGGTGCCGACCCCGCCGATGAAGACGCAAAAGCCGATGCCGAGCCGCTCCAGGGCGTCCACGATCTCGTCCACGGGCTGGGGCCCGCGCGAGGAGCCGAGGATGGTGCCGCCGAACTGGTGGATCTCGGCCACGCTTTCCGGGGAAAACTCCAGCACGTCGTGGCGGCACGAGGGCATGAAACCGCGCAGCCCGTAGCGGATGCCAAGGGTCGCGGCCGCCCCGTACTGGTGGTGGGCCTCCATGACGACGGACCGGATGACGTCGTTTATGCCCGGACAGATGCCGCCGCAGGTGACGATGGCGATCTTGGTCTTGTGCGGGGTGAAAAAGATCTTCTCCCGGGGCCCGGCCTCCTCGAAAAAGACCGGCTCCGCGCCGTCGCAGGAGACCGTGCCCCGGCCGATGCCGACCAGGACGCCCGCATCGTCGGCCACGAACGTCCCGGCCCGTTTGGGATTGTCGCAGGCCGGCCGGCCGAGCGTCGGCACGGCCGTGTCCGCCGGGGTCAGGGTCAGGTCGGGGGCGGCATCCTTGTTGTTGCGCATGGCGACTCCTTGCGGCATCTACGGTTGCAGAGACATCGGGCCATTCGTGTTAGCCTTTTGGAACCGGGCCGGCAACATGGGCGCATGGGAACATGGAACCATGGGCCGGCCGACCGGGGAGCGAACGTGGGACGCACCTTTGTTTTTCTGCCGCCGTTGCGCACGGTTTCGGGCGGCCTGGCCGTGCTGTGCGACACGGCCGTCCTTTTGGCCGCTGCCGGCCATGACGTGCGGCTCGTCCTTCGCGAGGCCGGGGCCACGCCGCTGGCCCTGCCGCCGGGCCTGCCCGTCACGACCCTGGCGGCGGCCGGCCTTGGCCCGGGCGACACCTACCTCGTGCCCGAGGGCTGGCCCAACGCGCTGGCCCCGGGGCTGGCCGCCGGGGCCCGGTGCGTGGTCTATTGCCAGAACTGGGCCTACCTGTGGAACGGCCTGCCGGACGGCGTGGACTGGAGCCGGCTTCCGGTTGCGTTCCTGGCCGTGTCCGATCCGGTGGCGCAGTTTATCGGACAGGCCCTCGGCACCGTGCCCCCGGTCCTGCGGCCGGCCATCGACCCGGCCCGGTTCTTCCCGCCCCCGGCCAAGCCCGCCACGGGACCGGCAGCGCCGGTCCGGGTCGGGTACATGCCCCGCAAAAACAAGGCGCTGGCCGGGCTCATCCGGCGCCTGGCCGAGGCCCGGGCCCCGCGCTCGGGCCTGGCCTACGAGTGGCTGCCCATCGACGGCCTGCCGCCGGACGGCGTGGCGACGGCCCTTCGCTCCTGCCACGTGTTCCTGGCCACCGGCTTTCCCGAGGGCTGCCCGCTCCCGCCCCTGGAGGCCATGGCCTGCGGCTGCATCGTGGCCGGCTTCGCCGGCTTCGGCGGCTTCGACTACATGCGACAGGCCGGCCCCGGCGGCCACGTCCCCAGCGTGCCGCTGCGGGACGTCCCCTGGGGCGGCAACGGATTCTACGCGGCCGACCATGACGTTTTCGGGGCAGGCGTCTGCCTGGAGCAGGCGGCCCGGCTGTGGCTGGAGGGCGGGGAAGCCCTGGCCACGGCCCTGGCCAACGGGAAGTTGACGGCCGCGGCCTACGCTCCGGCGTTGCGGGCAACGGCTCTCGAATCGGTCTGGTGACCGTTCCCCAGGCCCTCCGGCCCGACGGGCACGCGCCTGGCCGGCAAGATCCGCGGCGCCAGCCTCCTGCCTGACGCCACGATCCTGACGCGGCCCTCGCGCCGCAAGTTCCAACCCGCCTCCGCCCGTTTTTCCCGCGCCGGACAGCCGGAACGCCGCCTGCCGCCCCGCTCCGGCTGTCGGCCCGGGTGGCATCCCGCCTGCCGTCGCCCGCCCCTGCCAGCGAATCCGAGGGGCCGGTGCGCCGTTGGCCCGGCTCCCGCACCCCTTGTCAAAAATCCGGCAACGGCGCTTCCCGCCGACGGCCGCACGCAGCCGTCAGCCCCTTCTTCCCGCTGACGGCCTGCATGTTTTTTCAATTTTATTGCAAATTATAACAGCATCTTATGCTGGCATCGCAACAAGCGGGACAGGCAGGGACATACCCTGGAATATTTCTTGATAGCGGATCGTAACCAAAGGAACCAGTTTCCTGTCCGGGGCGCCGGACTGGCCCCTGTGCGCAACGAGAAGAGGGCGACGTATTTTCTGGGATGCCGTGCTTGACATACTCTTTCCCTATGACTGGAGATTCCCATGAGCCTCGTCATCAATCACAATCTCATGGCAATAAATGCGGCAAGGAATCTCAGCAACAGCTATGGAGCCTTGGCGACCTCGACCAGAAGATTGTCGTCCGGATTAAGAATCAATGGTGCGGCGGACGACGCCGCCGGCTTGGCCATTCGCGAATTGATGCGTTCCGATGTCTCGACGATGAATCAAGGAATACGCAATGCAAACGATGCGGTATCCCTGATTCAGACGGCTGACGGAGCGCTTCAGGTTGTCGATGAGAAGTTGATCCGGATGAAAGAGCTGGCCGAACAGGCGGCCACAGGCACCTACACTTCGGATCAACGACTGATCATTGATTCAGAATACCAAGCCATGGCCTCCGAGATCACTCGAATCGCCATGGCGACGGATTTCAATGGCATTCATCTCCTGAATGGCAATCTGTCGTCTATTGTCCATATGGGAAATGGGTTGAGTTCTGCAGGAAAGTTGAAAGTGCACTTCGGAACGGGCAACAACTCTTCCGAAGATTACTATTACGTGCAAATTGAAAATATGACCGCCGAAGCCTTGTCTCTCGGCTCCAATGCCACCGCCGAAGATGCCATCTCGAGAATTTCCGGCTATTGGGCAGCCGATCTCTATCAGACCTTCAAGCCCCTGGAGGAGTCCGGCGACATTACCACCGATGACTTCAATGAGCTGATAAACGACTACCCCGCTTATTTATCCGAAAGGATGACGGAATGGTCCATCCCCACATCGCAAGCGACTTTTGACGCCATACGGCAACGGTATCTCGACCTGCCGAGCGAGGGGTATCCGGATTCCTATGTGAATCCACCCGTCACGACCTGGGACGAATATCAGGCCCTCGATTCGTTTGCACAAGAAAAAATCAAATTCCAGTGGGCCAGGGCGGCGGCCACCAAGCTCGGCAACTATATCGGAGCGCCTGACCCGGCGATTCCTTCCGCGCCGGCAAGCATTTCCCCCTATGAATTTACCTCCTACTCACAATCCGTAACCGACAGCACCGACTGGTTCTTGGATAAATACGACTACAGCGGCAATACCATACGGACGCAGGAAGATGCCCAGAACGCCTTGGACGCCATAAGCAAGGCGATCATCAACAAGGACAAGGCCAGGGCGTCTCTCGGAGCCGTGCAAAACAGGCTGGAAAATACCATCAGCAATTTGCAGATCCAGGCTGAAAATCTGATGGCTTCGGAATCACAGATATCGGATGTCGATGTCGCTTCGGAAATGACGGAATTTGTCCGGCAACAGATCCTGACGCAAGCCGCTGTCGCCATGCTGGCCCAGGCCAATTCGTTGCCAAAAATGGCCATGCAACTGATCAGCGGGTAACCGTAACCCAAGGAGACAAACAGCATGCAAGTCAACGCCCTGGCCTCTCTCCAAAATACATTGTCCGATGTGCGTTCCAAAATCAGCAGCCGGCGACAGGAACGGCAAGCCACCCCCGGCGACCAAGCCGTTTCCTTGAACTTGTCGGGCAGGTTCGGCCCTGCGGGCGATCAGGCCGACATCTCCTTCGAAGAGGCGTCTTCCCTGGTCCATGACGTGCGCCAGGCCTCCCAGGCCTCCGATTCCTTTCGGAATGTTCACTCGCTCGACCTGGAACGGGTCCTGCGGTTGATCGGTTGAGCGGCCCCGTACGGACGACGCAACGGATCCGTGGACGCGCCTGACACGGGTCCGGTGGGCGTGTCGTGCCCCATCCATCCCGGACGCCTTCAGGTCGGGCCGCGTTCCGGGACGGCCTGACACCCCCTCCCACGCCAGGCGGCCGCGGCCGCCCGGTGGGCCGGGCCTTCACACCGACTTCCGGTCCCGGCCGGCCGCCGTCCCTCGGGCGCACCCGGCTTGCCCGATTCCCCCTCGCCCGCCTGTTGCCTTTTTCCCTCGATTCGTGCTTCACATGAAACAGACCGCAGCCGTCGGAGACGCCCCGTTCCCCGCCGCACCCCACCGCCCCCAGGAGGCGCGATGACCGGTTTGTTTGCTCGCATCACGAGTCGGTTGGCCCGAAAAGCGCCGCCGGACGCCGAGGCCCGGCCCGGACGCCGCCGCTTCCTGGCCCTGTCCGCCCTGGCTCCGCTCTTTGCCGCCGCCCCGGCCCTGGCCAAGGCCGACGCCACCGCCGCGGCCATGGACATGGCCGGCCACGGCTCCCCGGGCCACGCCGGGCACGGCGGCTCCATGGCCGGCGGCATGGACATGTCCGGCCACGGCGCCATGGATATGCCCGGGCATGGCACCCTCTTTCCCTGGCGCGATCCGGCCATCGCCATCACCGCCCCGCCGCGATTGACCGGCAAGGGGACCGGCGTGGTCATCACCCCGCACCTGCCGAGCCTCGGCTACGAAATGGACGGGGACGTCAAGGTCTTCCGCCTGACCGCCCAGCCCGTGGAACGCCTGCTCCTCGACGGCCCGCCGGCCCGGGGCACGGTCTGGGAGCGGTGGCACGCGGCCATGGGCGGCATGCACGGCATGGACATCCCGAAAAAAGTCCGGCTGTGGGGCTTTAACGGCTCGGTGCCCGGCCCGGCCATCGAGGTCGTCCAGGGCGACCGGGTCCGCATCGTGGTCAAAAACGAGCTGCCGGAGCCGACCAGCATCCACTGGCACGGCCTCGAGGTGCCAAACGGCCAGGACGGCGTCGGCGGCCTGACCCAGCCCCCCATCCGGCCGGGCCAGACCTACACCTACGAATTCACGGTGCACCAGGTCGGCACCTACATGTACCATTCGTCCTTCAACGAGAAAAAGCAGGTCGGCATGGGCCTTGGCGGCTTTTTCATCAGCCACCCGGCCGACGGCTCCCGCCGGGTGGACCGGGACTTCGCCATCCTGCTCCAGGAGTGGTTCTTTCTGCCCGGCAATCCTTACGTGGACGTGACCTCCACCGATCCCAACTGGTTCACCATGAACGGCAAGGCCGGTCCCTCCACCGCCGTCCTGACCGCCCGGGTTGGCCAGACCGTCCGGATCCGCTTCGCCAACCTGTCCAACATGCACGCCCACCCCATCCATCTGCACGGCGTCACCTGGCGGGTCACCGGCACCGAGGGCGGCCCCATCCCGGAGTCGGCCCAGTGGCCCGGCAACACGGTCAACGTGGCCCCGGGCACGGCCCGGGACGTGGAATTCACCTTCACCAACCCCGGCTACTGGCACATGCACTGCCACAAGCTCCACCACGTGGTGAACGCCCACGCGAGCGTTCCCATGGGCATCATGGGCATGGGCGGCATGACCATGCTCTTCGACGTGGCCGCCGCCGACGGGGACGCCAAGCCCGCGCCCGCCCCCATGGACATGCCCGGCCACGGGTCCATGCCCGGCAACGCCCCGGCTCCCGGCCCGGCCGCGCCCGACGCTCCGGCCGCCGCCCCCCACGCCGGGCACGGCCGGACAGGAGGACAATAAGATGCGACGCCCCCTCCTCTTCTTGTGCCTGGTTGCGGCCCTGGCCGGCTGCGCCAAGGTCCGACCCGAGGCCGATTTCGCCAAGACGGCCGCCCTGGTGGCCGCCACCGAGGACAGCCAGCCCCTGTGGGTCCGCACCCCCGAGGACGAGGCCTTTGTGGCCAAAGAGGTGCAAGCCATCCTGGCCCGGGGCGTGACCATGGGCGACGCCGTGCGCCTGACGCTCATCAACAACCCCGGCGTCCAGGCCCGGTTCGAGGCGATCGGCGTGGCCCGGGCCGAGGTCGTCCAGGCCGGGTTGCCGCGAAATCCCTCGCTGGCCGTGCTGTTCGGGTTCCCGCTCTTCGCCGGCGGGCCGCTGGGCAGCCTGGCCGCCCAGGCCATGGTCTCGGTGTCCGACCTGGCCGAGGTCCGGGACCGTACGGCCAAGGCCCAGGCGGAACTGGAGCGCGAGATCCTCGTGGTCGGCCACGACGCCATGGCCGCCGCCCGGGAGGCCAAGCTGGCCTGGCTGGAGATGGCTTACGCCCGGCGCAGCCTGGCCCTGGCCTCGGACGTGGCCGGAGAGGTGAAAAAGCTCGCCGCCGCCGGCAAGCGCTACAGCCAGTTCGGGCTGGCCGACGAGTCGAAGCTCGCGACCCTGGAGGCGGCCACGGCCCGGGCCGGGCTGGAGGTGGCCGAACTCCGGGCCAGGGCCGGCGTGGCCAAGGCCCGGTTGGCCCGGGTCATGGGCCTGGCCGCCGGCCAGGACTTCGCCATCGCGGGCGACGTCCCGGCCGAGCCGCCGGCCCTGCCCGACGCGGCCGCGGCCGTCGCCTTTGCCGAGGCCAACAACCTGGGCGTGCGGGCCGCGGCCTATGCCGTAAAGGCGGCCCAAAGCGGCGTGGACCTGGAAAACATCCGCTGGCTCAAGGACTTCGAGGTCGGGGCCGGCTATGACCTGGACATCGAGAGCAACCGGACCCTCGGGCCCGGGGCTTCGGTCAAGGTGCCGGTCTTCGACCAGAACCAAGCCCAGAAGGCCAAGGCGGCCTTCCGGGCCCGGCAGGCCGGTCGGCTGTTGCAGGAGGCCCGGGCCGAGGCCCGGGAAGCGGCCCAGCGCGCCCTGGAGGAGGCCGGGCTGGCCCGGGCCACGGCCCAGGGGCTGGCCGCCGGCGTCCTGCCCCCGGCCAAGCGGGCCGCCGACTGGGCCGGCACCTACGCCCGGGCCATGCAGCTCTCGGAGCTGGACGCCCTGGAGGCCCGGCTCGGGCTCCTGCGCGAACGGCTGCGCCACAACCAGGCCCTGCGCGAGGAGCAGGCGGCCCTGGTCAACCTGGAATTCGCCCTGGGCGGCCGGATCGGGAGCCTCTAGGACTCCGCCCCGATAAAATGCTTTGATCCCGGCCGGGTCCGGTTTAGACTGGGCCGATAGGCCGCGCTTTCCGACCCGTCAGCCCGTCCGGCTGGCCTTTTTTCGCGGCCTCCATCCGCAGGAGGTCAAGACCGTGCCCGCTTTCGCCAAACGCATGTCCCAGGTCCGCCGTTCGTTCATCCGGGAGATCCTCAAGGTCACCGCCGATCCGTCCATCATCTCCTTTGCCGGCGGCCTGCCCAAGCCCGACCTTTTTCCCACCGGCCCCATGGCCGACGCGGCCGCCAGGGTATTGGCCGAAAACGGGCCCGCCGCCCTGCAATATTCCGTCACCGAGGGCGAGCCGGCCCTGCGCGAGTGGATCGCGGCCCGGTACAAGGCCAAAAAGAACCTCGACATCGATCCGGCCCACATCCTGGTCACCAACGGCTCCCAGCAGAGCCTCGACCTCCTCGGCAAGGTCTTCCTCGATCCGGGCGACCTGGTCGGGGTGGAGCTGCCCGGCTACATCGGGGCCATCCAGGCCTTTTCCATCTTCGAGCCGGCCTTTGCCGGCGTGCCCCTTGGGCCGGAGGGGCCGGACCTCGACCGCCTGACCGAGGTGGTGCTCTCCAGGCGGGCCAAGATGTTCTACGCCGTGCCGAACTTCCAGAACCCGTCGGGCCTGACCTATTCCCTGGCCGCCCGCCGGGCCGTGGCCGAGATCCTTCGCATGTCGGACACGGTCTTCGTGGAGGACGACCCCTACGGCGAGCTGCGCTTTTTCGGCGAACCCCTGCCGCCCGTGACCAGCTTCCTGACCCAGGACGCCTACCTCCTCGGCACGTTTTCCAAGATCGCCGCCCCGGGCCTGCGCCTCGGCTGGGTGGTGGCCACGCCGGACACCCTGGCCAAGCTTGTCACGGCCAAGCAGGCGTCCGATCTCCACTGCTCGACCCTGGTCCAGCGCATCCTCATCCAGTTCCTGGCCGACAACGACCTCGACGCCCACATCGCCACCATCCGGGCCGTGTACGGGGCCCAGCGCGACCTGATGATCGAGCGGATCAAGGCGGAGTTCCCGGCCGAGGTGACCTGCACCGAGCCGGAGGGCGGCATGTTCCTGTGGGTGACCCTGCCGGAAGGCTGCTCGGCCTTTGCCCTCTTTGACCTTTGCATCAAGGAAAAGGTGGCCTTCGTGCCGGGCGGGCCGTTTTTCGTGGACGGCGGCGGCGAGCGGACGCTGCGGCTCAATTTCTCCAACGCCGACCCCGAGCGCATCGCCGAGGGCATCGCCCGCATGGGCAAGGGGATCAAGACCCTGCTCGCCCGGCCCGGCTGCGCCTCCGGGAGCTGACCGCCATGTCCGCCGCCCGGGAGACGCCCGCAGACACCATCGCGGCCGTGGCCACCCCGCCCGGGCGCGGCGGCGTCGGCATCGTGCGCGTGAGCGGCCCCCAGAGCCGGCTGGTGGCCTCGCGGCTCTTCCTGTCGCCGCGTCCCGGATTTTCCGGCCTTCGGCCCTACATCCTGCACCACGGGTCGCTTCGCGCCCCGTCCGGCCGCATCATCGACGAGGCCATGGCCGCCTACATGCCGGGCCCGGGCAGCTACACCGGCGAGGACACGGTGGAGTTTTTCTGCCACGGCTCGCCGGCCGTCCTGCGCGCGGTCCTGGCCGCCGCCTTCGCCTACGGGGCCAGGCCGGCCGGGCCCGGGGAATTCACCCGCCGGGCCTACGTCAACGGCCGCCTGGACCTGTCCCAGGCCGAGGCCGTGGCCGAGCTCGTGGCCGCGCGCGGCGATGCCCAGGCCGACATGGCCCTGGTCCGCCTGTCCGGCGGCATGGGCCAGGCCGCCCGGGAGCTGGGGCTGGCCCTGGACGACCTGCGGGCCAGCGTCTGCCTGGCCGTGGATTTTCCGGACGACGAGGTGGAATGCCTGCCCAAGAAGTCGTTTGGCGCGGGTGTTTCGGCGGTCATCGACCGGGTGGAGACGCTTCTGGCCGCCCACCGTCGGGCCAGGCCCTTTCGCGAGGGAGCCCGGGTGGCCCTTTTCGGCCGGGTCAACGCCGGCAAGTCGAGCCTTTTCAACGCGCTGCTCGGCACGGACCGGGCCCTGGTGGCCGACGTGCCCGGCACCACCCGCGATTATCTGGAAGAGGGGCTGGATCTGGACGGCCTGCCGGTCAACCTGACCGACACGGCCGGACTGCGCCAGACCCTGGACGCCGTGGAACAGGCCGGCAAGGCCCGGGGGCTGGCCCTGGCCGGCACGGCCGCCCTCGGGCTCTACGTGGTCGACGGCTCGGTCCCCTTCGCGCCCGATGCCGAGGCCGAGGAGCTGGTGGCGGCCCTTGGGCCCGACCGGGTGCTCGGGGTGGTGGCCAAGGCCGACCTGCCGGCGGCGACTCCGGCCCCGGGCGACATCCTGGCCATCCGGGGCCTGGAGTCGGTGGCGGTGTCGGCGCGCACGGGCCACGGGCTGGCCGGACTCCTCACCGCCATCCGGACTAGGCTCACCCGGGACGCCGGCCTGCCCGAGCCGGAAACCCCGGCCCCGAGCGACCGCGAGGCCGCCTGCCTGGTCGCGACCCGGGACGAGCTGCTGGCCTTGCTCGGCGACATCCGGGACGACCTGCCCTACGATCTGCTCGGCGTGCGGCTGGAGGCGGCGAGCCTGGCCCTGGCCGACATCACCGGCGAGACCTCGGCCGACGACGTTTTAAACGCGGTGTTCTCGAAATTCTGCATCGGAAAGTAGGCGGCCCGGCTACCGCTCGACCTTCTCCCGGATCTCCCTGGCCTCGGCCAGGTCCGGGTCCAGGTCCAGGGCGCGCTGGGCGTAGTCGTAGGCGTCGTCCTTGCGGTGCCACTTGAGGTAGAAGCGGGCGATGTTGAGAAAGGTCATGGGATGGCCGCCGAAGGCCTTGACCGCGTCGAGGTAGAGGCTCTCGGCCTTCTTGAATTCCCCAAGCGCGTCGTAGGTGTCGATGGCCAGTCGCCAGGCCTGCTGGTCCGTGGGGAAGCGCTCGATGGCCAGGGAAAACATCTCCGCCGCCTCGATCAGGAGCCCGGCGTCGGCAAACAGCCGGCCCACCTCGCGCGTCACGTCCGGCTCCTCGCCAAACGTCTCCACCACCCGCCGCAGATAGACCTTGCCCTTGGGATAGCTCTTCTGGTCCAGATGCTCGCGTCCGAGGTGCAGCCACTCCTCTTTCTGCACTTTTCGACGCCGGGCCGCCCGTTCCTTCTCCCGCTCCTCGGCCTCTTCCATCTTGATGCGCAATGCGGCCAGCTTCTTGAGCAAAAGCGTCTCGTCCCCGGGCTTGTACCGCAGAAAAGGCGTTCCAGAGACGCCAAGGCCTTCCAGGAAGGCCACCACCCGGGGATGCCGGCTGAAATCATCGCACATTTCGGCGAAAAGCAGGTCCACTTCGGACCGGCCAAGCCCCAGGGCGGGGTTGTTGCCTTTAAGGACCATGGCGTCGCTGGCCGCCTCGATGCACCGGTAGAGGTCGTCGCGCCGCAGATAGCCTCGGGCCCGGCTGATATTCTCGCGGATGCTGCGCGCATCCGCGAGCATCCGCTGGTGATCGACCTTGCGCGTCTGCATGTCGTCGCCCGCCTTTCGTTCGGACGGGCCGCCGGAAAGCCGGCCGACAGCGCGGCCGGCCTCCGGCGACTCGCCTCATGTTCGCGGACCCGGCACGGAGGTCCAAAACGATCGCTTCCGCTGGCCGCTTTCGGCCGCGCCCCGGCGGTCGTTGCCATGGAAAAAGGCCGGCCCGGCCGTCTTCCAGGGGGTTGCCGGCCGTCTTGCGGCATAATCGTCCGATTTTCTGGCGCGACAGGCCGGGAAACGTGCCGGCGTCGCTGTTATACACCTTGCCCGGCCCCTGCTCAAGGCCCGGCGGCCGGCGCGGCGGTGGAAGCGGCGCCCGGCCCGGCCGGGAAGGCCTAAACGGGACGGGCCTCAGGGCCGGGGCGGGGCCGCCGTCACCGGGGGAGCGTCCCAGGCCCCGGCCCGGGAACGGATGATGTACAGCGGCCGGTTGGCCACCTCGGTGTGGATGTGGCCGATGTAGAGCGACATCATGCCCAGCGCGCAAAGGACGATGCCGATCAAGAGGGTGTTGAAGACCGTGAAAAAGGCGATGGGCGTGATGTTGGCGGCCAGGAACCAGTTGCCGAGCACCATGCCGCACAACAGCGGCAGGGTCACGGCCATGATGATGAGCCCCAGGTAGCCGGCCAGACGCAGCGGCACCAGCGAGAAGGAGGTGAAGCTGTTGATGGCCAGGTTGAAAAGCTTTTTGACCGGATAGGCCGGCTTGCCCTGGCTCCTGGCCGGGGCGCAAAAGGCGATGTAGGTCTTTTTGAACCCCATCCAGTCGATGATGCCCCGGAACATGCGCGAGCCTTCGGTGAATTTCGAAAGCGTCTCCATGACCTTGCGGTCCAGCAGGCGGAAGTCCGTGGAATTGGGGGGCAGATCGAGGTCCGTGAACCGGCACATGAACCAGTAGAAGGTCTTGGACCCGATCTTTTTGACCAGGGAGTAGTCCGCCACCTTCTCGCGGATGGTGGCCACGATGTCGTAGCCCTCCTCCCACTTGGCGATGAGCTGCGGAATGATCTCGGGCGGGTGTTGCAGGTCGGCGTCGAGGCAGATGACGGCGTCGGCCCCGAGAGCGGCCTCCACCCCGGCGGTCAGGGCCATCTCCTTGCCGAAGTTGCGCGAGAACATGATGCCCTTGAACCGGGCGTCCGCGGCCACGAAGGATTCGATCACCGACCAGGAGGCGTCGCGGCTGCCGTCGTCGACCAGGATGCAGCTCCAGTCGTAGGGAATCCGGTCCATGACCGCGACGATCCTGTCGCGCAGGGCGCAAAGGCCCTGGTCCTCGTTGTAGACGGGCACCACGAGGACAATCGTGGCGCCCGGCTTCGGGGCGACGCGACCCGGATCGTCGGGCGTCATGAAACGAACCGCTTCCGGCTATTTGCCGCGCAGGAAGGCGTCAAAGTATTCAATGGTCTTTTTAAGTCCTTCGGTCAGCGGCACCTTGGGTTCCCAATCGAGCTTGGCCTTGGCCAGGGTGATGTCGGGGCGGCGCTGCTTGGGATCGTCCTGGGGCAGGGGCCGGTAGTCGATGACGGACTTGGAGCCGGTGTATTCGATGACCATCTGGGCCAGTTCCAGGATGGTGAATTCGCCGGGGTTGCCGGTGTTGACCGGGCCGGTGAAGTCGTCCGGCGTTTCCATCAGGCGCAAGAACGCCTCGATCAGGTCGTCGACGTAGCAGAAGGACCGGGTCTGCTGGCCCTGGCCGTAAACGGTCAGCGGCTCGCCGCGCAGGGCCTGGATGATGAAATTGGACACCACGCGGCCGTCGTTGGGGTGCATGCGCGGGCCGTAGGTGTTGAAGATGCGGGCCACCTTGATGCGCAGGTTGTGCTGGCGGCGGTAATCGAAGAAAAGGGTCTCGGCGCAGCGCTTGCCTTCGTCGTAGCAGGAGCGGAAGCCGATGGTGTTGACGTTGCCCCAGTAGGACTCGGGCTGCGGGTGGACCGAGGGGTCGCCGTAGACTTCCGAGGTCGAGGCCTGCATGATCTTGGCCCGCAGCCGCTTGGCCAGGCCGAGCATGTTGATGGCGCCGTGCACGCTGGTCTTGGTGGTCTGCACCGGGTCGTGCTGGTAGTGGATGGGCGAGGCCGGGCAGGCCAGGTTGTAGATCTCGTCGACTTCCACGTAGAGCGGGAAGGTGACGTCGTGGCGCAAGAGCTCGAAGTGCGGATTGTCGAGCAGGTGCAAGACGTTCTGTTTGGAGCCGGTAAAATAGTTGTCCAGACAGATGACGTCGCAATCCCGTTCAAGCAGACGCTCGCACAGGTGCGAACCAAGGAAACCGGCGCCGCCGGTGACGAGAACACGTTTTTTCAGGTGCATGGCTTAGGCCTTGAACACGGTTTGGGCTAGAGGTTTAGAGCCGGGAAAATGACCTAGTAAACGGGTTTTCAGGGAATGTAAACTCACCGCCAGACCAGCGACGCCCACTCCCCGGATTCCCGGGTTTCGGGTTCGGGCAGGCCGGCGGCCCGGTAGGCGGCGGCCACATCGGACGCCTGGGTGGTGAGGATGCCGGAAAGGACCAGCACCCCGCCCGGGGCCACGTGGCGGACCAGCCGGCCGGCCATGGCCACCAGCGGCGCGGCCAGGATGTTGGCGGCCACGATGTCGAAGACGGCGCCCTCGGCCAGGCTGCCCGCGCCGCCGACGGCCAGGCCCATGGCCGCTTCCACGTGGTTGCGGCGCAGGTTTTCGGCCGCGCACCAGACGGCCTGGGGATCGATGTCGAGGCCGACGCCGGTCAGCCCGAGCTTGCAAAGGCCGATGCCGAGGATGCCGGACCCGGTGCCGAGGTCGAGAAACCGGTTGCCCGGGCCGATGCGGCCGGCGGCGAAGCAGTCGGCAAAGGCCTCCAGGCAAAGGGCCGTGGTCGGGTGGTGGCCGGTGCCGAAGGCCATCTTGGGCTCGATCAGGATGGGCTTTCGGTCGCCGATGTCCTTGCCCTCCATCCAGGGCGGCAGGATCTCAAAGACGCTTCCCACCTCGATGGGCGTGAAAAAGGCCATCCAGGCCGCGCCCCAGTCCTCTTCCTCGATGGTGGAAACGGCGATGGAAAGGGCCGGCCAGTCCCTGGCCGCCTCGTCGGCGAAATCCCGGGCCGGGGGCGCGTCTTCCAGATGGACCCGGAACCGCACGGCCGCGCCGTCATCCACACTCGCCTCCTCCCAGCCCTGGGCTGTGCGCTCGGACAGCCAGGCCTCCACCCGCTCGGCCAGGTCGCCCTGGTCGGGAGCGGTGATATCCACCCGCAAAAGCTTTCTCACGCCTGCTCCTTCAAAGGAGGAAAAGAAGCGGGGAACCGCGCCCCCGCGCCTTGCCGGGAGGTTGTCCCGGACCCCTTGATGGGAAGAATGGTTATGGAAAATGGATCGCCCGGGGCCTTGGCCAAAGCCCTCCCCGGGCCGCGTCTTCCGGCTCCGGGAGGCGCGGCTCCGGCCGGCCCGGCCACGCGGCCGCGCCGGGGTCAGGCGCTGTAGTCCGCCAGGGAGCCGACGCCGGAGGTATAGGCCCCGAGTACGTCCTTGGAAAAATTGTAGGTCTGGCTCATGTCGCTGGCGGCGTGGGAGCCGGTGCCGCCGCTATTCATATACTCCAGGGTCTTGCCGACCACGGCCGCGCCGAAGGTCTGCTTGTCGGTCGGCGTGGAGGACGTCGCACTGAAACCGTTCATGGCGTCCAGGGTCTTGGACACGACTTCCGCGCCGATGGTCTGCTTGTCCATGGCCGCAGCCAGGGAGCCGAGGCTCGATGCATCCATGTCGCCCTCCGTGTTCCGGCCGCCTCGCGGCGGCTGTCCGTTCCCCGTACCGGGTCGCTGCCCGTCTCCGGTCAATGAAAGGCCTTGATCGACGTGTAACCGGCTTGGCGACCCCGGTCAAATCCCGGTCCGCCCCCCGCTGGGGAGGGTCCGGGAGGGGGTGGGAAAATCCCCTCCCGGCCGCCGGCGGCATCCTCGCTCCGCTTCCTCTCTTACCGGGCCGCCATGGCCACGGCGCTGCCGGGCAGGCGCAGGGTCTGGCCCACGTGCAGGCGCACCGGGTCGATGCCCGCGTTTTCCGACAGGATGCGGCCCACGCTCACGCCGTAGCGGTGGGACAGGCCCCAGAGGGTGTCGCCGACGGAGACCGTATGGAGCCGGGCCGCCTCGACGGCGGCCGACGGGGCCGACGGGGCCGGGACCGGCAGGGCGGCGTCGGCCGGGACGGCGGCCGCCGGCGCGGCCGGCTCGGTCCGGGGCGCGGCCGAAGCGGCCACAGCGGCCAGGGACGACGGCACGCGCAGGGCCTGGCCCTCGTGAAGCCGCAGGGGATCGACGCCGGGATTGGCCGCGACCAGGGCCTCGATGGAGACGTCGAACCGCCGGGCGATGCTCCAGAGGGTGTCGCCGGCCGCAACCGGAAAGACCAGGGATTCGGCCGAAGCCACGGACTCGCCGGCCGGGATGGTCACGAGCTGGCCCACCTGGAGCCGGGCCGGATCGAGCTCGCCGTTGGCCGAGACCAGGGCGGCGAAATCCACGCCGAACCGCTTGGACAAGGCCCAGAGGGTGTCGCCCTTGGCCACGGGATAGAGGGCCGCGTCGCTCAGCCCCCGGCCGGAACGGACGTCCTGGCGCGGGGCGGGCGGCGCGGCGCGGCCGGCCTCGGCCCGGGCGGAACCGGGCAGGGCCAGAAGCTGGCCGGGCTGGAGCTTCTGGGGATCGACGGCGGCGTTGGCCCGCTTGAGCTCGGCCGCATCGATGCCGAAGCGGCGGGCGATGGACCAGAAGTTGTCGCCGTCGGCCACCACGTAGCGGTCGCCGTCGGCCCTGGCCACGGCCGTGGCCTTGGCGGCGGCCTGCCCCGCGACGGGAATGACCAGGGGCTGGCCGATGTGCAGCCTTGTCGGCTCGACGCCGGGATTGGACTCGGTCAGGGCGGCCACGGTCACGTCGTGCTGCCTGGCCACGGACCAGAAGTTGTCGCCGTCGGCCACGCTGTGGACCCGGCCGGACGCGGCCGCCGGCCGGGCAGGCTCGGCCGGGTGCGGCGCGGGCGCGGCGGCCCGGCCCTCTGCCTCGGCCAGCAGGGCCGGGGACTGGCCGGCCGGCACGGCCAGGGTCTGGCCGATGGACATGCGGCGGGGATCGATGCCGGGATTGGCGGCGGAAAGGGCTTCCGGAGATACGCCGAGCCGCTTGGCCACGGACCAGAGGGTGTCGCCGTCGGCCACGGCATAGGCTCCGCCGGCGGCCGGGCGGGCCGGGGCCGGGACGACGGGAGCGGCCGGCGCGAGGACCGGCGCGGGCGCGGCCTTGGCGACCTTGACGGCCGGGGCCGGCGCGGCCGGGGCCGGGGCCTTGGCCGGGGCGGCCTCGGCCAGACGGAGGGGCGAGGCGCCGGCGGCGGCGATGGGCTTCAAGTCCTTGTCTTCCAGGGAGGCGAGGAGCGCGGCCTTGGGCAGGCCGGCGGCATCGGACACGGCTTCCAGGCACCGGGCGGCGAGCAACCTCGAACCGGCCCCGGAGATGTGGACGCCGTCCTCGGCCCGCAGCTTGACCAGTCCGCCGTCCGGGGCCTTGGCCAGCGGGGCGAAGGCGCCCGACGGGTCGGCCAGCACGTCCTTGACGTCAATGAAGGAACAACCGGGCAGGCTCCTGGCCGCCCGGGCCAACACGCCGTTGACGTGGACCATGGAGGTATTGAAGGACGGGTCGCCCATGACCGGCACGCCGATGAAATAAACGGAGGCGGCGGGGTTGTCCGCCCGGATGATGGCGTGGAGCCGGCCCAGACGCTCGGCGTAGGCCACGTCCCAGTCCCGGGTGCCGAAGGCGGCGGACCGGCCGTCGGACGTGGGCAGCGCCTTGTCGTCGTTGGCCCCGAGCATGATGAGGACCATGTCCGGGTGGTTGGCCTTGACCTGGGCGGCGAGCTGGGCGTCCCAGTCGAAAAAGGCGGGATTGGCCAGACCGCTCGAAACCTTGCCGAGATGGGCAAAGGAGACGCCCGGCCGTCCGGCGAAAACGGTGTCGAGTTGTTTGCCAAGGCCGATGGACAGGGAATCGCCCACGAGCAGAATGCGCCGGGCCCCGGCGGCGGGACCGGCAGGGGCCGCGTCGGCCACGGGCAGGCCCGGGGGCAGGATCAGGGACGCCATCAAAACGGCCAGGAGCAGGGCCTGACTCGGGTTTCGCATACAACACCTCATCGCCCGCCCGGAAACCCTTGCCCGCGACCCCCATCGCGAACGCAAGCCCCGGCGGCGGCATGAAAATGTAAGAAACGCGACCCAAGATGGTATGAGAATCTCAAACAACCGGCGTCCCTGACGCCGCGCCGCCGCAAGTGCCAAAGCCTCCCAGGGATATCACTTTCCCCAACGATTCGAGGCACTTGCCGCCTGACGCGACAGCCATGGCTGCTTTCCCATCCTGGGTATGCACCATACCAGAACGGGGTGTTTTCTACAAGAAGAATACCAAAAACCGGAAAGGATCCGGCAAGGAGGGGAAAAACTAGAACTGGAAGTAAATGAACGGCAGGACGCCGTCCGGGCCGAGCTTCAGGATGCAGGCGGCCGCCAGGCCGAGGGCCGCGCCCTGGACCGGCATGGGCAGTTTCTCGAAAACCGTCCGGAAGGCATCCCGGCCCGACAGGCCAAGGAGCTGCACGGCCAGGACCACGGCCACCAGCGCCAGGCACGTCGGCCGGAAACCGGCCCCGGACGGGTCCCAGGCCACCACGCGTCTGAGAATCTCCACGGCCTTGCCCGCGTCCTCGGCCCCGAAGAAGACCCAGGCCACGGTGACGTAGGAGAAGGTGGCCAGCCAGCAGCCGGCGTTCCACACGCCCGTGAGGACTCGCGAGCCGGTGGCCGGCAGGCCCGCCGCCACCCGGGCCGCCGCCCGGGCCGACCGGTACTCCCCGACCAGATGGGTCCCCACCAGCCCGAAACCGTGGATAAAGCCCCAGACCAGGAAGTTGTAGGCCGCCCCGTGCCACAGTCCGCCAAGGGCCATGGTCAGGACGAGGTTCAGGTATTTTCGAAACCGGCCTTTGCGGTTCCCGCCAAGTGAGATATACAGATAATCCCGGAGCCACACCGAAAAGGTGATGTGCCAGCGCCGCCAGAAATCGCGAAGGCTCAACGACGTATAGGGGGCGTTGAAGTTGTCCGGGATATCGAAGCCCATCAGGAGGGCCACGCCCTGGGCCAGATCGGAATAGCCGGAAAAGTCGCAGTAGATCTGGGCGGCATAGGACAGGACGCCGACCAGGACCGCGGCCGAGGAAAACCCTTCCGGCGCGCCAAAGGTGGTGCGCACGATATGCTCGGACAGGTAGCTCGAAATGATGATCTTTTTCACCAGCCCCCGGGTCAGCAGGTAAAAGGCCCGGGTGAAGTCCACGGGCACGACCCGCTCCCGCTTGAGCTGGGGCAGGAAATTGCCGGCCCGCAGGATCGGTCCGGACAGGATGGTCGGGAAAAAGGAGATGAAGCAGAAGACCTCGACCAGACTCCGCTCCACCTTGGCCGGGTCCCGGTAGACGTCGATGGCGTAACTCATGCCCTGGAACGTGAAAAACGAGATGCCGATGGGCATGATGACGTCGAGGAGCGGCACCGGACTGGTGACGGAAAAGGTGCGGAACAGCCAGTCGGCCGAAATGTAGAGCATCTCGTAATACTTGAAGAAAGCGAGCATGCCCAGGGAAAAGGCCACGTAGAGGACCAGGCAGAATCGCCGGAACCTGAGATCCGAGGTCTCGGCGAAAACCACGGCGAAAAACCAGGTCAGAAAACTGAAGACCAAGAGGATGAGCAGAAACTTGGCGTTGAACGAGGCGTAAAAAACATAGGAGGCGAGGAGCAGGAACAACCGGTACGGCGCATCGAACCGGCGCAACATCCAGTTGAGCGGCAAAATGGCCGCGAAAAAAAGAGAAAATTCAAAGCTGGTAATGTTCATCGGGTGACGTCGCGACCTCCGGGAAGTGGAGCGCAAGCTAGCTTCGCCGCCGCCAAAACGCAACCGGCTTGCACGCCAGCCGCTCCCGCCGTCAGAGGAATGACGCCGCCCCCCTCAAGCTATCTTCATCTATTTCATGGTATTAAGATAATTTTTTTACGGCCCGTCCCTTGCAACCCGGAATCCATCCTCCGGCCGGACACTCCCGCCGGCGGCAAACAATCGACACCGCCATGCACCAAGCCGCTCTCCCATTCCCGTGTCGTCCCGGCAGAGGCCTGCTCGCCCTGGCCGCCCTGGCCGCGGTGCTTCTCGGCGCGCCCGGCCCGACCCATCCCGGCCTGGCCCCCCTGGCCCTCCCTCGCCCCGCCACCCCACTCGGCGACGAACTGCGGACCCTGGTCGCCAACCTGGACCTTTCCGGCAGGCCCGACGCGGCCCCCGCCGGACCGGACCGGCATGTCCTGCGCCTGGCCGTCACGGCCTACACGGTCCGGCTGGTCGTGGACCCCCAGGCCGCCCATCCCCTGAGCGGGCCGGTGGCCGTGGGCCAGGACCGGCACCTCGGCGCCCCCGGCCGGACGCTTCGCCTCGTGTCCCTGGCCCCGGCCGACACCGGGCCGCAACCCCCGGCCGCGCCTCGGGTTGCCGTCAAGAATATGCCGCCCGAGGCCGACCGCGACGTGACGCCGGAGACCTCCCCGGTTGTCGTCGCCGAGGCCAGGCCCCTGGGCCCGGACAGTCCCGGGCCGCGCCCGACTCCGACCGTCGCTTCCGCTGCCACGCCGACTCCCGTGCAGGCCACCTCGCCCGTTGCCGTCCCCGTTGCCGCCGCGCCCGCATCGGCGCCGGTCGGCGCGCCCGGCCGGTCCATCCTCGTGGCCGGGGATTCGCTGTCCATCTTCCTGGCCGATGCCCTGCGCCCGCTCCTGGCCGGCCGGCCCGGCGCCTCCTTCGCCGCCCGGGGCAAGGTTTCAAGCGGCCTGGCCCGGCCCGACTTCTTCAACTGGGAACGCGAGATGGCCGCCCTGGCCGCTTCCGGCCGGCCGGATACCGTCCTGGTCATGATCGCCACCAACGACAACCAGACCCTCACCCGCCCGGACGGCAGGAAACTGGCCTTCGGCCGGCCCGGCTGGAACGAGGAATACGCCCGCCGCGTGCGCCGGCTGGTGGAACTGGCCCGCCAAGGCAACCCCGACGCCCGCGTCTACTGGATCGGCGCGCCGGTCATGGCCGATCCCGGGCTCAACGCCGACGTGGCCGCCATAAACGCCGTCATCGCCCGGCAACTGGCCGCCCTGCCCGGCTGCCGGTTCGTGGACGTCTCCCGGACCCTGGCCGACGCCGCCGGCCACTACGCCCCGGCCCTGCCCTCCCCGGCCGGCCCCCGCACCGCCCGGACCCCTGACGGCGTCCACCTCACCCCCTTTGGCGCCAAACTCCTCGCCCACGCCGCCCTGGCCTCCATGAGCCCGGCCGTGGCCGCCCTGGACACCCGCTAACGCCCGTCCCAGGCCCTTTACCGGCCTCCGGCGGCATGCTAGAGCCGGCCCATGGAAACGATCCTGCTCAAAATCCTCGAGGCGCAACACGAGATTTTGGCCGAGTTGCGCCTGCTGCGCCAGACGCTTTCGCCCGCGCAGCCGAAAGCTCCCCACCTCGCATCCCCCGTCGAGGCGGCACCACCGCCCCAGGCCCAGGCCCCCGAACCCCGGCCGGCCCCGGCCGCCGCCCCCGCTTCCGCTCCGGCCAGCACACCCGTGACCGCGCCGCCGCCACCGGTCGCGCCCCGCGAACAGTCGGGCGGCATGCTGACGGTCAACGAACTGACCGACCTCGGCGGCCAGTTCCTCGACCCCGGCCAGCGCAACCGCAGCCGCGTCAAGCCCGTGGACGCCACGGCCCTCAGCCACTCCATCCTCGACGACATCAAGGCCAAAAACAAAGCCAAGCGCAGCGCCTTCGCCGAATTCGACAAGTTCGACAAGGGCCGGTAGCCGGGAGGATAAAGAGGCCTCCGGCGGCCGGGAGGGGGTCACCCCCTCCCGGACCCACCCGAACGGGGTGGACGGATGGGAGGCACGGCGTAATTCCCGGCACCTCCAAACTCGCCCGGTTCCTCCGGGCGACGGGCCTGTGTGGCCGGAATCGGGTTGGCGTGCCGGCCGGCTTTGCGGCCTGCGTCGCCAACCCGATTCCGGCCACCCGTCACACCCCCGACCACGCCCCCCCGCCACCCGCCTGCCCAACCCCCGCCCACCCCGTTCGGGGGGTCCGGGGGGGATGATCCCCCCCGGCCGCCGGAGGCATCTCCCCCGTTCTTCCCCCCTCGCTTCCGGTACCCGGCCAGTGCCTCGGTTCCTTGGCGGTGCGTCATTGCCCGGGGCGGCGTATGGCGGTAGCAGGGGGATGGAAAAGAAAGGAGGCGCCATGAACGTCATTGCCATAAACGGAAGCCCGAGGAAGAAGTGGAACACCGCCACGCTGCTGACGCATGCCCTGCAAGGGGCCGAGAGCAAGGGCGCGGCCACGGAAATGGTGCATTTGTACGACCTGGACTACAAGGGTTGCATCAGCTGCTTCGAGTGCAAGAAGATCGGCGGCAAGAACTACGGACGCTGCGCGGTCAAGGACGGGCTGACGCCACTCCTGGAGCGGGTCGGCGCGGCGGACGCGGTGCTTCTGGGCACACCGGTCTATTTCGGCGCGGAGACGGGCATGATGCGCTCGTTTTTCGAGCGGTTCGCCTTTCCCTACCTGACCTACACCCCGGGCTACGAGTCGCTTTTCATCCGTAAGATGCCGACGGCCATGATTTATACGATGAACATCCCCGAGCAGGCGCTGCCCGAGTGGGGCTACGATGTTTTCATGGAGCGGATGCGGGGGGTGATGGCCCGGACGTTCGGGTCGTGCGAGATGCTGGCCAGCACGGACACCTGCCAGTTCGACGACTATTCCAAATACCTGTCCACCTGCTGGGACGCGGCGGCCAAGGCCAGACGGCGCGAGGAGGTGTTTCCCGAGGACTGCGCCAGGGCCTTCGCCTTAGGCGAGAGGCTGGTCGCGGCGGCCGGCAACTGAGCGGACGGGAAACCGGGCCGGAACGTGGTTCCGGCCCGGGGAAGGTCAGGGGTGCCACAGCCGGCGGTCGAAGTCGTATTCGCGGGAGGTGACGTGGTCCTCCAGCCGGCGGATGCGGCGGTCGAGGCGTTCGAAGCGGCGCTTGACCCGGCCCAGCGCATTGGCCCGGGAGGCGACGTAGTCGTCGTAAAAGGCCCGCTCCTCGTCCGAGTCCGGGGGAAGGACGGGCTCGGGTTTGATGAGGAAGCCGGCGATCAGGTAGGCTCCGACCATGGGCCAGACCCCGGTGAAGGGAGTCAGGACCAGGATGAAGACCCGGAACCAGAAGACCGGAACATCGAGGAACCGGGCCAGCCCCTTGCAGACGCCAAGGAAGAGGCCGGACCGGGACCGGTAGAGCCGGTCCAGACGCCATTGGCTGTAATGCCTCATTGTCCGTCTCCCTTGGTGGCCCTGGGTTCGAGGACCAGGGTTTCGAGAGTTTCCACGCGCTCTTCCAGGCGGGAGAGGCTGCGGTGGATCTCCTGGAGAAGCTGCGCCTCCTCGGCGTCGCTGCCGCGCGGTTTGGCCGCGCCGGGGCGCAGGAGCCGCACGCCGAGGAGGAAAATGGTGCCAAGGATGACCAGGCCGACCACCGTGGCTCCGGCCATGACCAGTGCCGTCAAAAGTCCCATCATGATTGTTCCTTGCGGCCGGGTCGAAAGAGACCTTCTTCCCGGCCCGTTGTCGGCCGCGTCGTCCCGTGACGCCTTGTTGACGGCCAGAAGTGGATTTCCGGGACGACACCGAGGATTTCACGCGGGCCAGGCCCGCGTCAAGCGCCCGGCGGCGTCGCCGGTCAGGCCTGGCGCTTGGCCTTGATCCGGGCCAGCTCGCGTTCCACGTCCTCGTCGGCGGCTAGGCGGTCGAAGCGGGCCTCCAGGCTCTCACCTTCGGGCGCACGCCTCACCCCGGTCGCCGACCCGGCCAGTTCGGCCTCGGCTTCCAGGCGCTCGATGCGGCTCTCGAATTGCTCGAAGCGGAGCATGGCCTCGGTCGAATCGGCCTTGGAGATATCCTCGCGCACCCGCTTCTTGCCGGTGGCCCGGATGTGGCGGTGCAGCAGCGTCCGCTGGCGCTCCTTGGCCGAGGCCAGCTTTTCGTCCAGCCGGGCGATGTCCTCGCGGCAGGCGGCGATCATGCCTTCCATGGCCGCCTGCTCTGCGCCGAGGGCCTCGGCCCGGGCGTCGAGGCCGCGCTTTTCGAGCAGTGCCTCCCGGGCCAGGTCCTCGCGGCCCTTGTCCACGGCCAGCTCGGCCTTTTCGCCCCACCGGGCGGCCCGGTCCCGGACGGCGGCCAGCTCCCGGCCGGACGTGGCGGCCTGGGCCATGGCCCGGGCGCAGTCGGCCTTCAGTTCGACCAGCGTCTCCTCCATCTCCTGGATCATGAGGCGGATGAGCTTTTCCGGATCTTCGGCCCGGTCGAGCATGGTGTTGATGTTTGAATGAATGATGTCCCTGAAGCGGCTGAAAATTCCCATGGCGTTCCTCCGGCCGCGCCGTGGAGGCGCGGTGCTGCCGGAGCGTTAGCAGGAGGCGTGCCGTTTGGCGCGGCATCGTATTTCAAGGGGTTGCAACGCAGTCCGCAAAGAAGGTTTGCGTCTTTCGCCGCACTATGGTTTTACAAGCCATACAAGAGGTCATATTCGCCATGTCCACTCCCGCCCCGGGCCTCCTGGAGGCCCTTGGACAGTCCGACGCCTTCCTGGCCTTCATGGAACAGGTCGCGGCCGCCGCCCGGGTCAACCGGCCCGCGCTCCTGGTCGGCGAGCGCGGCACCGGCAAGGAGCTGGCCGCAACCAGGCTCCATTTCCACTCCCCGCGCTGGGAAGCCCCCCTGGTCACGGTCAATCTGGCCGCCCTGCCGCGCACGCTCCTCGAGGCCGAGCTCTTCGGCCACGAGGCCGGGGCCTTCACCGGCGCGGCCCGCCGCCGGCCGGGCCGGTTCGAGGCGGCCGACGGGGGCACGCTTTTCCTGGACGAACTGCAGGCCGCGCCCCGGGCGGTCCAGGAGAAGCTCCTGCGCGTCCTCGAATACGGCACCTTCGAGCGGCTCGGCGCCAGCGACACCCTGCAAGTCGACGTGCGGGTCGTCGCGGCGGTCAACGTCGATCCGCGCGAGCTTATCCGGCGCGGCCGCCTGCTCCCGGACCTCCTCGACCGGCTGGCCTTTGCCGTGCTCCCGGTGCCGCCCCTGCGCCACCGCCACGGCGACATCCCGTACTTGGCCGCGCGGTTCGCCGCCCGGTTCGCGGCCGAACTCGGCCGGGACCTGCCCCCGTCCTTCGCCCCGGCCGCCCTGGCCACGCTTGCCGCCCACGCCTGGCCGGGCAACATCCGGGAACTGAAAAACGTGGTCGAGCGGGCCGTCTTCGAAACGCCCGGCCCCCAGATCACCCACGTCACCCTCGACCCCTTCGCCCACCCCTTCGCCCCCGCCACCCCGCTGGCCATAACTCCCGCCCCTCCCCTTTCGGGGGGTCCGGGGGGGATGATCCCCCCCGGCGGAGAGGTCCAGGAGAGGCAGCGCCTCTCCTGGCCGCCGGAGGCATCTTCCTCTTCATCACCATCCTCTCTTCTCCCCTGGTCCCAGGCGACCGCCGCCTTCGAGACCGACCTCCTGGGCCGGGCCTTGGCCCGAAGCGGCGGCAACCAGCGGCGGGCGGCCGAGGTCTTGGGGCTCACCTACCACCAGTTCCGGGGGCTCTACCGCAAATACGCGCCCGCCCTGGCCGCACGGCCCGGGCACCCTTGACGCGCGTCCCAATCCCCCGTAGCCCCAGCCCATGCCGCAACATACCCCTACCGACAGTTCGTGCCGGATAACCCGCCTGCCAAACGGCGTGCGCGTGGTCACGGAAGCAATGCCCCTGGTCAAGACCGCCAGCCTCGGCGTGTGGATCGAGGCCGGTTCGCGCCACGAAGGGCCCGGCCAGGAGGGCATGGCCCACCTGTGGGAGCACATGGCCTTTAAGGGCACGACCCACCGCGACGCCCTGGCCATCGCCAAGGAGCTCGACATCCTCGGCGGCCTGGCCAACGCCTTCACCTCCCGCGAGGCCACCTGCTTCCATATCCGGGTCATGGACGCCCACTTCGACCGGGCCTTTGACATCGTCAGCGACATCGCCCTCAACCCGGCCCTCGACCCCGAAGAGCTCGGCCGCGAACAGGCCGTCATCCTGCAGGAAATTTCCATGGTGGAGGAGACGCCGGAAGACAAGGTCCACGAGGACTTCTGGGCCGCGGCCTGGAAGAATCCGGCCATCGCCCACCCCATCACCGGCACGCCGGAATCGGTCACGGCCGCGACCCCAAAGACCCTGCTCGACTGGCGCCATGCCCACTACCGGCCGGAGGCCATCGTGGTGGTCGCCGCCGGGGCCGTGTCCCACGAGGCGCTCCTGGCCCTGGCCGAAGCAACGTTCGGGCGCCTGCCCGCCGCGCCGGCCCCGGCCAAGGCTCCGGCCGGCCCCTACACGCCGCCGCGTCTGGCTGTTCGCCGCGAGAGCGAGCAGAACCACGTGATCCTGGCCTTCCCGTCCGTGGCCAACACCAGCCCGGACCGCTTCGCCCACACCCTTTTGGCCACGCTCCTTGGCGGCAACATGTCCTCGCGCCTCTTCCAGGAAGTCCGCGAGAAACGGGGCCTGGCCTATTCGATTTACGCCAGCCTAAACGGCCTGTCCGATACCGGCCTGTTCGAGATCCAGGCCGCCGTGGAGCCGGAGCGCACCGAGGAACTCCTCGCCGTGGTCCGGGCCGAGCTGGCCGCCGTGGCCGGCGGCGCGGTCACGGCCGAGGAGCTCGACCACACCCGCGAACACCTGAAGGGGCTTCTGTACCTCGGCGCGGAATCGACCGAAAACCGCATGATGCGCCTGGCCCGCAACATCCTCCTTTTCGACCGCCACATCCCCATCGAGGAGACCGCGGCCGAACTCGACAAGGTGACACTGTCCGATCTGGCCGCCATCGCCCGCGCGGCCTTCACCCCGGAACTGACGGGCCTTTGCATCCTCGGCCCGACGGCCGCGATTCCATAAGGGAAGAGAAGATGAAGATGCCTCCGGCGGCCGGGGGGGATGATCCCCCCCGGACCCCCTGAAAGGGGGGGAATTGGGGAGGCTGCGGGTGTCGTCTTGGGGCAAAAGGGTGTAGGGGCCGGGGAAGAAACCGAGCGGAGACGCGTCCGGAGGTTCGGAAAACCGTGTCCGCTCTCTGGCGGGGCTCGCGGCGAGCCCGAAGGAGGCCATCCATGAGCGAAACCGTTTCCTACGCCATCGGCTCGGGCGTCCTGCGCCTCATCGCCGGCGACATCACCACCGACGACGGCGACGCCATCGTCAACGCCGCCAACTCCGCCCTGGCCGGCGGCGGCGGCGTGGACGGGGCCATCCACCGGGCCGCAGGACCCAAGCTCCTCGCCGCCTGCCGGGACATCATCGCCCGCATCGGCCGCCTGCCGGCCGGCGGGGCCGTCATCACCCCCGGCTTCGACCTGCCCGCCCGACACGTCATCCATACCGTCGGCCCCATCTGGCGCGGCGGCAACGACGGCGAGGCCGAGGCCCTGCGCTCGGCCTACGCGCAGTCCCTGGCCCGGGCGGCCGAGGCCAATCTCACCACCGTCTCCTTCCCGGCCATCTCCACCGGCGCCTACGGCTATCCCCTGGACCAGGCCGCCCGCATCGCCTTGGAGACCCTGGGCCAAGGCCTTGAAAGCGGCCCGGTCCGGGAGATCCGCGTCTACCTCCACGGGAAAAACGCCTTCGACCTCTGGCGTTCCGTGGCGGAAGCACTATTTAGCTGAGGTCGCTTTACCCGTCGTCGGAATGCCTCCGGCGGCCGGGGCCCTGCCCCGGACCCTGCTGGGGCGGAGCCCCAGACCCCGCCAGGGCGCTGCCCTGGACCCGCCGGGGGGGATCATCCCCCCCGGACCCCCTGAGCGGGGTAAGGGGCGGGAGCATGGGAAACGGGTGGTGGGTAGTCGTGGTCGGGGGTGCGTCGGTGCGGCCGGCATCGGTCCGGCGTGCTCGCCGGCTTGGCGGCGTGCGTCGCCGGACCGATGCCGGCCGCACAGGCCCGTCGCCCCGAAGACGGGGCGAGGTGGGTCGATTTTTTGCTTTGAAAGCCTGAAAACCAGTCGGACGGCAAGCCGTCCGCGACAGGTGCGTCTCGGGGAAGGACGACAGGGGAAGGGTGCCCCTTTCGCTGCGGGCCGCGTGGCCCGGGGTTCCCTCCCCCGGTTCCACCGGAGGTAATTGCATGGAATTACGTGGAACGACCATATTGGCCGTGAAGACGGACACGGGCGTGGCCATGGCCGGCGACGGCCAGGTGACGCTTGGCCAGTCCGTGGCCATGAAGCACGGCGCGCGCAAGGTGCGCCGCATCTACAAGGACAAGGTGGTCATCGGCTTTGCCGGGGCCACGGCCGACGCCTTCACCCTTTTTGAGCGGTTCGAGGCCAAGCTGGAGGAATTCGGCGGCAACCTGGTGCGGGCCAGCGTGGAGCTGGCCAAGGACTGGCGCAAGGACAAGTACCTGCGCCGCCTGGAAGCCATGCTCCTCGTGGCCGATGCCGGCAATATCCTGCTCCTCTCCGGCAACGGCGACGTGATCGAGCCCGACGACGGCGTGGCGGCCATCGGGTCCGGCGGCCCCTACGCCCTGGCCGCCGCCCGGGCCCTGGTGCGCCACACGGGCCTTTCCGGCCGGGAGATCGTGGAGCGGGCCATGGCCATTGCCGCCGAAATCTGCGTCTTCACCAACGACCGCATCGTGGTCGAGACCGTGGAGCGCCCGGCCGACGGCCTGTAACAGGCAGGCCCTTGCCGACAATACGGATCGCGGCCCACGCGTGGCCGCGTATCGCCAGGAGTAAGTAAGCATGCACGCCAGTATGACGCCGCGTGAAATCGTTTCCCAGCTCGACAAGTACGTCATCGGCCAGAACGACGCCAAGCGGATGGTGGCCATCGCCATGCGCAACCGCTGGCGCCGCCAGCAGATCGAACCGGGGCTCCGGGACGAGATCGCGCCGAAAAACATCATCATGATCGGCCCCACCGGCGTCGGCAAGACCGAGATCGCCAGACGCCTGGCCAAGCTGGCCGGATCGCCCTTTTTCAAGGTCGAGGCCACCAAGTTCACCGAGGTCGGCTACGTCGGCCGCGACGTCGAATCCATGGTCCGCGACCTGATGGAGATCGGGGTCAACCTCGTGCGCAAGGAGGAACTCGACCGGGTGGCGGCCAAGGCCGAGAAGGCGGCCGAGGAGCGCCTGCTCGATCTGCTCCTGCCCGAGTCTCAGCGGGCCGGGGCCAATCCCATCCCCATGCCGGCCGCCCTGGAAGCGCCGGCCCCTGCGGCCGAACCGTCCGACGCCAACCTCTCCACCCGCGAAAAGCTCAGAAAGCTCTGGCGCGAAGGCAGGCTCGACGACCGGCTCGTGCCCGTGGAAGTGTCCGTGCCCGCGCCCCAGGTCGAGATGATGTCCATGCCCGGCATGGAGGAGATGGGCTCCCAGTTCAAGGACATGTTTTCCAAGATGTTCCCCCAGCGCAAAAAGACCCGCAACATGCGGGTGCGCGACGCCTACGAGGTCCTTCTGCAGGAGGAGTCCGACCGGCTGGTGGACATGGACAAGGTGTCCGAGACGGCCAAGGAACGGGTGGAACAGACCGGCATCATCTTCATCGACGAAATCGACAAGATCTGCGGCAACAAGTCCGGCGGCTCGGGTCCCGACGTCTCCCGCGAGGGCGTGCAGCGGGACCTGCTCCCCGTGGTCGAGGGCTGCGTGGTCAACACCAAGCACGGCATGGTGAAAACCGACCACATCCTTTTCATCGCGGCCGGGGCCTTCCACTTCTCCAAGCCCTCCGACCTGGTGCCGGAACTGCAGGGCCGGTTTCCCCTGCGCGTGGAACTGCGGGCGCTCACGGCCGAGGACTTCTATCGCATCCTGACCGAGCCGCAAAACGCGCTGACCGTCCAGTACCGGGCCCTGCTCGGCACCGAGGGCGTGGACCTGACCTTTACCGACGAGGCCCTGCGCGAGGTGGCGGACTTCGCCCGGAAGGTCAACGAGGAGACCGAGAACATCGGGGCCAGGCGGCTCTACACCATCATGGAGAAGATCCTCTCCGACCTGTCCTTCGAGGCGTCGGACCAGTCGGGGCAGGCCGTGGTCGTGGACCCGGCCTACGTGCGCGACAAACTCAAAGACGTGGCCGAGGACCGGGACCTGTCCCGGTACATCTTATAGCAACCGGCAACCGGGGGGAGCGGGAGATATGGATCGGGAACACGCCAAGGCGCGGCTGCTGCTGGAGGCCCTGCCCTACATTCGCCAGTTTTTCGGCAAGACGGTGGTCATCAAATACGGCGGCCACGCCATGGTCGACGAGGAACTGCAAAAAAGTTTCGCCCTGAACGTCATCCTGCTCAAATATATCGGCATCAATCCCGTCATCGTCCACGGCGGCGGGCCGCAGATCGGCCGGATGCTCAAGCAGCTCAACATCACAAGTGAGTTCCGCCAGGGCCTTCGCGTCACCGACGACGCCACCATGGATGTGGTCGAGATGGTCCTCGTCGGCAAGGTGAATAAGAACATCGTCAACCTGATCAACTTAAACGGCGGCACGGCCGTCGGCCTCTCCGGCAAGGACGGCCGGCTGATTACCGCCAGAAAGCTCGAAATGGTGCTGGAAAAAGGCGACGCCCCGCCGGAAATCATCGACCTCGGCAAGGTCGGCGAAGTGACCGGCATCAACACCTCGCTCATTACCACGCTCCTCGCCCAAGGATTTATTCCCGTCATCGCGCCCGTCGGCGTGGACGAGGCCGGCGAGACCTACAACATCAACGCCGACACCGTGGCCGGCGCCATGGCCGCGGCGCTCGGGGCCAAGCGCCTCGTGCTCCTGACCGACGTGCCCGGCGTCCTCGACAAGGAACGGACCCTCATCTCGTCCCTGGACATCAAGGAGGCTTCCGAAGCCATGCAAAACGGCATCCTGACCGGCGGCATGATCCCCAAGGTCACCTGCTGCATGGAAGCCGTGGACGCGGGTGTGGAAAAAGCCCACATCCTCGACGGCCGGGTCGAGAACTGCATCATCCTGGAGTTTTTCACCAACTCCGGCATCGGCACCGAGATCGTCTGCAAGCGCTGCACGGCGTAGAGAGAGAAAGAAGAGAAGAAAAGATGCCTCCGGCGTCCGGGGGGGGATCATCCCCCCGGACCCCCTGAATGGGAAAAATAGAAAAAGCCCCGGTGGTGACGCCGGGGCTTTTTTATCGCTGCATGGAATGAGATGTGCGGGCTTCAGCCGGTGCCCCCTTTGAGGGGGTCCGGGGGGAATCATTCCCCCCGGCGGGTCCAGGGCAGAGCCCTGGCGGGGTTCGGGGCGGAGCCCCGATTCGTCTTTCCTCGGCTACCAGCGTCCGGGCATGGCCGGGAGCCAGGCTTCGGCGATGTACGGCTTGAAGTCCTTGCCGATCTGCCACAGCCGGGTGAGCCGGCCTTCGATGACGATGGACCGGGGCCGCAGCCGCAGGTTGCGGTAGTGGCGGGGCACCTGGAAGCGGTTGTTTTTGGACAGCACCACGTCGAGTTCCGCCTCGCGGTCGCGGACGACCAGGGCTTCCGGGAAAAAGACGGTGTTTCGCAGCCGCTTGGAAAACATGGTGAAAAGCGTGGCGTGCAGGGCGGAAAACGGTTCGGCCGACAGCCGGGCCGTGGGCGCGGCCACGTTCTCGTTGCCGACAAAGGCGATGGGTCCGTCGGGCAGGCCGGCATAGGCGGCGGGCAGCCGGGCGTCGGCCAGCCGGATCTCGCCGATGCCGAGCGAGCGGAAGATCTCGTCCGTGCGGGCAGCCACGTCCGGGTCGCGCTCGATGCCGTAGAGGTGCGTTTCGGACACGCCGTTGCGCCTGGCCTGGAACCAGGCCGCAGCCAGCAGGATGCCGCTGCCCGTGCCGAGGTCGAGCCCGAGGAACGGGTCCTGGACCTGGGACGGCGGCAGGGGCCTGTTGGCCACGGACCGGAAGATGTGGGCCGTGCGCGGCAGGTCGGCCAGCATGCGCAGCGGAAAAGCGCTGCCGTTGCCGGCCAGGGGCACCGCCCCGTCGGCCCCTTCCTCGGACCACAGGTCATAAAACCGACCGAGCAGGGTGCTCAGTTCCGTCAAAGGAACGGCATGGTCCTCGGAACCGGGGTAGAGCGAGGCGAAAAAATACTTGAGCAGGAAACTCAGCACGTCGGCATCGGCCATGGGCACGCCGGGGTGGGCCAGGCGTTCGAAATCGTCCCGCAACGGGCCGGCCCGGTAGATTTCCCGCGCAATGACGGTTTCCCGGCCGGGCCTGGCCGGCGATGCCGCCTTGGGCGACGGGGACGAGGCGTCGGTGTGTCGCAACATGGGCGCTCCTTCCTTGGAATGGCGATCAGCCCGGCGGCAAAATACGCCGGCTCCCGTAACCCATGCAGGTTTGGTGCCGTCACACACGGAGGTTGAGCCCGGACCGCAAAAGGGGTAAGGCCCTCGCGTGCTCAAACATACTTTCGTGCATCTGCCCGGCCTTGGCCCCACCACCGAACGCCGCCTCTGGGCGGCCGGCATCCTCACCTGGGACGACTTCCTGGACGCAAAGACGCCGCCCTTCGGTTCCGTCAAGGCTCCCATGTGGCGGCAGGAGCTGGAGCTTTCCAAGGAGCGGCTGGCTGCCGGCGACGCCGACTGGTTCGGCGAACGCCTGTCCCCGGCCGAGGCCTGGCGGCTTTTTTTCGAGTTCCGCGACGGCTTGGCCTGCGTGGACATCGAAACCGACGGCACCCCGCAAAACGAGGTCACGGCCGTGTCCCTCTACGACGGCCACAATACCGTGCGCACCTACGCCCACGGCCAAAACCTCCACGACTTCGCCACCGACATCCTGGAGAGCAAGGTGCTGGTCACCTTCAACGGCCGCTGCTTCGACGCGCCGGTCCTGCGGTCCCACCTGCGCGCCGTGCTGCCCAAGGCCCACATCGACCTGCGAAACGTCCTGACCGCCATCGGCGTCAAGGGCGGGCTCAAGAAGTGTGAGGAACGCTACGGCGTGGACCGTGGCGGCCTGACCGGGGCCGACGGCTATTTCGCCGTGATCCTGTGGCGGGAATACACCCGAAGCGGCGATCCGGCCCTGCTCGAAACGCTCTTGGCCTACAACGCCGCCGACGTCCTGGCCCTGCCCGTGCTCCTGGCCCACGCCATAAACGAGCTCTTGGAGCAGACGCCCTTCGCCGCCCGCTACGCCCTGCCCATTCCCCGTCCCGGCGACAATCCCCACGCCCCGGACCCGCGCGTGCTGCGAAAGCTGGCCTGGGCCTTTTCGCGCAAATAGCCGGCAGGACGCGGCCGGCCCGGGCGGCGCTCCCCCTTCCCTGGCGGGGTCACCCGGGGCGCCTTGTGATCCCTTGCGAACTGCGAAGTCAACATGTTTAAATAATTATACTATTTAAAAAAATCCCGTCCTGTTTTTCGGAAGACCACAACCCTAGCCGACCAGCAGCACGCCGTCTTCGCCGTCGAGTTCGGCCACGGCCACGTCCACGTGTTCGCCCTGGGCGGTGTGGACGCGTTTGCCGAAATAGTCGGCCTGGATGGGCAGTTCCCGGTGGCCCCGGCGGTCGATCAGGACAAGCAGTTCCACCCGGTTGGGGCGGCCGTAGTCGAGCAGGGCTTCGAGGGCGGCCCGGATGGTGCGGCCCGAGAAGAGGACGTCGTCGATCAGGACCACGTTCTTGCCGGCCAGCGGAAACGGGATGTCCGACGGCCCGACCTGGGGCTGCACGTCCCGGTTGGTCCAATCGTCGCGGTACAGGTTGATGTCGAGCTTGCCGAGCGGCACGTCGCAGCCGCCCCGGGCGTCGAGCAGGGCTTTGAGGCGGGCGGCCAGTTCCGCCCCCCGCCGCTGGATGCCGACCAGGGCCAGGCCGCAGGCCGGATCGTGGCGTTCGATGATCTCGAAGGCCAGCCGGTCCAGGGTGCGCCGCACTTCGCCGGCGGTCATCAGTTTTTTCGATTTTGTCACGCGCATTCCCCCAGGCTTTTCCGGCAGATACCGCAGATGCCCGGGCGGCGCAACGCTGCGTCGCCCCGGGAGGAACCCATTTGACTTTCCGATCGGTCATGCTTAGTTGCATCGAAAGAGCTTGATTGCGGAGGATACCATGGTTGAATTGACGGAAAGCGCCAAGACCCAACTGGATGGGTATTTCGCGGACAAGGAAAAGACGCCCATCCGGATTTATCTCTCGTCCGGCGGCTGAGCTGGCCCCAGGCTGGCGCTGGCTCTGGATGAGTCGCGCGATACGGATGCGGTGCTCGATGTTTCCGGCTACACGTTTGTCATAGAAAAAGACCTGCTTGAGAAGGCCTCGCCCCTCAAGGTCGACATGACCTACATGGGATTTTCGGTCACTTCGAGCCTGGAACTCGGTGGCGGCAGCAGTTGCGGCTCCTCGTGTTCCGGCGGTTCCTGTTCGACCAGCTGATCTCCCGGGAGATCGCATCGGGAATCACCGGAAGTTTGGCCCCGCATCCATAGACGAGGCTTATTTGACAATCCAAACCCCGGTGATTACCCCTTTGACATCTCTCGTTTGGAGGTTCGCATGGTTTCATTGACAGACACGGCGCGAGCCGAACTCGACAACTATTTTGCCGATAAAGACAAGGCCCCTATCCGGGTGTATCTGAACAAGGGCGGCTGCTGCGGCCCCTCCCTGACCCTGGCCCTGGACGAAGCCCGCGACAACGACGACGTTTTTGACGTCAACGGCTATACCGTCGTGGTGGAAAAGGAGCTGTTGGCCTTGGCGAGCCCCATCACCGTGGACATGACCGACTACGGCTTTGCCGTGAGCTCGAATCTGAAGCTTGAAGGCGGCGGTTCCTGCGGCGGCGGTTCGTGTGGCAGCGGTGGCGGCGGTGGTTGCGGCGGCGGCTGCTCCTCCTGAGCGTTTCCCGAAAGACACGTCAGCTCCAAGCGGGCCGGCCCCTGGCCGGCCCGCTTTTTTCGGGCGAACCCCTTGTTGACAGGCCGGCCCGGCCCTTTTAGATTTTGGCCATGGACATCCGGGAAAACGATCTTTTCAGCCTGACCGAGGCGGCGGACATCGCCCTGTCCGCCCTTTTCACCCCTTCCGGCCGGCCGAGCCTGCGCGTCTTCCTGTCGTTTCTGAGCGACAGCGGCCCGCGCCTGGAACTGGCCGCGGACGAACCGACTGGCGACGATGCCGCCTTTTCGGCCCGGGGCTGGCGGTTCGTGGTCAACCGCGCCCTGTTGCAGCAGGCGGCCCCCCTGGTGGTCGACTGCGGCGAGGAAGGGTTCGTCATCCGGTCGAGCCTCGATTTCTCCCTGGCCGGCGGCAATTGCGGCGGCTCCTGCGGCACGCACTGATCCCCTTGGCCTTCCGGCCCGGCCCCCCGGCTCCGCCGGGTCCCCGGACGCGTCGCGGCACGCGGCGTGCCGCGACAGCCCGGCCCGACCGGCCGCTCCTTGGCCAACCGGCCATGATTTTTTGCTCTTTCCCGTGTCTCCCCCAGGGTCCGAAGCCGGCGTCTTCCTCCTCATTTTTTTGGTTTTTTTTGACATGCCCCTTACCGGCCCAAACCCGGACGGGGGAATTTCCCCGTTCCCGTACGGTTTTATGATGGCCCCGCCGCCGGCACGCCTTGCCAAGCACGCCGGCTTTCACTAGTATTCAAATTGGTTGGCGCCATGCAAAGGAGTCGTTCATGCCCGGGAAGATTCTCATCGTCGATGATGAGGTGCATATCCGCATGCTCCTTGAGCAGACGCTTGAGGAACTGGAGGAAGACTGCGGCGTGGAGATCCTGTCCGCCCAGAACGGCGAGGAAGGGCTTGAACTGATCCGGTCCCAAAAGCCGGACGTGGTCTTTCTGGACATCATGATGCCCAAACTCAACGGCTACGAGGTCTGCCAGCGCGTCAAGGAAGACCCGGCCATAACGAGCATCGGCATCGTCCTCTTGACGGCCAAGGGCCAGGAAGTGGACCGGCGCCAGGGCCTGGAGCTCGGGGCCAGCCGGTACATGACCAAGCCCTTCGACCCGGACGAGGTGCTGCGGGTGGCCAGGGAACTCTTGAACCTCGAGTGCTGAGTTTCCGGCTCGGCCCGTCCGCATCCTTCATGGTTCCCCTGCGCCGGCTGCTCAAGAAAAAAAATCTCGCCCCGCTGCTCGGCCGGGCCGAGGCCCTGCTCGGCTCGGGCTGGACCGTGGCTGTCCTCGAATCCGCCCCCGAGGGGGACGATTCCCCGTTCCGCCACCTCGAACCCCTGCACCTGGACGGCGCCCTGATCGGCTACCTGAGTGTCACCGCCCCCCCCGAGGCCAGGTCTGGGGCCTTGGACGCGGCGCGGCTGCCGGAACTGGCCCGGTTTGTCGCGGGCAGCATCGAGGCCCTGATCGAGGGCGAATCGCTCCGCCGCAGCCTGGCCGGCGAAGCCCTCGGCAAATACCGGGAGATTTCCCTGCTCCACCGGGCCACCCTTGGCCTGAACGGTTCCCTGCGCCCCCGCGACGTGGCCCAGGCCCTGCTTGGCGAATACCGGCACGGCGAGTTGCCGGCCGAGGTGGGCATGGTCTTTCTGCGCCCCCCGGACCAGGACGAGTTTGTGCCCATGTGCGCCTTTGGCGACGTGGCCGGCTGCCGGCTGGCCGACATCGCCCGATCGACGCTCTTCTGGGACATCGCCCGGACCCAGAAGGGCGAGATCGTAAACGACCTGTCCGTGGACCGCCGGTGGCGCGGCGAAGCCGACCTGACCTCCCTGCTCCTGTCCCCGCTTTTCGCCTCCAACCGGTGCGTGGGCATGCTGGCCCTTGGCGGCGTGTCCTCGGTGCGCTTCGAGGCCAGCCACCTCCAGTACGTGGGGACGCTGGCCACCGTGGCCGGCATCGCCATGGGCAACGCCCTGCATTTCGAAAGCTTCCAGACGCTCATTAATTCCCTGATGCAGGCCCTGGCCACGGCCATCGACGCCCGGGACCCCTTCACCGCCGGCCACTCCCAGCGCGTGGCCAGGCTCGGCGTGGCCCTGGCCAAGGTGGTGCACCGGGATACGGAATTTTTCCCGGACGTGGCCTACACCCCGTCCGACCTGGAAGAGCTGCTCTATGCGGGACTGCTCCACGACGTGGGCAAGATCGGCATCCGCGAGGAGGTCCTGACCAAGGCCACCCGGCTTCCGGCCGGGACCATGGCCGTCATCGGCCAGCGCCTGGCCCTGGCCGCCTTGGCCGACAGCCGTTACGCCAAGGTCGGGCTGGACGATTTCGCGGAACTGGAGCGGATAAACGCCGTCGACGCCATCAGCCGCGAGGACGCGGCCTTCGTGACGGCCATCGGGGCGAGCCAGGTCCGGATCGCCGGCACCCCGTTCCCCCTTTTGACCGAAGAAGAATTGACCTGCCTGCTCATCCCCCGGGGCAACCTGACCCCGGAAGAGCGCCGGGAGATCGAGCGCCACCCGGCCGAATCCCACCGCATCCTGCGCCACATCCCGTTTCCGGAGAACATGGGCCGGCTGCTCGACATCATCTCCCAGCACCACGAGCGCCTGGACGGCTCGGGCTACCCCGCCGGGCTCAAGGACGCGGACATCCTGCTCCAAAGCCGCATCATCGCCATCGTGGACATCTACGACGCCATCACCATGGCCCGGCACTACAAGCCGGCCCTGCCCCGGCAAAAGGCCCTTGGCATCCTGTGGAAGGAGGCCGAGGCCGGCCGGATCGACATCCGGCTGGTCACGCTCCTCGACCGGCACATCGGGGTCATCGAGGAAGACTGCGATCGCCTGCGCGGCCGCCTGGACCTGTCCGACTACCTCGACCACGAATCCAGGCCGGCCTGCGCCACGGCCTGACGGCCGCCGCAAGGCTTCCGGCCGCCCCCGGCTCCCCGGAGGCCCCCCGGAGGCCGGGCCGGGTCGCCCGTCCGGACCGGCCGGGCCGGCCTAGACCGCGCCCTTGTCCACCACCGCGGCCGACAGGTCGGCCTCGGCCACGACCTTGCCGTCGACCGAAGCCTGGGCCCGCATCTTGCAAAGGGTCATCCGGCGCTTGAGGTCGAAACACCGGAGCACGAGCTGGTCGCCGGGCGTCACCGGCCGGCGGAACTTGGCCTTCTCCACCCCCGTGAACATGAAGATCCGGTCGCCAAGGGGCCCGTCCAGGCTTTTCGACACCAGGATGCCGCCGGCCTGGGCCAGGGCTTCGAGGATCAGCATGCCCGGCATGACCGGCACGCCCGGGAAGTGGCCCTGGAAAAACGGCTCGTTTATGGTCACGTTTTTTAGGGCCGTGATCGAAACGCCGGGGTCGTATTCGAGGACGCGGTCCACCAACAGGAACGGGTAGCGGTGGGGCAGGAGGTCGAAGATCTCGGTTATGGCGATGGGTGCGCCCGGGGTCGTGGTCATGGCTGGTCCTCCATGTGAAAAAGGCCGGGACGACAAACGCCCCGGCCCATCAAGACGGCTTGGCGAACGCCCTATTTGGCTTTGTCGAACTGGGACTGGATGGCGGCGGTCACATCCATCTTGGGATCGTAGTAGGGCACGCTGCGGGCTTCGAGGATGATGCTGAAGCCATTCTGGGTCGCGTAGTCGGAAACGACCTTCTGCAGGCGGTTGAGCAGGGGCTGGAGCACGCCCTGCTGGGCCTGCTGCTCTTCCTGCTGGAGCTTGTTGCGGTCGTCGAGATACTTGCGGGCCTTGCCTTCGAAATCGGCGGCCTTGGCCTTCATGGCGTCCTGGGACAGGGCCACGCTCTTTTTCTGCAGTTCGTCCTGCATGCGTTTCAGTTCCTCGCCCTGGGCGGCGATGGCCTTTTCGCGTGCCTCGAACTTGCTCTTGAGGCCGGTCAGGGCGGCCTTGCCGGCGCTCGAGTTGGACAGGGCCTCATCGAGGTTGATGATGCCGATTTTGCCCTGGGCAAACGCCGTCACCGGCAGGACCAGAACGGCCAACACAATCAAAACCCGTACCATTACGGCCATTACGCGACTCCTTGCTCTTTCCGTGTTTCGGGGGGCCGTCGCCCCCCGGTTGTTTTGCTCTGTTTCCCGGTCCGCGTCCCGGTTGCGCGACCGCCTGTGCGGCACGGCCACGGTCCGGTCATCCTTCCATGCCTGCCCCGCGGGTGTCCGCGCCGGCGTTCCCTGCCGGACCTAGAAGGTCTGGCCCATGGTGAAGCCGACCTGCGACGGCTGCAGGTGGTGCCGTTCGGCATCAAGGCCGTAGCCGTATTCCACCCGGATGAGCCCGAGCGGCGAATACCAGCGCACGCCGGCACCGACACTCTTGTAGAAGTCGAAGCCCACATCGCTGTAGTCCATCCAGGAGTTACCGGCGTCGAAGAAGACCACGCCGAGCAGGCCGTTGGACTTGCTGATGGGGAAGATGGTTTCGAAGTTGGTGAAGAACTCCGCCTTGCCGCCGATACGCTCACGGGTCCAGGGGTCGCGGGGAGAGATCTTGTCGAGCTCGTAGCCGCGCACGTTGTTGATGCCGCCGAGGTAGAAGCGTTCGTAGACCGGGATGTCGCCGCCCGCGTTCGGGAAGAGCACGCCGGCCTGGCCGCGCCAGTGGAAGACCATGTCGAGCGGCAGGGGCTGGAAGTAGTTCGAGGTGAAGACCGGCTTGATGAAGGCGTCGTCGCCGCCCACCGCGCCGCCGGCGTATTCGAGCGACAGGGTGTTCTTCGTGCCCTTGGTCGGCTTGGTGGCGCTGTCCACGGTGTCGCGGTCGATCTCGGCGTACACGGAACTGGCCCAGTGCCAGCCGGCCGACTGCTGGATGACGCTCGAAGCGTCCCAGTTGGTATGGTAGATGTGGTAGTGGTCCAGGCGGTAATCCCAGGACAGAACCGTGTATTCGCCCAGGGGATAGGCGAACCGGAGCTTGGCGCCGGTGGTGGACTTCTTGAAGTCGTCGTAGGCCCGGTAGACCTGGTAGACGTCCACGCCCGCGGCCAGGTTGGAGTCGTAGACGCGCGGGTTGGTGAAGCTTAAGATGCCCCGGCTGGACTTGCCGCTGAACATGCCCTGGAACTTGGCGTGGTAGCCCTTGCCGAAGAGGTTCTTCTCTTCCACCGAGCCGCCGAAGAACACGCTGTCCGAGGTGGAGTAGCCGGCGCCGAGGCTGATGGCGCCGGTGTTCTTGTCCTTGACCTTGACCTTGATGTCGACTTCGCCCGGATTGTCCGTGGGCACGGTCTCGATGTCGACCTTCTCGAAGTATTCGAGCTTGTCCAGGCGCTCGTTGGAGCGGCGAAGCTTGGAGCCCGAGAAGAGATCGCCGTCGGCCAGGCGGACTTCGCGGCGCACCACGTTGTCGCGGGTCTTTTCGTTGCCCTCGATGGAGACGCGGCGCACGTAGACCTTGCGGCCCTTGTTGACCACGTAGACGATGTCGATGACCTTGGTCTCGGCGTTTTTCTTCATGTCCACGTCGGCTTCGGCAAAGGCGTAGCCGTCGTCGGCGTAGAGCTCGGCCAGGGCGTTCAGGTCGTCGCGCACCACGGACCGGTTGAAGTAGTCGCCCTTGGCCGACAGCTCGTCGAGCTTGATCCGCTCGAGGAGCTTGGGCTGGTCGTAGAGCAGGTCGCCGCCGAAGGCCACGGAACCGACCTTGTAGCGGTCGCCCTCTTCCACCCGGAAGATGACCGTGATGCCGTCGTCGCCGTAGACGACCTCGGGCTGGCCCACCTTGGCGTCCACGAAACCGCGGTTGGCGTAGTAGGCCTCGATGGCCGCGGCGTCGCGTTCGAGCATCTCTTCCTTGAGCACGCCCGAGCCCGTGACCCAGGACCAGAAGTGCCGGGTGGAGGTGGCCAGCTCGGACTCCAGGTCGCCGGCCGAAATCAGCTTGGCGCCCTCGATCTTGACTTCCTTGATGTAGAGCTTTTTGGGCTCCTTGATGATGATGTTGAGCCGGGCCACGCGCGGGTCGGTCTGCTCGAGCTCGTAGGTGACCTCGGTCTTGTAGTAGCCCTTCTTGCTGTAGAGCTCGCGGATCTTGCCCAGGTCGTCGGCCAGGACCTTGAGGTTCAGGACCCCGCCGGACTTGGTGCTCATGGCCTCGAGGACATCGTCTTTTTTCACGTCCCCGTTGCCGGTGACGCCGATGGCCTGGATGCGCGGCTTTTCCTTGACCACGAACGTCAGGCGCTTGCCGCCCGGGGCGTTGTCCAGGCGGACCTGGACGTCGTCGAAGTAGCCCATGTCGAAGAGCTTCTTGACGTCGTCGTTGACGGCCTTGGGGTCGTAGTTCTGGTTGACCTGGCTCTTGATCTTTAAGAGCACCACCTCTTTGTCGAGGATGGAGTTGCCTTCCACGTCGACTTCGACGATCCGGTCCGAGGAGCCGACGGCCGAGACTTGGGGCCTTATCTTGTCGGCCAGCTCGGCGGCCGCGGTGTCGAGGCCGACCACGCTCTTGGCCGAGGCGAAAACGGCCACCGGCTCGCCGCCGCCGGCCTTGGCCACGCGCGCGTCGAGGGAGAGGCCCTCGCCGACCTTGGAGATGCTGCCAAAGACCACGTATTCGGCCCGGGCCCCGGCGGCGAGCCGGCGGGCGGCGTCGGCGCCGGCCACGGCCTTGCCGCCCTCGGCCGTGGCGGACACGCCGGCCGCCTTCAGCTTGTCGGCCAGAATGCGGGGCAGGCTCGCCTGGACGGACTGCAGGGCGTCGGCGGCGTTGATCTCAAAGGGCAGGACCAGCACCTTGCCGGACTGGGCCATGGCCTGGCCCGCGGCCAGCAGGAGGCACACGACAAGAAGGAGCCCCTTAAGACCGAAATGTTTCGTTGCGCGCATAGAGTTCTCCACCCTGCAGCTCCAGTCTCCGGCCCATGAGGGCGGCCAGGTTATGGTTGTGGGTGACCACAACCAATGTCATGCCCAACTCGGCGTTCAGGCGGGCGAGGACCTCGCCAACCCGGGCGCCGGTGGATTCATCGAGATTGCCGGTGGGTTCGTCGGCCAAAAGGACGGCTGGCCGTAATAGCACAGCACGGGCGATGGCCGCCCTCTGTCGCTCTCCCCCGGAAAGGGTAGTTACCCTGTGTTCGGCCCTTTCATCAAGCCCCACAAGCGACAAAGATGCGCGGGCCTTCTCGAAAGCCTCGCGCTTGGATTCGCCGGCGATCAGGGCCGGCATGGCCACGTTTTCGACCGTCGAAAACTCCGGCAGCAGATGGTGAAACTGAAAGACGAAGCCGATTTCCCGATTGCGCAACCGCGCCGCCTCGTGCGGGGCCAGCCCGCCAAGGTCCCGGCCGCGGAACCGGATGGTGCCGCTGCTTGGCCGGTCCAATGCGCCGAGGAGATGGAGCAGCGAGGACTTGCCCGACCCCGACGCCCCGAGAATGGCCATGGAGTCCCCGGCCCTGATGGTGAAATCCAGGCCCTTTAAGACCACGATCTCCTCGGCCGGGCCCTGGTAGGCCTTCCTGACCTTGGTCAGCTCGTAGAGCGGGGCATCAGTCATGGCGCAGGGCCTCCGCCGGTTCCAGTCGCGAGGCCTGGCGGGCCGGGTACAGGGTGGCCAGGAAACAAAGGGCCAGGGCGGTCAGTCCGATCACGGCCAGATCCGGCCAGTCGAGCCGGACCGGCAGGTGGTCCATGGGATAGACGTCGCCCGGGATCTTGATGAACTGGTATTTTTCGAGGGAGAGCGCCACGCCGAGGCCCAGGCCGTAGCCGAGCGCCGTGCCCACGAACCCGATGATGGTGCCCTGGAGCATGAAGATGTTGCGGATGTTTTTGGCTGTCGCGCCCATGGACATGAGGATGGCGATGTCCCGGGTCTTTTCCATGACGAGCATGACCAGCGTGGTGATGATGGAAAAGGAGCCCACCAGGACGATCATGACCAGGATGACGAACATGGCCGTCTTTTCCAGGTGCAGCGCCTTGAACAGGTTGCCGTTCATGTCGATCCAGGTCCGCACGTAGACCGGCGGCCCGCCCATGGCCGTGCGGACCAGGGGGGCGAGGGTGTCCACGGCGTCCACGTCCGCCACCTTGAGTTCCAGGCCCGTGACGATGTCGCGCTTGAAGCCCAGCAGTTCCTGGGCGGCCGGTATGGAGACGTAGGCCAGGGTGGAGTCGTATTCGTACATGCCGGTCTTGAAAAGGCCGCAGATGGTGAAGGTCTTGACCTTGGGCGAGAAGCCGGCCGCGGATTCCTTGCCGGCCGGGGACATCAGGTTCAGGGTGTCGCCAAGGGCCAGCCCGAGCCGGTCGGCCAACTCCCGGCCGACGATGATGCCCGGGAAAAGCCCGGGTGCGGTCAGGTCCTCGAGCTTCCCTGCCGTCATCTCGGCCGGCAGGGCCAGGACCTTGCCGGCCGAAGCCGGGTCCACGCCGCGAAGGACCACGCCCTTGACCCCGCGCGGGCTCGACAGCATGACCTCGGTGTAGACGAAGGGCGTGGCCCCGAGGACGCCGGGCACGGCCTCGGCCTTTTTCATGTCCTCGCGATAGTCGTGGAGGGCCCCGCCGGCCACGGACGCCACCATGTGGGCGTTGATGCCGAGGATCTTGTCGCGAAGCTCCAGGGAAAAGCCGTTCATCACCCCGACCACGACAATGAGCGAAGCCACTCCGAGGCCGACGCCGAGGATGGAGATCAGCGAGATGACCGAGATGAAGGCCTGCTTCTGGCGGGCCAGGAGATAGCGTTTGGCGATGTAAAGTTCGAAACTCATGAACCGGGGGAGCCTTCGGGCCGAAGCAGCGGAAACAGGATCACCTCGCGGATGGAGGCCTGGTCGGTCAGGAGCATGACCAGCCGGTCGATGCCGATCCCCTCCCCCGCCGCCGGCGGCATGCCGTACTCCAGGGCCCGGACGTAGTCGTCGTCCATGCGGTGGGCCTCGTCGTCGCCGGCTTCCTTCTCGCGGACCTGGTCCTCGAAGCGCAGGCGCTGGTCCACGGGGTCGTTTAATTCCGAAAAGGCATTGGCCATCTCCCGACCGCAGATGAACAGCTCGAACCGGTCGGTGATGGTCGGGTCCTCGCTGTTGCGGCGCGACAGCGGCGAGATCTCGGTCGGATAATGGTAGATGAAATGCGGCTGGAGGAGCTTTGGCTCGACGAAGATGTCAAAGAGCTTGGCCTGGACCTTGCCGAGCTTTTCGCCCTTGAGGACTTTTTCCCCGCTCTTTTCCACCAGCGCCTTGGCCGCGTCGAAGTCCCGGTAGACGTCCGGGGAGATGCCGCCGACCTTCTCCAGCGAATCGTGGAAGGCGAGCCTGGTCCAGCCGAGGCCGAGATTGATCTCCTGGCCCTGGTAGGTCACCACGTCGCCGCCGGTCACGGCCCGGGCCAGGTGGCTGAAAAGCCGCTCGGTCAGGTCCATGAGGTCGGTGTACCGGGCATAGGCCCAGTAGAACTCGCACATGGTGAATTCGGGGTTGTGCCGGGTGGAGACGCCTTCGTTCCTGAAGTTGCGGCCGACCTCATAGACCTTCTCGAACCCGCCGACGAGCAGCCGCTTCAGGTAGAGTTCGGGCGCGATGCGGAGAAACAGCCCCATGTCCAGGGCATTGTGGTGCGTGACAAAGGGCTTGGCCGTGGCCCCGCCGGGAATGGCCTGCATCATGGGGGTCTCGACCTCCATGAAGCCGGCGGTGTCCAGAAACGCCCGCAGTTCGCGCACGATGGTGGTGCGGGCCTTGAAGATCTCGACGGCCTTGGGCGTCACGATCAGGTCCACGTAGCGCTGCCGGTAGCGGGTTTCCACGTCTTTTAAGCCATGGAACTTCTCGGGCAGGGGGCGCATGGACTTGGTCAGCAGGCGGACGGTGTCGGCGTGGAGCGTCAACTCGCCGGTCTTGGTGCGGAAAAGCCGCCCCGAGACCCCGACGATGTCGCCAATGTCGAATTTTTTAAACGTCTGGTAGGCCTCGGTCCCGAGCTTGTCCCGCTCGGCAAAGACCTGGATCCGGCCCGAGGCGTCCTGGATGGTGAAAAAGGCGACTTTGCCGAAGGAACGCAGCGAGACGATGCGTCCGGCCAGGCGGAAGACCGTGGGCACGGCCGCCAGGGCCTCTTCGTCCAGGGGTTCGTGGCCCGCGGCCACGGGACCGATGTCCTCGCCCTTCTCGAAGTCGTTGGGGTAGAGCGGAACGCCGTCGTCAAGGAGCTGCACGGCCTTGGCGATGCGGTTCTTGAAGACCTCGTTGAGTTCGTTGCCGGCGTCCAGGCTTTCGAGCAGGGGACGAAAGTCCTCCACCCGCTTGGACTTGACCGGGAGCTTGTATTCTTTCTGACGTGGCGCGTCGCTGCCCACGGGGATTCTCCGTTGCTTGGGGCGTTGGGCCGCCTTTCCAAGCGGCCAAGCGCGTATCGATACGAGAAATGGCGGACCGCGTCAACGCGTGGCCGCCAGGGATTTTTCCGGCCTCCCGCAAAAAACGCTTGACGGGATGGGCGCACGAGTATAATTCGCTTCTTCGCTTCGCTGTTCCCCGGTAGCTCAATTGGCAGAGCGGGTGGCTGTTAACCACTAGGTTGGCGGTTCGAGTCCGTCCCGGGGAGCCAGAATATCCAGGGCGTCGGCCACATCGGCCGACGCCCTTTTTTGTTGTCCGATTTTGTTGTCCGAAATTTCTCCCCCTGCCGCCGGTGCCGCGACGGGGCCGGGCCGCCGCCCTTCCGGAACACGCCCTTGGCAGCCCGCGCGATCTTGACGCCGTGGGGCCCCCTGCGTAGGAAGGCCTCACGCAATCGCTTTTGCAGCAGAGGTTTTTTTGCAAACACACACATTGGATCTTGTGGCGCTGGTTGCCGGCGAGAGCTGCGGCCGGTAACGCTCCCAAGGCGTGCGCCTCCTGGCATGAAGGAGGCGTCTTTCCCCTGCGGAGCGGCCTTTCCCGCCCGTACCGATCCGGTCCGACCTCCTCGGGCCGGCCATTCTCCGCTCTTGTCCGGCAACCACTTCCTTGGCGTTTCCCTGGCCATCACGGACCACGCGCGTCGCATGGGACGGGCCTTGCCCCCGTCCGGTCCCCTGACGCCCATGCGCCGCCAACGCGCACAAGGAGTGCCGCCATGCACATCAGAGAAGAACGACCCGAGGACGTTTCGCGCATCTCGCCAATACAATACGCCGCCTTCCAGGGGCATCCCATGCACGCGCCCGGCGCCGAGCCCACCGAGCACCATATTGTCGAACGCCTGCGCGCTTCCGGGGCCCTGGCCCTGTCCCTGCTGGCGGAAGCCGGCGGGGAGGCCGTGGGGCATATTGCGCTTTCGCCCGCGGCCGTGGGCGAGGAACCGGACGGCTGGCTCCTCCTTGGCCCGGTCGGCGTCCTGCCGCGCCGCCAGGGCCAGGGCATAGGTTCCGCCCTGGTCCGCGAGTCGCTCCGGCGGGCACGCGGCAGCGGGGCCGCCGGGATCGTCCTGGTGGGCGATCCCGGATTCTACGGCCGCTTCGGGTTCGGGAACGTACCGGGGCTGGTCTACCGGGGCGTGCCGGACCAGTATGTCCTGGCGGTGTGTTTCGGCGACCAGGCCCCCGCCGGCGAAATCGTCGCCCACGCGGCCTTCGCCGTATCGGGCGCATAGCCCCGTCCTGGCGGCAGCCGGGGGCAGCGAACGCCCCGGCTGCCGCCAGACCAGGCAGCCCCCCTGGGCAAGCCGCCATGCACAGAACCGACCGGCTGCTTGGCCTGATCCTCCCATGGCGCAACGAGGGACAGCAATGTCCGGGGCAGCGGCTTGCCCCAGGTTTTCGCACATCCTCCCCGTATCCACGTGCACGACTCCCGGGCCCCGGCGCGTGGCACGCATGACGGAAGAGAAACCGGCAAATCTCCCGCTGGCCACGCCAGACGCTTCCGACCTTTCGCCCGTGCGGGCCACTTTTTGACCGGCGGACAAGCCGACCCACCCGCAGACGGATGGGCCGTTCTTTCTTTGGCAAAATACGGTTCGAGACAAGGCCTCAACGACAACGGGGCATTGCGAAGAAGAAAGGATGAGAGTATTATTACAGCATCCACAATCACCCGAAGCGACAGGGGTGATGCATGCGCGCAATAGCGCTTGTCGTTCCTGTGGTGGCCGGGTCTTTTCGATGGATTGGAGCAGGCGGTGTACACGTTTCGGTTATGTTGATGCAAGCGTCTTGTCTAAAGGGGGGGGTATATGCAGCTCAAATCTATCCAGGCAAAAATTTTGCTGCTGGCTGGAAGTTGCTTGTTGGCGAGTGCGGCGTCACTCGTCTGTTACAATTTGTATTCAACGACAAAGACGCAAAAATTGGTCTCGGCGCGTGTGGGGGCAATCCTCGAACAAGAGGCCAAGCGGAACCTGACGACGCTTGCAGCCAACCAGGCGGCGGTCATCCAGAGCGCCCTGGAGGACAATCTGGTCACGGCCCGGACCATGGCCAAGGTTTTCGCGGTCGTGCGCGAACACATGGCCCGCCTGGCCGCCAGGGACGGCATCCCCAATCCCTCGCGCGACATCCTCAACGACATCTTGCATCAGGTGCTGGAGAACAACCCGGCCTATCTGGGTGCGTATTCGGCCTGGGAGCCCGATGCCCTGGATGGGCGGGACAAGGAGTTCGCCGGAAAAACGGACGCCGGGTACGATGCCACCGGCCGCTTCATTCCCTACTGGAACCGCGACGCCAACGGGAAGATCGCACGCCAGGCCCTGGTGGACTACGAAAGCCGGGAGCTCAATGACAACGGCGTCGGCAAGGGGGCCTGGTATCTGGGCTCACGGGAGACGGGCAAGGAGATCGTCCTCGACCCGCTGCCTTACATCATCCAGGGCAAGCGGGACTGGCTGACCACCCTCAACGCGCCCATCAAGGAAAACGGCAAATATCTCGGGCTGGCGGGCACGGACCTGCGCCTGAACTTTCTCCAGGATCTGGCGGGAAAGGTGGACACCAGCCTGTACGGAGGCAAGGGGGACGTGGCCATCGTGAGCCATGACGGCCTGGTCGTCGCCAGCAGCGAGCATCCGGAGGCCATCGGGCTGCCGCTCAAGAACATTTCGGCAGAGTGGGAGGTCGTCACCCAAAACGTCAAGGCCGGCAAGGCGATGCTCGACGTCAGCCCCGCCACGGGGGTCTATCGGGCTCTGGCCCCCATCAGCCTCGGGCGCAGCGGCCGGCCCTGGGCCGTGCTCATCCGCGTCCATCCCGACATCGTCCTGGCGGAAAGCAGGAGCCTCGACGCCCAACTGACCGACCTCAACCGGGAGAACACCCTGTGGCAGGTCGGCGTCGGGCTCGGGGTCACGGCCCTGGCCCTTGGCGTGCTGTGGGTCTTCGCCTCCGGGCTCGTGCGCCCCTTGCGTCAGGCGGCGGCGTTTGCCGGCAAGGTCGCCGAGGGCGACTTCTCCCAGACCCTCGATATCCACCAGGCCGACGAGACCGGCATCCTGGCCAAGGCCCTGACGCGCATGGTCGCCAATCTCAAGGAGATGATCGCCCAGGCCGAAGAGAAGACCAAGGAGGCGGGCGCCGAAGCGGCCCGGGCCCGGGCCGCGGTTGCCGACGCCGAGCAAGCGCGCCGCCAGGCCGCCGAGGCCCAGCGCCAGGGGAAGCTCGATGCAGCGGACCGCGTCGAAGACGTGGCCCGGGCCGTGGCCCAGGCTGCGCAGGACCTCTCCCTGCAGGTCGAGCAGTCCAAGGAGGGGGCGGACCTCCAACGCCAGCATGCCGGTGAAACGGCCACGGCCATGGAGCAGATGAACGCGACCGTGCTCGAGGTGGCGAAGAATGCTTCCGAGGCCGCGCAAGGGGCCGGAGTGGCCCGGGACAAGGCCAAGGACGGAGCGGACGTGGTGCGCCAAGTGGTGGCGGCCATCAACGGCGTGCAGGAACGGGCCGCCACGCTGCGGGCCAACATGGACGAACTCGGCAAGCAGGCCGATGGAATCGGCAATATCATCGGCGTGATTTCCGACATCGCCGACCAGACGAACCTGCTCGCCTTGAACGCCGCCATCGAGGCGGCCCGGGCCGGCGAAGCCGGGCGCGGATTCGCGGTCGTCGCCGATGAGGTGCGGAAATTAGCGGAAAAGACCATGAACGCGACCGGCGAGGTGGGCAATGCCGTCCGAGCGATTCAGGCCGGGGCACGTTCCAGCATCGAGGGCGTGGAAGGTGCGGCGCGGGCCGTGGACCGGGCCACGGAACTGGCGAGCCATTCGGGCGCGGTGCTTGGGGAAATCGTGTCCATCGTCGAAAATTCCGCCGACCAGGTGCGCTCCATCGCCACGGCCTCGGAGGAACAATCTGCGGCAAGCGAACAGATCAACCGGGCCGTGGACGATATCAACCGGATTTCGGAAGAAACGGCCGATGCCATGGCTCGGGCCGCCGGTTCCGTCGAAGAGCTGGCGCATCAGGCACAAAACCTGACGCGTCTGGTCGAAACGCTGAAAGCCGACTGAGCGGACCGGCCCCGCCAGCAAGGAAGGCGGCTTCGGCCGCCTTCCTTGAAAACGAGCCCTGCCCCGCCAAGATCCTGAAACCACCCCGCCCCGCCAGCCGAACCCCCAGCCCGTCCATGGCTGTCACCTCGGCAATCATATTGGGCCAGGGCTATGGCCCGGCCCGCCGAACCTCCAGCCCGTCCGTGGCCGGGCCGAGGCGCAGACCTGCCCCTTTCGCCAGGCCATCGCATAAAGGCAACGGTGCTCCGATCGCCTGTGATGGGACCCGCCTTCTCCCGAAGCAATAGCCAGCCGGAACACCGTGACGCTGTGGACGAGGAAGCGCGCCGACGGCGACTTGGAGGCCGATCCCGTTCCCATGGTTGGCCGGCTCAAGCTGATTTTCATTGCGAATTCCGTCCCCCAGGCCTGTGGCCCCTCTGGGAATCGGCTATCAATAAGAACTGCCTCATTCTTGGCCAAAAGCGCCAACAGCTCTTTCCCGGAACATTAAGGAATCCCACGGATCGGGGGGAAAAAAGGAACAAAGCGCCATATCTCTGGAGACGGGCGTGGCGTCCCGTTCTCGGTCGTCGTTGCCGGAACCAATCGGCATGATGTCAGTCAACTGCAAGCAGTGCTGGGAAACAAGATGGCCGAGCCAATCATGGACTTATGGCATGTCCCTTCCTTAAATCCCTATTCAGACTGTTGGCAACCTTAAGCGGCCAGAAACGGCCTGGCAAGGAAGTAGATTCCGAGAAGCGCGATCATTGCCCCGGCGGTTTTTCGGAACCAGGTTCCCCCGTGACGCATGGCTCCGTTGTCCAGCCAGCGCTGGACCAGGGCCGTGGAGCTGCCGGCCACCACGATCGGCAGGCAGTGCCCGATAGCGAACAGTACGATGAGCACCACGCCGGTGAGGATCTTTTCCTGAATGGTGATGATGGCCAGGATGGGAGCGATGAACCCGAAGGTGCACGAACCGGACAGGACGCCGTAGGCCAAGCCGAGGAGAAACGCTCCCCCAACCCCCTTGACCTTGAGCTTGCCCATCATGCCGCCGGAGACCGAGCACTTGGCGACCCCCATCATGTCCAGGGCCACCCAAATCAGCACGGCGCCGACGAGGATTGTCCAGTATGGCCCGATATCACCAAGCATTCTTCCAAGGAGCGTACAGAGAATCCCGATGACTGCGATGGTCACAAACAGGCCGGCGGTAAAGGCGACGGCATAGCGCGCCGCCTCCCGACCATGGATGATTCTGCCTTGTCCGGCGACATAGCCAACGATCAAGGGGATGGAAGCCAGGTGGCAGGGGCTGAAAAGAACACTCACCACCCCCCAGAGGAAACAGCCCACTGCGGCAACGATGAGGCTGCCGGTCATCCAGGTATTGATGGTCAAAAACAGTTGGTCCAGCATGCCACGCTCTCCTTACTGGGCCAATAATTTATCCAACCTTTCGCTGATCGGCGCTTTGTCCAGAAATCCTTCGTGGCGGTACGTTTCCTTTCCCTCTTTATCGTAAAATATTTGCGTCGGAATTACCTTCAATCCAAATTTAGCTCCCTGATCCTTGTTTTCCCATACATCGATAAAAATGATCGCCGCTTTCCCCTTATATTCTTTTTCCACTTCCTCCATGACGGGCATCATCATTTTGCACGGGATACAGGCCTTGGCTCCGATATCCACCATGGTCACCATGCCCTTGACCGGGACCTCAGGAACAGGCGAGGCGGCGAAGCAAACCCCGGCACCAAGCACAAAGACGAGAGCAAAACACAGTGCGGTATGTTTCATGACGTTCCTCTATTGAAATATTCGGTGTAACAAGCAGGAATTATGCCACATTTTTTAACTTATATTTTCAGTGTCTTGTCGAATACACCCCCTTTATCGCGCAGCATCTGAAGAATTACTATACACTCGGAATCGTCTTCATGTCTATTTTGTAGACATCTTATCTCGCCATATCATACTTTCGCGCTCTACATAGAGACTTTTCATAGCCAATAAATTTGATCGTGCATGGGTGCTCTTCCTCCGTACCTATGCGAAGAACCAAACGCCCCGGGGCTAGCCGCAGGCGGCAAGATGACCACGCGAACCAAAGAGGAGAAGGCCCGCTCCTGCTGTGGTTTTTTTGGGCCTGCCGCCTACTTGAGCCAGGAAAGGACGTCAGCTTTGGAGGGCACTTTGCCCACCACTTTGACCTCGCCATCAATGACGACGGCCGGGGTCGAAAAGACGCCAAAGCCGGCGATCTGCTGGAAATCCGCAATTTTTTCCACGGTGGCGTCAACTCCGGATTCCTTGACCGCCTCCAGGACTACTTTTTCGGCTTCCTTGCATTTGGCGCATCCGGGACCAAGAACCTTGATTTCCATAATATTCCTCCAATGTTGGCAATTTTCGATCAACCCAACCCGTTAGACGATGGCGTTGAAAAGATACCCCACCAGCAAAATGCCCACCCCGACGACCCCGGCGAAGACAACGATCAAGCGGGGCTTGAGCACTTTACGCAAAATGATCATCTCGGGCAGGGACAGGGCGATCACCGCCATCATGAACGCCAGAACCGTGCCCAGGGCCGCGCCCTTGCCAAGGAGCGCCTCGACCACCGGCACGATTCCCGCCGCGTTGGAATACATGGGGATGCCGACCAGGACGGCCGCCGGCACCGACCACCAGGCGCCCTTGCCCATGATCGAGGCCATGAAGCCTTCCGGCACGTAGCCGTGGATGCCCGCGCCCACGGCAATGCCGATCACGACGTACAGCCAGACCTTGCCGACGATGTCCGTGACGGCATGGAATCCGGCTTCGAGGCGGTCTACCCAGGTCTGATCGTCCGGGGGAAGCACCGAGGGATCGGTCCGGATCTTCATGACCCAATCTTCGATGTAGGGCTCCAGATTGAGCTTGCCGAGCACCCAGCCCGCGACAATGGCCACGGCCAACCCGGTGCCGAGATAGAGGGCCGCCACCTTCCAGCCGAGCAGGCCGTAGAGCAGGACCAGGGCAATTTCATTGACCATCGGGGCAGAGATCAGAAAGGAAAACGTCACCCCCATGGGCACGCCGGCCGTGACGAAGCCGATGAACAGCGGCACGGCCGAGCAGGAACAAAACGGCGTGACGATGCCAAGCAAGGCAGCCATGACGTTGCCGGCGGATTCCCGCCTGCCGGCCAGAATTCGCCGCGTGCGTTCGGGCGTGAAAAAAGTGCGGATGACCCCCACGCCAAAGACCACCAGGGTCAGCAGCATGAGCACCTTGGGCGTGTCGTAGAGCAAGAATTCGACGGCGTCGCCAAGATGGCTTCCCTGGGCGATCCCCAGGACATCGTAGGTCAGCAGCCGGGAAAATCCGGGCAGCATGCCGTACACCACCCACCAGACGGCCAGGGCCGGCGCGAGCAGCAAGAGATAGCGGACAAGCTTCCCGTCGCGCGGACGCGGGCCTTGGGCCACGGCTTCTTTGGTACAACAGGTCTTCAATTCAAGGGGTTCCATACAAACATCTCCTCGATTGCCGCTTCCGCGGCCGGACTGACGGAGCAGTCCACCAGATTCGCGCAGGCCTTTCGTGGAAAAGCGGTCAGGACAGATTGGCGAAATGCGGGGCCACGGCCATGGCCGCCGTCAACACCCGCTCCTCGGTCACGGGGCTTTCCCCTTTTTTAAAACCCAGATCGGCCAACTGCACATGGCCGAAGTCGGTGAATCCGGCCTCTTCCAGCGACTTGCGGGCGCAGTTGAGGGGGCAGCCGTCGATGGCCACGATCTTGGACGCTGCTTCCGTGGTCTTGAGGATGCCGCTGACCCGACCGCCGATGCCGGCCAGACAGAACATCTTGGCCACGCCATCCGCCGTGAGTTTCCTGGCAACTTGATCGGCCAAGGCCCCGACGTCAGCCCCGCCGGAGCAGGCGAACAAGAGTTTGGGGGCGGCGGAACAGCAGCAGCTTTTTTTCTCGGACATGGGTTTCTCTCCAGTGTTTGGCAAGACGACCTCCCCTGCGAGGCAATCTTGACAATGCTTGTATGTTTTGCCAAATAGCAAAATATCAGCACAAAAAACTACTGGGCATCGACGCTCCATTGCGCACTTGTTTTTTAATTTGGCAAAATAGCCAAAAATGAACCCTTGTCAAGCACCGTCTCGTAGCGGGGAACGGATTGGGTTGTCACTCAAGCGGAAAGGCATTCTGATATTTTGGTTCAGAAAATGCCGTTCCCTCTTGTTTTGGCAACAGAATGACCATGCTGTTAAATTATACCAGGCCAGAAATACCCAAGTGGACAGTCTGTTCAAATTTGTCGATGCGCTGCGCAGCATCGCAGCAATCGTCGAACTCTCCATGTTCATCTTCCTGTCCCATACACTGGAGGAGTCCCATGCTCCACAAGCAATCTCCACAAGGAACTGTTTCACCGTAACAATCATTTTCAAAATCGATGCTATTGATATCTTCGCATGGATACACATTGCAGCCGGGGCAATGCGGGTATCTTTTTCGCATGACATCAGAATGAAATGATTTATATTTTGAGCTGTTCCATATCCAAGACAACGAATCCTTGGATAAGTCTCCGAATACTTTATGGGCGACTTGCTTCTCTCGCCCATAAAAATAGCAGTTGAAGCTTCGCCAGAGAAAATGGCACGGAGAAACCTTGCCATCCCACGCAATAAACGCACCTCCTTGTTTGACTCCCAAACAGGCGCGCCCGCTGACTGGCCTGACCGCCGGCAGAACAAGCTGGAGGCCAACAGCAGAAGCAACGGCCTCTGCCTTACGGAATACTGTCTCGACAGGACCAACATCATCGCCACCGATCAGATTTGCAACATGCAAAGGGATATCGTTTTCAAGCGCCTGGGACACCATCTGCCGGACAAAGCTCACCAACCTCAGGTCTTGCGGCGTCTTGTGATACTTCCAGAGAACGTTGAAGTATCGAGCAACATCTATTCCCTCTTGCCGTGCTTTGTCAGACCAAGCCTTGTAAAAATATTTCGCCGAACTTGTATTGATGCCAAAGACCGTCTGATTCGCTACGGTAGCACTAAAAGGCAAAATATGGGATACGACCAGCCTGCTTACGCCACGCTTAGCAAGCCATGCAATGATCGCAGGAAGCTCAGCGATGTTATCGCGCATGACAACAAACTCCGCGCCGACCTCCAACGTGTTCCCCGGGTGTTCTTTTTTCGCTTGAGCCAAAGCAGCCAACGCACGTTCGACATGCCCCAGGCTGCCTCCATTCCGGACGGCCTTGAAAAGCTCCGGAGAAGTCGAGTCCACGGAAAGAAAGATTCTGTCCAGCCCGGCCGCAAGGAGCGAGGAACAACGAGCCGTATTGAGCAGGTGCCCGTTGGTTTGAAAACCTACCCAGCTTTGGGCAGGCATCAAGCGTTTGCCCGTTCGAATGAATTCTTCGAGCAGCGGATGCAGTAGCGGTTCACCTATGCCATTGAGAACCAGGGCTTGAAGATACTTACATTCTGGCGCTAACGCATTGAACGTTTCTGGAAGCATGTCGCCGTCCATTGACTTGGCAGCTCCAGATTGCTTCACGCACATGGCGCAACGAAGATTGCATCTGGACGTCACCTCGACAAAGAGTCGCGACGGATGGTCTCGCTGCGCGAGATCATTGGATGTGCTGTCAATACTTGTCATTATGCGCCTCGCTGAAAAGCACTTTCATGAAGTACAACGGCCGAATTCTCTCAAGCCCAAAAGCCGCTTAAAACAGAGTCGTAGCGTCTCCAGCCGAAAGGAGCATGCGTTTCCTGTTACCGCGAAGGCGGACAGGCGACATGACAGACGCCGGTCGGCGTTTCCACCGCATACGGAAAGTACTTGCGCCGGAAAAACAGAGCGACATTCACAAGCGCGATCAGTACCGGGACCTCCACAAGGGGGCCTATCACGGCGGCAAAGGCCTCACCGGAATCGATGCCGAAAACCGCAATGGCCACGGCAATGGCCAGCTCAAAATTGTTGGATGCGGCGGTAAAACTGAGCGTCGTCGACTGTTCATACGTCGCTCCGGCCTTGGCCGAGAGATAAAACGAGGCCAGAAACATGAGCAAAAAATAGATGCCAAGGGGTATGGCGATGCGCACAACGTCAAGCGGCAACTGCACGATGTATTCACCCTTGAGCGAGAACATCACCAGGATGGTAAAAAGCAGAAAAACGAGGGTCAGCGGGCTGATTTTCGGAACGAAGACGGTTTCATACCAGTGTTCGCCCTTCATTTTGAGTCCGACAAACCGCGTGATCAGGCCGGCAAGAAACGGTATGCCAAGATAGATAAAAACACTTTCGGCGATCTGTCCCATGGAGATGTTGACCACAACGCCTTCAAGGCCAAACACTCGGGGCAGCACTGTGATAAAGAAATAGGCGTAGACCGAAAAGAAAAGGACCTGAAAAATGGAGTTGAAAGCCACCAGCCCGGCGCAGTATTCCCGGTCGCCCTGGGCCAGATCGTTCCAGACGATGACCATGGCGATGCAGCGGGCCAGCCCGATGAGAACCAAGCCGACCATGTATTCGTGATGCCCCGAGAGAAAGGCAATAGCCAGAAAGAACATCAGCACCGGACCGATGATCCAGTTCTGTACCAGAGAAAGAGCAAGCACTTTTCCGTTGCGAAACACCTGCCCCAGCTGCTCGTACTTCACCTTTGCCAGCGGCGGGTACATCATCAAAATGAGTCCCAGGGCTATGGGGATGTTGGTTGTCCCTACCTGGAAGGTATTGATGATGTCTTTCGTTCCAGGATACAAATACCCCACCCCCACGCCAACGAACATGGCCGCGAAAATCCACACGGTCAGGAAGCGATCAAGAAAGGACAGCTTTTTTACAACGCTCTCGCTCATGACGATCCTCCTGGGAGACGGCTATCCGCAGTGGGTACCCGTTTTAGTCTTCAGGTATTTACGGAGCCTTGCCTCATCTGCGATGGCGATTTCGTGGCTGCCAAGATTTTCGTGCAATGCTTCCATCACCCGGATGAGGATGGGATGTCGGGGGATGGAGAGTTTGTAATACATCCATTTGCCGACGCGCCTCCCACAAACCCATCGTTCTTTTTTCAAGTAGCTCAAATGCCTTGACACTTTTGGTTGTGGCAGTTCAAGCGACGCCGTCAAATCGCACACGCACAATTCCCCGTTCCGGAGCAGATTGAGCAAGCGCAGCCGGGTCGGGTCAGCCAACGCCTTCAATCCTTCAGCAAGCTCGTTCATGACTCCTCAAGTATTCGTTTAGGCGAATTTGTCAATATGTTTTGGCAAGCCAAGCAAGGTCAACCTCGACAGTCCTTTGGGACTGCAACGGGCCGAGATCCCCAGACGACTGCGGCACGGGGTCACGGTTGAGACCGCCCCGGAAGGCCGGCCCGTAAACGCGGAGCGGCCTTTGCAAGGGTTGAGGCAAGGGTGAGGCAACGGAAAAAAGCCCGCAGGGTGCTGCGGCAGCACGTCCACGGGCTCCAGGAAAGGCGGGAAAAAGAAAGGGTCCTTCCGACTTTTCCGTGGGTAGGTGACCGGATATGGTCCGCCCCGGGAGGGTGACCATGAAGGACACGGACCTGTATTCTCGGATTCTGGGGCTGAGTGACCCGTGGTTTGTTGCCGACGTCGAGTTGGACACGGCGGGAGGCCGGGTGGACGTCCATGTTGATCATGTTGCCGGTGTCCGCTGGCGCTGTCCGACCTGTGGTCGCGAACTGGCTTGTCGGGATCATGCCGAGCCTCGGGTATGGCGTCACCTCGACACCTGCCAGTTCAAGACCTTCCTTCATGCCCGGATTCCGCGCGTCGAGTGCCCCGAGCACGGCGTGCTTCAGGTGAGAGTGCCTTGGGCCGAGGCTAAAGGGCGTTTTACCTTGCTCATGGAGCGCTTGATCATCGATGTGTTGCGCGAGTGCGCCACCGTGTCCGGCACCTGCCGGCTCATGCGGATCAGCTGGGATGAGGCCTGGAACGTCATGGATCGAGCCGTCCGGCGAGGGCAAACCAGGAAGAAGACCACCCCCGCACGCTATCTTGGTATCGATGAGAAGGCCTTCCGCAAAGGTCACGACTACATGACCGTGGTCTGCGACCTGCTTGGCGGAACAGTGGAGTTTGTGGCCCAGGATCGCAAGACCGAGAGCCTCGAGGACTATTACCGGCAGTTCACGGCGCAGCAACTCGAGCGCATCCGGGCCGTGGCCATGGACATGTGGGAACCGTACTTCAAGGCCACGATCAAGCACGTGCCCGATGCGGCGCACAAGATCGTCCATGACCGCTTTCACATCATGCAGCACGTGGGCCAGGCCGTGGACAAGGTCCGCCGGCAGGAACATCGCGAACTGCTCCGCCAGGAAGACGAACGCCTCAAGGGCACCAAGTACATCTGGCTTTACCGGGAAGAGAATCTGCCGGACAAGCACCGACCGACCTTGGAAGCCCTGAAGGCCACGAACCTGAAGGTGGCCAAGGCCTGGGCGATGAAAGAAAGCCTGGCCGGATTGTGGAACTACCTCAGCGTCGGCTGGGCAAAGCGGTTCATGAAACGCTGGCTGACCTGGGTGAGGAAGTCAGACTTGCCCCCGATGCGCAAGGTCGGGGAGATGCTCTCTCGGCATCTGGACAACATCCTGACCTTTTGCCGGCATCGGATCACCAACGGCGCGGCCGAGGGACTCAACAGCAAGATCATGGCCATCAAGCGCAGGGCGTGCGGGTACCGCAATCGGGAGCACTTCAAGACCGCTATCTACTTCTTCTGCGGCGGCCTGGACCTCTATCCTAGACAGGCCTGAACCCGGGTACCCACGGAAAATCCGGAAGGACCGAAAAAGAGAAAGGCGCCAAGACCCCACTCTCGCGGGACCTTGACGCCTTGCAATTCTTTGGCGTCCCCAAGGGGATTTGAACCCCTGTTACCGGCGTGAAAGTGGCAGAGCAGACTCAAACACTTTACCAAACACCCCAATATACTTTGATTTTTTCCATTCACCACGGTCAAGAAAGGTGCTGTGTTCATGGCGTGGTGTGGACCTCGTGTGGACTTCGCACGGGGGAACACTGAGCACGTATCCCTCCCCAAATAGTTCTGTAATCTCGACGAAGCAAAACCATCTGGTTTGGATTAAGCGATGAAGCTGAACCGAATGCGCAGCATCCTGCGCAAATGGTTTCACTTGGTTTTAGGAGCCTACCCAATTCCAGTGTGATCACTTCCCTCATCTTCCCCGCAAGGGAACGCTTTCTTATTGCAATGTACAGCAAGCTAACCAGATTTGCTATTAAGATGATTTAATGTCTTTCAGGACTCTATCACATGCGCTAAGGTAATCACGTTTGATTTCCGGCGTGACAGTATCTGGACCTTCATGAACAAGTTTATTTCTAACGGATGCTATAAAACGTATGGAATTAACAGATCCATCTGAAATCTTATCTTCAACACTTGATGCTTTTTCATGAAGGCCTCGCCCAGTGCCACCTTTGTTTTCAAGGATACTTTCAATTGTTGAAGAAGCTCTAATGAGGTTGTCAAGAGACGTGTCTTTAGAATTTATTGCACTCCTGGACTCAATTTTCTTCTTGGGATGACTATGCTTATTGCGATGATTCAGATATGCATTTTTTAAATTTTTAGATCGTCTGTCGTCGGCTGCCCTAGAAGTAGTTGAATCGTACCCGCCCTTTGTCATGACAGTTGCAACAATTGAAACGCAGGCAGTCCCAGCTGCTACTACCCATTGTTTCAACTGCCTTTTCTTTTTTTGCGTATCGTCCAAACCAATCTCAAAATCTACAACTTCTTCAGATACAAAATCAACAACAGTGTCTTTGGCTGACTTTGCTGCGTTCTTTATCTTTGTTATATTGTCTCGGAAGTTCATCGCATATCCTTTTGCTAAGGGCACTGAACAATTCCAGGCGTTGGGCGTACTTTAGCACAGCAGACGCTAATTTACTGAAGAGATTTATAGTCAATTGCTTGGTCCGTAAACATTTCCAAGAGTCTATATTGACGGAGTAAGAGTGGACGAGCCGACTTAAACACTTTTTCAAACACCTTCTCTCCGGAGGGTATGATTTTATTAGGCATCTAATTTACCCATCTACCTTCGGTTTATGGATTTCACTTGCCGAGCGACATCGCGTCGGGGATGCCCCGTTCATAATCTCAATAAAGATTTCGTTTCGTTTTTTTGCCATAGACAACAAGGCTTTCACGTCTAGCACCGTCAAAAGCAACTTTCGTGGGCCATAATAGCGTGAATATGCAAACCCATTTTCTGTGTAAACCTTGTCGAATCCATTGTCCGAAAGATGTTCTTCGATTTGTCTGTCAAAATCAATTACCAAAAAACCCCAAGTTATGTTGATTGATTCTATATTTTTTCTTAGGGCTGATGCGTATGTTTCAATCTGAGTAATTCCCTTCGTCTTGTCAAAAAAGCTAACGCCAATTTTTTTAAGCTCAAAAAGGACCACGTCAGAAACAAAATTGGCATCCTCCCTTGGCATAACCATGAAAATGTCTGGCTTTTTATCTCCGAAAGTGTCCTTGACTACTTCCTGATCAAGAGCGCCGAGTATTGATGTTATCATTTTGTCGCTAGCGATGTAGTCGTACCCCATAAACTGGTGGCCAAAAATCCACATGTTGTTTTGTTCGGATTGAACGACATTCTCCCCCCTGAAATAGTCATCGTTCTTTTTTATAAGAATATTGTGAATAACGCTTTCGTTGCACAGGTTGTTGTCGACAAAGTGAAGTAAAAACTTGAGAATCGTGTCAGAGTACCAGACAAATTCAACTAAATTTTCTTTATTAATTTCGTTCGTATCTTCAATGTGACCAATAAACTCCTCAATAAGTGAAGAGTCTATGTTCTGCTCAAGCAGCCTTTTGTGGTATTTTTTTTCAAGGTATTCTTGTCTCGAAATATTGTACTCCTTGGCTTTTTTTCTAGAATTTATGGCTTTGGTTACAATGTCTATGTCATCAACTAGGCCGACGCACCCTTCCGTAGAAAGATATCTCTTTAGATAGGGATATTTCTTTTCTAGTTCAGACAAAATGTCTTCGTTCTTTTTATTTATTTCAGGGCAAACGGCTTTAATAATATCCGAGATTTGTCCTTGAAGGGATTGAGTGATTATATCGGCGGTAACAATATTGTCTCTTGGTATTTCATAGCTTGTCCTAAAATCATTGACGTACTTGTCTAGATACGGGCTGAACACTAAAAAAACAGCACCAATTTCATCGTCTAGATGAACTTTTATTCCAGTCTCTTTTACCGTGCGACGCTCTGTACAAAAATATGATTTTGTTGGCACATTTTTTTGAAAAAATATTTTATTAAAAATTCTTCGTCAGCCCTGATGAGCATCTTTTCTTTTGTAATTTCCTCTCGTGATATTTTGAATTTTGACTCTTCAAATTCCGGTATGTCTCTGTTGCAAATTGTTTCTTTGTCAAAGTCTTTAGATACAATGTCTATGGCGAATGAATTATTCATTGAAAACTCAATGAGAAGTTTCTCTAGAAGATAAGCTTTAACATCTTGGGACGATCTCGCTGCTTGCTTTGTCGTGTCAAATTTTTTCTTTATACCAGACAGGATTAGTTTTGTCCCCGTAGATTTTCGCATGCTTTTTGATATTCGAAAATATGATGCTTCAAATTTTTCATCAAAAATAAAGCCAACATCCGTAAATTCATCGTCGCCCTTGTAAGTGCTCTCGTATTTTACGATTGAAAACACCTTGAGATAGGCAAATCTACCTACGCCTCGACCTCCAATTTTCAACTTGTAGTCGGACATGAATTCATTGAATGAACCCTGGTTCTCGATGTGAAACCCAGCTCCATTGTCTGACACTTCAATAGAACGAATATATTTCTTGGAGTCTGTCCCATCTTGGTAGCCAATGGCGATTGAAATGTTTGTTGCGCCAGCATGAAGGGAATTGGCAACAGCTTCAACTACTGTGTCAAGCACGTTGACCCCATGAAGTCTGTGAACATAGTTTTTTATATTAACATACATTGTTGAGCCTTTTATTTAGTCATGTATGATATGCTGATTTTTTTGTCAGCGGTTCACTATGCAAAATAGTGCATGCCTTGGTTACGATTTAAACTTGCATGTTACAACATTGGACCTCTGATCATTACTTATACCGCACGTAAAGGTTTTTCTGAAACCCCACAAAAACATCTCGTATCCCAGCCACACTCCCCAGCTCCGCCACTGCATCACTCATCGAATGGTATTTCAATTCAATAAACCCAGGCAACTTTTCCCGGTCCAGCTCACTAACCCCTAGGGCCACGTAATGGTCAAGGACAAAAGCCAGGAATTGCTGTTCCTTGGATGAATACTTCGAGAAGATGTGATCTTTTCTGTTCTCGACACGGTCAGCACGACTTATGGGAGCAAGGGTGAAAGCGATGTAGGCGAGAACGTCGAACAGGTCGCTGTCCTCGGCATCAATCATCTTACTGACCTCTGCGAGCTGTTCACCCCCGAAGCCTTTCTCCTCAAGACCTTGAAGTAGGCGCTTCCGGGTGTCTGGTTTGCTCCAGATGGCTCGCAACTCGTCCTCGTCCTTGAAGAGTTCGGGCAGTTGCCCGTACAGGCTTTCAATGAACTGGGCTGCCGAGAGGGGCTTCCCATCAGGACTCCAGAAGGTGGTGGCGGTCATGTGCTGGATCATCCGCTCTTTGCCATCCGCCAGCTTGATCTTCGTCTTCACCCTTTTGCCGCATATGCACGGAATCCGACCGCACTCAGGACAGGGTTCAGGCTCTCGGACACACTCGCATGGGAGCTTGCCGCATACTGGGCATTCCTTGGGTGGCTTGACCGGCGGACGAGGTTCAGGCTCGATGGGGTCGCCGTCCCACTCAGGGTCATCGAAACGCTCATAGGCCTTCACGAAGTCGTAAATGGTGAAGTAGTCCTTGCCCTCGAAGAGGCGGGTGCCGCGACCAACGATCTGCTTGAACTCAATAATGGAATTGATCGGACGCATCAGGACGATATTCCTGACATTTCGAGCATCAACCCCGGTGGATAGTTTCTGGGAAGTAGTCAGAATGGTGGGGATGGTCTTGTCGTTGTCCTGAAAGACCCGCAGCCAGCGTTCCCCTTCACTCCCGTCGTTGGCGGTCACGCGGATACAATAATCAGGATCGCTGTTCTGCTTGGTCTGGTTGATGCAATCCCTGACCGCCAGGGCATGATCCTGGGTCGCACAAAAAACCAAGGTCTTCTGGGTCTGGTCGATCATGTCCATGAAAAGTTTGACCCGGTAGCGCTCGCGCTCGGCGATCTCGATGACCCGATTGAAATCACTCTCGGTGTAGCGCCTGCCTTCCTCGATGTCCCCTTCAATGACATTATCGTCAGCGGTGTATACGTACTCATCCAGGGTGGTGGCGATTTGCCTGACCTTAAACGGAGTCAGGTAGCCATCGTTGATCCCCTCTTTGAGTGAGTACACGTACACGGGGTCGCCGAAGTAGGCATAGGTATCAACGTTCCCTTTACGCTTGGGAGTCGCCGTCAGGCCGAGCTGCACCGCTGGCGAAAAATAGGTCAATATCTCGCGCCAGTTACTTTCGTCATTGGCTCCACCCCGATGACACTCGTCGATGACAATAAAATCGAAGAAATCGGGAGGATAATCCCCAAAGTTCGGGGCTGGATTGCCTGCCGCGTCCCGACCCGCCATGAAGGTCTGGAAGATCGTGAAGAAGATGCTGCCATTCTTGGGAACCATCCCTTTCTTGCGAATCGCGTCAGGGGAGATGCGGACCAAGGCGTCTTCGGGAAATGCCGAGAAAGCATTGTATGCTTGGCTGGCGAGGATGTTTCGATCCGCCAGGAACAGGATTCGAGGTCTGCGGCTGGGTTCTCCCCCGCCTTTCCAGTCCTTGAGGTTCCAGCGACTTTGGAAGAGCTTCCAGGCGAGTTGGAAGGCGATGAAGGTTTTGCCTGTTCCGGTGGCGAGGGTAAGGAGGATGCGATCCCTACCTGCCGCTATGGCTTCCAGGGCTTGGTTGATGGCATTGTGCTGGTAGTATCTTGCTTCCCAGCTTCCGCCTTTATCCTCGAAGGGAATGGCTGCGAACCGATCCCGCCACGTATTCTTTTGGGCAAAGGTAGATTGCCAGAGCTGGTCCGGGGTAGGGTAAGAGCTGACATAGCCTTCGGCCCCGGTGTGCATGTCTATCTGGTAAATGCCCTTCCCGTTGGTGGAGTAGGCGAACCGGGCTTGCAGCATGGTCGCATAGCGTTTTGCCTGCCCCACCCCTTCCGTGTCTTTCAGTCCCACCCGCTTGGCTTCGATAACGGCGAGCTTCTGCCCATGGAACACCAGCACGTAATCGGCAATGTCTTGCTTGCTGCGCTTGCCACCACCGATGAGCCGACCGTTGGTGATCTTTTCCCGCCTGATCCGGCTTCCTTCGACAATACCCCATCCCGCAACCGCAAGGACTGGATCAATCAGCTCCGCACGGGTTTCCGCTTCGTTCAGGTCATGGGATATGGTGGAGGACATCAGTGCTCCAAGGCGTCCGGGTTGAAGTCCATGGGGAGTTCGCCAGAGAAGGCTTTTTGGAGGAGGGATTGTTTGAGTCTGGTAAGGGCTTTAACTTTTGAGACACACTTTTTCACAAGCAACCGTGAGGTTTCATTTAGATTTCTAAGGTTGTCTACTATGGCTTGTTGTACTGGCAAAGCAGGCATGGCAAGAGGAAGATTCTGCACTGTCGACTTCTTTACTTTTTTCATCGTTGGGTTAGCCCCAGTAGCGCCATCTTTTATTATGTTGCGAAGCTTGCTCGATCTTAATTGAAAATAGACAAATTCAGTCAATGCGATATGTTTATCTACCTTCATTTTCATTATCAAATCAGGATAAATCGTGTTGGCGCTGACTCCATCGCAGACTGCAACGTGTCCAACAAGCTCAGGTGTATTGCTCCTTGTCATAAGGAGGTCGCCGTTTTCTACCCAATAATGTGCCTTAGGGTTTACCTGGGCAGAAGTATACTTTAACGCTTCTTTTTTAAATTGAAATCCTGTCACCGAAGACAGAGTAAGGACTGGAGTCCCACGATCTGAATGATGGCTGGCAGGTGGGGACCAACCATTTCGCGGCTGAAATGAGAGTATATCCTCTAGATTTTTCTCCTCCCACCCATCGCCTTTCTCCGCAAAGACTCTATCCAAATAGCTCTCGAACAACTCCCTGGCATTCGCAATATTCTTCTCGGTGTTGGCAATGGCGGTGTCGATGCACTCAAAGGCATCGTCTAGGATAGAGACGATGCGTTTTTGCTCTTCAATCGATGGGATCGCAATAGGGAAAAACGGAAATTCTTTTATTGAAATCCTGTCCACCGTAGCGCCGCGAATTGTCTTTGAATCAAGAAAGTTTCTATAAGATGGAGAGATATACTGATAAAGAAAGAATTTTGGAATAACTTCATTAGTCTTGAATCGTACAAGCCCCATTCTGCGCCCCAGGCAGCAATCAATATTGTCAGGGATAATTGCGGCTTGACCAAGCCTTGTTTCGTAAGAAAAAACGACATCACCTGCCTGAGGTCTTACGCGGCGTGTCCAGGTTTTGAAATCATTTTCCGTGACATGACGAGTCTCACGAAGATTAATCATCCCATCGTTTAGCGCTCCAATTCCAAGGAAAATAGGTCCTGTATCTACAGTTTTTGGAGTAGCATGAGGGCCATCAAAAATATCGGCCACTTCCCCAATACCTTTGGTGTTCCAACATTGATCAACAGGATCGTTTTGACATTTTTCAACACTTGCACATGATCCTTGTCCACGATCTTCATTGGTACATTCAGAGTGACCGAGGATTCCCCGCTGGTAGAAGACAACACCAACACGAGCAATGTGGTCGCGAAATTTGGCGTGAGTAATATCCCTAAATACCGTCATATCAATCGTATAGGGCAGATCAAGCGCATCAAGCTCGTCAAGAATCTGATTCACCTCCCTCTGGGAGATGTCCTCTCCAAACAAGCTCAGGTCGATATCCGAACCGGGCTTATAGTTACCTTTTGCCCGCGAACCATACAGCACTGCCTGCTTTACAACAGGATGCTTTTCAAAGACGGAATTTATCTGCTGAATCGTTTGCTCAGTGAGCCCGTAGCGCATTATTCACTCTCGGATTGTTCGTAGAACGCATTGAATTTTTTGGCCATCTTCAGAAAAGCAGGGTGGTGCTCGTCAAGGATTCTCTCGACGATCTCCTGGGCTCTTTCCAGATCGTAGGTGTGGGACGAGAGGTTCCTGTCCTTGATCATCGTCATCCACGTCTCGCCGTCTTCAAGCAGACCATTCTTAAACGCCTCGCGGACAGCGCCCCTTGAACCGATGATATCGCTGACCCCTTGATATTCGAGGTAGTCCTTCAAGACATTCCAGGCCAGTTCATGAGTAAATTCGAAGGACTGGATCACTCCCTGCGCTTCCAACGTGGAAAGCTCCCGCTCCTCGGCCAGCTTGACAGCGTTGGTCAGTGTCTGGAGCGCCTTCAGGAAGTTGTTGAAGCGCTGTTTCCACCGAATGTCATCCGACATGGCTCAGCCTCCTTGCGTCGCTCCGAGAAGCGTACGAATGGAACCCAACAATTCGGCGCTCTCCGCATCCAGCGCGGCAATCTCGTCCAGAATTTCTACGGGATCGCGCAGGGGAGCTTCCTCGGGAGCATTGGGGTTCTTCACCGAGAGGTCAAACGTCGCCCTGTCAATGTCCTTCACGTCCATGATCCAGGACTTCTCGGAATCCGCAAAGGTCGCTTGCAAGCTCACGAACTCTGCCAAGTCGTCGTCATTGAGGGCAGTGGTCTTGCCCATCTTTCTGCCGGGATCGAGCGTGTAATACCAGACCTTCCGCGTCGACGCTCCCTTCTGAAAGAAGAGCACTACCGTCTTCACTCCCGCCCCGAGGAACGTGCCGCCGGGACAGTCCAGGATGGTGAACAGGTTGCAGCTTTGGAGCAATTCCTGACGTAAGGCTCGAGAAGCATTGTCCGAATTGGACAGAAAGGTGTTCTTGATGACCACCGCCGCTCTGCCGCCCGCCTTCAGGTACTTGATAAAATGCTGGAGAAAGAGAAAGGCGGTCTCACCGGTCTTTATCGGGAAGTTCTGCTGAATCTCCCCACGCTCCTTGCCACCAAAGGGCGGATTGGCCAGGATGATGTCGTAGCGGTCCTTCTCCTGCACATCGGCGAGATTTTCCGCCAGGGTGTTCGTGTGGATGATGTTGGGGGCTTCGATCCCGTGCAGGATCATATTCATGATGGCGATGACGTAAGCGAGGCTCTTCTTTTCCTTCCCGAAGAAGGTGGAAGTCTGGAGCGCACGAAGCTGATCCACCGTTAAAGTCGATCCATTCCCGTTCTCACTCTCTTTCCCGTCCGGCCCATAGCGCAAGTAGTCAAACGCTTCGCACAAAAATCCCGCCGACCCACATGCTCCGTCGTAAATGGTCTCACCGATCTTGGGCTTGATGACCCTGACCATGGCCCGGATAAGAGGACGGGGCGTATAGTACTCGCCGCCGTTTCTCCCGGCGTTCCCCATGTTCTTGATCTTGGCTTCGTACAGGTGGGAAAGCTCGTGCTTCTCCTTCTGGGAGCGAAAGTGAAGCTGATCCACCAGTTCCAAGGCATCCCGCAAGGAGTAGCCACTCTGGAACTTGCTTTTTATCTCACCGAAAATCTCGCCGATCTTGTATTCGATGGTGTCCGGCGAGGAGGCCCGCTGCTTGAATCCCCTGAGGTAGGGGAACAACACGTCATTGACATAGGCAATGAGGTCGTCGCCAGTCAGGGCGTTATCGTGGTCGAAGCTGCCATCCTGCTTCTTGGGGGCGGCCCACTTGGACCAGCGATGCGCCTCGTCGATGATGTAGGAGTAGTCTTTACCAAGAAGCTCTGCTTCCATGGCACGTTCAGCTTCCAGGTCATCAAGATATCTCAGGAAGAGCATCCACGAGGACTGCTCGGTATAATCCAGCTCCGACGAGCACCCGGCTTCTTTCCAGAGCACGTCGTCGATGTTTTTAAACGTCTGCTCGAACATGTCGTCCTTGGCTGGGTAAGCGCCGTCTTGTCGGCGTTGCTCCCCAAGCTGTCTTGGAAGGTTCACAATCCCGACTTTTTATGTCGCGATCTATATGACTTACTACCGTTTCTAAGTACCCTGGCCCTGACAGGTTTACAAGGGCTGACGTGGTTCCCCAGGCTATTTGTCCAAGACATTCACCAGGGTCAGACCTGTCCTCCCCCCGGATAGATTCATCCTGAACCAAATGCGCAGGATCCTGCGCAAACAGTTTTCGTACTCCTCCCGTGACCAGCCCGCTTGGGCAAGGGTATCCTGACCCCTGGCCCCAAGGAATCTTCAACACGAGGCAGGAGTAATGACTACGATTTCACCACAAGCTGAATCTATTGCGGTCACGAACTTCAGAGCTGCTTTGGCTGACGACTTATCTTATACGACGATTAACCGAGTTGTCATGGCAATACGGACAGCAAGTCCAAACTCAAGTCTCATAAGATTTTCAGATATGCGGTCAGTTCTCGAAGAAGACTTCTCAAAGAAGACCATTGACAGGGTGATTATGTCGCTGAAGTGCTTTCGTCCCCAAGCAGATAACTAGACTTTGGCCCTTCCTAGTTGCTGACCATCGACTCCCGACAAAATCCATGAGGAATAATTCATGAGCGATGAATCTTGGCCCATCATATTCAGCTATACTCGCGCCCAAGCCATTGAGGACGGCGTCCTGATCGACGTCACCACCGAAGCGAAAGAGTGTGGATTTAAGCTGCCTGTCGCAATTGGCGACAATTTGTTTCAGCAGTACGTCATTCCGCCCAGTGGACTCGGGGGAGAGGGACAGTCAATGGAAGGCAGGCTCCATGACCTCCTGGCGCTGTCCATGGTCGCTGCCAGGAAAGGCTTGTCTCAGGATCGCGTTGAGTTCGACGTGCTTTTTCTCATGAAGCCTGGACAGCGGGCAACCGTCCGATGCGTCATTTGTCGGCGACCGCCCCAATGAGTCCATTTGATGATCACCTAATGGAGCCACGGAGTGCTCGCCTAATGGAGCCATTTGATGATCAGGCAATGGAGCCATTCCGTGATCACCTAATGGAGCCAATTCAGCTGTAGGCGACCGGGTTTCGGACCTTCGAGACGCCGCGTACTCCTTCCCCGATTCACAAAGGGGAGGAGCGCGGGATGTCCAATCGGAGGTTCGAGATGTACGAGTATCGTCATGCCCTTGTTCGGATGCGCCTTGGCGAGTCCGACAGGCAGATCACAAAGACCGGACTGATGGGGCGCAGAAAACTGGCCCACGTCCGTCTGACCGCCGAGTCGCAGGGCTGGCTCAATCCTGCGGCGTCCTTACCCACTGACGCGGCCTTGTCATCGTTCTTTGCAGGCCGGGCAACGAATCAGCCGTCCACATCCAGCATCATCCCCTTCCAAGACGACGTCCGGGACTGGGTCAAACAGGGCATCGCCGGCTGTACTATTCACCAAGCCCTGATTCGCAAGTACGGTTTCACGGGCGCGTATTCCAGCGTCAGGCGCTTCATCGCCAAGATAAAGGAAGTCACTCCGGTGGCTACTGTGATGCTGGATTTTGCTCCAGGCGATGCGGTGCAGGTGGATTTTGGTGCCGGCCCCGAGATTACTGACGCTTTTACGGGTGAAGTTATCAAGACGCATTTCTTCGTGATGACACTGGCTTGGAGCCGACATCAGTACGCGGAGATCGTGCGTGACCAAAAGATCGAGACTTGGCTTGGCTGTCACCGCCGGGCCTTCGAGTTTTTCGGCGGCGTCCCGGCCAGGGTCATCATCGACAATCCCAAATGCGCCATCACCAAGGCCTGCTACCACGATCCCGAGGTGCAGCGATCCTATGCCGCCTTCGCCGAGGGTTGCGACTTTCTGGTTTCACCTTGCCCACCACGCGATCCACAGAAAAAAGGCCGAGTGGAATCCGGCGTCAAGTATATCAAGAACAACTTCATGCCGTTACGTGACTTCCGCAGCCTGCGGGATGCCAATGAGCAGTTGCGAGACTGGGTCATGGGAATAGCTGGCAACCGCATCCATGGGACCACCAAGGAGCAACCCTTGGCGCTGTTTGCCGAGACGGAAAAGCACATTCTACGCCCTCTGCCGGACGTGCCGTTGGAGCTGGCCGTCTGGGCCAAGGTGAAGCTGCACGGCAACTGCCACGTTGAGTTCCGCCGCTGCTACTACTCCGCTCCGCACCGTCTGGTGCGTCAAACCCTGTGGCTGCGCGCCACGGAAACAACCGTCCAGATCTTCCACGACAACGAACTGGTCGCCATCCACTCTCGGCTGTCACGGCCGGGGAGCAAAGCCACTGTCCAGGAGCATCAGCCGCCTGAAGCCCAAGCCTACATCATGCACGATCCGCAATGGTGTCTGGCCCAGGCTGAGAAGGTCGGCCTGGCCTGTCGGGAATGCATCGACGCGCTGTTTGCCCACAAGGTCCTGGACAATCTCCGGGCCGCCCAAGGAACACTCCAGCTCAAGAAGAAGTATGGAGCTAAACGCCTGGAAGCCGCCTGCCGCCGCGCCATGGACCATCACGATCCCCGCTACAACACCGTCAAACGTATCCTGGAAAAAGGCCTGGATGTCCTGCCGCGTCCCGTTTTCCATGAGGAGGTGAAAGAGGTCTACAGAGGAAAGTCGAAATATTGCCGTGAATTGCGAGGAATACTACAATGAAGAGGAGGAACTCATGAACCCTATGCCAGCGCTCGAACCCGCGCTCAAGCAACTCCGTCTCTCCGGCATCCTGGATTCCATGGAGGTCCGCAACAAACAAGCCATCGAGGACGGCCTGTCACACGTGGAGTTCCTGGCCATGCTGATCCAGGACGAGGTGGCCCGCCGGGAACAGAAGAAGTTCTCACTGCGTGTCCGCCGTGCCGGTTTTCGCAGCGAAAAGACCTTGGAAAGCTTCGACTTCAGCTACAATCCGTCCGTCAATAAGGCGCTGATCCTGGACTTGGCCACCTGCCGCTTTCTGGAGGAAAAGGCCCCGGTGCTCATCGTCGGTCCCTGCGGCACTGGCAAGAGCCATACCGCCCAGGCCCTTGGCCATGCCGCCGCCAGAAACGGCTACGAGGTGCTCTTTACGCCTATCGGCAAGCTCCTGGGGATGCTCCAAGCGGCTAAGGCGACCAACACCTATGACAGAAAATTGTCCACCCTGGCCAAGACGGACCTGCTCATCATCGACGACTTCGGTTTGAAACCCTTTAAATCCTCTGAGGATGAGGATTTTCACGACCTGATCGCCGAGCGCTATGAGCGCTGCGCAACGGTCATCACCAGCAACCTGGACTTCGCCGAATGGGGGGAGGCTTTCAACAATAAACTGCTGGGGGCGGCGACCTTGGACCGGATTAGGCATGGAGCCTACAAGGTCATTCTTGAAGGAAGGAGCTATCGAAGCTCCCGAGAGGAAGCGGCGCTCAAAAACCTCATTGCCGGTGCGGAGGAAAACACCTAACTTTTCGATGCGTCCGAACCCCGGAATCGCCACCCAAGGTGGCTCCATTAGGGGTGAACATCGCTGGCTCCATTAGGGCGGTCAATGACACTTGGGGTTGATGATGCGATTGAGGTTGTTCGAGGTGGATCATCTTGCCAGGATTAGGGGCATGCCTCCACACGGTGGTCCTCCAGCAGGTGGTGCTCCACGGCGCAGTGGGCCGCCTGATTCCAGCAACAATAATCTTTCCCCTTTTACCCGTGACCAGCCCCCTGGCCCAGGATATCCTTCTGGCAAATTCCTCAATGCCACCAGGAGGCCGCCAAATGGACTTGGGAGATGACCAGTTACTCGAGTTGAAGGATGCGATTGTGAACGCCTTCCGTCCCGTGGAAAACTTGTTCCATATTTGTAGCCATTTATCCGTTGACGAGGGCGGCGAGACGGCTCGGCTCTGCTCGGAAATCGGTTTGGAACTTGCCCGGAGCTTTCGAGTCAAGCTTGATGCCGCTCTAGAAAGATTGACGGCCGAGACACGCCGGTCCTGAGGTCGGGATCGGCCCAGCATACTCATTTGCCACCTTCGCCGACCACTGGTTTCGACTGTAACGCACTTATTTCATACGAAATAACGCTGAAATATGTGCGTGGCAATCTGCATCACCCCCGCCAATGCCGAAAGACTCTCCACCGCCAGTACAAACAATGCCCGCAGGAACGCTCATGAGCAAGGCACCAGTTCACTCCAGTGCTGTTGCTCAAGTTAAAATTTGATTTTCCACGTTTTGCCGTCAGTGTTTTCATAACAGGCAGTGCCAAATCTGAATTTAATACTCTTAGCTAAATAATTACCAAGAAGGGGCAGCCTTTCTTGAAGCATCTTGACACATCGTCTTATTGCCTTTTCTACTGCTTCTGCACTGACTATCGAGGCATCACTGCTTCTAATATTTTTCTTTTTATTTTCTTCCAAGATGTTTTTCAAGAAGTACTCATCTCTGAACTTTTCAAGTGAAATATTCTTTTTGCCGACATACTTTGCGAACTTTTCTAACATACCCTCAATCTTCCCGTATTTTTCAAAAAATTCGAGGCCACTTTCCTCAATATTTTCGATTTGTTGGGTCAACGCCTTGTATGCCGCAACAATATCATTGCCATGCGGTATGTTTTCAAAACCCCTCGATTTCGATTCGTCTATTGAAAATCCATCGCCGCTTTTTGCTAAATCTAAAATACTCTCTTTGTTGAGATCATCAACCCCTCCGAACCCATTAGGCTTCATAGCATTGTTGGACAAGTGTCTCAAGTCTACCCGCCGACCTGGGTTAATTATTACCGTAGCAAGCTGAATGAGTCCACTTTTATCACCTATACCTATACTATTGCCTTCAAATGTAATATTCCATGCGTTTTTTTCAGCATCAAACTCGAATGAATTGCCAACACCATATTCAAACGTATATTTATTGCTTTCAAACCATCCATCGATGTCCGCGACCAGTCTGCTCAACTATTTGATGCACTCTTCCTTGCATTTTATATCGTCATCGCTGGAGGAGATGAAGTCTTGCCAAGATTCAAGGAAAGCCAGAGCTTCATTTTCAATCGCAACAACAATCTCAGTCGCCCTCTCTAGATAAACGTCACCGGTATCTTGATTCGCAGGGGCAGAATTCAATTCGCCGAGGACAGATTCAAGCTTCCGGCGCAAGCGGATATGGTCATGTTCTAGCACAAGTTCGCCACCTCAGGGTTCTGGGGCGAGATGCTAAATATGAAATTCAACGCGAGTCAATACCTCGTGCGAGGCCAACTTCGTTCGGAATTTTCAGTCCAGCTGCTGGTTGGCAGCTATCATCGTTTAAAGACTGCCACCTCCCTCTCACCGAACCACCCTTTCAGGTGGGCCGCCATGATGAGACTACGCTACTCTCCGATGGCCATCTGGGCCTTGGCACGGCAGTTGAAAAATAGACACCCGTCCGGAATCTCTCCTGCGAATTTTTTTTGACAGAAAATTTTATTTTTATATTCTAGTATATTATGCAAATAAATAAACACCGTCCTGCACTTTCCACCCGCCACATTACCCTTTGTCCGGCCGGGACAATTTTTGTCCCCCTGACCTTAATGCGAGGGAGAAAACCTGCGATGGGCAAGGCCTCCTGAACCACTGGCTGGTCAACAAGACGAAAAGGCTCCAGGGGACGGCCGCTCCAGCCCGCGATTGGCAGAGGCAACGATATAAAAACTCTAGCACCTTAAAAAGGAGACATCATCATGTGTACCACCAACGCAACTAGAAAGGAAAACGTTTTAGAAATTGACTTTAACCAGGGGCTTGCATTTGCCCTGGCAGAAGTTGTGCACGGGTATGTCGCCGCGATGAAGCTCCCTGTTGACGCAGCCCTCTCCATTAACATGACGGTAGTGATTGATGCTGGGCATTACGACGTTAGTAATGGCGACGCCTTCGGTGAAATCTACGGCGCGATGGATGTCAACCTCCAGCTTTAGTCTTGGCAGCGGGCGCCGCAACCTTAACATTTTACAATGGGGAAGTTATGGAATCGCGTGAATATCTTATGAAAAAGGCCAAGTTCTCTTCAACGGTTGACTTTGGCATGGGTCTGAAGTTCGTTTTGGCCGAAATCGTTCACCATTACATTGCGCGGCACTATATCCGCAAGGGAGCTCCTATTCGTTTGACTCTTGATGTTCCGCTGGATGAAGCCCTCTTCGACATCGATGACCTCGACGCCTTTTATAGACTCTACGAGGCCATGAAAGTTGAGATTTAGTTCAGGCCGAGACATGTGGAGCGGGGCTCGCCAGCGCCACCTCCAAAGCCGCCCCCGACAACTTAGAAACTATGGTGACTTTATGAAAACGCTCCTCGAACTCGCCGCCGATACGCAGGCCGCACTCGATACAGTAAAGAATAAATGTTCTCCGAAAGACCACGAAAACTGCCGCCGCTGCTGGGACCTCGAAACTGAACTTGAACGCCTGATGCGCCTCTACCACGAGTGCACCGGCACGAATTAACTAAACTTGTAACCAGGGGCACCTTCTTCGCCGGAGGGTGCCCCTTTTTTGATTTCACAACAAGGCACGGCGGCAAGGCCATTGACCAAATAAAAACATGCGAGCCGAGGCCCCATCCACTTCCCAAAACGACAGGGGATGGGGGAAAAATAGCCGGCGTCAACGGGCTCCCAAATAGCCTTCGCGGCCGGCCGTGCACTTATGCCGCTCGCTACCACAGGCAGAGAAACGGCTACACGACTGGAGAGCTTGGCGCAGCAATTCCGACCGGGCAGACGACCAATATTTGCCAAATTGGGCTTGCCTTTTTTGTCCACCGAATTTAATTTCACTTGAAACGACTTTCGCAAGGAGGTGGGCCGGACCCAACTGGACGAAGACTGTCGCCGAAGCTGATACCGTACCGATTTTCTCCTCTCCTATCTGCACCAGCCCCTGAATCCTCACAAGTAGTCCCGCAAAGCAGGCCAATACACGTTGGCTGAGGATTTTCTTTGGGAACTGGTTCCGCTTGCGCCCTGAACGCGCAGCCGAAGCCGCAGACATGGAGTTTTTTATGAACGGTCAGGCAGGGCCTCTCAACGAGGCCGTTTACGGGTACTACTCGCTTCAAATTGGTGACCATCCGCCGGATGGCTGGTTCGTCCTCTGGACCAAGGCACAAGGCATTTTCCCGTTCCATGCCACGGACATCACCGGCATGGCCTATAAGATCGGCGAGTTGCAGCAGCAGACTGACGTCTACGTGGGCATGGCTCTCCAGAAGACGAAACCCGAACCTGGAAAGCGCGGTACCGGCGCAAACACGGCCGCCATCTGCGGGGTTTGGATAGAGATCGACTGCCAGGAAGGGGTCCACAAGGAAAAGACCGAGAATCTCCCGACGAAGGAACAGGCCCTCGGCATCCTGAAAGGGCTTCCCGTCATTCCCACGGTCATCATGGACAGCGGCGGCGGCTACCACGCGCATTGGTGGCTCGACGCACCCCTGGTTTTCACCACGGACGACGAACGACAGCATGGACAAGATTTGGTCCGGCGCTTCCAGCAGGCCGTGGCCCACGTTTTCCATCAGCAGGGCTTTAAGGTCGACACCACCTCGGACCTTGCCCGGGTCCTGCGCCCGCCCCATACCTTCAACCACAAGTCCGGTCAGCCTGTCATGGTGACGGTCGACCATTATGACGCCAGCTTGCGGTACCGCGTTGACTATCTCGACGCATGCTGCCCACCTGCCACACCACCAATCCCGACTTCGGTTCTGCCGATGCCCACAACTCCGTCTGCGGGGCCTTCTGGCGGCCAGGAACTTGTCCAGTATCCGCCGGTAGAGCTTCAGCCCATCATCGACGGGTGCGCGTGGCTTCGGCACTGTCGAGATGATGCCGCGACCCTGCCGGAACCGGAGTGGTTCGCCGCACTTTCCATTGTTGTCCGGTGCGTCAACGGAGAGCAACAGGCCCACGCATTGAGTTCGTCCTACCCCGGCTATTCGGCCGTCGAAACTGACGGGAAAATCCGTCATGCACAGGCTGGCGGTCCTCGGACATGCGCTAACATCCAGGGAAGCCTGAATGCCGCGGCCTACTGCGCCACCTGCCCCCACCTCTCGAATGGATCGAGTCCCATCACCTTGGGCTTCCTCAAGACCAGCATAGCGCAGGGAGCCGGGTTCAACATGACCGACGCCGGCAACATGGATATCTTCGCGAAAGCAAACGCTGCTGATACCCGGTATGTCTGGGTCTGGCAGCTCTGGTTTCTTTTTGACGACGTGCGCTGGCAGGAAGACAAGGTGGGTAGCATCTACCAGAAAGCGATTGCCACCCTGCGGGATTTGGCCGATCAGGCCAAGCAGCTCCTGCCACCCAAGACAGCTGGTTACATCATCGAACATACTCTGAGCAGCGAATCCCGTGCGAGCCTTGGAAACATGTTGGCTCTGGCCAAATCCCATCCCGCGTTGGCTGCCGTGCCGGAGATGTTCGATGCCGACCCCTGGCTGCTGAATTTGCCGAATGGGACCATGGACCTGAAGCAGCAGACATTTCGTTCGCATGCCCGGGAAGACATGCTGACCAAGGTGGCCGGTGTCGCGTACGATCCGACGTCGACCTGCCCTCTGTGGCTGGCATTTCTCGTCACGATCATGGCAGGGAATCAGGCCTTGATCGGCTTCCTCCAGCGCTTCGCCGGGTATACGCTGGTCGGTGAAGTCAGCGAGCAAAGTCTGATTCTGCTTTATGGAACAGGGGCGAACGGGAAAAGCGTCTTCCTCGAGATTTTGCGCTTTGTGCTTGGGGAATACGCCATGCAGGCGGACTTCACTACCTTCACGGCCACCAAGGGACAAAACGTTCGCAACGATATTGCCCGGCTGGTCGGCGCTCGTTTCGTGACGGCCGTGGAGTCCGAGTACGGGACACCACTTGCAGAAGCGGTCATCAAGCAGGTGACGGGCGGCGAGCCGATTGTGGCCCGCTTTCTGTTCAAGGAGTTCTTCCAGTTTTACCCGCAGTTCACGCTCTGGCTGGCCTCCAACCACAAGCCGATCATCAAAGGTGGTGACCACGGCATCTGGCGTCGCATCAAGCTCGTACCTTTCGCAGTGACGATCCCTCCCGAGCAGCAGGACTCTGACCTGCCCAGCAAGCTCAAGGCTGAAGCGCCCGGCATCTTAAACTGGATGTTGGAGGGCAGCCGCGAGTGGCAGCGCCAAGGGCTTAATCCGCCGGCCGAGGTCATGGCGGCCGTGTCCGAGTACAGGGGCGAAATGGACCTGCTCGCTGAATTCCTTGACGAGAAATGTGTCCTCGGCCTGGGCGAGAAGGTCAAGGCCAAGGACCTCTACAAGGCCTACCGCGAGTTTTGCGAGGCCGAAGGGGAGTTCGTCTTGGGCAAAAAACGCTTCGCAGACCTGCTGCTCCAGCGCGGTTTCCGCAAGGCCAAAATCGGCGACATGATCTGGTCTGGCCTCGGCCTGAAGCAGTCCACTGCGCCGGCCGAGCCTCCGTTTGGACCTGCGGGTGGATGGGGGTCTTTCCGCTAATTGTCGCGCCTCCGGGGTCGCCGCCGTGGTGGCCCCGGAAAAACGGAAAATCGGAAAGAAATTTCAGAGGTGATTTCTGGGGAGGTCGCCCCCACGACGATGTCCCAGGTCGACGGCTCCTTGGTCGCCGTTAATGATGTAGAGGTAGGCCGAGGCAGAGTATCATGATGAGGACACTGCCCAAAAATTTGCTCCTCAAACTTTTTCCGTTTTTCCGTTTTTCCACCCCTCCCAGGGCCGATCGCATCCTGGCCCCCGGGAGTGTAGGTTCAGCACGCCGCAGGTTCGGGGCAACTTTCGATGCACAAACATTATTCAAATCATATCTCTACTTACATGACAGTCGAAAAACGACCTATTCGATGCTATGTATATTCAAACTTTCCGATAGATATTTATGAACGACAATATTTTGCTATATTTTCAACAAATTCGTGACAAGTTATTTTGTAACATTTGGCAATACCAGTCCATAAGTTGGTCGTGTGTGCCTTGAAGTCTCGACAGTCCAGTTCCGATGTTGTTCGGATGGATTTGCTACCCAAGCAAAACCAAGGCTAAAAAAACCTCACCTTCTCCGTGAATATCACACTGCGTCGTCCTCATCGAACGCGGATGCCGGAGAAGTGCGTACTCGTCACGGAGCGATCCGGGCGGGGGAGTTGCTGATGCCGAAGCACTGGCCCGTTTTCCACCGGATTAGACCGCTGGCCCATACGTCGGACGAGAACCCGGCCGTTTGAAGTCCGTGGCTCACAAGCCTCAAGGGACGCCACCGAAGGGAATGGTGCGAACCCTGACGTATGCGGCGATTAGGTGCGGGACGGCGCTGACGTGACTGTCGATATGACCAAGGGAAGTCTCTTTGTCTTGCTCTTATAGTAAGACGCAAAGGCGTGAGGGCCTGAGACATCGAGATGGCTGCGTATCCGTAAGGGATACACCGGAGTGACGCTTCGAAGTGCTAAAAGCTTACAAATAAAACAGATTACGAACTTTTTGACCAAATCATATAGTCAAAAAATAGTTCAAAAATCTCCGCACTCGCGGAAAATATACCATCTTTAGTGCTTTCACCAGAAAAGTACACCTCAAATGCGTCACTCCGGCGTCGCTGGATGCGGGAAAACCGCCTGTCCAGTGGCAAACGGGGGTCGGAACTGGCAACAGTCCTGGCCTATCGTAAGGCCTCATCGCCGTCGCTCCTACTGGGGCCTCGGCAATGTGGCTGGGACTGTTTCTACAGGGATTCTCCGGCTTCGGCTGGAGCAATCCCTTTTTCTTTTTTCGTAGCCGCGCCGGCGTCAGGGACCGTGACCACTTCGGCCAAGCCAGGGTATTCTCCCCGTATTTACCCTTTAAATACTGGAGGATGCCAACATGGACGAATTCAATCTGATCTATTCCTACAGCCGTGCCCAGGCCATTGAAGACGGCGTTTTAATCGACGTGACCACCCAGGCGAAGGAAGCCGGATTCAAATTCCACACCGTCGTTACCGACAACCTTTTCCATTCTTACATCCAACCGCCGGCTGGCCTGGAAGGCGAGGGGCAAAGCAGTTCCGGGCGGCTCCACGATCTCTTCATGGTCCTTCGAACGGCCATCCTCGGCAAATCCGCTACGGATTACCTCGAACTTGACGTCCTTTTCCTGATGGCACCCGGTCGCCACGAACGTGTTCGGACCATCGCCGTCGTCGGTCCTGGTGATCACGGTGAACCGGTCATGACCATCATGCTGCCGGGCGACGATTAACTCGGCTGGTCCTATGGGCGGGGTATTCTCCTGTACAGGGCAGCGGTCACCATTTCCAAAATAATAGCGAGGGCCAGGCTCCCTTTTGGGGGTGCCCTCTTCCCGGATCCATTTTGGGGACGCCCTTCCCAAGCCCCCGGAGCCCCCTATACCCCCCATCCCTGGGGTTTTGGGGGCTTCCCCGGGGTTTTCTATCCCCCAGACCCAAAAGCCCCGGAAATCGCAGTTCCGGCCCAAAGCCGCTTTTTCAGGGAGAATAAGTTCGCTGACACATGGTCCAAACAGCTGATTTTACATGAAAAACGCATTATTTATGCGCATTTTGACAGAATTATGCCGTAATTACAGATATTTAATACAAAACAACTACAAAAGGAGTTCACCATGGCAAAGAAGCCCGAAACCACCGAGACTGAATCCACAAGAATCGAATCTCGGTATCAACCAGGCCTACTGCGTCAGTGCATCTCCGAGAACCTCTCGGCAGACTCCATGATGGAACGTGTTGGCATCCTGCACAAGCAAACCTTGCGAAAGCATTTACTGCGACTCATGGCAGAGGACAAGACCTTCTACGACATTGAAGGCCTCTTCCTGCGGGGCAACAACCTTCCCAAGGTAAACCCCAAGGGGAGGGTGACGCTTAACCTGCGCGGCATCATCATCGCCGGCCAGGAGGTACGCGAAGGCGACCTCTTTCAAATCCAGATCGAGGAAGACCGCATTGTCCTCACCCGAGGATAACCCACAACCGAGGGGTCCGGCCGTAAGGCTTGGCCCCTTCTCTCTTTCGGGGCATCCCGCCGCCGGCGAGCCCGATACAAATGATGCCATTTCCAAAGCCGCTTTCTAACCAAGAAGCGGCATTGACCCAGGATTTTCCCAAAAGGCTTTAAGCTTCAACGAGATACCTGGGTTTGTGCCGCCGGCCAAGCTCCCAGTGCTATTTTCAAAGATCGGTTTGATCCTTTCCCCAAGAAAAACATGCTTTCCAGGAGGTTGAAGCCATGAAGGTCCAGCCCATTACCGACTTGCGCCATGTGCGAAGCATCAAGAGACTTTTGGTCGACAGCCCGAGGGACAAGCTCCTGTTTGTCATGGGCGTCAACTCCGGCTTGCGGGTCCAGGACCTGCTGGCTCTCCATGTCTCTGAAATGCGCGGACTGAAGCTCGGTGACCGCATCTCCATCCAGGAGAAGAAGACCGGCAAGCCAAACGTGCTCATCGCAAACAAGGAGATTCTGGCAGTCCTGGAGGAGTACCTCGCCATCGCCCAGCCCGAGGACAGGCACTACCTGTTCAAAAGCCGCAAGACGGCGAACTCGCCCCTGACAACCCTGTCCGTCACCAAGAAGGTGAAGGCCTGGGCCGCCGCCATCAACCTCAAAGGAAACTTTGGAGCGCATACTCTGCGCAAGACCTGGACCTACCACCAGCGCCGTGAATTCGGCGTCTCCTGGGAGGTTCTGGCCAAGCGGCTGAACCATTCCAGCCCATCCGTCACCCGCCGATATCTCGGCATCCAGGACGAGGAGGTGGAGCAGGTGCTCATGAATACCTTGTAAGCCAAGGGGGCCAAAGCCCCCTTTTTTCGTCACCGACCTCGGGAGTTTCGACACCATCGTTGATTCAGTAACTCTACACGCAAAAAAAACGAAGGAGAATGACTGAGCAAGAAACGAGGCAAATAAGCGTAGTAAAAATACGACAGAGAAGAATTTTTCGATGTACAATTGCTTTTTTTCTCGGGTGTGGCAAACCCAAAGTGGGACAAGGCCGATATAGTTCCCCGGAGGCTCGCCATGCTACTTGCTGAAAATCTTGGCAACCCGCTCACGCCACAGGAGCTCGCCCGCATCCTTGGCGTATGCACCAATACCGTCCGCAAATACTACACTCGCTGGGGTGGTGTCGAGATCGCCCCAGGAAAAATCCGGTTTTTCGAGAACCGCGTGAAGGAGGCTCTCCATGCCAACACTCGTGAAGAAATTCAACCCGCCCCGGTGGCGGGCAGTCGTGACCGTCAACGGAAATCGCAAGGAAAAACAGTACCCGGACGGGTCGGAAAAGAGCCGTCGTGCCGCCGAACGTTGGGAGGAGGCCCAACGGAAAGCACTCAAGACGCCGGAGCCGACCGTCACGGACTCGCCGACCTTGCTTAACTTGTCGAATTCATTCTTGGATTTTGTCAAGGAGCGGCAGAGTCGTCAGACCTACGTGGAGAAACTGGCCGTGATGACCCGGACCATCAAACGGTTTGGCCGAGACACCGAGATCGCGGACATCCAGGTGGCCGACGCCATGAAATTCCTGAGCGACCAAAACCGGAACCGCTCCGGCTACGCCGCCAACAAGGAACGCAAGGTGCTGGTCACGGCCTGGGGCTGGGGCAAGAAGTACATGCCCGGCTTCCCGGACGGCCCCTGTCCGTTCCAGGTCGTTGACCGTTTCCCGGAGCAGCGGCAGCCCAGATATGTGCCCCCGGAAGACGACTTCTGGGCGGTCGACGGGGTCGCTGAGGGACAGGATCGTGTCATGCTGCTGACGTTCTTATTCCTGGCCGCCCGGCGGGGTGAAATCTTCCGACTGAAGTGGTCGGACATCGACTTTGCCGGCAACACCGTGACGCTGTGGACACGAAAGCGCGCTGGCGGTGACCTGGAGGCCGACCCCGTTCCCATGGTTGGCCGGCTCAAGCAAATCCTCCTGGCTTGGTGGGAACACCGCCCGATCAAGTCAGAGTTCGTCTTCGTCAACCTCGACGAGACGCCGTTTTGCAAGCAGTACCTGGGCCTGCCCTTCACCAACCGGCAGCATCTCATGGAACGCCTCTGCAAAAAGGCCGGCGTCCGTGAGTTTGGCTTCCACGCGATCCGCCACCTGACCGCCAGCATCATGTACCGCGAGGGACAGCCGGTGGCCGTCATCCAGGCGGTGCTGCGCCACAAGTCGCCCCAGACGACGACCAAATACCTGCAAAGCCTTGGCCTTAAGCAGACTCAGGAGGCCATGGAGGCGGTCATGGGCAACCGTGGACCAGGAAAGGTGACGCCGATCAAGCCGGCCGTCGAAGCCCAAGGATGAGCATTTCCGTAAACCTTTAACCGTGGAGGCTATTATGAACGTGTCTTCAAAAAATCAATTCGAAATGGAGTTGTCCAAGTCCTTGCTGGAGATGGCATCAGCAGGCAGTGACAACTTCACCTACAACAAGGGGCGTGGAATTCTCCTGATCGGGCGTGGTGTCAACGCAGTTCGAAACAAGGCCATTCCAACTGACCGTGACGACGGGGGCAATGCTCCGGAGGTAAAAGAGCTTGAGTAGCCCGCAGCAGACGCTGACGAACAATGGGGGGCTTTACGCCCCCCGTTGTATCACAAGACGCCGGTCGATTTGACGCAGCAACAGAGGGCGGGATGTGGACTAGATGTGGACCAAAGAAAAAACGGCTTACGCTTTTGACGTAAACCGCTGAATTTCCTGGCGTCCCCAAGGGGATTTGAACCCCTGTTACCGGCGTGAAAGGCCGATGTCCTGGACCAGGCTAGACGATGGGGACGGAATTCTTAATCTTGGCTGGGGGACTAGGATTCGAACCTAGGTTGACGGAGTCAGAGTCCGTAGTCCTGCCGCTAGACGATCCCCCAGCAGGCTCAAGCTCAAGAGCGGATACTAATAGGCGGATTTCGCCGACCCGTCAAGAACTTTTTGCCGCTCCGGCAAATTCAGGACGCTTTGGCCAGGCGGCGCGTCCGCTTCTTCAGCTTGTTGATCTTGCGGCGCAGGATCTCTTTCGCCTTGCGCTCGCCTTCACCGGCGGTTTCCGCGCGCTTGGTGCGCAGATCACGCATCTTGCTCTTCATGGACAGGATCTTGGTCTTGTACGGGGTGGCCTTCACGCCCTCCTCGCCGCCGATGCCAAGGACTTCCTTGATCTGGACCAGGAGTTCGTCCTTGCCCAGGCCCGACGCGCCCGTAATCTGCGGAATCTGCTTGAGCACCAACTCGCGCAGTTCCTTGGCCGTCATTTTGTCCAAGGGCTTTTTCAGATCAAGCTGCAAACCTTCGCTCATAATCGCCTCCACGAAAATTTTTGTATCGCGCCGTCTTATGCCGCCCGGCCCGTCTTCTTGCGGCCGCCCCGGCTGGGCCGGCCCGACGGCTTCGGCCCGGTCTCGAAATATGCAACATACTTGGCGTAGCATCGCCCTACGGGCGTCGTCGGATCAAGCGCCCCAATCAGTCCGCCGAGGTGCTCCGGGCGCGTGGTCGGCGGCGTGGTGAAGCGTGGGGGCGCTGTCCGTAGCGCATCCAAGGAAACCCGGTCTCCTAGCAGATCGAACCGCACCCTGTCAAAGGCTTCCTGCCCCAGGGCGGCATTGACCAGCGATAAAATTTCCGGGGCCGCGAAATGCATCTCCTGCATGACCACCGGATCGTCCGCGCCAAGGATCAGGTCCCGGCGGCGGTGCCCAAGCGGCCGGACCAGCTCCGCCGTCTCCGGCCCAACGATTGTCACCCACCGCCGGCAGACTTCCACGAAGTTGCGGCGGTGGCGGGCTTCCTTTTCCGCCACGAAGCGGTCCAGGGACTCCGATAGCCTACGCAGCATGGCCCGCCCCGTCCGCCCGGGCGGCGGCCGGACAACAAGCCGGCCGCCGTGCCGGACGGTGCGGCATCAGATCTTGAGCGCCGTCTTGAGGTCGGCCACGGCGTCGGTGCGCTCCCAGGTGAACTCCGGGCGCTCCCGGCCGAAGTGGCCGTAGCACGAGGTCGGCTTGTAGATGGGGCGCTTGAGGTCCAGGCGCTTGGAGATGAAATACGGGCGCAGGTCGAAGACCTCGCGCACGGCCTTGGTGAGGGCCTCGTCCGGGATGTCGCTCGACCCCATAGAGGTGACGAGCACGGACAGGGGCTCGGCCACGCCGATGCAGTAGGCGATCTGGACTTCGCAACGGCTGGCCGCGCCGCTGGCCACGATGTTCTTGGCCACGTACCGGGCCATGTAGGCGCCGGAGCGGTCCACCTTGGACGGGTCCTTGCCCGAAAACGCGCCGCCGCCGTGGTTGCCCATGCCGCCGTAGGTGTCCTGGATGATCTTGCGCCCGGTCAGGCCGCAGTCGCCCATGGGGCCGCCGATGACGAACCGGCCGGTGGTGTTGATGTAGACCTTGGTGTTCTTGTCGACCAGGTTGGCAGGCAGGGTATGGAAGATGACTTCCTGGCGCACCGCGTCGGCCAGGTCCTGGTGGGCGATATTCTCGTCATGCTGGCAGGCCACGACCACGTTGTCGATGCGAACAGGCTTGCCGTCCACGTATTCGACAGCCACCTGGGTCTTGCCGTCGGGGCGCAGGAAATCGAGGACCTTGTTCTTGCGCACATACGACAGGCGGCGGGACAGCTTGTGGGCCCAGTAGATGGGGGCCGGCATGAGGGTCTCGGTCTCGTCGCAGGCGAAGCCGAACATCATGCCCTGGTCGCCGGCGCCCTGCTCCTCGGGCTTGGTCCGCACCACGCCCTGGGCGATGTCGGCCGACTGCTTGTCCACGGACGACACGACCGCGCAGGTTTCCCAGTCAAAGCCCATGGTCGAGCTGTTGTAACCGATCTCCTTGACCGTCTCGCGCACGATGGACGGAAAGTCGGCATAGGCCGAGGTGGTGATCTCTCCGGCGATGAAAGCCAGGCCGGTGGTGACCAGGGTCTCGCAGGCCACATGCGCTTCCGGGTCCTGGCTCAGGATGGCGTCCAGGATGCCGTCGGAAATCTGGTCCGCGACTTTGTCCGGGTGCCCTTCGGTCACGGATTCGGAGCTGAAAAGGTACCGGCCCTTGGCGTTGATCATATGTGGTATCCTCCCTGTGACAGCCGCTGGTATGCTGCGGCCGTGGCGAATCTACGAACTGTTTCAACCGTTGATTGAAAATTCGATCTGGTAGCTTGGCACTCGGAAAAAAGCAAGGTACCGGACAACTCCCTATCGCGTCGTTTGCGTGACGTCCACCCATCGGTTGTCGATCAGGCGGGCCCGGGAGAACTTCACCGCCGCGGCGAAAAGGGCCGGGCCCGCGAGCCGGGGCATGGGCTCGATGCGCTCCGGATCCACGCACTCCAGGTAGTCGATCGTTCCGGCCGGCAGGTGGGACTCGAAATAGGCCCGCGTCATCGACAGGATGCGGGTCGCGTCCCGCTCGCCCGAGGCGGCCAGGCCGGCCGCGAATTCGAGCCCCCGGTTGATGTGGACCGCCTCGGCCCGCTCCTGGGGCGTCAGGTAGACGTTTCGCGACGACAGGGCCAGGCCGTCGGCCTCGCGCACCAGCGGCGCGCCGACGATCTCGACCGGAAAGCCCAGGTCGGCCACCATCCGGCGCAAAATGGCCAACTGCTGCCAGTCCTTTTGCCCGAACACGGCCAGGGTCGGCTGGGCGAGCAGGAAAAGCTTGGCCACGATGGTGCACACGCCCCGAAAGTGGGTCGGCCGGGACGCGCCGCACAGGTGCCGGGCCAGGGCCGGCACCTCCACCCAGGTCGCGGCCCCGGGCGCGTACATGGCCTCGGGCGCGGGCGTGAAAAGGACGTCCACCCCGGCCCGCTCCGCCAGGGCCGCGTCGCGGTCCAGGTCGCGCGGATAGGCGGCCAGGTCCTCGCCCGGGCCGAACTGGGTCGGGTTGACGAAAATGCTGGCCACCACCCGCTCGGCCCGCTCCCTCGCCAGACGCAGCAGGCTCTCGTGGCCGGCGTGCAGAGAGCCCATCGTCGGGACAAGGCCGGTCACCGTCCCCTGGCGCAGCCAGTCCCGGCAACGCTCCCGCAACACCCCCGGATCGGAAACAATGTCCATGGCGAACCTCCCTGCGGTTTCGCGGCCTCTAATCCAAGCCCCAGGCCGTGTAAAGCGACCATGACAATCCCGGGCCACACGCGTAGGACAGAACGCACACCATCCCCCGCACGCTCCAAGGAGAACGCCATGGCCCACACGCGCCCCGGATTCGCGTCCATGCTCACCCTCTTGTGCCTGCTGTCCCTGCCCGGCTCCGCCTTTGCCGCCGCCAAGGCCGCCAAGGCCGGCCAGACCGAATCGCCGCCCGTCCTGTCGGCCGCCACCCTCCTGCCCGCTTCGGTCCTCGCCGGCCCGAACCACACCGTGGACGACAAGGTGGTCAACGACGGCTACATGAACATCTATACCCTGCACACCCCCAAGGGCGACCTGCGCGTCGAATCCACCGCGCTCCTCTACACCCGCATCCGGGAACTGAACGCGGCCGCGGCCATGGACCAGGTCAACAAGGGTGCCGAAATCGGCAAATCCGTGGCCCTCTCCGGCGTCAACGCCGTCAAAGGCGCCTTCAACTTGGTCGTCCACCCGGCCGACACCTTTTCCAGCGTCGGCAAGTCCTTCTCCCGGGCCCAGGCCGGCATGCAGGACCAGCGGCCCAAGGACGACCAGGGCGCGGTCGGCGAAATGCTCGGCTACAACAAGGCCACGCGCCAATACGCCAAGACCTACGGCGTGGATCCCTACTCCAAGAATCCCATCCTGCAGCAGAGCCTCAAGCGCCTGGCCGGCGCGGGATTTTTCGGCTCCATCACGGCCACGGCCGCCATCCCCGGCGGCGCGGCCCTGGTCGCCTTCTCCAACAGCACCAGCAGCCCCTCGAGCCCGGTGGACGTGTCGACGCCGCCCGAAGACCTCTTCTCCGCCAACCGCGAACGCCTCAAAACCATGGGCGCCACCTCCGACATGGCCGACCTGTTCGTCGAGAACCCCCACTTTTCCCCTATCGAACAGACCCAGCTCGTCCTGGCCCTGGACCGCATGACCAGCGTCAGCGGCCGCCCCATCTGCATCAACCAGTGCATCCTGACCGACGACGACGACCTCGGCCGGTTTCGCACCCGCATGGCCGAACTCTACGCCAACCTCAGCAACACCACCGACAAGATCGACCACTTCGTGAAAGTCGGCAAATACTTCGCCGCCGTCACCGCCCAAAACGGCCTGCTCGTCGCCTTCCCCCTCGATTACCTGGCCTGGACACCCACCGTGGCCGACATCGCGGACGCCTTCGCCACCGCCGCCGTCGCCGACAAGGTCAAAACCAAAAAGCTCGTCGTGTCCGGCGAAGTCAGCCCGCTGGCCGCCAAGATCCTCAAGGCCGGCGGCTGGAACGTCGTCCAGCTCAGGGAAGGGCTGCGGTAGAAGAGGAGAGGAGAGGGGAAGAAAAGATGCCTCCGGCGGCCGGGAGGGAGTCACCCCCTCCCGAACCCACCCGAAAGGGGTGGCCGTAGCCCGGACGGGCCATCAAACTCGCCCCGTCCGCGGGGCGACGGGCCTGTGTGGCCGGAATCGGGTTGGCGTGCTGGCTGGCTTTGCAGCCAGTGTCGCCAACCCGATTCCGGCCACACCGACGCACACCCGCCAACGCCCACCAGCCCACCCGCTTCCCCCACTCCCGCCCCGGCCGCCGGAGGCATCTTCCTCTTTTTTCTCCAGTCCTAAAACAAATACCCGTACGTGCCCGCCAGTTTGTCGGTGCGGCCGAGGATGGTCTCGGCCGCCTGGTCGATGCCGGTGCTGTCCACGATGCCGGCCTCGGAGGCGAGGAAGTAGCGCAGGGCCCCCTCGCGCGAGGAGAAGAGCCAGCTGACGGAATAAATCGAGCTGAGGCCCGGGCGGCCGGGAAATTCCTCCTTGGTCTTGACCACCACCACCAGCTTTTTCTCGTCCTTGTTGGTCGGCTGCATGAGCGAGGAGCGGCCGAGGAGTTCCTTCAGGCGATAGGCCAGGCGCGCCCCCAGGGGATCGGTGTCGTCGTGTTCGACGGACACGGGGATCTTTTTGGCGGCCGCCTTGTCGGCGTCCCGGGCGGCGGCCGGAGCGGAGGCGGCCTGGGGCGGGGCGGGTGGGGCCTTGTCCTGGGCCAGGGCGGGGTGCAAGGCCAGAAGGGTGACGGCCAGGGCGAGGAGGGCGGCGCGGACAGACTGGTGCATGGGAGGCTCCTTGCGGCTTGGGAAGGGTGTCCTTGCCCGCCCAATAAGCCACGGCTCGCGCAGTTGGCAAGCCGGCCGCCCGGCCGGGCGGGCGGCCGACGAACGTTGTGCAGCGGAAAAATTAGTTGAAGAGTTAAATAGTTATCATGCCGTCATTGCTTTGGTGGGCGCGCTGTCGTAAGGAGCCGGGCTATTGTCCGAAGAATCGTTGGAATCCCATGCCCGGAGGTCTCATGCGCCTTGTTTTCTTGATGATCGTACTGACGGCTGTCCTTACTTGCGCCGCTTTCGCCCTGGCCGCCGAACCCATCCGCATCGGGGCCGTGGTCTCGGCCACCGGGCCGGCCTCGTTTCTGGGCGAGCCGGAGAGAAACACGCTCCAGATGCAGGCCGACGCCCTGAACGCCGCCGGCGGGCTGCTCGGCCGGCCGGTGGAAGTGGTCATCCTCGACGATGAGACCGACGTGAACAAGGCCGTGCTGGCCGTGGACCGGCTGCTCAAAAAGGACAACGTGGCGGCCGTGGTCGGACCCACGGTGTCGGGCAACTCCCTGGCCGTGGCCCCCAAGTTCGCGGCCGCCAAGGTGCCGCTGGTCTCCTGCGCCGCGGCCGAGAAGATCGTCAGGCCCGTCAGCCCCTGGGTGTTCAAAACGGCCCAGTCCGACCGGCTGGCCGTGGCCCGCATCCTCTCCCACGCCAGGAAAGCGGGATATAAAAAGCTGGCCATCCTGACCGTGTCCGACGGCTACGGCCAGGCCGGCCGCGAGGTCTTGAAGGAAGCCGTCCCGGCCGGCGGCTTCGAGCTGGTGGCCGACGAGGTCTACGGGCCCAAAGACACGGACATGACCGCCCAGCTGACCAAGATCAAGGGAACCGCCCCGGACGCGGTCATCTGCTGGGGCACCAACCCCGGCCCGGCCGTGGTGGCCAAAAACCGGGTCCAGCTCGGTATGGCCACGTCCCTTTACATGAGCCACGGCGTGGCCAGCAAAAAATTCATCGAACTGGCCGGCGAGTCGGCCGAGGGCCTGCTTTTGCCGGCCGGCAAGCTGACCGTGGCCGACCAGCTTCCGGCGTCGGACCCGCAAAAGGCCCTGCTCCTCGACTACGCCAAGGCCTATGAGGAGCGGTTCAAGGTGCCGGCCTCGGCCTTTGGCGGCTACGCCTACGACGGGCTGGCCCTGGTGGCCAAGGCCATTGCCGACGGAAACGACGCCTCGCCGGCGGCCATCCGGGACAACCTGGAGAAAATAAAGGATTTCCCCGGGATCTCAGGCGTGTTCCGCTTCTCGCCCGAGGACCACAACGGCCTGGACGAGACCGCCTTTGTCATGGTCACGATCACGGGCGGCGATTTCAGGCTGCTGGCTGACTGAGAAGGCCTTGCGCCAGCCGCTGGCCGGTCCGCCGCCCGGCCGCCCCGATGGCGGGCGAGGGGCGGGCCGGCCGGCGGCGCGTCCGCCGGTGGCCCTGGCGGCAATCTCCCCTCCGTTTCCGGTTTCCATTGCGCCCGTTTTCGACTAGGGAAGCGGGACGCAAGATGACGATTCCGACATTTTCGCGTCCCGGCCTGCCCGTTGGCGGGGCGTTTCGAAGGAGCCTGCCATGTCCGTGAAAGCGATCCTCCTGGCCCTGTGCGCCGTGGTTGCCGCGGCCTGCCCGATCCGTCCGGCCGTCGCCGCCGAGCCCATCCGCTTCGGCGCGGTCCTCTCGGTCAGCGGGCCGGCCTCCTTTCTCGGCGAACCCGAGAAGAACACCATCCAGATGGAAGTGGAAAAGCTGAACGCCGCCGGCGGCGTGCTCGGCCGGCCCATCGAGGTCGTGATTCTCGACGACGAGACCGACGTCAACAAGGCCGTGCTGGCCGTGGACCGGCTCATCAAGAAAGAGCAGGTGGCCGCCATCCTCGGCCCCACCACCTCGGGCAACACGCTTGCCGTCATGGGCAAGGCGGCCGCGGCCAAGGTGCCGCTCATCTCCTGCTCGGCCGCGGAAAAGATCACCAAGCCGGTCAACCCCTCTATCTTCAAAGTGGCTCCGTCCGACCGGCTGGCCGTGGCCCGGATCCTCTCCCACGCCAAGAAGCAGGGGTACAGGAAGCTGGCCATCCTGACCGTGTCCGACGGCTTCGGCCAGGCCGGGCGCGAGGTCCTCAAAGAACTCATCCCGGCCCAGGGCTTCGAGCTGACCGCCGACGAGGTCTTCGGGCCGAAAGACACGGACATGACCGCCCAGCTGACCAACATCCAGGGTACGGCGCCCGACGCCGTCATCTGCTGGGGCACCAACCCCGGCCCGGCGGTTGTGGCCAAAAACCGGGTCCAGCTCGGCATGAAGACCCCGCTGTACATGAGCCACGGCGTGGCCAGCAAAAAATTCATCGAACTGGCCGGGGACGCGGCCGAGGGCCTGCTCCTGCCGGCCGGCAAGATCACGGTGGCCGAGAAGCTGCCGGACGCCGACCCCGAAAAAGCCCAGCTCGTGGCCTACGCCAAGGCCTATGAGGAGCGGTTCAAGGCCCCGGTCTCGACGTTTGGCGGCCACGGCTACGACTCGCTCCATCTGGCGGCCAAGGCCGTGGCCGACGCCGGTTCCGACAAGCCGCAAGCCATCCGCGACGCCCTGGAGAAGACCAAGGCTTTCCCCGGCATCGGCGGCATCTTCACCTTCACCCCCGAGGACCACGCCGGCCTCGGCCAGGACGCCTTCATCATGCTCGGCATCGAGAAGGGCGACTGGGTCATTGTCGGGGACTGATGCTTTCCGGCGCGCCGCAGTACCTCGTTTCGGGCCTGACCCAGGGAGCCGCCTACGGCCTGATCGGCCTTGGGTTCACCATGATCTTCAACACCACCGGCATCATCAACTTCGCCCAGGGCGAGTTCGTGATGCTCGGCGGGATGCTGGCGGTCTTTTTCGCCGCCTCGGGCCTGCCCCTGGTCCTGGCGGTCTTGCTCGCCTGCCTGGCCACGGCCGTGGTCGGGGCGATCATGGAGCGGCTCGCCATCCGGCCCCTGGCCGGGGCCCCGGCCATCAACGCCGTCATCATCACCATCGGCGTCTCAATTCTCCTGCGCGGCGGGGCCATGCTGGCCTTTGGCAAGGACACGGTGGCCTTGCCCGCCTTTTCGGGCGTGGCCCCGATCCTGGCCATGGGCGCGGCCATCCAGCCCCAGAGCCTGTGGGTCCTGGCCGTGACGTTGGCCCTGCTCGCCGCGCTCAAGCTCTTTTTTTCCGCCACCATCCAGGGCAAGGCCATGCTGGCCTGCGCCTGCCAGAAAAAGGCGGCCAGTCTGGTCGGCATCTCGGTGGCCCGCATGGCCCTTTTGTCTTTCGGCCTAAGCGGGCTCATCGGCGCGGCCGCCGGGGCCATCCTGGCGCCCATTACCATGACCGCCTATGACGTCGGCATGATGCTCGGCCTCAAGGGCTTCGCCGCCTGCATCCTGGGCGGGCTCGGCAACCCCTTTGGCGCGGCCGCCGGCGGCATCCTCCTCGGCGTGCTCGAAGCCTTTGGCGCGGGCTATGTCGCGTCCGGCTACAAGGACGCCTTCGCCTTCATCGTCCTGCTGCTGCTCCTTTTCGTCAAACCGTCGGGCCTTTTCGGCAAGGCCGGGGTGGAGCGGGTATGACGCGACCGTTTCTGGGCCGCAATTCCATCCAGGCGGCGTTTTTCCTGGCGCTGCTCCTGGGCCTGCCCTATGCCCTGCCCAACGAGTATTATCTCAGCATCTGCATCCTCGGCTGCCTTTCCGCCGTCATCGCCGTGGGCCTCAACCTGCTCATGGGCTACGCCGGCCAGATCTCGCTCGGCCACGCCGCTTTTTACGGCATCGGGGCCTACGTGACGGCCATCGCCACCACGCGCCTTGGGCTGCCCATTCCCGTCGGCATGGGTCTTGGCGTGGGACTGGCCGCCCTGGTCGCCTGGATCGTGGCCGCCCCGACGCTCAAGCTCAAGGGCCACTATCTGGCCATGGCCACCCTCGGTTTCGGCATCATCGTCTCCATCGTCTTCAACGAGGCCGTGGACTGGACCGGCGGCCCTTCGGGCTACGTCGGCATTCCGCGCCTGGCCCTTTTCGGCTATTCCTTCGACTCCGACCACAGCTACTACAACCTCATGGCCGTGGTCCTGGCCCTGGTGGTGCTCGGGGCCCTGAACCTCATGAAGTCCCGCACCGGCCGGGCCCTTCGCGCCCTGCACGTCAGCGAAAAGGCGGCCGCCAGCCTTGGCGTGGACATCAGTGCCCACAAGCGGTTCGTCTTTGTCCTGTCCGCCGCCCTGGCCGGGCTGGCCGGGGTGCTCTACGCCCACTACCTGTCGTTCATTGCCCCGGCCTCCTTTGGTTTCACCTTCTCGGTCCAACTCGTGGTCATGGTGGTGCTCGGCGGCATGGCCAGCGTCTGGGGGTCGGTGGCCGGCGCGTTTTTCCTGACCATCCTGCCGGAAGCCCTGCGCGAGTTCGAGGACATCGACATCCTGGTCTACGGGGCCATCCTGGTCGCCACCATCATGTTCCTGCCCGACGGCCTGGCCGGCGGCGCGGGACGCCTGTTGCGCAAGCTGCGCCGCCCGGGGGGCCGCCATGACGGCTGACACCCCGCTCCTCGACGTCGCGGCCGCCACCGTCCGTTTCGGCGGCATCCACGCCCTGACCGAGGCCGATTTCAGCATCCGGCCTGGGACGGTCACCTCGCTCATCGGCCCAAACGGCGCCGGCAAGACCACTATGCTGAACGCCATCACCGGCATGGTCGCCCTGACCTCCGGCCACATCCGCCTCGCCGGCCAGGACATCGGCACCCTGCCGCCCCACCAGCGGGCCGCCGCCGGGGTGGTCCGGACCTTTCAGAACCTCGAGGTTTTCACCTCCATGACCGTGCTCGAAAACGTCATGGCCGGCCGCCACGCCCTGACCCGCTATTCCACGGCCGCGAGCCTGCTGCGCACCCCGGGCTTTCGCCGGGCCGAGCGGGTCTGCCGCGAGGAGGCCCTGGCCCGGCTCGACTTCGTGGGCCTGGCCGACGAGCGCGACACGCCGGCCGGCGAGCTGCCCTACGGCCGGCAGCGGCTCCTCGAAATGGCCCGGGCCCTGGCCGCCGAACCGAAGCTGCTGCTCCTCGACGAACCGGCCGCCGGCCTCAATTCCAAGGAGACGGCCCGGCTCGGCGACCTCATCGCCGCCGTCCGCGACAGGCTCCACGTCACCGTCGGCCTCGTCGAGCACGACATGGACCTCGTCATGAACGTCAGCGACCACATCACCGTGCTCCACTTCGGCCATCCCCTGGCCTCGGGCACGCCCGAGGAAGTGCAGGCCAACGACGAGGTCGTGAAGGCCTATCTGGGCGAGGACGAGTAGGCGGAGGCACCCGAATTATGCTGACCTTACGCAACGTCGATATCCACTACGGCCGGGTGCACGCGGTGCGGCGGGTGTCCCTGCACGTGGCCCCTGGCGAGATCGTGGCCCTGATCGGGGCCAACGGCGCGGGCAAGACCACGCTCCTGTCCGCCATTTCCGGCGTCCAGCGGGTGTCCGGGGGCGAGGTCGTGTTCGACGGCCGGGCCATTGCCGGGGAAAAGCCCGAGAAGATCGTGCGCCTGGGCCTGTCCCAGGTGCCGGAGCGGCGGCTGGTCTTTGGGCCCCTGTCCGTGGAGGACAACCTGCTCCTGGGCGCGTATACCCGGTTTAGGCGGCGCCAGGTCGCGGCCGACATGGAAGAGGTCTACGCCATGTTCCCGGTGCTCTTTGACCGCCGCCAGCAGCAGGCGGCGGCGCTCTCCGGCGGCGAGCAGCAGATGCTGGCCATCGGCCGGGCCCTCATGGCCCGGCCCCGGTGCCTGCTTCTGGACGAGCCGGGCATGGGGCTGGCCCCCCAGGTCTGCAAGGAGATTTTCCGCCATGTCGTGGCCTTGCGCCGCGAAAAGGGGCTGACCGTCCTTTTGGTCGAGCAGAACGCCAAGAGCGCCCTGGCCGTGGCCGACCGGGGCTACGTGCTGGAGACCGGCCGGGTGCTCCTGTCCGGAACGGCTGAGGAACTGCTCGCCAACCGCGACGTCCGCCGCGCCTACCTCGGCCGCGAGAAGGACGTGTGATCCTTTCCCCCCTTCCAGGGGGTCCGGGGGGGATGATCCCCCCCGGCGGAGAGGTCCAGGAGAGGCAGAGCCTCTCCTGGCCGCCGGAGGCATCTTCTTTCCCCCAAAGGACCTGACCATGCGCGAATGTTTCGAGCCGCAATTCGAGGCCATGGACCGGGGCGATCTGGCCCAGCTGCAGTTGGAGCGGTTGCAGGCCACGCTCAATCGCGTGGCCCGAAACGTGCCTCTCTACCGCCGCCGGTTCGCCGAGCAGGGCATCGACCCGGACACCTTCGCCGATCTGGCCGATGTCCGCCACCTGCCCTTCACCACCAAGGCCGACCTGCGCGAGGCCTACCCGTACGGCCTTTTCGCCGTGCCCCTTCGTGAGGTGGTCAGGCTCCACGCCTCGTCCGGCACCTCGGGCAAGCCGGTGGTGGCCGGCTACACCCGAAACGACATCAAAACCTGGTCGCGGCTGGTGGCCCGGGTCCTGGTCGCGGCCGGAGCCGGCCAGGACGACGTGGTGCAGATCGCGCTCGGCTACGGGCTTTTCACCGGCGGCATGGGCTTCCACTACGGGGCCGAGACCGTGGGCGCGGCCGTCATCCCGGCCAGTAGCGGCGGCACGCGCCGGCAGGTGGCCATCATGCAGGACTACCGGACCTCGGTCTTCGTGGCCACGCCGAGCTACGCCCTGCACCTGGCCGAGACGCTGTGCGCCATGGACGTCAACGTCAATTCGCTTTCCCTGCGCTACGGCCTGTTCGGGGCCGAGACCTGGACCGAGGCCATGCGCGCGGCCATAGAGGACCGCCTGAAGCTCACGGCCACCGACAACTACGGCCTCTCCGAAATCATGGGCCCGGGCGTGGCCGGCGAGTGCCTGGAGCAGGCCGGCATGCATGTGAGCGAGGACCATTTTCTGATCGAGATCGTGGACCCGGCCACGGGCGAGCGCCTTCCCGACGGCGAGGAGGGGGAGCTGGTCGTCACCACGCTGACCAAGGAAGCCTTTCCCATGATCCGCTTCCGCACCGGCGACATCACCCGCATCCTGCCCGGCCCCTGCCCCTGCGGCCGCACCATGCGCCGTATCGGCCGCATCGTCGGCCGCACGGACGACATGCTCATTATACGGGGAGTGAACGTTTTCCCGTCCCGGGTCGAGGCGCTCCTCCTTGAAGTCGAGGGCACCACCCCCAACTACCGCATCGTGCTCCACCGCCGGGGAGCGCTCGACGAGGCCCTGCTCGAAGTCGAGCCTACCGAGGCCCTTCTTTTTGACCGGGTGTCCGAGCATCAGGCGCTTCTGGAAAAGCTCGAACGCCGGCTGGCCTCCGAACTCGGCGTCGGCATCGGCGTGCGCCTGGTCGAGCCCGGCAGCCTCGCCCGGGGCCAGGAAGGCAAGACCATCCGCGTCGTGGACCGCCGGGGACTGTAGCGGGAGGGGAAGAGAGAGGATGCCTCCGGCGGCCGGGGGGAATCATTCCCCCCGGACCCCCCGAAAGGGAGAAAGGTGGCCCGGGTTTTGCTTCGAGGACCACCACCGACGGAAAACTGGCGCGGCGCGCCGCAGGTAGAAGGCACTCATGGCAAAGCCGTTTCGTTTCAATCTCGAGCGCGTCCTGGACATTCGGGCCCAGCTTGAGGAGCGGGCCAGGATGGAGCTCGGCAAGGCCATTGCCGCCCACCAGCTCCAGGCCCGGGAAGTGGCCCGGCTGGAAAACGAGCTGGCCTCCCGCGACGCCTCCATGACCCAGAAAAAGAACCCCGCGCCCCTGGATTTCTACCTCTGGCGGGCCTACCGGGAGCGGCTGGTGTTCGACATCCGGGCCGGCCACGCGAAGCTCGACGAACTGGCCGAGGTTCGCGAACGGTGCCGGGTGCTGGCGGTCTCGCGCTCCAAGGACAGAAAGCTCCTCGACAAACTCAAAACCAACAAGGCCAGACGCCATGCCCTCGAAGAAAACATCGCCGAGCAAAAGGAAAACGACGAAATGGCTTCGGTCCGCTACGTTCCGCCGGTCGTCTGACGCCCCTTCGCGCTGGCTTCTGGCCCTGGAGCGGCTGGGCGCGAAAATCGCCCCGCGCGCCACCAAGGTCCTTGGCGTCTTTGTCATGATCGCGGCCCTGAAGCTCGGCATCCTGGTCTTCATGGGCCTCGACCTGTTGCTGCCCGATCCGCCGGCGCCGAGCGTGGCCCGGTTCGTACCAGCACCCCTCCCCGGCCCGACTCCGGCCCTGGCCCAGCAGGCTCCGGCCGCGCCCCAGCCGGCCGCCCCGGCTCCGGCCGCCAAGACGGCCGCCGCCACGCCCGACGCCCAGGCCCTGCTCAAGCGCCAGGACGAACTGGACCAGCGGGAGCAGGCCTTAAACACCCTGCAAGCCGACCTGAGCGCCCGCGTCGCCAAGCTCAAGGAGATGGAAACCAGTATCAAGGCCATGTTGGAAGAGGCCAAGGGCGTCAAGGACCAGAAGCTCAAGCACCTGATCGACGTCTATTCCAACATGAACGCCAAGCAGGCGGCCAAGGTCCTGGAGACCCTGGACAACAACATCGCAGTCAAAATTCTGGCAGGCATGCGCGGCCGTGGCGCCGGCGAGGTGCTGAACAACATGGAAGCCAAGAAGGCGGCCGGCCTGACCGAGATGCTGACCAAGATGCAGCTGCCGCCCACGGACGGCGCGCCGGAGGAGATGTAGTGGCGGCAAATCGTCGACCGGTCCGCCGCGTCCCGGCCCTGGCCGGCGAACCCGCCGCCTCCCGCCCATGCCGCGCCTGCGCCTGACGCTCGCCTACGACGGCACGGCCTTTGCCGGCTGGCAGCTCCAGGCCCCGGGCCGGGGGCGCACGGTCCAGGGCTGCCTGGAAGAGGCGTTGGCCACCCTGTGCGGGGAGCCGGTCCGGATCTTCGGCGCGGGCCGCACCGACTCCGGGGTCCACGCCATGGCCCAGGTGGCCCATGTCGACGTGCCGGAAGGGCGGGCCGCCATCCCCTGGCAAAAGGCGCTCAACGCCCTGCTTCCGGCCGACATGTCCGTGGCCGGGGCCGAGCTTGTGCCAGACGGGTTCCACGCCCGGTTCTGCGCCACGGGCAAGGTCTACCACTACACGCTGTGGACCGAACCGGGCCATGTCCTGCCCTGGCGGCGGCCCTACGTCTGGGATGTCGGCCGTTACGGCCGGCTCGACGTGGCGGCCATGGACGCCTGCGCCGCCTGTTTCGCCGGCTTCCACGATTTCGCCGCCTTCCAGAACGCCGGCTCGGACGTCAAAACCACGACGCGGCTGGTCCACGGCGTCACGCGCCTTGCGACAGGGGGCCCGGAGATGGTCTGGCGGTTTCACGCCGAGGGATTTCTCAAGCAGATGGTGCGAAACCTGATGGGCGCGCTGGTGGCCGTGGGGCGCGGTAAAGTTTCTCCCGAAGACATCCGATCCGTACTGACGCAGGGGCAGAGAAGGCTTGCGCCGCAGACCGCGCCGGCAAGCGGCCTTTGCCTCGTCGTCGTGGAGTACGGGGAACATGGCCGGGGGCATAAGCGACATCTACTTCACCAGCCTGAGGCTGGCCAAGGGTGAGACGGTCGCCGAGGCCGCGCCCGTTCCGCTGGCCCGGGCCCCGGGCATCACGGTCGGCGGGGGAGACGCCCCGCCGGGAAACCAGGCCGCCGTCGATGGCCTGACCGCCGGCCTGGCCTCGCGGCTTGGCCGCTTCGAAAACGCCCTGTCCCGCTTCGCCTGGCCGGCCGGGAACACTCCCTGGTCCGCGGCCCGGCTGGTGGTCGCCAGTCCCGGGCTCGACGCAAGCGTGTCCGGCGTGGCCCTGCCTTCGGGCCAGGCCGTCAATCCCTTCAAATTCTTCTCCAACGGCAAAAGCGCCCTGGCCGCCTCGGGCATCCCGGCCGGAGACTACGCCTTGCGCCTGGACCAGGGGCCGTCCGCCGGCACATTTTCCGTCACCGTCGGCGCCAGGGACACCTGGGGGCAGGTGCTTGGCAAGGTGGCCGAGGCCGTCAACGATTCCGCCAACCTGAGCGTGCGGGCCGACGTCACGCGCCAGCAAAAGCCTTTCACCCTGGACCCGTCCCTGGCGGCCGTGGGCACGGTCCTGGCCCTGTCCGTCAATCCGCTGCGCCGCGAGCAGGACGTGGCCCTGGCCGACGTCTCCGGCGACCTCGTCTCCCGCCTGGGGATCAAGGCCGTGCCCGACGTCGCCGCCCCGGCTCCGCTCGGCACGGTCCAGGCCGGGGTCGAGCGGCTGGCGGCGCCCGCCTTCCTCCACTCCACGGGCTACGATCCGAACGCTACGACCGGCTTGGCCACGGGCCTGCACACCTTTGCCCTGGCCGTGGGCTCGGGCGCACAGCCCACGTCCTACGTGTCCACGGTTTTCGACCCCGACGCCGCCACCACGCTTGCCCCGAAGACCTACACCTTCGGCCTCGCGCTCGGCGGCAACAGGCGCAGCCTGTCCGTCACGGTCAAGGCCGGCTGGACCTGGGGCGACGTGCAAAACGCCGTGGCCGGCCAGATAAACGCCACCCCGACCTCCACCTGGTCCCCGGACGGCACGTCCACGGTCCTGGTCGCGGCCCCGAGCTTCTCCCTGCCCGGGGTGGCGGCCCGGACCAGCGCGGCCGCCATGCCCGCCGCCACCGGCGCCGCCTCCGTGGCCGGCCGCGTCCTGACCGTCGCCACCCAGGCCGGCGCCGCAGGCGAGGTCCTGGCCCTCACCGACGGCCAGGGCGGCATCCTGGCGGCCCTTGGCCTGACCACCCCCCTTCGCGGCACGGTCCTGTCCGTGGCCGTGGCCGCGGGCGACACCGCAGAGGATGTCCTCGGCAACCTGGCCCGTACGGTCGCCCTGGCCACCGGCCGGGTGGACGCCGCCACCCGCCACGCCGCCATCCCGGCCACCAACGTCCCCGGCCGGCGTCTGTCCCACCGGGGCGTGACCGCCGACCTGCTGCTGCGTAACCGCCGCCTCGGCGAGTCCCTGACCCTGGCTGACGGCGCGACCGGCCTCCTTGCCTCCCTCGGCCTGGACGCCAAGCTGCCCGGCCAGGACGGCCGCCTGACCATCGACAACCAGCCGCTCGCCTCGGAAAATAACGCCTATGCCCTGGCTTCCGGTCGTGTGGTCGTCACGGCCAGGGCCGACACCGGTCAGACCCTGCCCCTGTCCGTCACCCGGGCCATGGACGCCGTGGAGTCGCGCCTGACCGCCGTGGTCGACGCCTACAACGACCTGCGTAAATACTTGGACGCCAACGCCGGCTTTTTCACCGGCGCCCTGGCCGACGGCCTCGAACGGCCCGTCACCGGCAACTGGTCCGGCCTGGCCGCCCTCGGCTTTGCCAGGACCCGCTCCGCCGGCCGGCTCTGGATCGCCACCGACACCCTCTGGCGGTCGCTCTACGCCGACGGCCAGGGCGCCCGCCACACCCTCGTCGGCGCGCCATCCAGCCTTATCCCGGCCTGGAAAGGCGTCGTGGCCACGGCCAAGGCGGCCGGGGCGGGCAGCTTTCTCACGCCCGAAACCACGCACCTTAGCCGCGTCGCCCCGCGCCGGACGGCGTCTGATCTGGAACGGCGCAATTGGCTGGTCGATTTGGAGGGGTAGACGAAGGGCGAAGGGCGAGGGTGGAAGGGTGGAAGGGGGAGATGCCTCCGGCGGCCCGGTTGCACACCCCCCGGACCCCCTGAAAGGGAGAAGGGAAATGTCCCGGGGCCCTAGGCGTCGTTTCGGGTGAACAGCAGGGCGGCCTTGGCGAGCGAGGCGCGGCCGTCGCCGGACAGCCGGCCGGTGGTGAGCTGGCGCATGGACCAGCCGGGCCCGAGCAGGCCGGCCAGGGTGTCGGCCAGATGGAACCGGCCGTCGTGCACGGACCCGGGGTAGAGCCGGTCGAGGACGGCGGGGGCCACGGGCAGGTCGTCCAGGCGGTAGACCGGACGCAGGGTGAAAAAAAGCTCCCGCCGGCCCCAGGCCGCGGCCGCAGCCGCCACGGCGGCCAGCCGGCCCTTGGCGATGCCCTGCCTGCCGATGAAATCGATCAAGAGGGCCATGTCGCAGGGGATGTCGGGTTTCTCGCGCAGGAAATCGACAGCCCGGAATTCCACCCGGCCAAGGCCATGGGCCTTGGCCAGCTCTCCCGCCACCTGGACGATTTCCGGATCGATGTCGCAGCCGACCACCCGGGTCGCGCCCATGCGCCGGGTCATGAAGGAAAAATAGCCCAGGTTGCAGCCGAGATCGGCCACGGATTTTCCGGCCACATCCAGGTCGCCGACATAGCCGGCCAGCATGTCCATATCCGGCCCCTCGCCCGGAGCCAGCAGGCCGCCGTCGGGCCCCGGCACCGGGCGCCAGATCCGTTCCGGCCCGAGTCGGGCCAGCAGGTCGCGAAGGTGTTCCACGGACGGTACGGCGGGTGCGGCATAGAGCATGTTTTTCCTTGTAACCGCATTTCGCGGCAACGCAAGGCCCCGCCCCCGGGAGTTGTCAAACCCGGGCTCCTTGAGTAAGAGCGTTCACCTGCGACCAAAACCCCGGGCGGGGCCGATTGCCGCCCCCCGGCAATGCTGCCCGGCGCCTGGCCGCCAGGCATTGAAAACCCCTACCCGACACACACCATCATGGTATTCAGCTCCGCCTCCTTTCTTTTTTATTTCCTGCCCATCGTCCTGGCGGTCTATTTCGCTTGCATCTCTTTCGGACGGCTGCGCAACTGGATCCTGCTCGCGGCGAGCCTTTTTTTCTACACCTGGGGCGAGGGCGAGTACGTGCTCATCATGCTGCTCTCCACCGTCACCAACTATTTCCTCGGCATCTGGGTCTACAAGGCCCACGAGCGCAGCGACGCCAAGCGGCAGGTGGCCGTGGCCATCGCATTCAACCTGCTCCTGCTCGTCATCTTCAAGTACACCAACTTCCTGGTGGCCAACCTGAACCTGCTCCTTGGCCATTTCGGCCTGCCGCAACTGGTCATCGGCCAGGTGCACCTGCCGATCGGCATCTCCTTTTTCACCTTCCACTGCATCTCCTATATCATGGACATCTACCGCCGCCAGACGCCGCCCCAGATGTCCCTGCCCAACACCGCCCTCTACATTTCGCTCTTTCCCCAGCTCGTGGCCGGCCCCATCGTCCGCTACAAGGACATCGTCGCCCAGATCACCCACCGGACCGTGGGCATCGAGCGGTTCTCCAAGGGCATCAACCGGTTCATCATCGGCCTTGGCAAAAAGGTCCTCATCGCCAACGTGGTGGGCCTGCCGGCGGACAAGATCTTCGCCATCCCGGCCGAGCACCTGACCACGCCCATCGCCTGGTTCGGCATCGTCTGCTACACGCTCCAGATCTATTTCGACTTCTCCGGCTACTCGGACATGGCCATCGGCCTCGGCCACATGTTCGGGTTCAAATTCATGGAGAACTTCAACTATCCCTACGTCTCCCGCTCCATCCAGGAGTTCTGGCGGCGCTGGCACATTTCGCTTTCCACCTGGTTTCGCGACTACCTCTACATTCCGCTCGGCGGCAACCGGGCCGGCACGGCCCGGATGTACTTCAACCTGGTCATGGTCTTTTTCCTGTGCGGCCTGTGGCACGGGGCCAGCTGGAACTTCGTCATCTGGGGCATGTTCCACGGCTTTTTCTCGGTCCTCGAACGCTTTCCCCTGGGCAAGCGCCTGACCCAGGGCTCGCCGCTTCTCGCCCATGCCTACACCATGCTGGTGGTGATGGTGGCCTGGGTCTTTTTCCGGGCCGAGAGCCTGCCGGTGGCCCTTTCCTACCTGAAGGCCATGGCCGGTTTCGCCCACGGCTCCGGCGTGGAGTGGCACATGGGGCTGTTTCTCAACCCCAAGGTCGTGATCGTGCTCGTGGCCGCCGTTCTTGGGGCCACGCCGCTCGTTCCCTGGATCAAGGGCCTGCGGGAGCGCCGCCTGGCGGCCAGGCGGCTCGGGCCGGCGGCCCTGGACGACGGCCTGGAGGCCTTGGTAAGCCTTGTCTTCATGCCCGTGGTCTTCGTCCTTTGCGCCATGTCGCTCGCCAGCGGCACCCACAATCCTTTCATCTACTTCCAGTTCTAGGATAGCGCATGGTCCGTGCCGCGTTTTCCCTCCGCCGGGCCATCGCCCTGGCCGGCACCCTGGTGTTCCTGGCCCTCATCCTTCTGCCCCTGGCCGACCATGCCTTCCGTCTGGCCCCGGAAGTGGACCTCATGGAAAACGAGCCCGCGCCCCTGCCGGAATTTTCCTCGACGGATTTTTTCAAATATTTCAATATAATTCAGCATGGCTACCTGGAAAAGACCTTCGGCTTCCGCAAGAACCTCGTGCGTCTGGAAAACATCCTCGACTACCTCTGGCTCCAGGCCTCCAATGAATACCAGACCGTCATCAAGGGCCGGGGGGACTGGCTCTTTCTGGCCCAGGAAAACAATGAGCTGAACGTGATCGAGGATTACCGGGCCGGCCGGCTCTTCACGCCCGACCAGCTGGCCTGGTGGGTGGACGAATACCGGGGCAGACAGGAATGGCTCGAAAGCCGTGGCATTCGCTACCTCGTCGTGGTCGCGCCCAACAAGCACACGGTCTACCCGGAATCCCTGCCCGAGCGGTACAACAAGATCCATGCCGAAAACCGCACCGATCAGCTCGTCGCCGCCCTCACGAAAGCCGGCGTCGCGATCCTGGACCTGCGCCCGGCCATGGAGCAGGTCAAAAAACACGCCCAGGCCTACTACCGCACCGACACCCACTGGACGACGTTCGGGGCCTTTGCCGGCTATGTCCAGATCATAAACCGGCTGGCCCCCTGGTTCCCCGGCTTCGAGCCGGAAGGCCTCGGCCAGTTCGACATCACCATCACCCCGGGCCTGACCGGCGGCCTGGCCACCATGCTGGCCTTAAGCGACCTCTTTCCGGAAGACCGGGTGACCTTTATCCCGAAATTCGAGCGCAAGGCCGTGGAATTGACCACGCCCTATCCGCGCGAGACCTATTTCCAGCCGGCCGTGGTCATGGAGACCGGCGACGCGGCCAAGCCCACGGCCGTCATCTTCCGCGATTCCTTCGCCCACGAACTCGTCCCCTTCCTGTCCGAGCACTTCCGCCGCGCCGTCTACCTGTGGCCCTACCCGTCCACCTCGCGGGAGATCCGCCAGTTCGACAAGGCGGCCATCGAGCGGGAAAAGCCGGCCCTGGTCCTCGACGAATTCGTGGAGCGCTACTTCACCAAGTGTCCGGCCCGGACCAAGGCCCACACCCCCTGACCGAGGTCCCCGTGCCGCTTCCATGGCTCCTGGCGGCAAGGACGTCTGGCGTGGTCAGGTTCGACTGTCTGGCCAGCCGGGACCGGGAGCTTTTCCAAGCGGCCGGCATTCCCTTGCCTCGGCCGGGACGTGCTCGAAAGACATGACCGGGGACCGCCCATTGCCGGGGCCGGCGCGGCCTTTGCCGCAGCCTGCCACGCCGCCCGGCCGGGCGGACGGGCCTAGCGTCGCGCTCTCGAAATTCGTGCACACGAATTTCGAGAATAACATATTTAAATAATTATTTTTTCTAAAAAAACAGCAGCCTATTTTTGGTCCTTCCGGATTTTCCGTGGGTACCCGGGTTCAGGCCTGTCTAGGATAGAGGTCCAGGCCGCCGCAGAAGAAGTAGATAGCGGTCTTGAAGTGCTCCCGATTGCGGTACCCGCACGCCCTGCGCTTGATGGCCATGATCTTGCTGTTGAGTCCCTCGGCCGCGCCGTTGGTGATCCGATGCCGGCAAAAGGTCAGGATGTTGTCCAGATGCCGAGAGAGCATCTCCCCGACCTTGCGCATCGGGGGCAAGTCTGACTTCCTCACCCAGGTCAGCCAGCGTTTCATGAACCGCTTTGCCCAGCCGACGCTGAGGTAGTTCCACAATCCGGCCAGGCTTTCTTTCATCGCCCAGGCCTTGGCCACCTTCAGGTTCGTGGCCTTCAGGGCTTCCAAGGTCGGTCGGTGCTTGTCCGGCAGATTCTCTTCCCGGTAAAGCCAGATGTACTTGGTGCCCTTGAGGCGTTCGTCTTCCTGGCGGAGCAGTTCGCGATGTTCCTGCCGGCGGACCTTGTCCACGGCCTGGCCCACGTGCTGCATGATGTGAAAGCGGTCATGGACGATCTTGTGCGCCGCATCGGGCACGTGCTTGATCGTGGCCTTGAAGTACGGTTCCCACATGTCCATGGCCACGGCCCGGATGCGCTCGAGTTGCTGCGCCGTGAACTGCCGGTAATAGTCCTCGAGGCTCTCGGTCTTGCGATCCTGGGCCACAAACTCCACTGTTCCGCCAAGCAGGTCGCAGACCACGGTCATGTAGTCGTGACCTTTGCGGAAGGCCTTCTCATCGATACCAAGATAGCGTGCGGCGGTGGTCTTCTTCCTGGTTTGCCCTCGCCGGACGGCTCGATCCATGACGTTCCAGGCCTCATCCCAGCTGATCCGCATGAGCCGGCAGGTGCCGGACACGGTGGCGCACTCGCGCAACACATCGATGATCAAGCGCTCCATGAGCAAGGTAAAACGCCCTTTAGCCTCGGCCCAAGGCACTCTCACCTGAAGCACGCCGTGCTCGGGGCACTCGACGCGCGGAATCCGGGCATGAAGGAAGGTCTTGAACTGGCAGGTGTCGAGGTGACGCCATACCCGAGGCTCGGCATGATCCCGACAAGCCAGTTCGCGACCACAGGTCGGACAGCGCCAGCGGACACCGGCAACATGATCAACATGGACGTCCACCCGGCCTCCCGCCGTGTCCAACTCGACGTCGGCAACAAACCACGGGTCACTCAGCCCCAGAATCCGAGAATACAGGTCCGTGTCCTTCATGGTCACCCTCCCGGGGCGGACCATATCCGGTCACCTACCCACGGAAAAGTCGGAAGGACCCTATTTTTTAGCGGACGCCACACGAGCCGTCCCCGGATCTCAGCCGCGGCCGGTCCGTTTGAGGGCCAGGGTCAGGGCCAGGGAGACCAGGGCGAGGAGGCCCGAAAGCAGGCCGGCCCGGACGAAATCGCCGGTGAAGACCGCGTTGTAGATTTCGAGCGACACGGTGTTGGTGCGGCCGATGATGTCGCCGCCAAGGAGCAGGCTGACTCCGACCTCGCCGAGGGCCCGGCCCGTGGCCAGAAAGAGGCCGGCCGCGATGCTTTTGCGGCAGTGCGGCAGGACCACCCGGACAAACGTCGTCGGCCAGCTCTTGCCGAGCACGGCCGACAACTCGACCAGACGCATGAGGTCCCCCCGGACCGCGGCCTGGATCGGCCGGACCATGAGCGGGATGCCGGCCGTGACCGCCGCCAGGGCCAGGCCCGGATAGCCGAAGACCACCTCCACGCCGAAAACGTGCCGCAACGGTTCGCCGAGAAGGCCCCTGCGCCCAAGGACCAGGAGCAGGAAAAACCCGACGGCCATGGGCGGCAGCACCAGCGGCAGGGAAACCAGGAAATCGAGGGCCGCCACCCACCTTCCCCGCCCCCGGCCGAGCAGATAGCCGAGCGGCACGCCGAGGAGAAAGAAGGCCGGCACCGCGACGGCCATGACCCGGAGCGTCAGCCGGATCGAAAAGACCACGCCGGGGTCCGTGGCCGTCGCGAGCACTGCGGCCCAGTCCACCCTACAGGCCGTGCTTCTTGGCGATGGCCTTGGCCGGGTCCGTGGCCAGGAAGGCGGCAAAGGCCTTGGCCGCCTCGGGATTCTTGGCCTCGGCCAGGGTCTCGGCCACGATGCGGATGGGCGCGTAAAGGGACGGATCCACTTCGAGGTAGCCGCCGATGGCCGGCCCGAGATCCAGGACATCGGTCCGGTTGACGAATCCGGCGTCCACCTCGCCGCTCAAAAGATACGTCGTCACCTGCGGCACGGTCGCAACCACCAAGAGCTTGCCGTCGACCGCCTGGGCCAGCCCGGCCTTGTCCAGATACTCCCTGGCCGCCTTGCCGTAGATCGCCTTTTGCGGATCCGGCATGGCCAGACGGGCCACTTCCGGCCTGGCCACATCGGCCGGCGCGGCGAGCGTCTTGCCCTTGGGCCAGGCCACCACCAGCACGCCCTGGCCGATGGGGGCCACGCCGGAGAAAGCCAGGCCGGCTTTATCCAGAAATGCCTGCTCCCCGACCACCACATCCACGACCCCGCTCGTTTTGGCCTGGGTCGTCACCTGTCCCATGTTGCCGAAGACCAGTTCGGTTTTTGTCCCGGACGCGGCTTCGAAGGCCGCGGCCAGCTCGGTGACCGGCTTTTTGTAGCCCGCGCCGGCCGCGATGGTCAGGGGTTCGGCCAGGGCCTGACCGGCCAGAACCAGGGCCAGGGCCAGGACCGGGAACAGGGTCCACAGGATGCGTTTCATGAGGCCTCCTTCAAGGGGATTTGGGGGTGTGCGGCCGGGCCGTCCAGGCCCCGGGCGACGAACAGGGCCTCGTTTTCCTCCCGGTGGAGCCGCAGCTGCCGGTCGAACCAGCCGGGATCGGGCCGGCCCTGGTTGAGGCACAGGATCCGGTCGCCGAGCAGGGCCGCCTCGGCCAGGTCGTGGGTCACGTGCACGATGGGGATGGGAAAGCGGTCGCGGATGGCCAGGAGCTCCCGGCGAAGGGCCAGCCGCGTGGCCGCGTCCAGGGCGGAAAAGGGCTCATCGAGGAGAAGCGCCTTCGGACGCCGGGCCAGGGCCTGGCACAGGGCCCCGCGCTGCCGCTCGCCCCCGGACATGGCCCGGGGCCGGGAACCGGCCAGGTGGGCGATGCCAAAAAGGGCCAGGAGTTCCCCGGCGTAGGCCCGGTCCCGGGTGGCGTAGGCCACGTTCTCGGCCAGGGTCATGTGGGGAAAGAGCGAATAGTCCTGGAAGACCAGCCCCACACCCCGCTTTTGCGGACGCAGGCGCACGCCTTTCGCCGTGTCGCGCCAGACATCGCCGTCAAGGCCGATCCGGCCGGCGTCCGGGTCGTCCAGGCCGGCGAGCAGGCGCAGGAGCGTGGTCTTGCCCGAGCCCGACGGGCCGGTCAGGACCAGGATGCTCCCGGCCGGACAGGCCAGCTCCACGTCCAGGGTGAAATGCGGGAGCTTTTTGGCCAGCATGGCCGCCAGGGTCATGCCGGACCGGCCGCGTCCTCGGCCAGGGTGGCCAGCAGGCGGGCCAGCTCCACCGGGATGGTCACCTGGGGGCAGTGGCCGCTTTCCAGGCTGTGCATGGAAAACCCCAGGGACTCTGCCCGGCCGGCCATGGCCGCCAGCATGGGGTTGGGATTCTGGGTGCACCGGATGTAGTGGCGCTTTTCCGGCCAGACCGGCTCGGCGGCCAGGGTCTTGTCGGTGAACCCGGCCAGGGGGAACGAGGCCAGCCGGGACATGAACCAGTCCTCTTCCGGGGCCCCGGCCACGCCGAACATGGCCGCCGGCCAGGGCGAGACGAGCCAGCCGTCGACCTGCCGGGCGGCCAGCATGGCCCGGAAGGGCTCCCCGCCGAGGTCTGCGAAGGACTGTCCGGGCTTGGGCAGGATGGCCTCCACGCAGACCAGGGCGGCCAGACGCGGCCTTATGGCGGGCAGGGCCCCGAGACAGACCAGGCCGGCATAGCTGTGGGCCACCAGGATGACGCCCGTCAGGTCTTCCAGCTCGAAAAACTGCACCAGGTCGGCGACATAGGTGGCAAGGCCCATGTCCCGGGCCAGGGCGTGACGGTGGTGGCCGCAGCCGGAAAAAGTGGGGGAATGGACCTGATGGCCCAGGGAAAACAGGGCGGCGGCCGTCTGTTTCCAGACCCAACCGCCTTGGAACGCACCGTGGACGCAGACAAACGTGGCCATGCTTGCTCCCTTCCGAAAGCCCGGCCCTGCCAGCGACCATTGCCGGCATCGGCCGCCCTCGGAAGGCCCATGCTACCGCAGCTGGAAAATAAATCCAGCCTCACGCGAAATACAATCGGCGTGACAGCAGAACCGAAGCGGCATTCACTGTCACGCCGAGCTTATTTCCCGTGATACAAGCCAGACTTCCTCTTTCTCCACCACGATAAGAGTCTTTGATCCAACATCACGCAGATAGTATTATCCGTGACTCCATACACAACTTGTTTACAAGAGAAAAATTATTCCATACTCCATCACACCATACACGTTTTCGACGGGCGGACATCCGATACGACAGTCCGCCGGGTCGCCACGGCCTGGAGCGGCCGGGGCCAGCCATGGACCGCGCGGTCCGGCGGAGTGCCGGCGGCGGCCTGTGTTCCGGGGAATGGCGTGGGGAGGGGGCAGGCGCGGGGAACGGCGGCGCGGCCGGAAGGCCGGGCCAGGGCCGCTTCGCGGGGAAAAACGTACAGGCTGCCCCACTCTCCAACAACCACGGCCCTGTCGTCTTGTCAACGACCGCAACGGATCATTACGCCTGTGTCATGGAGTTGTTTCGGAGAAAACCCACTCAACTTTCGGAGGAAATCGATGCAACGCGCGTTACGACTGCTGGTGCTGTGCCTGCTCGCCCTGGGCGCCACCAGTGCCTTTGCCGCCACGGAAGTGCGAATGGCCGGCGATGCCCGTGTTTACGGCATGTTTTTCGAGAACCGCAACTGGACCTCCTGGAACGCCACCGGCACCCAGACCGAGGATACCCTGGAAATCTGGGAACGGTTCCGCCTACGTTCCGATTTCGTGGCCAGCGAGGCCGTGAAATTCAGGCTCTCCACCATGGTCGGGGACACTCCCTGGGGTAACGGCACCTTCACCGCCGCCAATCCCGAGGTTTCCATCGCGGTCTGGGAAGCCTACCTGCAGTTCAAGTGGCCGGGCTGCGATTTTGAGGTGACGGCGGGCCTGCAGCCCATCTCCCTGCCCCACGCCTCCATCTTCTACGACTCCCCGATCCTGGCCTCCAAGAACAACAACAAGACCTTCGCCGCCCTGACCGTCAAAGCCCCGCTGATCGACAACAGGCTGACCGCCAACGCCGGCTTCGCCCGGCTGATCGACGTCAACCGGACCTATGACACCACCACCACCCAGGTGGCCGACGAATTCGACGTCTACTTCCTGACCCTGCCCATCGCCTTCGACGGCGCCAAAATCGTGCCCTGGGGCATGGCCGGGGTGGTCGGCCGGTCGAGCCTGTCGGTCAACTCCATCAAGTATGGCATGATTTCGGGCGGCAACTACCTCTCCCCCACCGGGTACAACGACAACCAGAGCCTCTACTGGTGGGGCGGGGCCATGTTCGAGGTGACGGCCCTCGATCCGATCAGCTTCTACGCCGACGTCATCTACGGCCAGGGCGCGTTCAATGACCACCAGCGCAACCGCCGGCAGGGCTGGTTCATCGACGGCGGCGTCAAGTACACCGGCTTCGACTGGGCCACGCCCATGGCCGGGGCCTGGTGGAGCTCGGGCGAGGATTCGGGCATCCGAAACGGCTCCGAGCGCATCCCCTCCATCACCGACTACTGGGGCATGGGCGGCTCGTTCCTCTACCAGAGCGGCCAGGAGTTCACCAACGACACCATGCTCGCCAACCCCATCGGCTCCTGGGGTCTGTCCGCCTCCCTGGACAACGTGTCGTTCATGAACAAGCTGAGCCACGTGGTGACCTTTGCCGCGGCCTTCGGCACCAACTCCGCGGCCGGGCTGCGCAAGGCCGTGCTCGCTTCCGGCGGCAACGGCCGGTACCTGACCATGGGCAAGGACCTGGCCATCGGCGAATACCTGCTCGGCGCCAACATCGATTCCAAGTACTGGATCTACGAAAAAAGCCTGGCCCTGGTCATGGAAACCGGCTGGGCCCACTACGGCAACGGCAACGGCAGCATCTGGAACACCGGCACCAAGCGCTTCACCAACAAGGTCGAAGACGCCTGGAAGGTGGCCGTCGGCCTCAAGTACTGGTTCTAGGCCTCCCTCCCTCGCAACGACAAAGCCCCGTGGCGTTCCCGACGCCATGGGGCTTTTGCGTGGGGAGAAGGGCTTGCCCGGGTCTCGCCCTCCGATCTTTGTCCAACCCTGCCCTTTCGCTTCCGTCAGGCTGGAAACGGCCGCCATTTTACAGCACCCTTGCCTGATACTGCTTTTTGAGATAGAAACAAACCTGCTCCGCCCGGCGGCCGCCGCCGGGGGAACGGGAGCGAGGAGGCGCCATGTCGGAAATCGCGGCACTGATGGGCCGGGTGGCCGCCCGGGAGGGGACCACCGAGACCGGGGTGCCGGGAGTGCGGCTCCACCGGCGGTCCGCCGATATCGCCCGCGTGCCGCTGCTCTACCAGCAGGGCGTGGTCATCGTCGGCCAGGGCACGAAAAAGGTCCATCTCGGCGAGACGGTGCACGTGTACGACCCCGACCACTATCTGGTGCTGTCCGTGCCGCTGCCGGCCGAATGCGAGGCCGTGGTCGCGCCCGGGGAGGCGCTTCTCTCCATGGCCGTGGACATCGACCTGCGGGTGCTTGGCGACATCATCGAGCGGATGGACGACCCGGCCGGCAACGCCTGCCTCAAAGCCGGGGCCAGGCACCAGGGTTTGGCCGTGGCCCGGGCGGACGCGGCCTTCAAGGAGACCGTGGTCCGGCTGCTCCGTGCCCTGCTCTCGCCCCGGGAAAGCCGGGTGCTCGGGCCGGGGCTGGTGCGCGAACTTCTCTTTCGCATCATGTGCGGCGAAAACGCCGCCTCGCTCCACGCCCTGGCCGTCAAAAACACCGGCATCTCGCGCGTCGAGAAGGCGCTCAAGCACATCCACTGCAATTTCTACCAGCCGTGCAACGTCGAGCAGCTGGCCGGCTCCGTCAACATGAGCACCTCGGCCTTTCACCGGGCCTTCAAGGACGTGACCTCGCTTTCGCCCATCCAGTACCTGAAAAAGGTCCGGCTCAACAAAGCCAAGAGCCTGCTCGCCGAAGACGGCCTGCGGGCCAGCGACGCCGCCCGGCAGGTGGGCTACGAGAGCGTTTCCCAGTTCACCCGCGAGTTCAAGCGCTACTTCGGGGCCAGCCCGACCAGCTGCCGCCGCTAGGGCGACGGCAGGAAAGGTCGGGAGAGGGGACGGGGGAAATGCCTCCGGCGGCCAAAGGGCTGCCGCCCTTTGGAATCCCGCAAGGATTTGAAGGCATTGGCTCTCCGTCCCCGCGTTCGCTTCGGAGTGGTCCGCAGTGGAGCCGGGAGGCCCGGAAGCGGCCCCCGGCCGGGAGGGCGGGAAAGGCGTCCGCCTGCCGCCCCCCGGCCAGGGCATGGATGGCCCGGGCGGGGCTTACGGGAAGAGGTTGTTGATCTTGCAGGCCGCGCAGGCCGCGCCGAACCCGTTGTCGATGTTGACGACGGTCACGCCACTGGCGCAGGAGGTCAGCATGCCGCAAAGGGCCGTGAACCCGGACAAGGCGGCCCCGTAGCCGACCGAAGTCGGCACGGCCACGATGGGCTGGGGCACGAGCCCGCCGATGACGCTGGCCAGCGCCCCCTCCATGCCGGCCACCACGATGATGACCCGGGCCTGGCGCAGGGTGTGGAGCCTATCAAAAAGGCGGTGGATGCCGGCCACGCCCACGTCGGAAACGACCACCGCCCGGCTGCCGAACATCTCGCAGGTCACCCGCGCCTCCTCGGCCACGGGCAGGTCGGAGGTGCCGGCCGTGACGATGGCGATTTCCCCTTCGCGCCAGGCAATCTCGCCCTTGACGGAGGTGAGGGTCCGGCCGAGGGGATTGTACACCACGCCCGGACAGGCGGCCTGGACATGGCAGGCCATCTCGGCCGACACCCTGGTCGCCAGGACGTGGCTGTGCTCCCCCATGCGGGTGAATATCTCGGCCACCTGCTCCGGGGTCTTGCCCGCGGCGTAGACCACCTCGGGGAAGCCGTTTCGCAGCGACCGGTGCAGATCAATCTTGGTGTGCCCAAGCTCCAGGTACGGCAGGTCGCGCAGCCGGGCCAACCCCGCCTCCACGTCCAGGTCGCCGGCTTTGACCCCGGCCAAAAGCTCTCGCAAGCTATCCAGCATATCCATACGTCACGACTTCACGCCGCCGTTTCCGGCGGTCTCGTTGAGGCTCCCCATGCGGTAGCCGGCCAGATCCACGGCCACATGGCGAAAGCCAAGTTCCTTTAAATGGGCGTCCAGGCCGTGTTCCCGATCGGCGGCGACCAGGGCGGCGATCCTGTCCGGCGCGACCTCGAGGCGGGCCACGTCCCCGTGGCTGCGAAGCCTGGCCCCGGGGAAGCCGATCTCCCGCAAAAAAGCCTCGCCCGCCTCGATGCGCCGCAGTCCGGCCTCGGTGACGCGTTCGCCGTGGGGCAGCCGCGTCAAGAGGCAGGCCCCGGCCGGCGCGTCCCAGGTGGCAAGGCCCCGCTCCCGGGACAGCCGCCGCACGTCGGCCTTGGCCAGGCCGGCCCAAAGAAGCGGGCTTGCGACGCCAAGTTCCCGCACGGCCTTCAAGCCCGGCCGGTGGTCGCCCAGGTCGTCGGCGTTGGTGCCGTCGCAGACGTGGGCCAGCCCCCGGCCCGCGGCCCTGTCCGCAAGAAGGCCGAAGAGCAGGCGCTTGCAGGCGTAGCACCGGTCCGGCGGGTTGTCGCGCACGGCCTCGGGAAAGGGCACGGCCACCACCTCGTGGCGGGCCCCCATGCTTTTGGCCGCCTCGCGGGCCGCCGCCACCTCGAAGGCCGGGGTGTAGGGGGCGGCGAGCGTCACGGCCAGGACGTTTTCCCCGGGCAGGGCGTCCAGGACGGCCCGCAACACAAGCGTGCTGTCCGTGCCCCCGGAAAAGGCGACCAGGACCGAGCCCAGGGGGCGAATGACGCCGAGAAGCGTCTCATAGTTTGGGCTGGACATGGCGGTTCCTATGGCCGGCACCGGCCGATGACGGCGTAGACCTCGGCCAGGGGCAGGTCGTGGCGGCGGGCCAGTTCCCGGCAGTCTTCGAGCTCCGGCTTGGACCGGATGACCACCCCGCCAAGGAGGGCGTTTTTCATGGTCACGGGCCCAAGGGGCGTGTCCAGGCGCTCGAAGGTGATGTCAAGGACGGTCTTTTCGAGCGGGAAGCTTTTGATGCCAAGGGTGGTGGTGTGCCGGAAGACGAGGGCCTTGAACCGCTCCTCGTCTGCAGTGCCGCAAAGCAGGGACAGGCAGGTGGCCGGCCGGTTTTTCTTCATCAGGATGGGCGTGAAGTGCACGTCCATGGCCCCGGCCTCCATGAGCACGTCCATGGCCACGCCGAGCATCTCGGCGGTCATGTCGTCGATGTTGCACTGGAGGAGCCGGGCCGGGCTGACGGTGCCGCCGGCCGTGTCCTCCAGGGTCCGGGCCAGATGGACGCGCAGGAGGTTCGGGATGTCGGTTTCGCGGTGGCCGACGCCGTAGCCGGTCCGCTCCACGGCCATGGCCGGAGTGGCCGTGAACCGGTCGGCCAGGACGGCCAGGATGGCCGCGCCGGTCGGGGTGGTGGTTTCCTTTGCCACGGCTCCCCGGGTGGTGGGCAGGCCGGCGAGGATTTCCACGGTGGCCGGGGCGGGCACGGGGATGCGGCCGTGGGCGCACCGGACGAAACCGCCGCCGAGTTCCACCGGCGAGGACCAGACCGCGTCCACGCCGAGGGCATGGTAGCAAATGGCCGCGCCCACGATGTCCACGAGGGAGTCGGTGGCCCCGACCTCGTGAAAGTGGACCTCGCCCACGGGCTTGCCGTGGACCCGGGCCTCGGCTTCGGCCACCTTGCGGAAGATGGCGAGGCTGGTGCGTTTGACCTCCGCCCCGAGCGCACTGGCCGTGATGAGGGCCTCGATGGCGGCCAGATTGCGCTGGCCGGGGGCGTGGGCATGGCCGGATCCCTGGTCGTGCGCGTGGACATGGGCATGGTCATGACCATGAGGCTCATGGCCGGGTCCCTGTTCGTGATCGTGGTCAGGGGAACCCGGGCTGTGGCTGTGCCCATCTCCATGGGCATGGTCGTGGGGATGGGCATGATGCTCCTGCCTGTGGCCATGGCCGTGTTCGTGGGCATCCTCAGGGCCGTGGTCCTGGCCGCTGGCGTGGGCGTGCCCGCCGGGCGCGTCGGCCGGCGCGTCCTGGTTCTTGAGGACCACGTCCACCCGGATGCCGCAGATGCCGTTTCGGGCGTCGCTTGAGACCTTGAGGTCGAATTCGGCGTCCAGCCCGAGTTTGGACAGCTCGGACCGCAGGTAGGCCGGGTCCACGCCCAGGTCGAGCATGGCGGCCAGGTTCATGTCGCCGCTCAAGCCGGCGGGACAGTCGTAATAGAGAATTTTCATAGGGATGCTGCTCTGCGGCTTGCGTTTTCGGATTCGGATGTCGCGTTCGCGCGAAAAAGGAGATGGGCGGCCGCCGTCCTTCCCGGGAGCGGGACGGCGGCCGCCCCGCTCCCACGGCGGGAATCCCGCCCCGGGCGTCAGGGATAGGGCTGGCCCGTGGGGCGGATCATGATCTCGTTGACGTGGACGTGGGCCGGCAGGGTCAAGAGCCAGCGGATGGGTTCGGCAATGTCTTCCGGTTCGAGGAGCTTGCCGAACTGGTCGACGAACTTGCCGAAGTTCTCCGCGTCGTACCCGGCCACGTCCTGGAAGCCCGAGACCACGATGCCGGGCATGACGGTCGTGACCCGGACACCCGCCCCGCAGACCTCGCGGCGAAGGCCCTCGGCCAGGGCCGAGACCGCGAACTTGCTCGCGCCGTAGAGGCCGCTAAAGGGCGAGATGTTGCGGCCGACCACCGAGCTCAGGGCCACGATGTCCCCGCCCTTTTGCGCCGCCAGGTACTTCCCGGCCCGGCGCATGAGGTGGGCGGCCCCAAGGACGTTGATCCGGTAGAGTTCCTCCCACTGGGCCTCGTCGCTGCCAAGGACCCCGCCGGCCAGGCCGCGCCCGGCGTTGACCACCACGATGGCGTACTTGCCGCCACTGTCCTTCCAGTCCAGGGTCGCGGCCAGAAGCGCGTCCAGGTGGCCGGTGTCGCCGGCGTCGCCCGGGACGACCAGGGCCTTGCCGCCAAAGGCGGCGATCTCGGCCGCGAGGGCCTCCAGCGGCTCCTGGCGCCGGGCCTCGAGGACCACGGCCGCGCCTTCCTTGGCCAGGGCCAGGGCCGTGGCCCGGCCGATGCCGGAGCTGGCCCCGGTGACTACGGCCGTCCTGCCGGCCAGGGATTTCGTCGCGTTGCGCTCATACGTCATGGTTCCACCTCCTGGTGGCGGCCGCCGGGCGGACCCGGCGGCCGGAAATGCGTTCCGGCCTCACGCGCCCTGACGGGCTCCGTCCGGCCGGACCTGGAACATGCGAAGGGCCGCGGCCTGGCGCGCCTCGAGGCCGTCGTCCTCCAGCTCGGCGGCGACCTTCTCCAGCATGTCGGGAATCCCGATATGCTGCGGGCACTTCTCCAGGCACTGGCCGCAGGCCACGCACAGGGAGGCGAAGCCCGGGGCGCTCGCGCCGAGGACGCCGCTGACGCTTACGGCATACATGAATTTCGCGCCTTCGGCATCACCGAACATGTGCAGCTTGTTGTAGACATCGAAGCACTTGGGGATCTGCACCCCGGCCGGACAGGGCATGCAGTAGCCGCAGCCCGTGCAGCCGACCTGCATGAGCTCCTTGTAGGTGCGTCCGGCCCGGTCGACCAGCTCCAGATCCTTTGGTGAAAGCGACCCGGCCGTGGCCACGTCGGCAATGGCCATGTTCTGGGCGATGTGGGCCTCCTCGTTCATGCCGGACAGGACCACCGTGACCTCGGGATGGTTCCAGACCCAGCGCAGGGCCCACTCGACCGGCACACGCGGGGTGTCCGCCTCGGCCCAGAGGGCGGCCACGGCCGGCGGCGCTTCGGGCAGGGCCAGGCTGCCGCCGCGAAGGGGCTCCATGACGACGACGCCAAGGCCCTTCTCCGCCGCGTATTGGAGCCCTTCCGTGCCGGCCTGGAATTCCTGGTCCAGGAAGTTGTACTGGATCTGGCAAAAATCCCAGGCATAGGCGTCCACGATGCGCTTGAAATCCGGCAGCCAGCCGTGGAAGGAGAAGCCGGCGTTGACGATGCGGCCGTCCTGCTTGGCCGTGTCCAGGAACTCCCGGACGCCGTGGGCGGCCACGCTGTCCCACAGCTCGCCGTCCAGGGCGTGGACGAGGTAGTAGTCGATGTGGTCGGTCTTGAGCCGCTCGAGCTGGACGTTCAAATACGTGTCCATGTCCTCCCGGCTTTCGATCATCCAGGAGGGCAGCTTGGTGGCCACCCGGACCCGCTGCCGGTAGCCGTCCTGCAGTGCCCGCCCGAGGAGCGGCTCGCTTTCGCCGGCATGGTAGGGCCAGGCCGTATCCATATAGTTGACGCCCTTGTCGATGGCGTCGCGGATCTGGGCCACGGCCCGGGCCTCGTCGATCTTTCCCTCGGCCATGGGCAGGCGCATGCACCCGAATCCCAGGATGGAGAGCTTGTCCCCGTTTTTCGGCATTGTTCTGTAAAGCATGCTGCTTCTCCTTTGCGTAAGGGGCCGGCCGCCGGCCTTCCGGTCCGCCCGGCCTTCCGGACGGTAGGGCAGCAATACTCGAACAGGCGGCCTGGAAGAATATCCATTTCTGCTGTTTCCTTGCCTGATCCTGCCCGGCCGGCCAGAAACCGGGCCGGCGGGATGCCGGGCACGGACGGAGGCCGAGGCAGCGGCGGGCGGACACGAGCGCCCACCCGGCCTGGGCATCGACGGACAAACCGGCACGTTCCCCTGTTGCAAGGCAGGCCGGCAGCAAAAAACGAAAAAGGCCTGCGCCGTTGGCGCAAGCCTTCTTCCCGGGCGCCGGCAAGGAGGGTTTCCCTTGCCGCCCGGGGCCGTACACCGGGACGAAGCGGCCTGGTGTTGCGTCCATGAAAAAAGTGCATCCTTTTTCATGGATAACCATCTAAGATGGTTATTTTTTAAAGAGTTGCAACCCTAGCGGGCCATGGCCGTGCCGCAGGCCGGGCACTGCAGGCTGACGCAGGCATTGCCCGGGGTCTGGACCATGGTCCGGCCGCACCGGGGACAGAGGCAGGGCTCGGCCGCGTCCGGGCCGGGTGCGGCGGCGCGGACCGCGCCCCTGTCGGCGTTGCCGACCGGCAGTTGGCCGCCCTGCCCCCGGGCCTGGCCCTGGCCACAAGGCCCAAGCCCCCGGCCGCCCTGCGACCGTCCCCGGCCCTGGCCCTGGCCGCAAGGGCCGAGCCCCTGCCCGCCCTGGCCCTGTCCCGGCCCTTGTCCCTGGCCCTGTCTCTGGCCCTGTCCCTGGCCAAACCCCCGACCCTGGCCGCCGCCCTGTCCGTTTTGTGCGATGCCGCGTTGCCGCATGGTGTAAGACCTCCGTGTTACAGGGTGTCCGGAAAGCCGTCCCCCGGTGCGCCGGCAGGCGGCCGGGATACGGCGTCGTCCGGCGCAAAACGCTCCGCCCGGGAGGGGCCACGGCTACGTCTCGATCAAAAGGCCGCTCCCCGTGGCGATGGTTTCCCCGGCAAAATTCCGACGCAAGGCGCTGAGGGCCGCGTCTCCGGTGCAGTGGCCGGCGAAAAGCCGCCGGACGCCGCTTTCGTGGAGGGCGGACACGGCCTCCTCCAAGGCGTCGTCCGGCGCACCGGCCAGATGCAGCCCGCCGACGACGGTATCGACGGAGGCCAGTCCCAGGCGCCGGCGCACATGGCAAAGCGTATTGCCGAGGCCCGCATGGCAGCAGCCGAGCAGGACCAGCGGCCCCCGGGCCGTGGCCGCGACCAGGCAGGCGTCGTCCGGCACCGTGTCCGCCACCAGTCCGGCCGTGTCGCAAAAAAGGTTGGCCGTGGCGGTGAAGGCTCCCGGCCGCCGGTCGATGCCGGCGACGAAGGCCAGCCCCGGCGCGAGCTCCCGGACGTCGGGGGTTGGCGCGAAATCGAACGGGCAGTCCTTCAAGCGGCCGTCGCCCATGCCGATGGAACGGAAGGAGGACGGGCCGCGCCGGCTGTAGCGGACGGCCAGCAGGCCCGGATGCCCGACGACCGGGCCGGCGAACCCACGCTCCAAGAGCGCGGGCAGGCCGCCGGCATGGTCATGGTGGCCGTGGCTTAAGGCCACGCCCGTGGCGGCCAGGGGATCGATGCCCATGGCCTCGGCGTTTTCCAGGAAAAGCCCGGTCTGGCCGGTGTCCCACAGCCAGGCGCCGTCCGGGCCGAGGTCCAGCCAAGCCGACCAGCCGTGTTCGAAGGCCAGGGCGGCGGCGTCGGCCCGGTTGTCCATGAGGATGCGGATGGCGCGCAGGGACATGGCGTTGCCTTCTATTTGAAGATGTCGGACGGGAGGTAGGCGTGCCCGCCTTCGACGACCTCGACCCCGGCCTTGGCCCTGATCCTGGCCGCGAGCGTTTCCTTTTCCGGACAGTAGTTGACCAGGCAGGTCCCCAGGTGGACCTTGGTGGGCTTTTCCCCAAGCGGGGCGTTCCAGAGCTTGAGCTGGGCCATGCGGTTGACCACGCCGACGCCGGGACAGTCGCCGCAGTGGAGAAAGCCGATGATCTCGGCCTCCTGGTCCTTGTAGCGGGCAAAGGCCCCGTCCCGGCGGTTGAAGGCCACCTGGCACCGGGAGCAGGCGATGCAGACGTCGTCCATGAGCTTTTTGCAGCCGATCATGAGAATCTTTTCCATGGGGTCTCCAGGGGAAGGTCAGCAGCCCAGAAGGCGAAGCGTCCCCAGGAGGGCGCGCGCATCCGTGGCCGAAGGGTGCGGCGGGATGGCCGCCAGGATGCCGAGGCCTTCGCCGGCTTCGTGGAAATCCTCGGGCGAAAGGTCGCTCACCACCGCCGTGTGGACGGCGGCGTTGGTCCGCATGAGCCGGGCCACGAGGCCGAAGGCCTCGGCGTCGGCCAGGCCCTGGTCCACCAGGACCAGGGTCGGGGGCTCGTTTTTCACACGGTCCAGGGCGGCCCCGGCCGTTTGGGCCAGCGCGGTTTCCACCCCGTCCTCGGCCAGGGCGGCCAGAAATTCCGTGAACGCCGCGGGACGGCTGGTGACGGTCAAAATATGCATGGAAGCTCCTTTTTTGCCTCCGGCGGCCGGGGCTCCGCCCCGGACCCCGCCGGGGGGAATCATTCCCCCCGGACCCCCCGACCGGGAATCGCGGGCCGCTCGCCGCCGCACACCCGTTCCCCCTTTGGGGAGGGTCCGGGAGGGGGTCACCCCCTCCCGGCCGCCGGAGGCATCTTCTCTTCCTCTCTTCCTCGCCTCTCCCCGCCTACGCCTGGCCGCCGCCGCAGGTCTGGTTCAGGGAGAAGGGAACCAGGCCGCCGGCCAGGAAGGCGTCCACGGCGTCCTTGACCACGGCGGCGTCGCCGCCGTGGTAGACCTTGATGCCGACCTGCTGGAATCCCATGAGCGGGCGCATGCCCATGCCGCCGGCCAAAAGCACGTTGACGCCGTTTCCGGCCAGATGGTTGACCGGGGCCATGCAGCCGCCCTGGACATGGGGGACGTTCGGCAGGGTGCCGACCTGGGTGATCCGGCCCTCGGCCACGTCCACGACGGTGTAGCAGTCGCAGTGGCCAAAGTGGGCGCCAAGGGCGCTTTCCATGCCGCCGGGCAGGGTCGAGGGGATGGCGATGCGGTAGGTTTCCATGAGCGTGTTCCTTTTATTTGAGCGGCCGGGGGCATGCCTCGGCCAGGTTGCGGATGGCCTGCCACAGGTCGGCGACAGTGTCGGCCAGCGGGCCTCCGTATTCGGGCAGGGTCAGTTTTCGCACCATGGCCCGGGTCACGTCCGGGTGGTGGGGCAGCCGGCCGAGCAAGACGTAGCGCTTTGCGACGCAGTGGGCTTCGATGCGGGCCGCTTCCCCGGGATTGAGGTCGGCCTTGTTGATGATGACGCCGACCGGCAGGCGGAAGTGGTCGCACAGGCCGGCCACGCGCAGGAGATCGTGGGTCCCGGACGGCGTGGGCTCGGTCACGAGCACGACGAGGGTCGCGCCGGACAGCGAGCTTATGACCGGACAGGCGATGCCCGGGGCCCCATCGCACAGGATCAGGTCGCAGCCGTCCTTTTGGGCCAGCTCCCGGGCCTTGCGCTTTAAAAGCGACACCAGCCGCCCGGAATTCTCGGCCCCGGGGTCCAGCCGGGCGTGGACCAGCCGGCCAAAGCGCGTGTCGGACACGGCGTGGTAGCCGCAGACCCGGGGCAGGAAGGCGATGGCCTGGCGGGGACACAGCGCCACGCAGGTGTTGCACCCTTCGCAGCGGTGCGGATCGATGGCGCATTGCCCGTCCGGGGTGGTGGCGACGGCATCAAATCGGCACAGGTCCCGGCACAGGCCGCAGCCGTCGCACAGGTCGGGATCGACGGCGGCCAGGTGGCCGGAAATGAATTCCTCGGCCACGGTATTGGTCGGATCAAGCAGGATGTGCAGGTCCGGGGCGTCCACGTCGAGGTCGCAAACGATTTTCTTTTCGGCCAGGGCGGCGAAGGCGGCGGTCAGGGACGTTTTGCCGGCCCCGCCCTTGCCGCTTAAGACAACGATTTCACGCATGGCGGGACCCTCCGGACCGGCCGGCCAGCCCGGCCACGGCGGAGACGAGAGTGAGGCACAGGGACCGGTAGTCCGGGCCCACGTCGGCCAGGAGCCCTCCCCGGGCGTAGGTCTCGGCCACCAGCCGGTCGTCCGGGATCTCGGCCAGGACGGGCAGGCCGGCCACGGCGCAAAAGGCGCGCAGTTCGCCGCTGCCCTCGCCGCCGCGGTTGATCACCACGGCCATCGGTTTGGCCAGGGGCGTGAAGGCCTCCACGGCCAGCCGGAAGTCGTGCAGGCCAAAAGGCGTGGGTTCGGCCACCAGCACGATGCAGTCGGCCGTGGCCACGGCGGCCGTGGCCGGACAGCTCACCCCGGGCGGGGCGTCGAGGAGGACGTCCGGCCTGTCCGCTATGTCGCGGCCGGCCGACAGCTCGCCCAGACGGCGCAGGACGGCCCGGATGAGCGGCGGGCTCATGGCCTCGCCCACCCGCAGCCGGCCGGCCAGAAAGCCGATGGGGCCGGCCGCGCCTTCCTCGATGCGGCCAAGCTCCCGCGCGCCCGGGGTGATGGCCCCGGCCGGGCACACGGCCAGACAGCCGCCGCAGCCGTGGCACATGTCGACGAAGACGAGCGGCGTGTCGCCCATGACGGTGATGGCCCCGAACTGGCAGAGTTCGCGGCAGGCGCCGCACCGCGTGCAGACGGCCGCGTCCACGACCGGAACCTCCAGGGTGGCGGCCCGGGAGCTGGCGATGGTCGGCCGCAAAAACAGGTGCAGGTTCGGCTCCTCCACGTCCAGGTCCACGGCCAGGACCGGACGTCCGCAGGCCTCGGTCCAGACCGAGGCCAGGGACGCGGACACGGTGGTCTTGCCCGTGCCGCCCTTGCCGCTGGCGATGGCCGCGATCATGCCTAGGCTCCCTGCCCGGCCCGGTACCGGGCCACGGCCTCCCCCACGGTCAGGCCTTCCATGCCCTCGACCACGGCCACGCCGGCGGCGGCCAGGGCGCTGGCCGCCTTGGGGCCGACCACGCCGGACAGGAGCACCTTGGCTCCGGCCTCGGCGATGCGCCGGGCGGACTCGATGCCGGCTCCGTGGGCCATGGCCTGGGAACCGCCGTTGTCCAGATAGCGGGTCCCCCCCGCTCCATCGACCACCACGAAACCGGCGGCCCGGCCGAACCGGGGATCGACGGCGTCGTCCAGGCCCGGCCCTTCGCTGCTGACGGCAATAATCGTATTCATAGCAAGCATATCCTTTCCCTTTTTTGCTCTCGGGTCCTGATTTCCCATCGGGGGGGTCCGAGGGGAATCATTCCCCCCGGCCGCCGGAGGCATCTTCTCTTCCTCCCCCTCCCCCTTCGCCTCCGATCATCCACCGGTGCACGGCCTCGCGCACGGCGGCGGCGGCCAGGTAGGCGCAGTGGCGGTCGTCGTCCGGGAAGCGGCCGACGGCGGTGACAATGGCCTGCTCGTCGATGTCCACGGCCTCGTCCAGGCTCTTGCCCCGGGCCAGGGCGGCGGCGGTGGCCGCGGCGATGCAGCTCGAAGCGCAGCCGTCGGTCATGAAATCGCTCCTGACGATCCGCTCGCCCTCAATGCCGAGGGCAATGGCGATGGTGTCGCCGCAGGAGCCCTTGACCGTGCCGACGCTGGTCGGGTTCTCGAGGCGGGGCCGGGCCGGCGCGTCGCGCCAGATGGCGTAGCCGCGCTCGCCGAACCGCTTGACGAGTTCCGCCTGCTCTTCCTGCTCGAAGATCTCGAGGACGGCGTCGAGGGGGTCTTTGGGGGTGGCGTCCGACATGGGCGTCATCCTTTTTCGGCCGGGACCGCCGGCAGGCCGAGGGCTTTTTCGACCGAGGCGATGACGGCCTTGAAGGCCACGGCGGAGGGACTCTGGCCGGCCACGGCCAGGAACACGTCGCCGTCGTCGCCCGAGCGGGCCACTTCCGGGTCCACGGGAATGCGGCCGAGAAAGGGCACCCCGGCCTCGGCGGCCAGCTTTTCCCCGCCGCCGGCGCTGAAGATGTCGTGGACCGCGCCGCAGGACGGGCAGGCGAAGCCGCTCAGGTTCTCGATGATGCCGATGATGGGCGTCGCAAGCTGGCGGCAGAAGGTGATGGAGCGGCGGACGTCGTCCACGGCCACGTCCTGGGGCGAGGTGACGATGACGGCCCGGGCCTTGTCGCCGAAAATCTGGAGCACGGACAGCGGCTCGTCGCCGGTGCCGGGCGGGCAGTCGACCACCAACACGTCGCGTTCGCCCCAGGCCACCTTTTCGGCCATCTGCTGGATGACCCCGGCCTTGGCCGGGCCGCGCCAGATGACGGCGTCGTCCGGACCGGGCAGGAGAAAGCCGATGGACATGACGCCGAGGTTCCAGTGCCAGTCCACCGGGACCATGAAGGTCTCTTCCATGCCGGGCCGGCTGCCGGTGAGTTTGAGCAGCCTCGGGATGCTCGGCCCGTGAACATCCACGTCCAGGAGGCCCGTGCGCCGGCCGGCCATGGCCAGGCCGGCGGCCAGGTTGGCGGCCACCGTGGACTTGCCCACCCCGCCCTTGCCCGAAAGCACGACCACCACGGCCTTGACGGCATCGAGCCCGCTGGCGGGCTTGGGCCGGATTTCCTCGTTCAAATCGCGCAGTCCGTTTTCGTTCATGATTCCTTGATCTCCAGACAGTGTTTGCCAAACCCGGGTCCACGGGCCAGGCCGCGTCCGGGACGCGCGCCCGGGGCGAGCAGGGTTTCCAGGCGGTTTTCGCGCAAGGCGACAAGGACGGCCGGCACGTCTCCGGCGATCCACGGAGCCACGGCCAGGCCGTGGCGGGTGAAGTGCTTGAGACAACAGCAGGTGGCCCCGCCGCAGACGAGAAGGACCACCCCGGCCCGAAGCAAAAGCGGAGCCAGGGCGGGGAGCCCCTCCGCCGGCATGGCCCAGCTCCCCTCGGCCACCGGGCCCTCGGCCTCGAAGCGGTAGAGGCAGAAGGCGGAGGCGGTTTCGAGGAGCGTGGCCAGCCGCTGCCCGTGGCAGGCCAGGCAGACGCGGGGCCGGCGGATGGTGTGGTCGGCGGATGGTCGGTGACGGGGCATGGCGAAACCTCGCCAAGCTCTAAGCACATCCGGGGCCAAGAGCTGGATCGTGTGGCGTGGCAGGCGATTAGCCAGGCAATGAGGCCCGAGGCGAACGGGAAGAGGCGAATTTTTCGCCCATTCGCCAGCAGATGGGATTTTTTCTATCCCAACGGAAACGTGTCCGTGGCCGGAAAGCGGGAAGGCATACGGGAGCGGGCGGACGGCGGTAAGGCGAGGTGGGCGAAAAATACGCCCACAGCGGCCGGGTCAGGCGCCCGGCCCCGCCTCCAGGATGCGGCGCAGGGTGTCCTTGGTGATGCCGAGCTCGCGGCAGGCCTCCATGCGCCGGCCGCCGTTGCGGGCCAGGAGGGCGGTTATGGCCTGGAACTTGATGGCCCGCATGGTGCCGGACGCGGCCGGCGAGGCCGCCTCGCCCGGCTCGGGGCGCAGGTAGTCGGGCAGGTCTTCGAGGCCGATGCGGCCCTGGCCGCGCAGGATGAAGGCGTATTCGAGGATGTTTTGCAGCTCCCGGACGTTGCCCGGGTAGTCGTGGCGCATGAGCCTTTTCAGGGCCGCGTCGGCCAGGCCGGCCACGGCCTTGGCCTGCAGCAGGTTCAGGCGTTCGATGAAGGTGGCGGCCAAAAGCGGAATGTCCTCGGGCCGGTCCCGCAGGGGCGGCAGGACCAGCCGGGCCACGCCCAGGCGGTAGAAGAGGTCGCGCCGGAACTCCCCGGACGCGGCCATGGCGGCCAGGTCCCGGTTGGTGGCGGCCACCACCCGGACGTCGGTGGAGAGGCTCTTTTCCGAGCCGAGCGGTTCGACCACCTTTTCCTGGAGCACGCGCAACAGCTTCACCTGCAAGGCCAGCGGCATGTCCCCGACCTCGTCCAGAAAGAGCGTGCCGCCCCGGGCCAGCTCGAAACGGCCCTTGCGGTCGGCCTTGGCGTCGGTGAACGCCCCCCGGACGTGGCCGAAGAGCTCGGATTCGAGCAGCTCCGCCGGGATGGCCCCGCAGTTGACGGCCACGAACGGCCCGGCCCGGCGGGGACTCAAGGAGTGCAGGGCCCGGGCGAAAAGCTCCTTGCCCGTGCCGGATTCGCCAAGGAGCAGGACCGAGGAGCCGCTGGCCGCGATCTTGGGCAAAAGCTCCAGGGTGCGGGCCAGGCCCTTGTTCTTGGTGATGATGTCCTCGAGGGTGCAGACCCCTTCCAGTTCCTTGCGCAGCCTGGCCAGGTCGGAAATGTCGCGGAAGGTCTCCACCCCGCCGACGATGCGGCCCGATCCGTCGCGCAAGGGGGCCGCGCTGATGCTGACCGGCACCTTGGTCCCGTCCGGCCGCACGATGAAGATCGACTGGTTGGACAGGGTCCGCTCCCCCTCGATGCAGGCCCGAAGGGCGCAGGCCCCGTCGCACAGACTCGAATGGAGGACCTCCCAGCACTTGCGGCCCAAGGCCTCGGCCGGAGGGATGCCGGCCACGACCCCGGCCGCCCGGTTGAAAAACGTGATGTTCCAGTCCGTGTCCACGGTGAAGACCCCGTCGGCCAGGGACTCCATGATGGCTTCGCAGGGGATGTCCCGGGGCAGGGCCATGGAAAAATTCATCCCGTCGCGGCCTGGCCGGGGGCGATTCCCGGGGCAAGGCCGTCGTAGAAGGCCAGCAAGGACGGATTGGCGCCAAAGGCGTCGGCCACGACTTCCCGGGGCAGCACCGTGTTGCCGGCAAAATCGAATCCCTGTTCCTGCAATTGGCGCAGCAAGGCCCGGCACACTCCGTACTTGCCGAGCCGGGCCTGGACGATGGCCTGGCAGAACAGGGCGCTCTGATGGCCGGACACGCCAAGGCTTGCGGCCAGCACGGCATCGTCGAGGTTGAAGACGATCTGCAGGTACTGCAACGACTCCTCGTATTTTTCCAGCTCGTAGCAGCAGGCCGAGGCCAGCATGGAAAAGAAGTACGCGTCCACAAGGCTCATGTCGGCCAGGTGCGTCATGGATTTGAGCAGCGGATAACAGGCGTCCTGCCGCTTGAGGAAATAGAGGATTTTCGCTTTCGTGAAGCGCAGGGCCCCGGAGCCGGGATAGGCGGCGAGCCCGGCCTCCACGGCCTCCAGGGCTTTCTCCCCGTGTCCCGCGGCAAAGAGCCGGTTGGCCCTGTCCAGATTGCCGAACAAGGCCTTCCGGAAGGCGGCGGCGGTCGGGAGGCTCGTGCCGCAGGCGGCGTTGAGGGACGCCACCAGCTGGTCATACAGGGCGCCATGCTGCAGCAGGGCCTTTTGGTATTCGCTCATAAAATCGCGCAGCCACCCGCGCAACGACTGCAAATGGCGGTCCTGCGAAAAAACGATGCCGTCCGGAAACGCGGCCGCGAGGTCCGGGCCGGTCCCCTCCCCGGCCGCGGGGCGCGAGGCCTGGCCGTCCGGGGCGGCGCAAAGGTTTTCATATTTGCGGATGATTCCCTGGAGGACCGTTGCCTGGCCTTGGAAATAGGCCTGGCTGCAGGCCAGCAATCCGGGCAGGACGTGCCCTTCGAAAAAATACTCCCCGAGCAGGCGTTCCACCCGTTCCCGGAACAGGCCCAGGGTCTCGGTCGGATCCACCGTGGCCAGGAAGGCGGCGAAGCCTTCCCGGAAAGCCGCGACATCGGCAGTCTCCAGGTCGCAATGCAGCGGCGGCGCGGCAGCCTGGCACCGCTGGAGCGCCAGGTACAGATCGCCGTTGAAGTTGCACCAGCCGGTGTCCGCACGGCTCTCCCCGGCCGGCGAGGCCCCGGCCCCGGCGGCGGTGGCCGTGGCGGCCCGGGAGCAGGCCGGTCGGGGCGCCTCCCCGGACAGGCCGTCCGCGGCGGGGTCGTCGCGGCGGGCAACCGGTTCCCGGCCCCCGGCGTCGGCCACGGCGGCCGCCTTGTGGCACACCAGCCCGCAGCGGGCAAAATGCCGGATCAGGGCTTCGGCGGCGGCCTCTTCCTTGTTCTTGGCGAGAAGCGTCTTTTTCCCGCTGAAAAAAAGCCCCTCCAGGGCGGAGGCGCTTTTCCCGAAGGTGCCTGCCAGCCGGTCCAGGGCCTGGCTGCGGCTGCATCCGGGGGCCAGCTCGCCGTAAAAACAGACCGAGTAGGTTGTATTCATAGGAGAACGTCGAAAGGAGCGCCAAGGGCAACGGCCTCGAGGCCCCCCCGGAGGCCGTTGCCCGCGTTTGCGACAGGAGACCGGCTACAGGGTCAGCGTCGAACCGGAAGGCAGGTACGTGATCGTCTCCACGGACTTGTCGACAAATCCGTAATTCACGTTGTTGAAGGTGTCGAGCACCATGTTGCCGGTATAGGAGGCGACCGTCGACGTGGTCGGATTATACAGATCGATGGTCGTTTTCGAAAGCTGCAGGTAGCCGGGGGCGCTGGCCACGGCCAGGGTGTCGGTGCCGCTGCCGCCGATGTAGACGCTCGGTGTCAGTCCCGCAAAAAGCGTGTCGTTGCCGCTGCCGCCGTCGATCCAATTGGTGCCGAACATGGCGCCAAGGGTGTCGTTGCCGTCATTGCCGACGATCGCGTCGTTGCCGTAGCCGCCGTAGAAGGCATCGTTGCCGCTGCCGCCGACCATCATCCAGGGCGAAGCGACCGAATTCTGCAACGTGGCATAGTTCGAATAGGCCATGTCCAGAACATTGATGCTGGCCGGCGCGGCGGTGGAAGAAGAACCGGCCAGGAAACTCGGCGCGGAACCGGTTTCGACAATGGGACCGATGACAACGCCTTCGCCGGGGGCGGCATTGGCCACCACCTGAAACGTCTCGGCATTAAGCCAACTGATCATGTACATTCCCTCCATGTCTATGTTTTTGGCCCAAAACACCTGGTATCGCCAGCTCCCGCCGTTGGCCGTCCCGACCACGGCAACGGGCCTTAGGGACACACCCATGGGCCCGCCGATCCGAAAAACGCGGAGCGCTACACCCTTATCGACGAACAGCGACGCAATGTTAAGTCTTTCTTCGCCCGCCGCTCAAAAAAACCGGAATGTGCCTTCCTGCACCCGAATACACCTACAGAAACCATACCGGATTGATCTTCATTGCTTCGGACCTGGAGACAGGCTCCATCCGTTGCCGTCCCTGTCGTGCACGCCAGACGCCTGTTCCGGCGATTCTCTCGACGATATAGAAAACCAGACGGCATTTGTCAAACAGCATGGAAGACCGCTTCCTCGCCGTCTCGCCTTGAAATTGTCCCCATGGACGCCGGGCACCTGGGCCGATCGTCGGCTGAATTGTCGTTCCAGAGTAGCCAACCTGTGTTTTCGCTGCTGGTGCGCCGGCCAGGTCCGTATGCGACGTCGAAACGCTCCCTGTTTTGCGGCCGCCGGCCGGCCCGCCTCGTGGAGCGGAATCCGGATCCGCCGCACCATGTGCCGTTGCGCCTGCCTGCGGCCGGCCTGAAATAAGGATACCGCGCCCACGCGCCCGGGGCTCGAAAAAAACGAGGCGGTTTGCCCAAAGCCGCCGGAATCGTGGTACGGAGGCCATGGCCCGGGAATGTTCCACGCGGCCCGGACGGGCCGGAGTGGCCCGGAAAACCTCGCGGCACACGACAAGGAGGTGCGGACATGCGCGATTTTCTCTTGCGGGTGGGAGCATGCTTCTCCGCCGGCGTCTTCGGGGGCCTGTGCAATGCCGTGATCGTCTGGCTGGCCGGGGCCAGCGGACTGACGGCGGCCATGGGCGTGGCCATCGCTCCGGCCATGACCACGGGCTATCTCTATCCCAAACTGGTGTGGGGGGGCCTCTGGGGCCTGCTGTTCGTGCCCCGGCTCCTGACCGGTTCCATTTTCTGGCGGGGACTCCTCTACAGCCTGGGCCCGACGCTGGTGCAATCGCTCGTCGTGTTCCCGGTCCAGGCCCAGAAGGGCCTCTTCGGCCTGGACCTCGGCCCGATGACGCCGCTTTTGGTTGTCCTGGCCAACGCGGTCTGGGGTTTTGCCGCGGCGGCGTGGTTGCGCGGCGGGGCTGACGCCGACGCGGGCCGCCGTACCCGCCAGCGCGGCGCCCCCTGAAACGGTGGCCGGTTTCGTCGGCCCAAGCGCATCGATCCAGCGGGTTGGCAGCGCGGTCGCCAACCCGGCGCCTACGGGGGGCAAATGGACGACCTGCTCATCATTGGCGGCAGCGACGCAGGCATCAGTGCGGCCCTGCGGGCCCGGGAACTGGTCCCAGCCTGCACGGTCACCGTTGTCTTGGCGGACGATTACCCCAACTACAGCATCTGCGGCCTGCCCTTTTTTCTGAGCGGGGAAGTTCCCGACTGGCGCGCCCTCGCCCACCGAACCAGGGAAGACCTGCCGACGGCTTTGCCCTGGCCCGATACCTGGCGCACAGGCATCCCGTCTCTGCCCTCATCGGGGGCGCATCGGCTTCGCATCCGCGTGACTGGCGACAGGGCCACGGGTTCCCTGATCGAGAAGGGGGCCAGGCTTCCCATAAGCCTCGCCATAAGATAACCGCTTCCCGAGGACTTGTTTCCTGTTGTCCCGCCCGCCTTCCCACGGGAGAGACCCTCAAGGCGCAGCAGCAAGTTTCCACCGAGGAAGGAGGTCGCCATGGCGAAAAGGACAAAATCCAGCCCATCGCCGGACACAGGGATGCCCGAGAAAGGACCCGGCGAAGCCTTGCCAGCGCCAAGTCCGCCCGCCGCGGAGCCGCCACAACCGCAGCCGCTCCCCATCGTGGCCATCGGCGCCTCCGCCGGAGGGCTCGAGGCCATCCGGACTTTCTTCCAGCATATGCCTTCGGACAGTGGTGCCGCCTTCATCATTATCCAGCACCTGGCTCCGGACTTCAAAAGCATGATGGCCGAGATCCTCCAGCACTCGACGTCCATGGCGACCCGCCAGGCGGAAGACGGACTGCCGGTGGAACCGGACAAGATCTATACCAACGTCCCGGGCAAGGACATGCTCTTCGAAGACGGGACGCTCAGGCTGGCGGACCCGGAAAAAAGCCGGGGCACAAGGCTCCCCATCGACCGTTTTTTCCGGTCGCTGGCCGAGGACAGGCAAACGCGTGTCATCTGCATTCTCATGTCGGGCACGGGTTCCGACGGCACGCTTTCCCTCAAAGACGTGAAAGGCCACGGCGGCATCGCCATGGCCCAGGAAGGCGACGCCCGCTACAAGGATATGCCCCAGAACGCCATCAGCACCGGCATGGTCGATTACGTTCTCGCGGCCGAGGATATGCCGAAAAAAATTGTGGAACTCCTCAAGAACTGGCCGAGCCTGTCCGACCAAATGGAAGAGACGTCCAGGAAACGGAACAGGGATGTGATACTGCCAAAGATCCTGCGCCGCCTGGGAACCGAGACGGGCCATGACTTCTCCACCTACAAGAAAAACACCATCGTTCGCCGGATAGAACGGCGGATGGCCTTGCTGGAAATACAGGACCCGGGCGAGTACGACAAATATATACGGCACAACAAAGGCGAAATGAAGATCCTGTTCAAGGGTCTGCTTATCGGGGTCACACACTTTTTCAGGGATCCGGCAGCCTTCGAGGTTCTTGTCCAGACGGTCATTCCCCAACTGTTTGCCGAAAAAGACGACAGCAAGCCCATCCGCGTCTGGATCGCCGGCTGCTCGACCGGTGAGGAAGCCTATTCCATCGCCATGGTGCTTGATGAGTACATGAACCTGTCCTCCAGGCTGAACAAGGTCATGGTCTTTGCCACGGACATCGACGAGGAGGGCCTGGAATTCGCCAGGAGTGGCCTGTACCCCCAGGCTATCGAGGCCTCCGTGACGCCGGAGCGGCTGAACCGTTACTTTCGCAAGGAAGGCAACGGGTACAAGATCATCAAGAACATCCGGGAAATGATCATTTTCGCCTCCCACAGCCTGATCAAAGATCCGCCCTATTCGCATATGCATCTCATCAGTTGCCGAAACCTGCTCATCTACCTGGATGCGGACCTGCAAAAAAAGGTGATCCCGCTCCTCCACTACGCGCTTGATCCCGGCGGCTTCCTTTTCCTCGGCCCGTCCGAATCCGTGACCGATTTCTCCAACCTGTTCGTGCCCGTGAACAGAAAATGGAAGCTCTTTCAAAGAAAAGGAACGGCACCCGGCCGTCTGGTCGACATTCCCATGCCGCGTGTGGAAGAGAACCCGCTGGTCAAAGAAGGGCTGAAGTCCGAGCGCCAGGAAACCTTCACCAGGCAGGCGGAGCAGATCATTCTCCATGAGTTCGCCCCGGCCGGCGTGGTTGTCAACGACACCTACGAGCCGTTCCAGTTCTTTGGGCCGGTGGACCGTTATTTCCAGGTACGGGCCGGCGACTCGACAAGAAACGTGCTTCTTCTGGCCCGGGACGATCTCCGCCTGCACCTGCGGACCTCCATTCGGAAAGCGGCCAAGGAGGAACGCCGGGTACGGCAGGCCGACCTGTCGCTTCGCACGGAGGGCAAGGTCTGGAAATTCAATCTCGTGGTCACGCCGCTCAAGGAGGACCCAAAGTTTGGCCGCCTGTTCCTGGTGGTTTTCGAGCCTTTGGCGGGGGATGCAGTCCAAGCGGAAGACCGGGCGTCCGGTCTTCCGCCGGACGGCACGGCCCTGGCCGCAAGCCTGGAGGAAGAGCTCAAAACGACCAAGACCGAATTGCAGGCCACCGTGGAAGAACTGGAGACCTCCAATGAGGAACTCAAGTCCTCCAATGAAGAGCTCATGAGCATGAACGAAGAGCTCCAGTCGTCCAACGAGGAGCTTGAAACCTCCCGGGAGGAACTGCACTCCATCAATGAAGAACTGACCACGGTCAACGCCGAGATGCAGCAAAAAGTCGATGAGTTGGCAGAGGCCAACAGCGACCTGCAAAATCTCATGGACTCGACCCGGATCGCCACCCTCTTCCTCGACAAGGACCTGATCATCCGGCGCTTTACGAAACAGGTGCCGGAGTATTTCAACATCATGGACATGGATATCGGCCGACCGTTTGGCCACATCCGCCCAAAGGTCGAATACGACGATATTTTGCAGGACATCCAGCATGTCCTTCGTGATCTCGTCCCTGTGGAGAAGCAGATCCGCGCCGTCGACGGCCGATGGATCATGGCCCGGATCATGCCGTACCGTTCGACCCGGGATCGGATCGAAGGCGTGGTGCTGACCATGCTCGATGTCAACCCCCTGAAGGTCGCGCAGCAGAAACTGACCGCGCGCACGGCGGAGGTTGAATCCATTTACAAGGCCATTCCAGGGAGTTACCTCCGAATCGACGCCGGCGACAGGATCCTCGCCTGCCGTTCGCGGGAGGAACCGGATATTCTTCCAAATCCCCAAGCCCTCCTCGGCTCCCGGCTTCAAAACCTTTTTACCGGCAAGGCCGGCGAGGATCTCGAAAAAGCCGTCCAAGACTCCAGAGGCACGAACACGGAACGGATCGTGGATCTGCGTGTGGCGGCGGGCGACACCCTGCGGCATCTGGAAGCCCGCATTTTTCCCTCGCAAGAGGAAGTTTTCATCGTCCTGCGTGACATCACCGAGCTCCGGATCGCGGAGGAGCGGCTCCGATTCCTGTCCGACGCCCTCACCCAGGTCACGGACGGGTTGATCGCCGTGGACAATGGGGGCTCGGTCATCCTGTGGAACGCGGGTGCGGAAAACATCCTGGGCATCGAGGCCCAGCTGGCCGTCGGCGGGAATCTGGCCACCCTGCTCGGGCCGCAGTGGCTCCAAACGGACGACACCGCCTCCGGGGCCGGAACGGACGGGGAGAAGTGGTACTGGGTCAAGGCGTTGGAGCATGTCCGACCGGACGGCTCGAAGATCCTGGTGGAATTCTCCACCACCGCCATCCGGGACAACGGGGGGAAAGAAAATCGGCCTGCTTTCGGTGCTGCGGGACATTTCCGAACGCCAGCGGATAGAAGACGAACTCCTGGACGCCAAGCAGGCGGCCGAAGCCGCAAATCGAGCCAAGAGCGAGTTCCTGGCCAACATGAGCCACGAAATCCGGACCCCTCTCTCTGGCATCAGCGGCATGACGGATCTTCTCTTCGGCACGGACCCAAACGAGCGGCAGCGCCTCTACCTGGAAAGCATCCGGGAATCCGCCGACAGCCTTATTGCGATCATAAACGACATCCTCGACTTCTCCAAAATCGAGGCCCGGAGACTCGAACTCCAGGAACAGCCCTTTGACCTGACCCAGATCATGGACGCGATGCGCAAGGCGTTCAAACCCCTGGTCGAGGAAAAGGGGCTCACGCTCACCACGTTCGTCCACTCCGGCGTGCCCACGGACCTGATCGGCGATCCGGTCCGGCTCAAGCAGATCCTGGTCAATCTGGTCGGAAACGCCCTCAAGTTCACGAGCAAGGGCAGTATCGACATTCAAGTCGGCACCCTCCATCTGCCGGAGGAACGGAGCATCCCCCCGCATCGGCCGGCCGGGGACAAGCAACCGACGGACTTCGCGCGCCAGCGCCACGTCAGGCTCCTTTTCTCGGTGCGTGACACCGGCATCGGGATTCCCCTCCAGTATCAGCAGTCCATCTTTGAAATCTTTTCCCAAGGGGATAGCGGCACCCAAAAGCAGTATGCCGGCACCGGCCTTGGGCTTAGCATCACCAAATCCCTGATCGCGATGATGGACGGCAATATCTGGGTGGTCAGCCAGGAAGGCAAAGGAAGCACGTTTTATTGCAGCGTGTTGTTGAAGATCCAGAATCCGCACGAAGCGAAACCGACAACGGAAGCGGCTGCGTCTTCTCCGGGCAAGCCGCTCAAAATTCTCTTGGCTGAAGACAATCCCATAAACCGGCTCTTCCTGCAGGAGCTTCTCCGCAACGAAGGGCACTCGATCACATACGCGGCGGATGGCCAGGAGGCCCTGGAGGCCCTGCGAACCGAGGCTTTCGACATCGTGCTCATGGATATCTCCATGCCCAGGATGGACGGCATCGAGGCGACGCGACGTATTCGAGAATCGGTTTCGGGCAAAATCAACGCAAAAATCCCTATTGTCGCCCTGACAGCCCACGCCTTCAGGGTAGATGCGGAGCGCTTCCTCAAGGCGGGGATGGACGGGTACCTGAGCAAACCGATTGATCCGGCCAAATTAAAGGAAATCCTGGGAAAGTATGCCAAGCCCTAGTAGTCCTGTGTCAGAAGGCTTTACCCTTTTCCGACCACAGCCAGGAGGCATCCACAACAGGAGTGGCCACTGCCCCACCCTTGTCCAGCACAAGATCATCCCAGAACTTTCGTCTCTTGTCGCAGGCTCCTCTGCATCGTGTTATTGACGATTGAACCGAAATCACTTGATGCCGACAGCCTTGGCGACATCGAGAACCTTGCTTTTTGGCTTCTTGGCACATCCGTTCATCAGCTTAATTGAACCGAAATCACTTGATGCCGACAGCCTTGGCGACATCGAGAACCTTGCTTTTTGGCTTCTTGGCACATCCGTTCATCGGCTTAGTGGAGAAGCCTTCAAGATTGTCCCCATTCAATCTGGTGTCGCCGGATACGCCGCTCAGATAGCTATCGAGCCACAGGAAGATGACGGCGATGGAGTCTTCGTCGGAAGTGGCAACGTCCTGGATAAATTCCTCGCAGGTCATGGCACCGAACTCGCTGTTTTGGGTCTGCTGTTTTTTCGCCAAAGCCGGGAGGGCGAAGAACAGGACCAGGAGGCTCCTTGCCAGGAGCTAACGAATGATGGATTGCATGGGACATCCTCAAGGCGGTTGACGGTTGGGGGATAAACGCCCCGCTTTGCGGCCTCGCGCCGGAACCCGGCAATAGGCTGGCCGGGGTCACTCCTCCCGGATGACTCCGATGCGCAGAACCTTGCCGTCGGGCAAGGCCCAGACCTTGCCGTCGGAACCGACCATCACGCCCTGCTTGTTGACAAAGATGTCGTCCAGGCGCTGGGCCAGGATGTTCTGCTTGAGAGCCTGGGTGATGATCCGGTCGTACTGGCGCACGAAGGCGGCCTTGTCCTCGACTTCCAGATCCTGGCCGCCGACCGAGACCATGAGGGGATAAGCAACAAGCCCGGCCACGGCGTGCTTGTCATCGGCCGCCAACGCCTTTTGCAGGCTGGCGACGAATTGCGGCACCTGGGCGGCATCCTTGATGCCGATAAACGAATAGTCTTCCTTGGCCTGACAGTCCGTGGGCCCGGCCGTCAGGCCGGCCGCCAGCAGCAGGCCCAGGGCCAGACAGCGCAGCCAGACCGCCCGCAACGTTGGCCCCTGGCCCCTCTGCATGCTTCGGTTCGCCATTTTTCTTCCCCTCCTGTGGATTTCTTGCCGCCGGCCCGGCCTGGCTTCGGGAGCGCGGCCGCACCGGCACTCTCCGGCCCTTGCGCGCCGGCCCGGACCAAAGCGTCGGGCCGGCGCGCAACGGGCTACCGCACGTCCTGGCACATGGCCTTGATGAGTTCCACGCGCATCTCCTTGGACTGGGGATGCCCATTGAACTCCAGGGCGTTCATGTCGAATTTCCCCCGCTTCGGGTCGATGGTGAACTGCAAGAGGGCTTTGACATTCTGTCCCTTAAAGGACATCCCGCCGCGGATGTTGACGATGTAGTCGCCCTCGTCGGACCAGCCGGAATCCCACCGGGCGTCGGGGAAATAGTTGTCGATCAGTCTCCAGACGTAATAATTCTGGCATGCCTTGAAACTTTGATTGCGAAGCCATTCTATCTCATCGGAATAGGCAAAACAGGTGGTTGCGCTGGCGACAAACAGGAGGACGGCGGCAACGAACGATCGAAACATCATGAGGCTCTCCTTTGCAGTGCGGTTGCAGGTGGTCCTTTCAATGACACGGGGAGAATGTCCCGGCCCGGGGCGCCGGCGAGGCCGACGGACGGGCTAGGGGGCTTCCTTCACGGCGTATTGGAGCAGGTTCCAATGGGCCCGGGGGGCAGCCGTTCGCCTGAGGACGCCGGAGAAGGTGCCCCAGACACGGACATCGGCGCCTGAACGTTTCCACTGCGCCCGGGTGGCGTGGGGATCGATGGTTTCTCCGGCACCGGTATAGTAAATGGTCCCGGCGGCCAGAAACGTGTCGCCCTCGCCCGGGCGCAGGCTGTCCACCTGGGCGAACACGAAGGCCTCGCCGCTGGCCAGGGATGCGACGTATTGGGCTTTGCGGTGTTTTTGGATGGTTCGACCGAAAACGGCGTTGGTGCTGTTGTCGATGACCTTGGACGGAATGACGATGTCGTTGCCGCCGTTGATCCGTTTGAGGCCGGGCAGAGGGCGCAGGACGCACCGCCAGAGGGCGAAGTGCAGCAGGTTCTCGTCGGTGAGCGTGGACTGGTCGAAGGCCGGCATGTTGGCTGCGGCAAAGGGGCTGAAGAAGTCGCTCAGTTCCTTGCGGGTTTCCGGCTTCAGCGCCGGAGCCGACTGGGACCGGGCCAGGCCCGGCAGCAGCGCGGCGCAAAGCGCCAGCAGCACGAGCAGTCGTTTCATGGGCACACTCTCCGTCGTATTGCCCAGGCCCTTGCTCCATGGTGGGCAGGAGCGGCCTGGACGACGGCCATGTACGAAGGCTCGGCTGTTTTGTCTGTCCGGGATTTCCCGGACAGGGGTGCGGCAGGGCGGGATCAGTCCGGCTTGCAGTGGCGGATGGCGTACTTGCGAAGGTCCCTCATGCCGTCAAAGCCCAGCTTGACCAGGATTCTGGCGTAGTAGCTTTCCACGGTGCGCACGCTGACGCCCAGGGCCGAGGCGATCTCGATGTTGCCTTCGCCCCGGGACAGCCGTTCGAGGGTCTGTCGCTCGCGTTCACTGAGCGCCCCGGTTTGGCCGGCGGCCGGCGCCTGGGGCGGGGACGCTTCCAGGGCGGCGGCGACGCGGGGGCTCAGGTAGCGCTGCCCGGCCAGGACGAAGCGCACGCCCTCCACCAGCACGGCCGAGGTCTCGCGCTTGGCGACATACCCGCAGGCTCCCCGGGCCAAGGCCAGGCGCACGGTCTCGGCGTCTTCGTGCATGGAATAGACGAGCACGGGAATGCTCCGGGTGCGCAGGTCGGCGATGAGGTCCAGGCCGTTTTCCTCGCACAAGGTCAGGTCCACCAGGGCGATGTCGGCCCGGCTGGCATCGATGCCGGCCAGCAGCGAGGCCCGGTTTTCAGCCTCGCCGCAAACCACGAACCCTTCCTGGAGCAGGCGCAGGGTGAGCCCTTCGCGCACGGCCGGATGGTCGTCGGCCAAAAAAATCCGCCCGCCCCTTTCCGGATGCGTGGTCATGTGGGCCTCCGGGATTCGGGAGCGCCGCCATTGCCCGGGCCGCCGGCGCCGCCTGGGCAGGGGGCCGTGCAGACCACTTCCGTGCCGCCGCCCGGGGCGTCCAGAATGCGCAGTTCCCCGCCGATGAGGCGCGCCCGGTGGGCCATGATGCCAAGGCCAAGACCGCCGGCCGGGGCCTTGTCCCCGCAGCGGCCGCAGCCGTCGTCGCGCACGGCCAAAACCGTTCCCTGGCCGGCGGGACAGGCCAGGGACACGACGATGCGCCCGGGGCGGGCGTGCTTGAGGGCATTGGCCACGGCTTCCTGGGCGATGCGGTACAGTTGGGCCAGATGCGGACGGGGGCAGGCTTGGCAAGGCATGTCCCGGTGAAACTCGATGGGGACGGCGCTTGCTTCGGCCTGTCTGCGGAGCATTTCCCGAAAGGACGGTCCGACGCCGTCGTGTTCCAGGGGCCACAGCCCCCGGGAGAGATCATAGGCCTGTCCGACCAGGGTATCGAGCAGGCCGGACAGACGGGCCAGGGCCTCGCCATCCGCGCCGGTCGCGCTGCCCCCCGGCGACAAGGCGTCGCAGCGCAGCCGGGCGGCGGTCAGGCCCTGGCACAGGCCGTCATGGAGTTCCAGGCTGATGCGCCGGCGTTCCTCTTCGCTGACGGTCACGATCTGTTGCTCCAGGCGATTGCGTTCGGCCATCTCCGTTTCCAGGCGCAGGTTTTTGTCCACGAGGGCACCCGCCAGACGTTCTTCCGAGGCAAAGGCCTGGGAGAAACGGTGGGACAGGGCAAAGGCCTGGCTCAGGCTGAAGGCCAGCATGCCCACCGGCAGCAACGGGATGGACGGCAGGCAGTGCATGTCGACCAGCATGTCGTTGAGTCCAACAAGGCCCAGCACGCAAAATCCGGCCAGGAGAAAGCCCGCTTCGCCCCGTTCCCGACGCCAGGCCTGGTACAGACAGCGTAAACAAGAGACGATAAGCAGGCTGGAGGCGAGATAGTGCCAGGGGAGAACGGCGTTGAGCGTCAGGCCGGAGGCGAAAAGGGCCACGAGGAGGAACACGACGCACAACATGTTGCAAAACCATTGCAGATGTCTCGAAAATTCCAATGGATACAGGGCCCTGAAAAAAGCGTAGCCGACCGGAATCGTTGTAAAGAAGCAGGACAAGGCCAGCGGGTCCAGAAATCGCGCGGTAAGGTCGGGGAAAAAAAGACGCAGCGCCCAGCCGCTGCTGTCCGAGGCGGCGTAGTTGCCCATCCAGCCAAAGCAGTACAGGGAGAAATACAGGGGGGCGATAGTGGCCGGACGCACCCAGTACAAGGCGGCATGATACAGGCCCAGGAGGCAAAACGCGCCGATAAAGAACATGGCCGTGGCGTTGTCCCTGTCGCGCCAGGCCGCCAGCGTCGACTGGGAGCCGAGCCAGACCCGGGCCAGGAGCCCTCCGTCGCGGGCGTGGTGGTTGGAGAGCTGCAGGACGATGTCCACGGGACGCCCGGTGTTGGCAAAGGGAACAATCTGTTTTGCCGGCGCGGGAATTTCCGTTGCGGCGTCCGTCCCGACGACGCCGCTGCCGGCCGCCGGCACGCCATCAATCCACAGGCGATAGGCGCAATTGAGGCCACAAAGGCTCAGGGCCGGCCGGGGCACGCCCGGGGCCGGTTCCAGGCGCAGGCGCAGGGTGGCGAACCCGGTGTCGGCCCCCATGGCCAGATTGTCGGACCGGGCACGGTTCCAGGGCTGCGGCACGACGTAGAGGCCGGCCGCATGGCGGGGGGCACCGGCCTGGAAGTCTTTCGGGGTGAGCAATTGGCGCGGGTAATATTCCCATTCGCCGTCCAGGCGCAACGGGCCGTGGGCCGCCATGTCCCAGCCGGCGAGGTTGACGATCCCTTTTTGGGCCCGGGGCATGGGCGGCGGGGTTCCGGCCTGGCCCGGGCTGCCTGCGGCCAGCAGCAGGGCGAGCGCCAGCAGCAGCCGCGCCGCCGCCGTCCTGGCCTGTCTTCCCGGGCGGGAGCCGGGGGAGGCAGCCGGAGCGGGCAGCGGTTCCTGCCTCCGGGGCCGGCCCTGGCTGGAGCGGGGCCCGGACAGCGCTGCCGGGTATGTCCTTGGCGCGCAAGGCCGGTCGGCCCAGATGACAGGCGTGGCCCGGCCGGACGACAGGACACGGCGCGGCCGGGCACTGGGGAGCGCCCGGCCACGTCGGAACATCGTATCACCGCGTTCGGGAAAGAAAAAAACGAGAACCATTTTGTGAAAAAATATCTTCGCGCAGGGGCCAAGGCAATCGTTTTCTTGGCGATAACGGCCGTGGCCGTGTGGTATGGGCTGGTCCTTCTGCTGGTTTACCGGGCGGATTGACCGGCCCGGGCGGCGCGGCGGCAGATCCGGCCTGTCCGGGAATACCCTTACAGACGCGGGGCGTCCCCTGCCGTACCCTCCGCAACAAGGTATCGACGGCGTCCGTTCGGGCGTCATGGGCAACCCTGGCGGTCCGCGTCCAGGGTGTTCCATGTTCCGGGCACGCGCCGGCTGCGCTCCGCTCGGGGCAAAACCTGCAGCCGGAAAGGGACAGGTCCATGCGTACCAGCATCATGCTTCCCGGGGTGTTCCTGCTCCTTTTGGCCCTCGCAACCGCGGCGGTTGGCGGCGAGTCCGGCTTTCCCTTGTCGGTTGGCGGCCAGAGCCTGACCCTGGCCCGGGATTCGCGGCGTGGCGACGTCGCGGCGGCCCTGGCCAGGGCTTTGCCGCAGGAACAGCCGTCGGTGCTGTCGCCGGAACGAATCCAATACGATGTCATTGCCGCGCCGGGCCAGGGGCCGGTGAGCCTGGCCTTCGATTTTGACGCCCAGGGCCGGTTCACGGGCGCGATCATCGATGCCATGCTCAAGGAACAAAATCCCGTGGCCGCGCAACTCGCCGCCTGGCTGAGAGCCAAGGCGGGCAACGGCGTGCGGCGCACGGGCGACAGGGTCTGGACGCATGGCGGATTTCGCTTTCGGCTGACCGAAGTGCACATGGCCGGGGAAGAGTCCGCCTACCGTATGCGCATCGACCGCCAGCCCCGGTAGGAGCGACCCAGGGATGCGGCGTCGCCGGCCGCGTCGCGGGGCGCGGCGGGGATGTTGGCAACAATGGCGTTTTCAGCCTGGGAGCGACAACGCTGTCCGGGCTGGGGAGCGCGCAAACGAACGCAAGGGGAGTAAGCACATGGGCAAAGGATATCTGGCGGCCGGTCTGGCTGCGGTCGCGATCAGTCTGGCTCTGGCCGGAGCCTGTGAGGCCAAGGGCGTGACGGGTCGGTACACCTACGTCGAACCGGGCTACGAAGGCACCATGACCATTTCGCAGATGGGACCGGGCTTTGTTTTCAGGTTCAAGACCAAGAGCAAGAGCAACGGGCAGATGTGCGATTTCGAAACCTCCGAGACCCCCCTGGACCAGGGCGGCGGCCGCGTGGACGACGATCTGCCGGCCAAGGGCGGCACCGAGGATGACGGCATCAGGTTCGCCATTTCCTTTCAAGGCGACACCGCCGTCGTGGACATGGAATCCAAGGGCGGCGAATGCGGCATGTCGGGCTATTTCGGCGGCAGCTACCGCAAGGCGAAATAAACGGCGGCACGCAGGTCCAGGAGGTGTCGGCCTGGCGTGCCCAGGTGCAGCGACTCAAGAAGGTCCTTCATGGCGGGGTGGGAGCACAGGCCCATCGCCTCCGATTTCGTCTTCGTGAACCTGAGGAGCACGCGTTCTGCAAGGAATACCCGGGACAGCCCTGCACCAATCGGCAGCATCTCATGGAACGCCTGTGCAAGAAAGCAGAGGTGGGGGAGCTCGGTTTTAACTCCATCTGACACCTCACTGCGAGCATTCTTTATCAAGAAGGAAAGTCAGTGGTAGTGGCCCCAACTGTTCTTAGGCATAAGTCGCCGCAGACTACAACAAGGTATCTGCAAACCATTGGATCCAAGCAGACTGACGAGAAAATGAAAATTGTGAAGGGATAGCTTGACCCAAGAAAGTGGTCAGCATCCAGAAAGCTGCTCAAGAATTGAGTGGTCCGAAGAATGCCAGCAAGTCAGCTCGCCTGGTGGTTTATCGAGATAGCGCCAAGCATGCTCATGGCCGACGGGGTGGAAAAGATGGGGGCGCATTTGCGCGCGGTCATGGAGAAAGCGCGCGACCTGGAAGAGGCTGTCAGTTTCATCGATGAGTTCGAGGAGCTTGCCGGCAGCCGGGACACGGCGAACCGGGTCGACCGGTCCATCACCAACGAGTTTCTCAAGCAGGTGCCGCTCATCAAAAGTCAGACCACCGAGGTGCTGCTCGTGTGCGCCACCAATTACATTCGTCAATTGGACGCCGCCCTGCTGCGGCCCGGACGTTTTGACTGCATCATCCCGGTGGGAACCCTGGACGGCGTCGGAAGAAAGACCATCCTGGAATACTATCTGGCGAAGATGAACACCGGGGCTATCGACCTGGACCGCATCGTCTCCCTGACGGGAAAGTTCACCCCGGCCGATATCGAATACCTCTTCCAGATCGTTGCCCAGGGGGCCTTTGAACAAGAGTGCGAGAGCAAGCGCAATGTCCCGGTGACCACGGACATCATCGTCCAGACGATTGCCACCTTCAAACCCTCGTTGACGGAGAAGATGGTCACTGAATTCAAGGAAGATATCGTCACGTATTCACGAGTCTGAGCCCTCTTCCGACTGAAGCCGGACAGGGCGTTCCGGGCCCGGGAAAGACCTCCTTCGTCCGGGAACCCATCCGCTTGCCGCCGGCGATCCTCCCTGCCCGGCCGTCTCCGACGAACCAAGGGAGCGGCGCGCCTTTTCGGCGCCTGCGCTCAACCCTCCCCTTCGGGCGGCCCTGCCTCCGGTGTGGCCTGGCACGGCTGCCTGTCCTCGGTTTCTCCCTGGGCCTCCAGAAAAATGTCGAAGAAGAGAAACGAGATGCTCAGCGCCAGGGGTCCATACAGCAGGCCCAGAGGGCCGAACAGGAGGATGCCGCCGAGAATCGAGACAAACACCCACACCAGGGACATCCGCGCCTGGCCGCGCATGAAAAGCGGCCGCACGACGTTGTCGACCGAATTGATGACCAGCAGCCAGTACAAGGCGAGGAAGATGGCCATTTTCCATGATCCCGTGGCAACGAGATAAATAATGGATGGGATCAGGATCAGGCTCAAGCCCACCACGGGAATGAGCGAGGCGATGACGGCAACAGCCCCCCAGAGGAAGGGGGTTATCCCCGCGATCCAAAGTCCGACGCCGGTGACCAGGCCGATGGCTAGGCTCGTGCCGAGGCCTCCCAGGAGCACGGACCGGGAGACGGCTTTGAACCGGGCGATGATCGCATCCTCCTGATCCCGCCGCAGGGGGGAGGCCCGGCGCAGCCTCTCGGTGAGAAACTCCCCCTCGGCCAGGAGATAGAAGAGGAACATGACCAGGACGAACAACTGTAGCCCGATGTTGGCCACGCCCTTGCCGGCCCACAAGAACCAAAGCCCAATGTCTCCGCCCGAGGCCAACGCCCAGGCCTCGATTTTATGCAGGTCGATGGGCGACGCGACGAGGTAGGCTTTGGCCCAGCCAGGCAGGGGGAGCGTCCGGGCCCAGGCGACAATGTCGTGCAGCCCCCCGGCCTTGAACCAGGCCGCGGCCGTCTGGACGAATGTGACCGCCTCGCTGGTCAGCAGGGTCAGCAACCCCGCCAGGGGAAGGAGGACGAACAGGACCGTCAGCAGAGTCAGGGTGGTGGCGGCGAGCAGGCGCCGCGCCCTCATGAAACGCGGCAGCCACGCCCCCAAGGGGCGCACCAGGGTGGCCAGGACCAGGGCGATGACCATGGCATGCCGGAAAGGCCACAGAAGCGTCGCCATGATGCTGACGGCCGCGAGGAAGGTGGCCAGCAGGAACGGTCGGTAGAAGCCTGGTGTGTTTCCCATTGGCCGTGCACGCCCTTGTTGCGTTGCTGCCCTGGCAGGAGAGGTCCGGGCTTTGGGGAAGAAAACGGAGGCCTGCCCCCGGATTTCCGGGCCACTGCCAAACCGCCGCATTCTCCTATAAACGCCAGGCGCCTCCGGCCGTCAAGGCGCGGTGCAAGACTGCCACCGGCCAGGAGTTCCCGCGGGGATGCCGGAAAAGCGGAGGAAGTCCTTTCAGAGCGCACGCCCACGGGCCTTAGGAAGGATGGCAGCAGAGCGACAGAGTAGGAAACAAAGGGAAGCGGCAAGACCCTGCTTTTGCAGGATCTTGCCGCCATTGAAATCTTGGCGTCCCCAAGGGGATTTGAACCCCTGTTAGCGGCGTGAGAGGCCATCAATATAGATTCCCGCTCAATTCCCGCCCTTTCCCATCTATCCCTATAATATCCTAATTTACTGGATAAATTTCTCTCTCACCTTCCCCTTGACTCCTCCCCTGTCATCTGTATTTTTGCCTTAGCTGTTGGGTATAGTGTTGGGTACGAATTCCAGGGGGAGGTTATCGGCATGCCGGCGAAGAAACGCTTCAAGACTTCCTACCCGGGCGTCTACTACGTCGAGGGGCAGGCCGTGGCCACGGGGAAGCCCGAGCGGATTTATTACGTCATGTACCGCCGCGATGGGAAGCTCATCGAGGAAAAAGCCGGCCGCCAGTTCCAGGACGCCATGACCCCGGCCAAGGCGGCGCGGATCAGGGCGGAACGCATTGAAGGCAAGGCTCCGTCGAACAATGCCCGCCGCGAGGCCGAGGAAGCGGCCAAAGCTGCGGAGGTCGGACGCTGGACCCTGGCCAAGCTGTGGACCGAATACGCTTCCCACAAGCCGGAGAATCACGCGCTATCGACCGACCGAAGCCGCTTCGAGACGTACATCAAGCCCGCCTTCGGAGAAAAGGAGCCGGCCGAGGTTCTGACCCTGGACCTCGACCGCATGCGCTCCCGACTCCTCAAACAGGGCAAGTCCCCTCAAACCGTCAAGCACGTCCTGGCCCTGTTCAAGCGCCTTGTCCGCTTTGGCGTCAAAAAGGGCCTGTGCGACTCCCCCGACCCGCGCAAGCAGACGATCAGCATGCCACGGGTGGACAATGAGACGACGGAAGACCTCGACGCAGACGAACTGGCCCGACTTGTTCAGGCCATCGAGGACGAACCCAACATTCAGGCCGCCAACTTCATGCGGCTGGCCATGTTCACGGGCATGCGGCGCGGCGAGCTTTTCAAGCTCGAATGGCGGGACGTGGATTTCGAGCGGGGCTTCATCCATATCCGCCATCCCAAGGGCGGCAAAAGCCAGAAAATCCCCCTCAATGACGCGGCCAGGGCCGTGCTTGCGTCCCATCCCCATGTGGAAAATTCGCCCTACGTCTTCCCCGGTCAGGGCGGCAAACAGCGCGTGACCATCCAGGTCGCAAGCAACCGCATCAAGGCCCGGGCCAGCCTACCTGCGGACTTCCGGCCGCTGCACGGCCTACGCCATCTTTTCGCGTCCACGCTGGCCTCATCCGGGCAGGTGGACTTGCTGACCCTGCAAAAGCTCCTGACCCACAAAAGCCCGAACATGACCAAACGCTATTCCCACCTGCGCGACGACGCCCTCAAGCAGGCGTCCGGCGTAGCAAGCGACCTCTTGGGGAACATCGGCAAGCCTGGGGATTCCACGGGCTGCAAGGTAGTTTCCCTGGGAAAAGAGCGATGATAGAAAGGACCCAAGACCGCAAGCCGGCCATCCCCGTGATCGCTGGCGAGGAAGGTACTCCCGTGAACATCCGATACCAGACAGACGAACAAGGCAACCGCGTCGCTGTGGTCATCCCGCTTGACGAGTGGGAGGCCATTCGAGAACGCCTCTCCGGGCACGACGCCTGCGCTACTCCGATTGAAGACTTCGGCATGACCCCTGCCGAGGGCAAGGAAACGCGGTCCCGCCTGGAAGCCTTCGCCCCGGATTGGGATTCCTCGGACATGGACGCCTACGACCATTACGACGACGCGAGAAAGAACCTTGAAACGCGGTGACGTGGCCCTTGCCGTCTTCCCCAACACAGACGGCCTGACGGCCAAGTTGCGGCCTGTCGTCATCATTCAGGCGGACGGACTGGACACGGGTTTGCCACAAGTCCTGGTCGCCATGGTGACAAGCAACCTGCGCCGACAGGGGAAGCCCTATCGGGTGTTCATCCCCCTGGCCAGCGCCGAGGGCCGGGCATCGGGGCTGCTCTCCGATTCCGTGGTCATGGCCGATTGTGTGGCGACGATTGCGGTCAAGGCCGTCAACCGGGTCATTGGCCGCATGGGCCGGGAGGCCCTGGACCGCGCCTTGAAGGTGACGCTGGACCTGTAGCCGCCATGTCAAGGTCCAACCCAAGGAAGGCCACTACATGGGCATTCAATATTTGACGGATGAATCAGGACAGAAGACGGCCGTTGTCATCCCCCTTGACGAATGGGAAGCCCTGCAAGCCGAATTGCGCGGGGAGGCCCTGCTCTCCGCCAGCGATGAAGAGGACCGCCGCGAAGCCTATGACGCGCTGGCGCGGGGCGAGGCGTTGGACCTCGGCCGGGCCATGGCCGATTGGTAGCCGCCATGGGGCGTGCACTGGTCATCAGCAAAAAAGCCAACGCCTTCATTGTGTCCCTGCCCGAATCGCAACGGAAGAAAATCAAGGAGGCCGTCACACGGCTCCTGGCCGGCGACTTCGAGGGCTTGGACATAAAGAAGTTGCAACCGCATCCCCATGACTTTCGGCTCCGGGTGAGCGGGGTGCGAATCCTGTTCACCTCGGAACCCGAACGCCTTTTTATCTTCAAAGCCGGGCTTCGGGGCGATGTGTACAAATAGAAAGTCATTCCTGAAATTGCCCTGGGCCTCCTCCCCACAACCAACGGCCGTGTCCCGTTGTGGTCTGGTCTTGGGCAACTCCGATGGCTCATAAAAAATCCACTGTATACAGAAACGTCCTTCCAAGCATTCGTCGCACGGAATGGCTCCAAGGGTTCAACCCCTGAGTTGCCTTCCGGTTGTGTTGCCCTAGCCGACTACGCAGCCATACGACGACTCAGCCAACGTAGCGCGCCATTGGCCGCAAGAATAGCACCGTGTCGAAAGGTGCCTTCACGTGGCAATAGACCTGGAGACCGCAGGCTACTCCCAGCCATGCCTCACCGCCTCAGGGATGGTTCTTGACTCTTGAAGAGTGCTGTTTTGCGTGGTACGTCAATGGATCAACGACTATGATGGAATTCGTTTAGTGACGCTTAATGATAGCTTATGAAGCTTATCATATTGCCGCGTGGCAAAAAAAGTATCGGGATCGAAACTTTTACAAGATTATTCCCAAGGCTGTTTATAAATATAATTATCAAACAAAATCAGCATGTTAGTTTATTTAGAAACGAAAACCGGACCATCCGTAACCATATAAAATGATTAGAAAATAACCGGTGGTTCTAGCCCGGCAGCCCCCTTGACGATCCTTCGAAACCCGATAGGATTTTAAAGAAGGGAGTGCGAGTCCGTAGCCCGCAAAAGGAATACGGCCACTTTTCACGTAACAGACTGGAATAAATTTATAAATTTTACAACCTCACCACAGCCCAGAAGTCTTCCCGAAAATAGCCAGGGATTTCAGGGGAGAAGAAGACCAGTCCGCCCCCGCAAGAAACTCACTGAGAAGCCCAAAAGAGGGGACGCCGACCAATGAAGGAAACAGGAACCCGTCAAGTGGAAATCAAATAAAAAAACCGGGGCGAGGAAGTTCTTCCAGGCCCCGGCGGACTCGATGCGGACGGAAGCGCCAACTTCCGACAGCCCATACCAAGTGGTATACACAGCCTGAGCTGTACCGCACCTGCCCGCCCCCCGCAAGAACTTCGTAGCCACTTGTCTACCCTTGTCACCTCTGGGCATCTGCCTTGACAGGTGAACGGGAGCTTGTGCCCTCGCCCCCAAGCATCCCTTTTGGGGGAGAATCCATGACCCATTCTCAGATCTTCGGGGAGAAGGAAGCCGCTGCTTACGCCAAGGTGTCGGTGAAGACGCTGCAAGCCCGCCGGGCTGCGCACAAGGCCCCGCCCTACCTCAAGGTCGGACGGTCTGTCCGCTATCTCAAGGAAGACCTGGACGCCTTTCTCGCCAGTTGCCGCGTTGACCCCGAGGCCAGGAACTAGGGGGGGTGACGATGCGACATGAGAAAGCCTCTGCCAGGATTGGCCAGGGCAAGAAAAGTGTCGTGGAAAGCTTCCGTTCCACCCTTTGGGCCGCCATCGTCAAATTCTTTGTCCTGCTGGCCGCCATCGGCCGGGCCGGGGGTGCACGATGACTATCCCCAGCACCATGCCCCCCATCCCCGACGTTACTCCCGTCGCCGTCAGCATGCTTGAGCACGCCCTCAAGTATGCTGCGAGCGGTAAGTCCGTCTTTCCCTGTTGGGAGCGCGACGAAACCGAGGCCGAATATCAGGCTCGGCTGTCCACCATGCCCGAGGACAAGAGGGCAGCGGCGAAGAGGTGGGAAGCCAAGAACCCCCGCGTTGCCGGTGGATTCAAAGCCGCAACCACGGATGAGTCCAAGATTCTCTTTTGGTGGCAGCGGTGGCCGGACGCGGCAATCGGATGCCCGACCGGCCCGGCCCTCGGCGCTTGGGTGCTCGACGTGGACTTACCAAAAATCCCCGGCGAACCAGACGGACGCGATACCCTGGCCCGGCTTGAGGCTGACCACGGGGCGTTGCCAGCGACCGTGACACAGCGCACGGGCAGCGGTGGAGAACAACGGTTCTTCAAATGGTCGCCAGACGGGCCGGAGATCAAAAACACAGGCAGCAAAATCGGTCCCAAGCTCGATACCCGGGGGGCTGGTGGCTATGTCATTATGCCCCCGTCCCTGCACCCGGCCGGCAACCGCTATGCCTGGACCAGTAATGGCGTGGAACTGGCCGAAGCCCCGGCATGGCTGATCGAGCTTATCCTCGTCAAGCCGACCCCTGAGCCCCGGATGGAGCGTCAGGCCTCGACCAGGACCGCAACAGGCTACGGACGGGCTGCGCTTGAAGCCGAGGCGTCAAAGGTAGCCTCTGCGCCTCAGGGCCAGCGCAACGGGACGCTGAACGCCGCCGCCTATTCCTTGGGCCAGCTTGTCGCTGGGGGAGTGCTGGACCAGGGAGAGGTGGAGAGCGCCTTGCTCGACGCCGCCAATGCCGCCGGCCTGACCGATGGAGAGGCGCGGGCCACGATCCGCAGCGGCATGACGGCCGGAGAGAAGGAGCCGAGGGCCGCACCCACTCCGGCCCCCAAACCCGTTTCGAGAAATTGCGACAGCGACACCTGCGACAGTTGCGACAGTTGGCAGGAGCTGGAACCGCTTACCGTGGACACGGGTTCGCGACCATACCCGTTGGACGCGCTGCCGACCAATATTCGGGCCGCCGTGGCCGCCGTGATCGGATATGTGCAGTGTCCGCCGGCCCTGGCCGCCATGTCCGCGCTTTCCGTCCTCTCTCTAGTCGGTCAGGGCATGGCCAACGTGCGCCGAGGCCCGCGACTAGAGGGGCCGTGTTCCTTGTTTTTGCTTGGCCTGGGGGAAAGCGGAGAGCGTAAAACCACCTGCGACACGGCGTTCGTCGCTCCGATCCGCCTGTGGCAGGGCCACAAGCAGGACGAGGCTTCGCCCCGTGTCATCGCCCATGCGGCGGATGTGCGCTCTTGGGAAGCTGAGCGGCGGGGCATTGAGGAAGCCCTCAAAAATGCGGCCAAGGCCGGCAAACCGACTGACGAATTGCGCGCAAGGATGCGTTGTGTGGAATCGGACAGGCCGCAAGCGCCCCGTATTCCCCGCCTGTTTTATTCCGACGTGACCATAGAACGCCTGCGGGCCAAATTGGCCGAAGTCTGGCCAAGCGCCGGACTTGTTACTGCCGAGGGAGGCATTGTCTTCGGCGCGCACGCCATGAACGCGGACAACATCATGCGGACCATGGGCGCTATCAATGTCTTGTGGGATGGCGGCCGGTTGGAGGTGGACCGCGTGACCAACGGCGACTTGGTTGTGGAGTCCGCCCGCCTGACGGTCTCGCTCTTTGTCCAGCCGGATGTGATCCAGACGTTTATGGATAAAAACGCGGCCCTGGCCCGTGGTTCCGGTTGGCTGGCCCGTGCTCTGCTGGCCCACCCCGAATCGACACAAGGCAATCGGCCCTTCCAGGATGCCCCGGACGATTGCCCGCCGATTGCCGCCTTTCACGCCCGCCTCTCTCACATGCTCGATGCCATGCCCCTTCCCAACGCGGCCGGGGGCCTGGACCTGCCGTTGCTCGACCTCTCGCCCGAAGCCAAGCGCATATGGGTGGATTTTTACAACGCCATCGAGGTGGAGCTGCGGGCGGGGGGCGAATTTGCCGACGTGAAGGACGTGGCTTCCAAGACCGCCGACAACGCCGCCCGGATGGCCTGCCTGTTTCATCTGTTTGAAACAGGTCCCCATGGGCAAATCGGCGAATCGCACCTGGAGGGTGCCGCCGCCATTGCCGCTTGGCATCTGTACGAGGCCCGGCGTTTTTTTGGTGAGATAGCGCTCCCGCCCGAATTGAACGCGGCCGTCAAACTCGATGAATGGTTGCGGCGATACTGCCGCACCAACGGCGTACCGGCTGTCCCGACACGAGACGTTGCCCGACTTGGGCCTTACCGGGTGCGGCCGGAAAAGACTTTCCATGCAGCCATGGAGGTCTTGAAGGGCTTGGGCCGCGCCCGTTTGACGAGAGACGGCCGGCGCAAGCTGGTTCAGGTCAACCCGGCTCTGCTTGGGGGTGGTCGGTAATGCTGCGAGAACTGATTTCCAGATTCACCAGCCCGGGTCCGCCTCCGCCTGTCCTGTCGCAAGTGTCGCAACGCCCGCGAATCCTTCTTGCGAAGCCCGCAACTGTCGCAAAAGTCGCAACTGTCGCTGTCGCAATAGTTGAGAACTCCAAAATCAAGGGCACTGGTCAGACGGGGGTGGAGAGCAAGGAGGCTTCGGCCCTTGCCCCCGAGACGGGCCTTGACTGGTTGCCGGGCCCGCCCACCGATGACGGATCAGACGTGGCGGACTGGTCGGCCAGCTTCGACCTGTGCGACGTATGCCGCTCTTACGGCGTGCGAATCGTGCGGGCCTGCGAACGCATCCTTGCGGTCTACCCGCCCTCCCTCAACGCTGACATGGTCGATTACGCCGAGGGATTACTCGACGACGCCCGGTCCTCCCTTGCCGCCCATAGGGACAAGCTGCCGCATCTGACGCCGGCCGATGCCGCGACCGCCATCAACGAAATCATGCGCCAGCACAGGGGGCTTCGGTTTTGCCGGGGCGACGACGGGAGCCGATGGCCGCTCTATCCGACGACCTGGACCGCCGGCCAGAAGGCGACCGTGCAAAGCCTTTGGCTGGTGGCGGGCGATGCCCTGGACGCGGATTCCTTCGAGAGGGTGGAACCGTGAAAATCATCTGCGACACCAGGGAGCAAACGGCCCGGCAGGTCCAGCGATAGGAGCAACCGACGATGACCAAGAAGTCGAAAAAGATCCCGGCCCCGACTCCAGCCGTGGAGCCAACGCCGATGACCCAAGCCGAGACGGAACGCTACGAGGCGTTTATGACGCGCCGGCAGACTACGCCCAAAGCTGTGAAGTTCGTGGTGAAGGAAGGCAAGAGTGGTAATGGCTCCGTGACGCAAGATATGGCACATGGGCCAGAAAATGCCCTGGCGGCTTTTTCTGCGGCGGCTGGCTCGGTTGACTCTGACTTTTGCTGTAGGCTCATCAACCAAGCGGTAAATGCTTCAACAACTGGTGGCCTTGATACTGTAGGGCATTCCAACGCCATAGCAGCCACCATGACCGGGCTTGCACCGCAAAACGAGTTGGAAGGGATGTTGGCAGCCCAAATGACCGCTTGCCACAACGCGGCCATGGAGTGCTTGCGGCGTGCCTGCGTGAAGGATCAGACGTTCGAGGGGCGCAAGATGAACATGACCTTCGCGGACCGGTTCCTGCGGACCTTCGCCGTCCAGGTGGAAGCCCTCGGCAAATACCGCAAGGGCGGCCAGCAGAAGGTGGTGGTCGAGCATGTCCACGTCTACCCGGGCGGCCAAGCCATTGTCGGCAACGTCAACCAGACACCCGGGGGGGAGGGGGCAGAGCATGGAAATGACGGATCAACCCCATGTCAGCAAGCCCTTGCCGCACAACCCGACGCCATCCCGCGTCGACTTGGCGACGGTCAGGCAATGCTCTGCCCGGTCCAAAAGGACGGGGGAGCCCTGCCGGCAACCGGCCATGGCGAACGGTAAATGCAGGTTTCACGGCGGCAAGAGCACAGGCGCGCCTCGGGGGAACCGGAATGCCTGGAAGCATGGCGGCTATTCCGTCGAGGCCCAAGGGCATCGCCAGGAACTACGGCAACTGTTGCGAGAAGCCCGGCAAGCCCTGGACGACATGGAGGAAATGCAAAGGTAGGCGGCGGGTCCTTCCTGGCGGTTTTCAAGCGGATGCGCGGAGGCGCGATTTCTGCCCAGGCACAGAATGAAAAAAACAGTTGAATGTTGACACCCGAGCCGGGGCGAAAATTGAACAAAGTTCAACCGGCTGAAAATCCGCATGGTGTCTATGTTTCAGGGCGATTCAGAGACCGGGAAAGTGTGTTTTTTGCTTATGATTTGGGAAATATTTCGGAGGTGCTGACGTGGGCGGATTTGGAAGCGGACGGCCCGGCTGGCGGCCCATTGCCGAGCACATGCTGCGTCTGGACGTGCGCCGGCTTTATCGCGAGGGCTGGCTACGCCCAGGGCTGGCCTTCACATTGAAATGGTCATGGCGCGATGAGCCTGCCGGAAATATCAACATCGTCACCAATACCGATTCCATCCGCCTCATTTACACGCACGGCAGCGGCGAGAACCGCGAGGCCATGGACTATGCCGTGAATTTGGACCGGACCCCCTGCCACTACGGGGGGACGCGGACGTGGTTCCTCTGTCCTCGCTGTGGCCGGCGGGTTGGCGTCCTGTTTGGCGGCAAGCGGTTCCTGTGCCGATACTGCCAGGACGTAGCCTACGCCGTCGAGAACGAGAACAAATTGGACCGATTGCTGCGGCGGTCAAACAAGCTGCGGGAGAGGGTCAAAGCCAGGGCTGGCACGGCGTACCCGGTCACGTTTAAGCCCAAGGGGATGCACCAACGCACCTTTGACCGTATCAGGTGGGAAATTCAGGAACTCGAAGCGGGCTTTTGGCTGGCTGCGGCTGAAAAGTTCAATTTCACGGTCTGACTTGTCGTCCCGGGCGGCCCGGGGCTGCATGGGGATCACAGGCACTTCCAGGCCCTCTACCATCTCTGCCTTGCGGGGAAAGTGGTCACTCCGAAGTCGCCACATGGGTAGCCAGGCAATTCTTCACGCCAGGGTGGCGACTGCCGGGATGGGGGGGGGTAAAAAGTCTGGTCCCCTCCCCCTGCAAACCGACATGGCCCAATCACACACAGTTTTGGTCTGATTTTGGGGTGCTTTTTCTCGCCTCGGTCCTACCCACGCGGACCAGGGCAACGGGGTAGGCGCGGGGCCTCATGCCAAAAGGACCTGATCTGACTTGCCGGCCGCCCATGAGGCCTTGGCGGGCATTCCCGGCTGACAGCCGTGAGCCTATTGGGTATGACCCTGCCCATCCGTCAACGCTTTAAAAATCGGAATATTCCTGCCCCATGCCTACCCTGACCTGGCTTACCCGCGAAGAGGATTTGAAGGCCGCCGGCCGCGCCCCCTATCGGCTGTTGGAACCCGTGGAAACCTACGGCGACCCCGACACGGAGAATATGTTGATCCAGGGCGATAACCTGGAAGCGTTGAAGGCGCTGTTGCCGTATTATGCGGGAAAGGTGAAGTGCATTTATATTGATCCACCATACAACACAAAAAGTGCATTTGAACATTACGACGACAACATAGAGCACACTACGTGGATTTCAATGATTTATTCCCGCCTAGAACTGTTACGAGATCTTTTGTCTGAAGATGGAAGTATATGGATTTCTATTGACGACCACGAAGGACATTATCTTAAAGTATTGATGGACGAAATATTTGGTAGACAAAATTTTTATACAACATTCATTTGGCAAAAAGTCGATAGCCCAAACGACAACAAAGTCCCCATAACTCCCGATCACGAATTTATTTTATGCTACGAAAAAAGCAAGGATACTGCCATTTTCTTAAAAAAAGGGGATATATCCGTACTGAATGCATATTCAAGCACTGACCAAAATGGGAAACGATATAGAGACAGATTACTAAAAAAGAACGGAAAGAATAGCTTGAGACAAGATCGTCCAACGATGTTCTATCCTCTACAAGCGCCAGACGGAACAACAGTATACCCAATCCATGACGACGGAAGAGAAGCGAACTGGGCTTACGGGAAATATAGCGTAAATAAAATGATTGAGAATGGGACCTTAATATGGAAACAGCGCAACAAAAACGGTAACAATGTATGGGTGCCTTACACTAGAGAATTTGCACCCACAAATCCAGAACGTCCTCACCCAACAATTCTTCTTGATGTAAAAACGACACGTCAAGCAAAATCTCATCAACGAATGGTATTACCCAATGCACAACAATTTGACACAATCAAACCGGAACAGCTAATCCAGCGAATCTTTGAGATTGCATCAACTCAAAACGATCTCGTTCTTGACTCCTTCCTCGGTTCCGGCACAACCGCCGCCGTTGCCCACAAGATGGGCCGTCGCTACATCGGCGTGGAAATCGGCGACCATGCCGTGACGCACTGCATCCCGCGCCTGCAAAAAGTCATTGAGGGCGAACAGGGTGGCATATCCGAAGCCATAAACTGGCAGGGCGGCGGCGGCTTTCGCTTCTACCGCCTGGGTGAAACCGTCTTTGACGAAACCGGCGGCATACGCGCCGGCATCGCCTATGACCACTTGGCCGCCCATATCTTCTTTTCTGAAACCGGCACGCCGCTCCATGCCCCGGCCGACGCGCCGCTGCTTGGCGTCCACAAGGGAGTGGCCTACTACCTGCTTTACAACGGTGTGCTTGGCGACAAGCGGGCCAGCAGCGGCAACGCCCTGACCTCGAAAATCCTGGCCGGAATGCCGCCCCACGACGGCCCCAAAGTCATATACGGCGAACGCACACTTCTTGCCGCGTCCCGCATGGACGAACTGCGCATCACCTTCAAGCATACCCCCTACGACATCAAAGGGCGCTGACATGTTCACCCTCAAGAAATACCAGGAAGAAGCCCTAGAAGCCCTGAAAACGTTTCTGGCCCAGGCCCGCCTTATTGGCCCTGGCGAGGCGTTTGCCCGCTACGTGGCCGACAACCGCACCGACCGCAGGCCGCAGCGGTACAGCCCGATAAAAGGGCTGGAAGACGTTCCCTACGTCTGTCTGCGCGTCCCGACCGGCGGCGGAAAAACCTTTCTGGCCGCCCAAAGCGTCGGCATCGCCGCCAGCAACTCCATGGACCGGGACTATCCCCTCGTGCTCTGGCTGGCCCCGACCACAACCATACGGAAACAAACCGCCGATGCCCTCAAAAACCCTTCCCACCCCTGCCGCCAAGCCCTGAACGCCGCCTTTGGCCTGGACCGGGTGGCCGTGTTCGACATTGCCGACGTCAACAACATACGGCCCAAAGACCTCACCGACAAAGTGTGCATTGTCGTGGCGACCTACCAAACGCTGCGAATCAGCGACGCCAACAAGGAGAAGCGCAAGGTCTACGGCCACAACGAGAATTTCGAGGCGCATTTCAAGGCGTTCCCAAACACGGCTCCCGGCCTGGACCGCGACCCCAAGTCAGGGCAAGTCCTTTATTCTTTCGTCAACCTCATGCACCAGATGGGGCCGCTGGTCATAGCCGACGAAGCGCACAAGGCGATTTCCGACCTCTCCGAGGAAATGCTTCGCCGCATCAATCCGGCCTGCATCCTGGAATTCACGGCAACGCCCGTCGAGAGCAACATTCTCTTTCGCGCCTACGCCTCCCAGCTCAAAGCCGAAGAAATGGTCAAGCTGCCGTTCGCCCTCTCCGTCCATACCGATTGGGCGCAAGCCATTGCCCGGGCCATAGAAGACCTGAAAGGCCTGCAAAAAATCGCGGCAGATGACCCGGAATATATCCGCCCCATCATGCTCATCCAGGCACAGCCCAAAAATCAGGAACAAACAGCGGAAGTCATCAAACGGCATTTGATCGACAACGAAGGCATACCGGAATCCGAAATTGCCATTGTCACGGGCGAACAACGGGAACTTGACGACATCAATCTCTTCAACAAAACGCAGACAATCAATTACATCATAACGGTTGAAGCGCTCAAGGAAGGATGGGACTGCTCTTTCGCCTATATTCTTTGCTCGCTTAAAAACACCAAATCAGAAATCGACGTTGAACAGTTGCTTGGCCGCGTCATGCGGATGCCCTACGCCAAGCGACGCCAGGACGAAAGTCTCAACAAAGCCTATGCCCATGTCCTTTCCCAGGCTTTCCAGAATGCGGAAACCGACATGTACGACCACCTCACCCACATGGGTTTCAGCGAGGAGGAAGCCGCCGCGTTCATAGAGGTTCGGCCGGTCCTTCCCGGCGTGAATCCCTACGACACTCCGCTGTGGCGGGAAGTGCCGACCTTGACCTTGCCCCTGGTCAAGGAACCGTGCCTGGACGATCTTCCCGATGACATCCGCAAAGGCGTCAGCCTCAAGCGGCAACCAGACGGCAGCTTTATGCTGCGCACGGAAGTCGCCATGCCCCGGGAAGTCGAGGAACGCCTCATTGCCGCCAATCCCAAGATGGAGACGCAGATTCGCCGTAGCGTGGCCATGCACCGGGCTAATATTCGCCACCGCCAGGAGCGAACGCCCAGCCCGTCCGAGCAGCGCAAACCGTTCGCCATCCCGCTTATGCTCTTTGACTGCCTCGGGGACATGGAAGAGCCAACGCCCCGGGCGATACTCTATGCCGCCGGCTGGTCGCCGAGAAACGTGGATGCGCGACTTCGACCGGATGAATTTCGCTACGACGACTCCGCCCGCACCTTCCTCTTCGACCTTGAGGGCGAACAGATGAAATATCACGAGGTCAACCGGCAGGAGCAATATTCCCTGCTTGCCGGCTCGACGGATTGGGACGCGTTGCGCCTGTCCCGGTGGCTGGACGAACACTGCCGCCAGGAAGACATCTTGCAGCCGGACATGATGGATTTTTGTCGTCGTTGCGTGGAATCCCTGCTCAGTCGCGGCGACTTCGACATAACGACGCTGACCCGGGCAAAGTACGCCCTGGCGACCGCCCTAAAAGGGAAACTCGGCAAGCTGCGTCTGGAAGCCTTGAAGGCCGGCCATCGAACGCTGCTTTTCGACGTGAAAGCCAAGGTCGAGGTCTCCCTCGATTACGCCCACAAGTTCCCCGTCCACTCCTACGCCGAAAACGCCCCTGCCTATACCGGACACTATGCCTTCCAAAAGCATTATTATCCGGTTGTTCGCGACCTCAAATCCATAGGCGAAGAACACGATTGCGCAAAGGTTATCGACCGTCACCCTGAAGTGCTGTGGTGGGTGCGCAACGTGGACAGGAAACCGGGCTCCTTCAGCCTGCCCATTTCAAACGGCCACAACTTTTACCCGGATTTCGTCGCCAAGCTCAAGGACGGCCGCATCCTTATCGTGGAATACAAGGGCAAACCCTTTTTGAATGAGGACACCCGGGAGAAGGAAAACATGGGCCAGCTCTGGGAAGAAAAAAGCCAGGGGAAAGGACTTTTCCTCCTGGCCACCTGGATGGACGCGGAAGGCCGGCACACGCAGCGGCAGATTGACGAGAAAATCCGCCTCGAAAAATAGCGCGCCTGCCCCCTGCCGCGCCGATCATGCCCGCCCTGACCGGCGGATTTTTTTATCGCCATGGTCGAGAGCGTTGGCGCAGTCGCCGCCCTGGGCGGGGTCTCAAATGCTGGAGTGTGTTGGGTATAGTGTTGGGTAAGAAAAAAGGGTTTACGGTATTTCTACCATAAACCCTTGAACTTACTTGGCGTCCCCAAGGGGATTTGAACCCCTGTTAGCGGCGTGAGAGGCCGATTTATACGCCATACCTTTGAATTTCCTCAACTTTCTTGCTATACAGTCCTTCTCCAAAATTCTCATCTTAGGAGAGGTGTATGGCTACTATTTCTGATGCCTGGGAACTTTATGCTAACCTTGTTCTGTCATCTAGTCCAGCGTATTGTATCCGAACCGAGACAGGAAGATGGAACAATCACATCGTAAAATACTTCGGATCTACTCATCTTGTCGAAAATATTACGAACAAAAACTTGCTTTCTTTTAGGGCAGCTCTTGTCAAAAAGCGTCTAAGCCCTCAAACTATCACACACTGCCTTTCACTATTGCGGCGTGTATTACATCGTGCCCAGCAATGGGACCTTCTCGATGCCAAGCTACCAAATTTCGACATGCCAAAATTTGACAACAAGCGTGTCCGCTTTTTAACAAAATCAGAGGCGAATACGTTACTCGTAGAACTTTCGCTAAAATCTCAACTTTGGCACGACATTAGTTTGTTAGCACTTCATACTGGCTTACGAGCAGGAGAAATTTTTTCATTACGCCCGAGTCATTTCGATCAACCAAATTCAGCACTATACATCTTCGAAACAAAATCCAATAGGAATAGAAGCATTCCTCTTAACGCAACTGCACGGCATATCCTAAAGGCGAATTGCGCGGGCAGTACAGATTTTGTCTTCAAAGAACATGATCGGCAAATAAAAAATGTAAACCGGATCTTTTCAACTGCCGTTCAGACTTGTCAATTTAACACGCCGACCCAAGATCGGCGTCAACGGGTTGTATTTCATACATTAAGGCATACTTTCGCCAGTTGGCTTGTCCAGGCTGGCACACCATTAATCGTAGTCAGTCAGCTACTGGGGCACAAAAGCCTTCAGATGACCTCAAGATATGCCCACCTAGCCCCGACCCAGGGGGCAACTGCCGTTAAGGCCTTAGAACAGTTTGTCGATTATGTCAATATAGGCGGCCCGCTCTAACAACTTTTTGCCCCATCCACTTGAATCTACAGGTGGATGGGCAAATAATCGATACAGGCAGTTTACTGTGCTTCTTCGGCCAGAACCGAAAAAAAGCGCCAAAGCCAAAGATTAAAGCGCTTTACCATGTGAGCGACGATCACTGCGATTCCGAGGAAAACCAGCCCCCCTCGCCCTCCAAGCGGCCAAGCCGGATGCTTAAAGCCATAACATTCTTGAAGCACTGCAAGGACAATCGCCAACATCGTACAACAGGAGGAGAACAGCATAAAGCCTGGGCTTTTACACTGGAGTCCAAAATATATAAAGATCAACCCAATACAAAAAATGATAAACGAAATTGCAAATATTGTCCCGAATGTTGACAAATAGTAAGTGATTCCTCCGAATACGACTAATAAAAATATAATTCCCCCGGCAAAAAATCCTTCAATAAAAGCCACCTTCCACCTCCGAGCTGACTTACAAATTGAATCTGTTAAGCCCTCCGCCAACAACATAAAATTCTCAGATGCAAACTCAATATGTCACTATATGTCACTACATGTCAACACAAATTGTCTTTTATCCCACATTTTTAGATTGAATTTCTTCTTAAAATCTCCAGATGATTTGTCACTAGAGGAACATAATTTGTCACTATACGACAATTTTTTACATGTTGACATAAAACGTCCAAACACTGACAAAGGCAGCGGAGGCAGGACAGGTAAGGTACAAGTACCTTACGTCCTGCCCTGCGGGGCTTTGCTTATTCGCCTGCGGCTCAACGCTAGAACCGGGATGAAAATGCCATCGAAAAAACCTGCACTTTGGGCATACGTGACCATTGAGGAGCACGCTGAGATTCAGGCGAATGCCAAACGCGCCGGCTTATCATGCTCAACCTATATTAAACGGGTTTGTCTGGGCCTGCCGACACCGAGCCTTGAGAAGCAGCAATATCGGCTTGAACTACTCAAGATCAATGCTGATCTCGGCAGACTCGGTGGACTTTTCAAGCTGTGCCTTTCCGAGAAGGAAACTCCTCTTGACTCATTACACCCACAGGTACGCCACGTGCTCAGGGAGATCGAAGCCCGGCAGCGGGAAATGAAAGCTCTTATTTTAAGAATTTGAGCATAAGCCAGCGATTTTATGATTAGTCGTCACATTTCAAGCAAAGTCGAAAATGATGATTACCGACGGTTGGCTCGCTACATCAGGGCGGCCAACCTTGGTGACGAGAAATCACTCATGAGCTGGTGCGCCGGCTGCTGGGCCGAAGATGATTATGAGCTGGCCATCCAGGAGGTCACGGACACCCAGGACCTGAACACGAGATCCGCCAAAGAGAAGACTTACCACCTCATTGTGAGCTTTCGGCCCGAGGACGAGGCTAAACTCACACCGGAGACACTTAAGGAGATCGAACTCGAGTTCGCCAAGGCCCTGGGATTCGAGGAGCACCAACGGCATTGCGGGGTGCACAAAAACACCAACAATCTGCACATGCACGTAGCCTACAACATGATCCACCCGGAGAAGCTGGCCCGGCATGAGCCCTACCGCGATTACTACCTCCGGGATCACGTCTGCCGCGAATTGGAAAAGCGCTTCGGCCTAGCCATCGATAATGGCCGCACCATGGAAAACGCGGGCCCGAAGCTGACGCCCGTGGCGGCCACGGTTGAGGCCCAGACGGGGCAACAGTCCTTTGACGGCTACGTCAAGGAGCGGAGGGAACCAATCCTTGAGACCCTAGGGCAGGCCGCTGGATGGCAGCAGGTTCATGCTGCCTTTGCCCGGTACGGCCTGGAGATCAAGCCACACGGCAACGGCTTGGCCATCAAAGATCGCAACGGCAAGCACGCCATCAAGGCCAGTAGCTTGGATCGATCCTTGTCCATGATGAACCTGGTCCGGCGGTTTGGAGCCTACGCCCCACCCGACCGGGCGAAGACACACTCTCCCGGGGATGAGCGGTACACGGCCAAGCCTGTACAGCGCGAGCCCAATCGGGGCGCTCTCTATGAGGAATATCAAGCCGGGATCGGCACTCGAAAAGTAGCCCTGGGGGACCTTACCAACCGAGCCCATGCGGAGCTTGAAGCCGTCCGAACGAGGTGGGACCAGGAACGCCAAAAAATTTCCCGAGAATTTTACGGGCGCCATCGGTTTGAGCTCCTTAAGATAGCGCGCCTACATGAGGCGGAGCACAGGCTCAAGGTTCGAAAACGGATCAATGCGGAACGGGAAACGGTCAGACAGGAAACGCCCTATTCGAACTGGACGAATTTTTTGAGATGCAAAGCTGGACAAGGCAATGAAGTGGCCCTGGCCATCCTTCGGTCGAAGGCTCAGCTGGTTGAACCTGAGAGCGAAACTTCACGCCGTGGACAGCGGGAAGACATCCAGGAGAAATGGCTCAAAGAGCAACTGGAGATCATGACTTTCGTCGGCGTGAGCTCGCGGGCACGTCGAGGCCTCCTTGCCGTGACGAAGGCCGGTGAGCTTGCCGAGATGGAGACTTCGAACCTGAATAGGAAGCGCTTATTCTCAGGCTTCACGAGTTCGATTGATACTAAAGGGACCGTATTCCTCAGATTGGCCAGTGGCGGGATGATACGCGACACAGGAAAACAAATCATTTTCTCGACTGATGAAATTACCCGTGAGGCAGCTTTGCTTTATGCAAAAGCCAAGTGGGGAAGGAGTATCAGCTTAGCTGACAATATTGTCAGCTATTTCAAGAGGGATCAAGCAGTTGAGATCAATCACTAACGATTATCGCTGAGGCATTTTAGTATGTATATGAATGACGTTATAGAACTTCTCTCTACCGGGCCTCCTTGGCAGGCACCACTCCAACTCAGCATATTTTGGTTCTTCGACGCGTAACGTGGAATTGACTGAGCCCTCGGACAGACGGTAGCCGTCCCTTGAGGGGGGCGGTATGCGCACAGAGGACATCTTCGCTCTTGGCCTGGGGCTGACACCGCCCTGGCAGATCGTCAGTCAGCGGCTCGACATCGAGAAGGTGCCGCACGAGCTCCACTTGACGCTTGGCTCCGTCCGGGGCGCCAGCCATCCCTGTCCCCAGTGCGGTCGGATGTGCAAGCCCCATGACTACCAGGAGTTCACTTGGCGCCACCTCAATTTCTTTCAGCATTACTGCTATCTGACCGCGCGGGTGCCGCGAGTCGATTGCCCTGACCATGGCACCCGCCGAGTCACCGTCCCCTGGGCGCGGCCCGGCAGCAGCTTCACCCTGCTTTTCGAGCAGGTGGTCATGACCTTGGCCAGGGAGATGCCGGTAGCCACGATCGCCTCCTTTGTCGGCACCACCGACAAGCGCCTGTGTCGGGTCATCAACCACTACGTGGCCGAGGCCATGAACCGTATAGACCTCAGCGCGCTCGAGGCGTTCGGCCTGGACGAGACCGCCTGCCGGCGTGGCCATCGCTATGTGACCGTCTTCATTCATCTGGGTCGCGAGGAGCGGCCAGTGGTCTTCGCCACTGAGGGCAAGGGGAAGGAAACGGTAAAGCGTTTCCGGGATCACCTGCGAAGCCACGGCGGCCATCCGGAACGCGTGCTCGAAGTCGTTAGCGACATGTCCGGCAGCTTTGTGGCGGCGGTCAAGGAGCACTTCCCCCAGGCCGAGGTGACCGTGGACTGGTTTCATGTTGTCCAGCTTTTCACCATGGCCGTGGATGCGGTGCGAAAGGCTGAAGCGCGGGAGCGGGCGCTGCCGGTGGGGACGCGCTGGGGCGTGCTCAAGGGCCGCGAGACGGCCAAGACGCAACCGCAAGCCGAGGCCTTGCGGGAACTTGAGACGGAAGCTTTCGCTACAGGCGTCGCCTATCGCGTCAAGGAGCAGCTTCGCTGGATTCGCCGGGCCGAGACCAGCCAGGCCGCGCGGTGGCGTTCGACCAATTTCCTGAACTACGTCCGGGACAAGATCGAAGGCGAACCGCTCCTTGCCCCGGTGGCCAAGGCAATTCGGACCTTCGAAAAGCACCTCGAGCGCATCCTGGCCAGGTGGCAATCCTGGCACACCAACGCTCGCCTCGAAGGCCTAAACGGCCTCTTCCAGGCGGCAAGGGCCAGAGCCAGGGGCTACCGGAACGTCGCCAACTTCATCACCATGATCTACTTGATTGCCGCTCCGATCGGCGATCTCATCAAAAAGTAAATTCCATTTCAAACGTCGAAGAACCAGTAGAAAGGAGCGTCCCCGAAGACGCCAGCGCCGGTGGCAGGTTGGGCGCGCGCTGGCCGGAATCGTCCCCTCGAAGGAGAACTACAGCCTGTCTGAGGGCTGGGTCAATTTCACGTTGCGCGTCGAAGAACCTAAGCTTTGTAAGTCCCCTGCAGAGCCGGGGGTTTACTCGTTATTATTATGGATGAAAAAAGGCTTAAAAGCATATTAATAACGGATTTGTAACCCACGATAATCTATCAAGAGTAATTTAACGTCGGGATCATAGGACGTTCAGCCATCATCAAGAGAGAACACGCAGCAGAACTGTTTAACACACAATTTTATAGAAATAAAATCGGCGGAATAAAAAATGGAAAATAATCGATGAAGAAAATCGAACGGCCAATTAATTGAATATATACTTTTAAAATCCTACATTCTATCAAAACAATATTTAAAAATACCTATCCCCATTTTTTGCGTTAAAGTCAACTTTGAAATTGATTACGGATTAGATACATACTAATTCTCCTCTTTCCAAATGCCTCCCTTTTAAGCAAGCTTGCAACCATGCCTCAGTACTCGAGTAATAATCGAGGAAGAATTTGAAGATTAATTGGCCATAAAGTGAAAGAAAAATTATTTCTCATTCCGAGACAATCTCAACTTGTTACACAGAGAGTCGAGACTAACCTCTCTTTTCCATCTCACTAATTTGTACTACATTTGTTAGAGAAGTATACGCCGAAGTCTTTTTAGGCGCTGATGAAGCCGGGCCAGTCGATTAATAGTTAACGTGAAAGGCTTTGATAAAATACGGATTGCGATCACTCTCCTCCTTTAATGGTTGATCAGAAAAAACAAATCAATATCAGAATAATAAACTATCCGTTAAAAATCAAATAATTCTAGTTGTAGAAACAAGTCTAATCTTGTCACCATATCCTGGTGGTCTATTTTTAAATAATCCTCTTCGTGGTGCAGACGATGACTGAGCTTCATGCAAATCGAAAACGGGTAATTGAACGACTTGTATTGTAAATAGTCCAGAACCTTCATGGCGATAAATAGTTCTTCTGTATGGGTCATAATAAGGAGAAATAACCAGAGACCCACCATAGTGACCAGTATTACAAAGAACAACATTGCAAAAGATAGTTCTAGAAAGTGATTCCGCCAAATGGTAAAACGATGTAGAATCTCGGTTATAAGCTAGCACAAACAAATGATGTATCTTTCCGCAGTATATTGCGGAACGCTCAATATCCATAAAATCATAGCAGATGCATACTCCTATGTGTCCAAAGCTGTCAGAATCAAATAACCATAGCGTCGGATCTGGTTTAAATCTCAAGCCGAAGTTTGAAATTGTTTTTTCCTCGAATGGCGCTGGATAGGTTTTACCCACGTAAAAAGGAGTACAATATTTTCCAGTTCCTTTGGGCCAGTTTTGGGGGACAACGACCAGCGCTTGGTTTGATACTGTTGATTTATCTGAATCTACAAGATAATCTACTCCAGTGATACCAATTACACCCAATTCAGCACAAATCCGTTTGAAATCTCTTATATGGGGACGAGGGAGTGCTAACTCGGGCAAAATTACAATATCAGGTTTAAATGGTGACGAATTGATACTTGCAAGACCTCTTTGGATTTCATTCCATGCTCTGATCTCCTCACTTAGTTCCATCCTTGGAGCTTTTGTCCAAGCAACGTTATTATCTAGTGTAGTTTGAATTAACCCAATTCTTAAAAATTCAGAAAGGTTGCTTCCGTTAGTATTTTGACTATCGCAGTTAGTCATCCGTTAATTCCTTATTCCAGTTATCTCTCGTCATCTGGGAAAGTTTTACAGGGATAAGTTGGCGAGGCTGATGATTTGAAACAGCTACCTGGTATTTAACAAGAACATTTTGAGCCTTTGTTACAAACCTAGAAAGATCGCCAATATTAGAAATTGGGGGTGGGTCAATTGTTGTGTCGTCGTCGTTTTTCATTTCATTAAATATTGGAGACAAAAGAAATGTTTCGCGCGAACGGGGCAATAGGCATGAAGATAAAATCGCGCTAGTCCATGAGGATACCGGGCATGACCTTATATATTGTTTTGCAAGATAAGACTGAGCCCTCTGAAAGCCTCTTGGATTCCATGAGGAAGGCCATCTAAATGTTCCACAGACCATTCCCAATAAAAGCATTCCTAAGCCTCTAACAGGTGCCCACTCTGTATCCTTAAGATGTCCTTTTATCCATGAAGGTGTAAGCCGCTCATCATGTATTAAATTATCTTTTCTTAAAACAATCTTATGTGAATGCGCGATATTTCGCCAAGCCTCCCAAGAATTTAGTTGCCCACCAGAACATCCCCAAGCTTTAGGAATTTTATAATTTGACGGATGTATATGTGTTAATGCTGTCTTACGATTGGAAATTGTTTCAAATGATGAAAGTATACCGCAAATCTGACGTATAATTTCAAGGTACGTCCACTCTGAATATCTGGGGTCAAAGATAGATCTATTATTATCATTTTGAAAAGACACTAACCAATCATCGAGAGTGACAAAGTCAACATCCTTGCAAAGAGACTTAAGAACATAATTAATTTTAGGAGGGTGTTTATTTTTTGTATATATAGAACTGTTTTTTGGTCTAGATTTAATGAAATCATATATCCAGCCATAGTCCACGGCTGACTTATTTTTTCTACTGAGAATCACCTCTTCAATTTTAGGTACTAATTTTTCAGGAATGTTGTAAGGGTATTTAGAGATTAAGGACCATGATGTAGCGTCTATATCTTCCACAACGTTAATGAAATAGTACCAAGTAGGACTTGGTACGGTTGACAAGGGCCCTGATGCCAACGACTCAATCCACCAATGCCAAGTCGATAATTGGTAACTTGTCGCATCAACCCACTGATACGGTTCAGTACAATATAAATTTAACCCAAGCTGTTCTACTAATCCTTGAATTTTTAGCGCAAATGATTGAGAAAACATGCCAGGGGAACCATTAACAATGACTAATACAGAACAAAAAGCGCACTGGGCAAGGTTAAATGAAATTTTTTCGTAATAATAGCAGCAGGTATCTTTCGTCGAATTTAAAAATTTTATAGCATTAAGTATGTAGCTTTCAGCAAATTTTTTTTGTATTATTGATCTTTCTTCTGAAACCATTGTTTTAACGCTTATGAACATTTGTCTTGCAATAATTAAATGAATGTATGCTGCAATGTATGCAGCAGTCAACTTACATTCAGACCTAATTTTATTTAGTTCATTTTCAATAAAAGTTAATTCATGCCCGGTATTGGCACAAAACTTTAAAGTCTTTTCCCAGAGGCGTAATTTTTCTGGATGGTCACGGATTGCTTTACTTAACAAAGATGAAATTCTGTATATTTCTTTATCAATTCTTCTATTGTCATCGTCTTCGCACTTTTTATATTTAAGCTGCAAGGTTTCTATCTTTATATTTAATTCGTTTTTTTTCTCAATATCAATTTCCTTTCTTTCACAAGAATTTTTATAAATTGTCTTGAAGCTGCTCAAAATTTTTGCAGCATTAGCAGTCTCAATAGATGGATATAGACGTCTAGGAGCAAATCTAGAAATCATTGACGCAGCAAAAGATATTCTGGTCCCTTCACGTATTTCAGCATTTGGAAAATCTGTCACAAGCAGATGCTCCAAGTCATTAAATAAATGATCTTGTTCAGTAGGGTGTAACAGGTCGAACTTTGTTTTAGCTATATTAGACACAACAGCAAGAGTTTTAGTCATTAATGGCGAGGGGAAAAAAGGATCAAGTCTGGTTTTTTTTGATGCAGCATCCATAGCATTGTTTAAATTATTTATATCAATACCACACCCACTAGAAATATTATTGAGTACTTTTCCAAGTTCTTCAGGCTCAGTTTTTTCCAGATTAATCTCGGCACCTATATTTTCTAGTGCGAGGATATTTTTGTACTCTTGTATCCATGTCAATAGCTCATTGAAGTCAGAGGCAATAAAAACATGATCATCAACAAATCTAAAATGAGCTATTTTTTTACTTTCAAGTTTTTCCATTATTATCTGATCAACAGATAGCATGGCAATATTGGCCAAAAACCCCGAAACAAATAAACCTGTCGGAAGTCCAAAAAATTGGTCATGCCTTTTAGAAAGGCCTATTTCAATCAATTCAGGCTCGGTGTATTCAACATGTTTAATCTTAAAATTTAATAACCCATCAAGCAATAACCCCATATCGGGCGGCAATTTTCCCTTTAAATTATCTGTAATATTTTTAGATATCACTTTTAAATTGATGTTGGGGTAAAACTTCTTTAGATCAATGCTTGCCCAGTAAAGCTCCTTAACCCCTCCTGGCCAATATCCATCTTTTAGGTAGCCTAACTTATAATTTTCGGAGAGTTTTTTTTCAGTTGTTAGTATTTGGCTTTCCTCGGGATCCAGATCGTTTATCTCACTCCAGGGTTTCTTCCCTTTTGTCATTGCTTTAATTGTCAAATAAATATGTCGCCTATATATGGGCCAGCTTTGCTGAAACTTTCGATAAAGTTGTCCAGAGGAATGTCTATAGTTACCGAATTTTAAATGGCTACCTTCCTGTTCTTGGTCAAACCATACAGATCTAAATAGCCTATGGCCATAACTCCAGGCAGGCATTATTCTGTCAATCCATGGCCCAACAACGTTGATATAAGCTATCCATGCAACCTGATCTCTTATTGATATATCAAAATATTGTCTAAGTTGTTTATTTCCATCGGCGTCCACTTTCTTAGGGTGCGCCATAGGAATAATTGGCTTTGTAGTATAAGTTTTTAAAGAAAAATCTTTTTCGATAGAATGTAGATTATTTGATAGATTACCTTCAAATTTTGCCAATTCAAGTTCGTTATGCCAAGCATCAAAATGCATATACATTTTTTTTGCTTTTTCCCACGCCCAATAGAAGTTTTCTGGCAATAGTAGTTGAGAATTAAAGTCCATAGTAGTTTAGCGCCTATGTTTTTCGGTGAGAAAATCGTTTAGATCGCTTCCATTTGGAAGCTTAACAATTTGTATGACTTTAGCCATTTTTGCAAAGACTTTCTGAACCTTGAGCCCAAACGCTTCACCTGCTTCGTCCGCATCAGGAATTATTACTATATTAAAGTTAGCAAAAAGGTCCACCCATTCATCTTTGAAACTACCTACTCCAAGTATCCCGACAGTATTTAATTTAAATTGCCATCCAACGATGCAATCAAAAACCCCTTCGCATATATAAACACGCGACCCCGGCTTGAGTTTTCTCAATATATCTAAGTTAAACATTGGTTTTTGAATATTTGAAATATTTATGTACTTTGGACCACCTTGTTCAAGACGCCTTGCTTGGATGTAGGTCACGTGCCCATTTGACATAAAAGGAATTATAATATTATGCCCCCACCAAATAAATGAATGTGTTTTGTTCCGATTAATGCGCGTGAGACCAGCTTTGTGCAGTCGCTCAAGACCCCATGCTTTAACTGCTTCCATAAATAATTTATTTGGACTTACTATGTCGCACAACTTAAAGTAACTTATAGTCTCTTCTTTTAGGCCTCTTTCCCGAAGATAATTTTCTCCTTCTGGCGAAAGTTCAAGTTTTTTGATAATCCATTCGTATAATTCAAGATCAGCTTTATATGTATCAACCTCTGCCGTTGCTTTTTTTATTCCTTGACGTACGGCCACTTTTTGTCGATTATACAATTTATCATGTGTTTTTCGGAAGTTAAAAATGTTTATTCCAAAATTTGTTGCAAACCACTGCAGTGATTGCTTGAAGGTACATCGAAGAGATTTTTCTACTAAGTCTATATTGTTTCCTCCTAGCCCACAACCAAAACAATGCCATAAATTTTTACCTGGAGTGAAACTTAAACTTGGCGTTTTGTTGTCATGTCCCCCAAAACAATTCGCCTTATTCCCTTTAACCTTTATCCCTAGTTTCAAGGCTACTTCTTTTATTGGTATGCTTTTTATATCATTAATCATTTTATTCATAATCCATCACTATCCTTAGTCGTTTTGATTATCTTATTTTTAATTTATCGTCTTTATAAATTTATCTTTGCTAAAATAACTAAATTTGCTTTGGATAACTATATTAAAAATATATTATTAAACCGCTTAACCTTATCAAGCTTGATTCGATTGCTCGCCATATGTATCGGGCAAGTTTAACCCCATATCCCCCGGACGGCAATCAGAAAGGAACGCTCACTGATACCCTGTAGAGCGAATTTCTGATTTTACATGCTTAACAACCCTCCTGACAAGCCACCCAGGAACAAGCCCTGTGCCCTGCTCAAGATTAGCCGCCGACAGTACAAGGCGGCGAGGCCCTGGGAAAAATATCAGGATCGACCAGCAGGATTTCCACGAGATCCTGGCCATTCTGCCAGAGGGATTCATCGAGCAGCTCCAAGGAATCAGACGCCGAGCGCCTGCTCGCGGTGGTCCTTGGCAGCAGCAGCGAAGACTGAGACCGCCCATCCCCTTTTCGGCGAAAAATCAGGACAGAATTCTTACTTGCTCGGGGAATAGATATTACTGAGAAGTCTTCCTTGCTGGCACCGATACGATCTTCCGAAAACATCGGAGGCGCTGGGTACAGGATAGCGTCAGCCCTTTCCATCAATGGTGGTGAGGCATTGGCGGGGTACATCATGAGCCCTCCCGTCTTGCGAAAACATTCGTTTGTGCAAGGGTTCAGGCCACGCAGCCATTTCAAGGGCTTGCCTTTTGCATAATTATGTTGCCAAATGCCGTTAAATGGCAACAAGAAAAGGCAACAACCCTATGCTCCTTGGCTACGCCCGCGTCTCCAAAGCCAACGACCAGCAGACAGCGCCCCAAATCCGGGCGCTGAAGGATGCCGGTTGTCAAAAAATATTTGAAGAATCCGCCTCGGGTGGCCGCTGGGATCGGCCCGAACTTCACCGGCTGCTTGGGCAATTGCGCGAAGGCGATACGCTTGTTGTCTGGAAGCTCGACCGCCTGTCCCGCTCGCTCAAGGATTTGTTGATGATCCTCGAAAAGGTCGAAGCCGCCGGGGCGAAGTTCCGCTCTTTGACCGAGGCCGTCGATACCTCAGGACCGGCCGGTCGGATGGTCATGCAGATGCTTGGGGCCTTCGCGGAGTTCGAACGCGCCATGATCCGGGAGCGCACCAGGGCCGGGTTGAAGGAGGCCCGCGCCAAGGGCCGCATTCCAGGCAGGAAGCCACGGCTCACAGCCGCACAAGAGAAGGAAATCGTGGACGCCGTGACGTCCGGCCGGAAGGTGGCGGCGGACATGGCCCGCCTGTTCAAAATTCATCCCTCAACCATATCGCGTTTGCTTGCACGGGCGCGTGCCGGGAGCTGAGCCGTCTGCGAATTGTCGTCGCATTTGGGCTATGACCCGCACACAAAATGAATTGAAGTATCTCATGTTGAAAAATAAACGGCAGAGTCAAACTGACTCTGCCTTTCAGTTAATAAACACAGGAACTTGAAATAAGCCTTAAACATCCTATATGCAGCAAGACCTACCAACCCTAAACAAAAATGATATAGTTCAGGGTTCGGGTATCAAGCAGCAATTCAATATTATACGCGACGTTTGATGACGGCAAACCAGGTAGACCATTCTACATCAGGGTGTTTCTCTGCTATTTCCGGAGTAACTTCTGCCATAAATTCTTTGATTGATTCAAATTTCCATCCTTCTGAAAAAGCATCCACGAGTTCATCGTGACTGTAACCGGAAAGAGCGATACTACCTTCCGGCTGATCTTTCGCCGCCAGTAGGTAGAGCGTCCCGCCCGGCTCGATGACGTGCGCGAGTGCTTCGACATACAGGCGCTGCCGTTCCAAATCACGAGCGAAAACGTGGAACAAACCACTGTCAATAATGCTGGGGAACCGCCAGTCACTTTCAATGAGGGTAAATGCATCTTTGACCTGAAAGGACACATTAAGGCCCTTTGCAGCCGCTTTTGCTCTGGCGCGCTCAATCGCTTTGTCTACAAGGTCAATTCCCGTAACGGTATTTCCTTTTTCAGCAAAGAAAACTGCAACGCTTCCTGATCCGCACCCCACATCAAGAATTGGGCCTTTTATCCTATCTGCAATTTCGATGAACGGAGCTTGCGGCTTCCCAATATCCCAAACCGGCCTGCCTTCCTCGTAATGCTCGGCGAAGCCTTTTTTATATTCGGCGTTGTCAATAGTCATTTTGTCACTCCTCATTTTTTGGTTGTATTCCGTCACGTATTCTTTGGAGGCCTGTAGCCGGTCTTGCGCTTCTCGCAGGTCTGGAGATTCCTGGCGATTTTGGGAACTTGCAAAATGCATAAAACCTTCTAAAGCTCTGCGAATGACAGCTCCCATTGGAACTTCAATCCCTGTTTGAGCCTGAAGCTTTTTCTGCCAGTCGTTAAAAAACGTATACTGTTCATCTGTGAGCCTGACAGTGACAACTTTTGTCTTGCTGGTCATAGATTTCTCCCTTGTCTGAATGTATGATTACAAAGATTACATTGATTGCACGCGCTTGGCAATGGATTTTAGAAAAATTTATCAAGCTACGATAAATACCTTAGATTATTTAAAAAAATTACTATAACTGGACAATTTTTCAGCTTCCATCGTCAGACTGAACGAAGACCACGGCCGCGCCGCGTCTCCCAGCTCGACTCGTTGGCAATACTTTGCCAACTACAGCTCCCCCTGGAGTAGCCCCCATTTGGACCGGACACCCTCTTGAACCTAGGAGATAGGTCTAGAGGTATGTCCAGACAGAGTGCTAACGAGATTCCCACGGTCGAGATGGTCAACATGGTTGAGCGCCGTCGTTGGCCGTTGGCGGAGAAACTGCGGATCGTGGAGGAGTCGTCCCGGCCAGGGATGAGCGTTTCCTATGTGGCCCGCCAATACGGCGTTGCGCCAAGCCTCCTCTTCCGCTGGAGGAAACTCATGAGCGAGGGCGGCAAGGTAGCGGTTCAGGCAGACGAAGAGGTGGTCAGCGCCTCTGAGAATCGCGCGCTCAAGAGGCGGGTCCGGGAGCTGGAACGACTCCTGGGCAAGAAGACGATGGAAGTGGAAATCCTCAAGGAAGGCATCAAGATCGCGCGCGAAAAAAAACTGATCTCGCGCACGCCGTTGCCCTTCGAGGAGGATTCCCTGTGAAGCGGGTGGCAGAGGCGTTCGACGTGGCCCGTTCGCAGTTGTCCGAACGACTGGTGACCGGACCAAGGAACCGCTCTCCCCGTTATTCCAAGGCCCAGGACGAAGTCCTGCTGCCTTTGATCCGCGAGATCGTCGACGGGCGGCTGACCTACGGCTACCGGCGGGTGTGCGCCCTCCTGAACCGGCGTCTCGTGGAACTAAGGCAAGCACGAGTGAACCACAAACGCGTGTACCGGATCATGCGGCTCCACGGCCTGCTTTTGGCCAGGCACACGGGCAACAGGCCCGAGCGGTCGCATGAAGGCAAGGTCATCACCCTGCGGCGCAACCTGCGTTGGAGCGCGGACGCTTTCGAGGTCGGCTGCTGGAACGGTGAGAAAGTCCGGGTGGTCTTTGCTCTCGACTGCTGTGACCGCGAGGTCATGGGCTTCACGGCATCGACGTGCGGCATTTCGGGCTCGATGGTGCGCGACCTGATGCTGGAATGCGTGGAAAAGCGATTCGGAACGAGCCGAGCGCCACACCGGGTCGAATGGCTGACCGACAACGGCTCCTGCTTCGCGGCCAAGGAGACTGTGGAATTTGCGTCCTGGCTGGGGCTGGTCAGCCGGTTCACCCCGGTCAGAAGCCCGGAGAGCAACGGCATGGCCGAGGCGTTCGTGAAGACCTTCAAACGCGATTACGTGTATGTCCATGACCGCCCGGACGCGCAGACCGTCCTCAGCCAATTGGCGGCCTGGTTCGAGGACTATAACGAGGTGCACCCCCACAAAGGGCTGCGGATGCTCTCACCCAGGGAGTTTATCCGCTTGTCAGCAACTGCCGGGTGTCCGGTTTCTTCTGTGGCCCCATGTCAACCCTGGCTATGACCGGTTACTACGAGACGCCATTTTACAGCCGATGAGCAAAAATCCAGTTTCTTCTTCGCGCCTCAAGCGCCTGGTACCGGATACGGTACTTTAAGATCACGCAGTTTAGCGGCCGCCGCTTTTTCGGCCCTCCGGACTCGCGTCAAAAGACTCTGCTGCGAGAAGATCAAGCCATGGCAGGCTCGTAGGCTCTTTTCTCGAGACTCAGCCTCCACAGAATGATCGCCAACTTCCTGGCCACGGCTACGATGGCTTTCTGAGGCACATTTGTGCGGGAGACGATTCGGCCATAGAGGTTGGCCGCCCATGGACAGTAACGCTTCACCGTCCATGCAGCCTCTACCAAAATGCTTTTCAAGTATTTCTTGCCGCCAGGAGCAAGCCTGGCCTGGCCAGACCGCTCTCCGCTCTGCCTTACTGTCGGCGCAAGCCCCAGATAGCTCGCCACTTCCTCGCCCCTTTGAAACCGCTGCGGCCGGAATACCTCCGTGACGAACGTGGCGGCAACAACCGGCCCCACACCAGGCACCGTCTGGAGATACTCTGCCGCCGAGGCTTGATCGCCTTGCGGAAGTTCATCTCTGGAAGATTTGCCGATGGCATCATCGACAAGGTTGACCTCTTGCTGGACGAAAGTGTGCTCGCGGAGCAGACTGCCCAAGGCACTTGCTATCGCAGGGCGCAGGGGAAGAGCGTCAAGTCCCGCCAACGCCTTCTTCGACCAGTTCTCCAGCCCTCGGGGTTCCAGGATTCCATGGTAGAGCAGCAACGACTTTATACGTTGCCTCACCTGCCGGCGCTGAGCCGTGAGGGTCTTTCTCCGTCGAACAAGCGTCCTGAGAGCCTCTTCCTCTTCGGTTGGAAGGGCAATTGGCGTGAGCATGTCCTTAGCGGCATAGTCAGCAAGCCTTCTGCAATCGAGGCTGTCGGTCTTGGCCGAGGCACTAATCGGGCGCGGGATCTTATTGGGAGCGATGACAATGGCCGGAAGGTTCGCTGCCAGGAGCACACGTGCAAGCGTATAGCCTGTTGGCCCTGCTTCGTAGGCTATACATCTAATAGATAAGGAAAGTTCTTTCAGGCGAATGGCCAGAGCAAGAGGATTTGAAGGAGCAACCCATACATGAAACTGCCCATCTTCTCGTGGTAAGGCGATGTGGTAGGAATTCTTGTGGACATCGATACCAACGGAAAAGGGTTTGAATTCAAAACCACGGATGAACGACTCAAGCCTTGAAGTCGAACTTTTGTTCATTGTGGCCTCCTTGTCGTTGCGGGCACGCGCCCGGACCAATTGTCCGGATCGTAGCCTGAGCTAGGGGGATGGCCAACATGGTATTTAGCGGGGGCAACTCCACCCCCCTCCTGCTCCAACCTGCCTGCTCCAGCGCAGGGGCGGCGGGACCAGCTAGCACCTCCCCGCCCGCCCTTTTCACCTTTCTCTCAATGGCAAACGCTAAAATGCACATTTTAACACTTGCCATTATCAGCAGATACGTATATATGTATTTTTGTTAAAACGCAAAAGGGGAAAACCACATATGCGGATAATCGCTTTTGCTAACCAGAAGGGCGGTGTTGGGAAAACGACCACCGTGCAAAACGTTGGTGCTGCCCTGGCAATGTTCGGTCGGAGTGTGCTCCTCGTGGACCTGGATGCCCAGGGGAGCTTGACTGCTTCCTGCGGAGTGGAACCTGAGGAGCTTGAGAAAAATCTTTATGATGTTCTTGATGGTCGGGCCACAGTCGGACAAATCAAACGTTCAGTGGAGGGCCTGGCTGGCATTGACCTGCTCCCTGCCGGCATGAGCCTAGCGCAAGCGGACTTAGCCTTTGCAGGCAGAATCGGGCGGGAAAACATGCTCAAAAAGGCCATGTCCCAGGTGGAGGGCTATGACTATATTTTACTCGACTGCCCACCCAACCTGGGGCTTGTGACCGTTAACGCCCTGGTGGCGGCCGGGGAACTTATCATACCCGTGCAGGCCGAGTTTCATGCGCTTCGGGGCCTTGAGTTACTCCAGAGCACCGTGGCCATGATCCAAGAACTCAACCCGACTCTACGGGCTGCGGGCATCGTCGTGACTCTCTACGACAAACGCAAGACACTGAATCGTGATGTTTTCAATGAGCTGCGAAGAGCCTTCCCTGACCTGATTTTTGAAACTCGAATTCGAGATGCGGTGGCACTTGCCGAAGCCCCAAGCCACGGAAAGGACATCATGGCCTATCGGCCGGGAAGTGCGGGTGCCGAGGACTACGAAAGACTCGCAAAAGAAATTGAGAAGAGGGGGGCTTAACCATGGCCAGCGGACTTGGGAAGGGACTTAAGAACGGTGAACTTTTTAAAAAAACAGAATCATTTCAGGCATCAACTAAGCAAGAACTGCCCTTAGACAATAGCGCGGATGATGGAAATCACAAAACAGCAAATGCACAAACACACAAAAATGCAGGTGTGAGAAAACACATTGTTCTGCCCGAACCCCTTGCAGAACGGTTACGCCTGTACTGCTTTAAACGGCGCGAGAAAGATGCCCGAGTGGTACGTGCGGCCTTGGAGTTATTTTTAACAAAGGAAGGCTTTTAGCGAAAAGCCCCGCCGAGGCGGGGCTTTTCTTTATAACTAAGCCCTGAAAAAAAGAAGCTCACGTCAACCAGTTGCCTGAATAGATGCAAGCTCTCCTCTGTAGCCGAAAACTATTTTTTCTTGTTACCCTTGGCATCTTGAGCATCGACTTCTTTCAGCAACTCAAGAATCCCGACATTCTTTTCCTTGGCGGCAGCAACAAGCCCTTTCAGACCGTCAAAGCCCTTCTCGATAACGAAGCTCTTCACCTCTCCCCTCTTCACTCCAAATTCCTGCATGATCATCTGCATCTGCTTTAGAGGATTATCTTCGCCAGTGGTGGTTTTTCTGGTGCTCTTGACGGACATGTCCTTCTTGGACACCACGAATTTGTCCATGTACTCTTTGCGGGTCAGACCATGGGAACGGGTATGCCGCTCCGTCAAGGTCTTGACTTCTTTCCCGCAAATTGCACACTTCACGTACTTTTTGGTCTTCTCATGCTTTTGAGTGGCCTCAAGCTGCTTCGGTCCCTCGACTTCGATATCGATGACAGGACCACACCGGAGTGAACAAAGCTTTTCGTAGATGCTTTTGGTCACGACTTCGAGTTCGCTGAAATGAACCTTGCCATGTCGCAGCTGATCTTTCGCCAGATTCAAAGCTTCCGCCCAAATTTCTTTATCGATCATATGAAACTCCTTTTTATCAAATTGATCTTCCTTTTGGAGGAATAAAATTTCATATGATTCATGTCAACGGCTTTTCTCCTTCCAGCTTGTGCAACAGACAGAAGACCAAATGGATACTGCGTCAGGTCAGGTTTGGCGGAATTTGGGAATTGGTCGGGCAAATCGGACGGATGCCGGGGAGCCATAAGCCGATCCGGTGGGGCAAGGCGCTGCAAAGCTACTGCAACACCACATCTCTGCGGTGCGCCACGTGCACCTGTTTGACTGTGGGAGACGGTGCGAGACAAGCGTGTGGTTGTCTACCCCTCTGACACGCCCGACCCGCAATCGGGTAGGAGGGGGGTCTCTAGGCCCCTCCTACCCGATACTTGGTGTTGAGTGACCGGCACACCGCTGCGTGGGCTTGGCGCTCAACTCCGGCAAACATTTTGGTGAGATTTTACTTTTAAAGAGGTGGATGCCGGTACATCACCCTGCGTAAGAGCAAAGTCGTAAATCCGGGGGCAATTTCTTCATCAACACCGACGTTGCGGCGGAGCTTCAGAGCACTTAGCCGCCTAGCACTGACGCTCCAAGGGCGGAAAGCCAGCAGTACGTTACAATCAGCACAATATAAAAATTCTTATGACAAACAGAACAAATTATCTGGATACTTGAAAGGAATCTATCAAAAAAAACTCATGAGGTAAACTTATAAATACCTAAAGGAGTCTAAGGGTATAAATTAAATACATTAAAAATTATTTCATATTTTCTAGCAAAGCATCCAGAAACTAAATAGCGCCCGCCACATCACTAAATTAACCATGTTGCTACATTAACAGAAGATAGCCCCAGCACTGCCTCTTAGCCAGGAAATATAATTTGGATTGCAACCTCTAGGTAAATGCAGAAAGACTATTTTCATTTTCAGCACTATTAAGGATATCGCAACTTATTCCAGTACAAGTCAATAAAGACTATCAACTATTTTTTTGAATGGAGCTGGCAAAAGCACTTCAGGAGGATTATCTATGAACGTTGCCCATTGATTAGTGGCTTCAATCAAAGAGGAAGAAATAAGTCTCTTTTGGTCAACTTCATAAACATCAACTTGCACTGACGCCCTATCTAGTTTTCCAGACCAAGGAGTATTACGATCTTCCCAATGCAAAATTTTAGGGATTACAACATAATTACAACCAACATCTTTAGCCATTTGAAGATTTCTATCAAAAGGAAGCGTCGAAACAGCCATTTTACATTGTACGGATTTTTCAGAAAAAGCTAAACAAAGAGAAGAAGCCACCTTAGCACCACTACCATTATAAACAATAGATCCAAAAGTACCGTCACGTGGCAAAGCCACATAGACGCATGAAAATTTATCACTGGACAACTTTCCCGCAACAATCATTTGTGAAATCTGTTTTTTTGCACATCCTGAGCAAAATAGTGATATACTAACCAACGACAAGATAAAAAACTTATAGATCCTCGCAAAAATATATATCGATGAAGAGGCATTGTCCATACATACAATTCCATCAGTAATAATTACTTGGGCACCAGCCATAATCGCCTCCAAAATAATAACAACCATCTAATTTTTTCAAAACTGTCAGACATCAGGGACACTTCCATATTGTGTTTATTTTATAAAACTATCGGACAGAGGTATAATGTAACTGAACTCTAAACAGTGCCTCATCGGTCAGTAATCGAAAATACTCTGTGTTTCATAAAAAACTCAAGGCCGGTGAACATAAAATTTCTGAAAGAGGATTTTCCCCTGCTATATCCCATGTCGTAGTCTACCATCCAACATTCAGAGACCCACCCAAAGGAAGCGCCGTATATGCCAAGCTCATGCCCAGGACGGCTCGAGTTGTTGTCATGGGTTGTCCTTGGTTGCGGGTTCCTAGTGGGATAGATCCCAGTCCGCATGCTTGCCGAAGGCGTTTCTGGGAACGGCTGGGCCGAAGGTGAAACTTCTAGGGATTTCGGGGGCACCAAGTCTGTTTATCAGATACTCTCGCAATGCACGAATGATGGCAGGGGGTGCGGGAGCCGCAGCCGCCGCGACAATAAAGGCCTTGAGCCTATCGCCCTCCTCCGGACGCATGGGGCGCACGGCGGCATCGGCCACCAGGGGATGCTCGATAAGTACCCGGCGCACCTGTTCGGGGTACACGTTCACCCCGGCCACCTGGACCGCCTTGTCCTTGCGGCCGACGGGTCGGTACAGCCGCTCTCCTTCCCAGACGAGTTCATCCGGAAACGCGAAATATACCGGCGCACCCACGAGAGGATGCGTGCGATGCAACACGCCGTCTCCGTCACCGATGAACCAATGGTCCATAAGGCGGTATGGCTCCCTGAAGCGAAGCCGATATCCCAGGCCGCCAGTTTCAGTTGAGCCGTGAATTTCCGCCATACGGGCAAGCCCGAGATCCAGTGACTGAATGATCACTTCCGGAGGGCAAGGACCGGTGGAGGTGACACCTGTTATTGCGGATGGATAGCGCACACCGATCTCTCCCGCCTTCTTCCACGACAAGGGAAAGCCAATCACGACATCCCCTGAATGGAGCAGTCCGGAGAGCGACGCCAGGGACAGGGGGTCCAGGTCCACGACCGGCACCCCGAGCAGTTCAGGCAGCAACACGGAAAACAGGAACCCGTAGATGTGGTGCGCCGGCACCAGGGCGACCACACGCCGACTATCCCGGAACAGTCCGGCCAGAAAGTGCGCCTCCTGGACAAGCCAGGCCACGTCCTGGACGCACTCTCTGGGAACGCCCGTGGAGCCGGAGGTCCGAAACACCAACCGCTCTCCGGTCCAGCGGGCCTGGATGTCAGATGCCAGGGATTCTAGTCGATGGCTGTCAAACGGTGCCAGGATATCCCCGATGTCTGCTGGCGGCTGGTCCAGCCCGAAAAGCGCCGCCGCTCGCGAGGTCAGAGACTCCCGCCCCGAGGACGCGGTGGTCCATTCCAAGCTTCTCGCCAAGCTGGCAAGCATGCGCGCGATCCCCCGGCGCGACGAGATCACGACCTGCCGCCCGGAATCGCGGACCGGACGCGGATGGTCGCGGCCAGACCGTCCCAGGATTCCTCGACAACCACCTCCCGGCCCCCTTGTGCCGGGTCCAGAGCCGAGAGCATCCCCGCCAGGACGTCCACCGGAGCGGATTCGTATGGGCCGACGAACGCGCGCGCACCTGACGGCTCGGGAAACCCGACATCCAGCACGTCCAGGAGACGGTCGCCACCATCCCGTGCAGTCAGGACCGCGAACAAAGCGACGGGATCACCCGCCGTCTTGTATGAACCGTCCCCCGGGAAGAGGAAGCGGGAGAAGGCCTGACAATCGTCCACCGCACCGAATAAGACCGTATCGATCAAGCCCTGGACAATCCAGGACCGGGCAGTGAGCAACGCACCGGAACATCCGAGCCCCGGCTGACTCACGGACAGAGCCGGACCCTGACAGCCCAGGAACATAGATACGGTCGACGCCGCAAGATTGTGCACGGTCTGAGAGAATGCCGTGGGTGACGCCCCCCGGGGGCCGAAATCCAGACAGGAGTCCATAAAGGCGTTGGTGGCCGGGATAGGTCCGTAACCGGTGCAGACGACCAGTCCCAGATTGGCGGGCGCTTCGCCGCATGCCTCCACGGCCAGTTTCGCAGCCAGGAGCGCCGTCTGAGCGTAGGCATCGAGCCTACGCAGCTTCAGCGACGGATAATGCGCTCGTAGCGCCTCGGTCACGATCTCAGCACCGCCCAGGACGGCGCGGATGCCGGGAAGCCCGGACCAGGCCTCATGGCCGGAAAATGCTTCGGCTGGTCCGGCGATGCCGCAGGCGCTGACCGCAAGCCTGTTCACGACCGTTCCCCCCCGAGTACGAGGGCGGCGTTGCAGCCGCCAAAGGCAAGGGAGTCGGACACGGCGATGCGGCTTCCGAGCGCCAGGGAACGCGTGGTCGGAATGACCGCCAGCGCTGGATCCGGTTCGACGAAGCCCGGCGAGGCGGGGATGGTCCCCCTGCCCAGACAGCCCAGGGTGATGGCCGCCTCGATGGCCCCGGCCGCGCCCAGAGCATGCCCGGTGGCTCCCTTGGTGGCCAGCACGGGGACGCCTGGAAACATGTCCCCGAGGACCAGACCTTCCACTTTGTCGTTGTCCTGGGTCGCTGTGCCGTGGGCGTTTACGAAGGCCACGCCCCGGGGCGCGACTCCCGCTTGGCGCAAGGCGGTCTTGAAGGCGCACCTCAGACCCCGGCCGTGGGGATGCGGGGCTGTGGGATGGTAGGCATCGCCGGCGGTGCCGTAACCGAGCACCGCCCCGGCCACGGACCGAGTTGTCCCGGCCGGTTCGAGCACGAGTACCGCCGCGCCTTCACCCAGGTTGAGTCCGTTTCTGGCACGATCGAAGGGACGGCAAGGCTTGGTGTCTGCAATCATGAGCCGGATGAAGCCGAGGTAGCTGACGGAGGACAGGCTTTCCGCCCCTCCGGCCAGGACCAGGTCGCACAGGCCGGAGGCTATCCAGGTTGCGCCGACGCCGATGGCGTCCGTGCCCGAGGCGCAGGCGTTGGCCACCAGTTGGCAAGGTCCGACGAGGCCCAGGCGCTTGGCCAGAGCCAGGGCGTAATTGGAACACCTGAATGCTTCCAGAGGCTCGACAGGGACCTGCTCTCCCTGCTTCCAGGCCTGATAAAGGGGAAAATAGTTGATGGCGAATCCCACCGAGGAGCCGATACACACCCCCACCCGTTTTCCGGCCAATTCACCAGGAGAAAGCCCGGCGACGGCCAGGGCCTGGAAGGCACTTTCCATAAGCAGAGTCAAACCGTGATCGGAAGGTGGGTTGGGGCTCGCCTCGGTCTCGAACACGGGATGGGACTCCCCAAGCCCGGCAAACCGTCGCGGTGGCGCGGGCACGGGCGGGTTAGCCTCCAGATTGTCAAGAACTGCCTCCAGGCAATCGCCGGCGGCGCATACGCACCCGATCCCGGTGACGGCGGCCAGAGCCGGTTGTCGTGGCATGGCTACCGACGCTCCTCGATGAACCCGGCCAGGGCGGTCACGGAAGCGAAGGCCACGCGCCCTTCGTCCATATTCTTTATCTCCACGCCGAAGCGTTTCTGCACGAGCACCACCAGTTCCACGGCGTCCAGGGAGTCCAAACCTAGGCCGTCGCCAAACAACGGGGCGTCGTCCTCGATATCCTCCGGAGTGATGGACTGAAGGTTCAGATCCTCTATCAGGGCCTGTTTCACTTGCTGACGAAGGGGCATCATTTCCTCGGCGTTAGATGTTTTCGTCTCGCGGACTGGACGCGGCCAGGATTCCCGGTGACGCCCAAAGGTCATAGAAATTATAAAACTGGTAGGGCGCGTCGCGCGCAAAATCCTCCAGCGCCCGGGCGAATTCATCAGCCATTACCATGGGATCAGACCCGTGGGTGTCCTCGAATACTCGGGGCACCAGCACCCGCGCCCGGCACGCACCGGTTCGCGGCACGAAAACCAGGGCCATCGGTGTCGCAAGTCTGGCGGCTATGAGAAATGGCCCCAGAGGCAGGCGCACCTTCCCGCCCAGCAGAGTAGCCTCCACCGTGTTGCCCGCGTCCCCCAGGACGCGGTCGCCCATGGCGCAAACCACCTCTCCGGCCCTCAGGGCGGCCATGACCTCAATAACCCCGCCGAAATCGGAACAGGGATCGATAAAGCGCGGCCCGTCGTCCCCTCCGACGTGTTCGAAGTACTGCCGGTCCACGTCGCCCGTGTCGCGACGGTAGAGCACGTGCATCCGCCGTCCAGTGAAGGAAAGCTCGGACATGGCCCACTGCCAGGCTCCGACATGGGCGGTGAGGACCAAAAGTCCCCGCCCCATGTCCAGCAACCGGGTGAATCGGGCCATCTCCTCCCTGGGGGCGTCCACCTTTCCCTGCCCGGTGATACCCCGCGCGGCCCGGTCCACCAGGACCTTGCCGAAGGCAAGATTAAGCCGGAAGGCATGCAGGAACATGGAAAGCCGCCCCGCCCCCGGAAAGCGCCGGGATAGATAGGGGCGTGAGCGCTCCCGCACCGCCGGACGGAGGGTGTAAAAAAGGACCACCGTTGCCAGCACCGCGTAGGCCAGACGCCATCCCCCCAGCCAGATACAGGCGTAGAAGAATTCGTGCTGCAACCTAGAACCGAGACTGCGGCTGGACCATCGGGGAGTGCGCGTCATGACTTCTCCTCCAGGGAACGTCGCACGGGCAGGGCCAGGAGAAACACCAGCAGGCCGACGGCCATGGCCAGGGTTGGCGCCACTACCAGGGAGCCGAGCACCCATTCGAAAAGGCGTTGTCCGGCCTGATAGCCCAGGGTTTTCACAGAATACTCGGTCAGAAAGCGGCCATGGCGCAGAAAGTACCCCGTCAGTACGCAGGCGGCCTGCACGAACGGCGGGATACACAATTGGTTGGCGGCCAGAGCGGCATATTTGTTGAGCCGCAGCCATCCAGAAGCCAACAGGATGATCATGCACGAAAGTCCCGGCAGGGGCAGCGCCCCCACCAGACAGCCGAACGCGGCCGATCGGGCCAGGTTCATGGGCGTCTCCTTCTGAGCCAGGAGCAGGCGCAGGGACTTAAGTGGATGGATCGCGCTCACGCTCCCCTGGTCGTCCAGGCACAGCTTCCTTTGGGGCATGGGCATCATGGCCCTGGCGGTCAGCTTGGTGTTGAGCAGGCTGATGCGCACGTTGTCCATAAAGGCATTGAAATGGGAGACCCTGGCTTCGCGCGGCGGATAGAACACGGATATGGGGACCTCACGCAGGAGAAACCCGGCCCAGGCCGCCTTGACCAACACCTCCACCTCGAAGGAGTAGCGTGTCTCGCCCAAGTCGAGGGCCTGGAGCACGGCCAAAGGGTAGGCCCGAAACCCCGACTGCACGTCATCCAGCACCTGTCCGGTCTGGACGCGCAGCCAAAAGTTGGAGAAGCGCCGACCGAATCGCGAGGCCCCTGGCACGTTGAGGGTGTTGAAATCGCGGGCCCCCACGACAATCGCAGCGGGCTCCGCCTGGATGACGGGCAGAAACGTGTTGGCGTCCCTGGGATCGTGCTGCCCGTCGGCGTCCAGGGTGACCACGTGAGTGTAGCCGAGGCTTACGGCCCAGGCCGCGCCAGTCATGATGGCCGCTCCCTTGCCTCGGTTGTTCCGGTGCGTCACCAGGTCGACGGGAAGATCAGCCAGGGTGGCCGGACCGCCGTCGGTCGAACCGTCGTCCACCACCAGCACGTGGGGAACGACGGCCAGGGCGCGCTCCACCACGGCGCGCAGGGTGGCCCCGTGGTTGTAGACTGGAATGAGCAGGCAGACGCGCGGATTAACGGTCATGAGCGGATAACGCCATGTTTGTAGGAGGCAAAGGTCGGGAGCGTGTCCCACAGCAGCCCGGAATAGCCCATGCGCCGCAGCACGCGCATGCGCAGATTACCCTCCTCGGGCGGGAAGAAACGGTCGCGCCTTCCGGCAAAGGCTCGGCGCAGCCGATCCTCGACCAGGGCCGGGTCCAGATGGGAGGAAAGATAGAAGGTCGGTCGGAGTAACGCATCCCCAGCCTGGATACGACCTTCCTGGACGGCTAGGCGATGCAGCCCGGTGCCCCGGTGCAGCCGCAGCCCCAGGAAGGCGAAGACGCAACCGCCCTGCAGCCTGTCTAGGTTGGCGAGCCCCTCTTCCAGGGTCTCCATGGTCTCGTCCGGACCGCCGAAGATGACAAAATGAGCGCAAGGGACGCGGTGGGCGTGGCACATCTCCTGAAAGGTGAAGACGTCATCCATGCTGTGCGGCTTGTTAAGGCCTTCCAGGGTCCGATCGCATCCACCGTCCGTCCCGGCTTCAACGGCCATGAGCCCCGCCCGTTTGAGGAGCGTCCATTCAGCGTCGGTGGTCCGGCGCGGCTGGAAATAGGCGCCAAAGCGCACCCCCAGATTAGCACGGACCAGGACCTCGGCCAGATGGAGATGGCCCCCCTCGGGGTCATTGAACACAGCGTCGGTGAAAAAGAATTCCCTGGCTCCGAAGCGGTCCCTGGCCAAGCGTAGGTCCTCCACCACCTCCAGGGGGTCGCGGTGGCGCACTATGGTCCCTTCCACCAGGGGATACCCGCAGTAGAGACAGGCATTGGGACAGCCCCGCTTGGTATGCAGGCCCGGCACTCCGCCGCGCTTGAGATACTCGGGCAATACCGAATCGTCCCACGCGGCCGGGCCGATGACGCGGCGGGACGACCCAGGAGCCGCCACGATCCGGGGAGACGCTTTTCCGATCGACAGCCGGTCCAGCAACGCGGGCAAGGCGACCTCGCCCGGGCCGGTTACTCCATAGTCCGCCCCACTATGCTCCAGCAGTGCCTCGGGCATGAGGGAAAAACCGGGGCCGCCCAGGATGATCGGGGCTTTGCCGCAGGTTTTTAGACGCGCCACCAAGTCGCGCAGGGCATCCCCAGTCCAGGACGCTTCGGCGGACAGAGAATCCACATTGTCCACGTTGCGCACAGAAATGCCGATGCAATCGGGATCAAAAGCCTCCAGGACGCGCACGAGAGCATCTGGGGAGGCCTCCAGCGCCAAGTCGTGGACAAGGGTCGGATACCCCGCCTGCCGTAGCGCTCCGGCCACCACGGATGCCCCGAGAGGATAAACCGGATAGGGATCCTGGCAGGTGTTGGAGGCGATGACGAGTACCCGTTTCACGGCTGGACCAACCCTCCCGCGCGCCATCGATCGAGAAAATCCCGATAAAAAGCCGGGATGGTCATCTGCAAAGCCATGTTGTCATTGACCAGCAGGTGCACGGTGCAGCCCGTGGCGCGCACCTCGTCGTCCTGGCCGCGCAAGATGAATTCGTAGTTCAGGCGCATGGCCGCGGACCAGTGCAAGATGGCTTCCACGGTGAATTCTTCTGGGTAGGTCAGGGGGACGAGGTAATCCACGATCAGTCGCCGTAGGGGGATGCTGTAGCCCTGGGCGAAAAAATCGGCGTAGCCGATGCCGTGGGCGTTGCCCAGGCATTCGCGAGCGTCCTCGAAATAACTAGCGTAGCGCCCGTGCCACACGATGCCCAGGGGATCGGCCTCCTCAAAGCGCACCCGCCGGGATACCTTGGCCCGAAGCGGCGACGGCGCCGAAGGATCGGAGGGAAAATAGTGATTTCTCATAGGCTGGTGGAAAATCCGAGGGTGAAGGTGGCGGCCAGTCGGTCTCCCAGCAGGACCCGAACAACGGCCGCGTCCGGGCCCTGGGCCCTAGCCTGGACGGTCACGGCCACATCCGGCGCAATCGGGGCCAGGAATTTGGCGTTGCTGACTGAACGGACTTCCGGAATCCGGTCCAGCCACCGCGACGCGAGGCTTGCCCCGGCCAACATCTGGACCATGGCCGGCAGGACCGGACTGCCCGGAAAGTGTCCAGCGAAGCCTGGGAAATCATTGCCGAAGACGAATTCGCGCCCATACCAGCCGTCCTCATCTGCCCGGACGTCTCCCTGACCCGCTGCCACGACCGCCTGGAACAATTCACTCATTTCCGGAAAGTTCCTTCAATTTGAAAAGGATTTCAAGGCCGTCGCCCTGATAGACGATTGCCTCAGGTGCCGTCTGGGGGGAGGACGTAGCGTCGTAGCGCATGACGACGCACCAGGTTCCCCGGTCGTCGCGTCCCCTTTTCCCAGTCAGTCGCCCCGTGTCGGCATCGAAGGCATAGTGGACTTCCCGCTCCTGGGTCTTGGGGTCGGCGAAATATCCTGTCCGGCGTGGGGCATGAACATCCTCCGGCCGTGGCCAGACCAGGAACACACGCCCCAGTGCCCGGGACAGCCGGAAGCCGAGTTTCGGTATGCGAGCAAGCATGGGACTCAGACGCGCCGGGGCCGGGTCATCAAGAGTTACCGAGGCCTGGGCCAGGCGCATGCCCCAGTCGCTCAGGCCCACGAATTCTAGGCGGCCCGAACCGTCCGTCGAAACAAACGCCGTCAGCGAAACCTTGGCGAACAGGTCGCGCACGAGCATGCCCGCCTGAAACCGCGTTTCCCCGGCCCGTTCGAACCAGTACGTCCGCCCGGATAGAAGCATGGCCGTTTCCTCGGCCGAACGCGAGGCAGCGACACAACCGCCCCGGCAGCCCGACAGCACGGACATGGCGCCCAATACAACGGCCAGGACAAGCGAGCCCGGTACTGCGCGCCTCATCCGCGCCTCCCTAGGGGAACCACGAACAGGCAGGAGGCCAGCACGGACCCGGAAATGCCGATCAACACGGTAAGTCCGATGGAATGGAGGGCCGGATGTCTGGCCAGGGCCAGCGCTCCGAACCCGACAATGGTGGACAGGCCTGCCACGACGACGGCGCGCATGGTGGTTCCGTCGCGGCCGCCCTCCAGGGCCATGAAGATGCCGTAGTCCACTCCGATGCCGATGACCAGGGGGATGGCGATGACGCCGAAAAGATTCAGATCGACAGCTAGAACTCCCATGGCGCCAAACAGCAAGGCTAGACCGACGGCGGTGGGCAGCAGGGACAGCAGGGTCGACCGGACCGAACGCAGGAAGACGTAAAGCAGGACAAGGTTGCCGCCCAAGGCCAGCAGGATGAAACGTGTGAAGTCGGATCTGACGGCCGTGGTCAGTTCCCTGGCGAACGTGTTGCGGGAAACGACCCGAACCCCGGCGGGCAAGCTTTCGCCCACGGCGATGATGCCGGCGTTGTCCGACATTAGGCTGATGACCAGAGAGCCGCTTGCGTCACTGGTCAGCAGCAGATCAACCGCCTCGCCCAATCCGATGGCGCGCAGTCTCCCGGGTGTGGCCCGCGCCGGGGCAGGGTCATCCAGAGCGTTCCAGAAGGGGTCGAACGCGTCCAGCGTAAATCCGAGAGATGCCGCCTCGGATGCGACCGTGGCACGAAGCCCGGCCACCTGTTCGGGAGTGAACAAGGCCCGCCATCTGGCGACATTGGCGGCTTGCACCTGCCTTGGCGGCAGTATCGGGGCGAGGCTTATGAGGCCAGTTGCATCCGATTCCCCCGAAGCTTGGTCGAAGAATTCCCGGTTGGCCGCCAAGGCGTCATCCAGACTGCCCCCCTGGGCGAAGACCATGGTCCGATCCCGCATGCTCCCCCAAACGGAATGCATCATGGCCTCGTCCTCTTTAATGTCGAGACCGGAGGCGGAAAGCGAGCGCAGATCGGAATCGAAGCGCACGCTCCCGCCCCAGTACGCCCCGATGGCAAGGACCAGGGCAACCAGGACAAGCGCCTGCCACGGGGTGAGCAGCGGCTTGGGTGGAAGCCTTGGCGCTTCCCCGGCCGGGACGCCCCCCGGACCGATCAGGCAGGGCAGAACCACCAGTGCCAGGATGAGCGCCAGGGAAAGCCCGCTCAGGGAGAAAAAGGCCAGCTCCCGCACGCCCGGCATGGCGGAAAACAGCAGAGCTGCGAAGGAAACCAGGGAGGTACTCGCCCCGTACCAGACCGGTGCGGCCACGCGGCTCAGAGCCGTCCGGGCGGAATCCGGAGAGGCGCGCAAGGCGAAATAGACGTAGATGGAGTAATCCGCCGCCACTCCCATGAGCACGGAGCCGAAGCCAATGGTGATGCCCGAGATGGATCCGAAGACCAGTCGTGTGGCCAGGGCCGCCGGGGGCAGGATGGTCAGGGGCAACAGGAAGGCGAACAGCCCGGCCCTGGTGCGCAGCCAAGACAGAAAGATGAGGGCGAGCCCGAGGGATGACGCCGCCAACACCATGGACATATCGGACTTGATGGCGGCGACGTTGGCCTGGGTGTGCCTGTAGCCGCCGATCAGCGTGGCCGTGTAGCCCGGGGGCAGTACGGCCCGGGCCTGGAGGAAGGCCGTCATGACTTGGCCTGCGCCGTCGGAATCGGTCATTTCCGGAGCGGGACGGGCGATGAGGAGCAGGTGCCGCCCGTCCTGGCTCATGAAGCGCCCCTGCTCCATACGCAACGCATCGGACAGGCGCAGGTGGACCAGTTTGGCCAGGGCCAGTTGACGAAAGCCCAAGGGATCTCTTCGAAGGACTTCCTTCATGCCCAGGCCCTCGGGGGAGGTCAGGGTGCGCACGCACTCGCGCAGGGACCGGCGTATCGCTTCCGGCGTCAGCCGCTTTTCGATCTCGCGCCGGTCCCGCTCGGTAAAGAGCGCCGGCAGAAGGTCGAGCATCCCGGAGACAAAGGTCGCAGGGTTCCCTATTTCCGGCCCATCACGCACTTCCGGAAACAGGACGGCCGGCAACGCCGCCGCCAGGGCATCCCCAGCGGCGGCCAGATCCGTTGAAGCCGCTCCCGGAGGCGCGGCCACGTCGATGAGCACGCGCCGGGTGAACGGAGCCTTTTGGATGAGCCTAAAATCCCCGGCCAGGCCGGAGCCGTCGTCCGGGATCATGGAGGCGATGTTCTCCACGGGTCGCAAGAAGACCATGCCCGTCAGCCCCGCCACCAGGAAGAGCCCCAGGCACCAGAATCCGACCCGTCTGTGAGTCGCGAACCACCGGTTCAACCGCATGATCAGACAGGGGAATGTCATGGCCGCGTGAATACTCCAGGATCAATGTCGTCGTTGAGCCGAGTGCCGTGGAAACGGATCGTGGTGGAGTCGCCCTGCCCTTCCAGGATTTCGATCACGGCGATGGCAGCATCGTCAGGCGTGAAGGTGATGCACAGGCCGGCGATGGGTCCGACCTCGGCCGCACGCGGCGTGAACAGTAGGACCGCCGGAGCATCCGACTTGACCGCGATCGTATAGGTTCTGGAGAGCGCCTTCAGATCCAGGGTGGTCCAGAGGAGGATCTGGCTGGACACTAGTTGCATGATTGGATCCTTGCGGACCGAAAAATCCTGGGTCTCACCCGCCAATTCGTTCCAGCGCTTGCCCGAATCCCCGTGGAGGATGAAGCCCGAGCGCACTGGCTCCAGATATTCCCACCGCAGAGACCTTGGCCTCTGGAAGGCGAACTCCCCCTTGGAAAGCAATATCTGCTTGAAAATGCTCAGCCGCTTCTCCTGGGTGAACTCGGTCTGGATGCTGCGCACCTGTCCGGCCTTGGCCGCGAGACGCAACAAGGTATCCCCTGGTGAGCCGGCGGCTAGGGCCACGGACGCCAGGGCCGCGAGTCCGACAGCCAACAGGGTGGTCAACGGCAACTTCATGTCATGCGCCCGTGGTTGGTTCTTCGGGATGATAGGCCTTAAGGCTGGCCTGGGCCACCGCGTGTCCGTCCTGGCGAAGCACGCCTCGAAACAGATGGAAGCCGCCGAACGCCTTGTCCAGGGTCATTGCTATCTCCATGGTTTTCCCGGCTACGGCCTTCCCGAGGACCTCGAAGCAGCGGACCCCGACCAGGAACACGGCGCGTTTTCCCCGGCCGGCGTCCCCGGCCAGCCAGCCGCCATAGGCAGCGCAGGCCTGGGCGATGATCTCCAGCAGGATCAGGGGCTCCACGGTTCCGTCCGAACGGACGAACGGGGAGCCGACCTCGACCTGCGCCTGGGCAAGGGCGCCCCCACTGTCCGCCTGCTCCAGACTCTCCACAATGGCCATGGGCGGGCGGTGGGGGATGAGCAGCGATGCGGCAACCGGGAAAATCCCTGAAGACGATGCGGTCACAGACGATCCGATTCAGTTTTTTCTCTGAACATGAAATTCCATATCCTCATTGATCTGGTTCCTGATGAAGTCACCCAGACGACTGACCCACTTGTTGTAGTTCGAATGGATCTTTTCACCATTGAATTTCAAATTTTTGCTGTCCCGATAGGTGATATTCCAGGTAGTCGCCGAATACCGAACATCCACTTGCGCTTCGTGCGTCCGGACCTGGATGGTCCCGACGATGAGCCCGGGCTCGACCTTGCGCATGCTCCAGCCAGCCTTGTTACCACCCATGATGATGGCACCCGCGACTTCGTCCTGAGTAAGACTCATATATTGCGTTGTCGGGATGCTGTTCATGGGAATATTACGAATCGGCGCCGTGCGACAGGAGACGAAGGTGGCTGTCAGGATGACAAGTGCCGCAAGAAGAATTCGACGGGGGATCATGCTTGGCTCCATCTGGGTCAAGAGGTTGCAGGGGAGGGCATGCAGGCAGTGCTTATGCGTTCGCGCGCGTGGCGGCGCATCGCCACGTGCCCCAATACTTCGCCTGTATATGGAGCTGGAGCGACATCCTCCAGCACGTTCACGCACAGTGTTCCTCGGCGCATCTTCCAGACACCCGGAGGAAGAATCCAGCCCGAGCCCTCGATACGCACGGGCCGGACCGGAATGCCTGTCTCGATAGAAAGCTTGAAGGCCCCGGAGCGGAACCGCCCCATCGCTCCGGTGCGTGATCGGGTTCCCTCGGGGAAGACGGCCAGGCTGACCCCCTGGCGCAAGAGCTCCCGGGCTCGGTCCAGCAGTTCTTCGACCGAAAGCCGCTCCACGTTGACGTATTGCCCCAGTCGCATGACTGGGCCGAAGAGGGGCACCGAGAAAGGCCACTGCCGGGCCAAGCAGGCCGAATCTGGTGGGGCGGCCAGGGTGATGAAGAAAAGGTCCAAAAACGATGTGTGGTTAAACACGAAGATGCACGGCGGATCCCCGATACGGCCAGGCCGTCCGTGGACGAAGACGGGAAAGAAAAGGCCGAGCATCCGGGCTACGGCCCTGCCGTAGGACCAGATGCACCACCGGGCCAGCCTGGGCCAGGGGGTTCGGGCGGTCAGACGGATGACCAGACAGACAGGAGGGGCGAGAATCACGAACCCCGAGGTGATGAGCATCAGGGCGGTCCACACCGCTAGGCTCGCGACGCCCCGGCCCGTCATGGGTCCGGCCTTGAGGAAACCTTGGCCAGGATGAAGACGTGCAGATCGTCTAGAGTCCTGATGGCCTGGATGCCGTCATCCTCCCGGATCTTGATTCTGAACTGCTGTTCGAGGACCACCACCATGTCCACGGCGTCCAGGCTGTCCAGTCCCAGTTCCCCGTAGAGTCTCGCGCCGGGAATGAGTTTCTCCTTGGGGATCTCGAATTCTTCCTCGAGTCCCTCGTTGATGCGCTTGATAATTTCCTGATCGGTCATGAGATAAAGCTCCTAAATACCGCCACGGCATTCACACCGCCAAGGGCGAAATTGTTCTTGACCGCCGTGGTGATCGGCTTGCAGATCGCTTGCCGAACATGCTCTATAGCGCCGCAGGAAGGATCGGGGTCGTCCAGGTTGCGGGTCGGAAGGAGGAGCCCTTCCCGGAGCATTTCAAGACAGACGATGGACTCCAGGCTTCCGCTGGCGGCCATGGCATGACCGAAATATCCTTTCAGGGAGCTGACCGGTGTCCGCGAACCGAAAACGTCCTCGATGGCCAACCCCTCGGCGGCGTCGCCCTGAATTGTTCCGGTGGCGTGGGCGTTGACGTAATCCACCTCCTCCGGTCCCATGCCCGCGCACTGCAGGGCCAAGCGCAGGCACTCAGCGATACTTTCTCGGCTGGGATGGGCGATATGACCGGGATCGAGATTGGACCCGTACCCCTTAAATTCGGCCAGGATGGGCGCACCCCGCTTCTCGGCGCTTTCCAAGGCCTCCAGCACCAGGACGCCGCTCCCCTCGGAACAGACCACACCATCCCTGGCGCAATCGAATGGCCGGGGACTTTTTTCCGGGAAGTCGTTATAGAGGGTTGACGCGGCATTCATGATATCAAAAGTGGCGGTTGTCAACGGATGGTGCTCGTCGGTTCCCCCGCACAAGACAACATCGGCTTGGCCCGAAACCACCAGCATTGCCGCTATGCCCAGGGCCTGACAACCTGTAGCGCACGCGGCCGAGGGGGCGAGGAGCGGTCCGGTCGTGCCCAGTGCCTGGGCTAGGTTGGAGGCCGCCGAGTGGTTCATCACCTTAAAAAACAAAGTAGACTTGACCGCGTCCACCCGGCCGGTGGTGATAAAGGGTCTGAAGAATTCTTCCAGTCCGTCCACGCTGCCGATGGTGGAGCCCAGCACGATCCCCGTCCGCCCTCCGCGAAGGAGGCTCTCGGGCAGTCGGGAAATGTCCAGTGCCTCCCTGGCGGCTAGATAGGCATACTGTGACATGCGGCTCATGGTCCGCCGGTACTGCCTGGGGATTTCCCGGGACGGAAAGTCGTCGACCCTGGCGCAAAGACGACTGCGGATGCCGACCTCGCCCAGCCCATGCTCATCCGCAACAACGACGCTTCGCCCCGCAACCAGGCCGTCCCACAGGGCACGGACTCCCAGTCCGAATGGGGAGACCGCCCCATAGCCGGTGACGACCACCCGGCGCTTCAGCATTGGCGCAATTCCGTCAACACGTAGTCTGCCCCAAGCAGGACGTCCACGGCAACACAGGCCGAGATGACGGCACCGGCGATGCCGGGAGCCACGACCGCCTGTCCGGCGAGATAGAACCCCGGCAGTCTGGTGCGGGGCTGGGGAGTGTGCGCCCCCATCGCATGTTTCGGGCCGTAATAGCTGCCAAACGGCGAATTGGCGTAACGCGCGAAGGTGGACGGGGAGGCGGAGTCCAGAAAGTGGGCATTCCGGGAGAGGCTGGGCAGCCTTCGCGTGAAAAAGCCGATCATACGTTCACGGGCATCGAGCTTCGAGGACTCCGGGTCGCAGCAGGCGGCCAGTTCCAGGCCGACCAAACCATCGCCGCCGAGAGAGGCAGAGATCATGACGGACATGGCGCCGGGCTCCGCGCCGCCCCGCTCACCCAGCCAGCGAGCCGGATCGTGGCTGTTCAGAAACAACCACCAGTCTCCGGACTCGCCCCCACCTCCGCCGGGGATCGTGCCGAACACCATGGCGGCACGAGGGGTCTCCGCGAGCCTGGCCAACCGATTCAGATAGGCCGGCCTAAAAACCCCTTGGGGGACGACCCCGGCCAGCAGGGCAGGATGCATAGTGCCGAGACAAACCTCCGCCTCCAGCACGCGTCCGTCCCCGAGGCGGACTCCACTTACGGCCCCCGCTGGCGAGAGGGTGATCCTGTCGACACCGATGCCCGTCTCCACGCGGACTCCGGCACGATCAAGAGCGCCTTCGAAGGCCTGCGCCAGATGCTTCCCACCGCCCCTGACCCCGTGCAGGGACCGCATGGCGGCCGCTCCGACCCAGGCATGGAACACGAAGGGCACCTCGGCGGGCGGCACGCCGTGGTACAAGGTCTGCGAGGCCAGAAGGCTTTTGAGGCGGATATCGCGGAATAGTCCGTCAAGCACCTCGGCCAGGGTGGCGTCCGGGTAGGGAGCTGATGGCCGGTCGGACGTCCCGGGCGCCAGATAGGGAGAGCTGTCCTGGGCCGCCCGCACCGCGTCCAGATAGACCCGCAGCGCGTTGCGTTCCCGGGGAAAGCAGTCCCCCAGGACCTCCAGCAGACGGTCGAAACCGGAAGGCATGGGATAGCCCTCCCCTGGCCCTTCGTCCACAACCACCCGCGGGTCGTTTTGCGGACCAAAGGGAAAAGACGCCAGTTCCGTCATGCCCATGAGCCTGAAGGCCCGATCCAAGATCTCCCCTGGCCCTAGGTAGCCGGTATGGTGGAAGCCGGTGTCGAAATGCAGGCCCTGGCGGGAAAACCCGCGCACCAGGGGAGCGAGCCTGGGGGCCTTCTCCACTAGGGTGACGGCAAGCCCCTGCCTCGCCAGCAGGATGGCGGCGCTCATGCCGGAGATTCCCCCGCCGATAACCACGCAGGAACGCTTCATCCCTCGAACCCCAGCACCAAGGCGGCATTGGTGCCGCCGAAGCCGGCCGCATCGCAAAGCGTCAGTCGCGGGCCGTGCGGGATGGTCTCGCGGATGATGTTGAGCCCGGCGGACAGGTCGTCAGGCTTCTCGAAATTGATGTTCGGGGCCAGAAAACCCTGGCTGGCCATGAGGACGCAACCCACCGCCTGGGAGGCTCCGGCCATCCAGAGCTCGTGGCCGGTCATAGACTTGAGCGAGGAGACTGGGGGCCTGGCTTGGCCAAACACGTCCAGAAGCACCCGGGTCTCGACTGCGTCGCCGCGCGGCGTGGACGTGGCATGGGCGCAGACATAGTCGATGGCCTCCGGATGGACCCCGGCCTGGCGCATGGCCAGCCCAATGGCCCTGGCCAAGCCGTCCCCGGAAGGCACGGCCAATTTATCGCCATCCGAGGCGAAGCCGAATCCCCGCACTTCGCCCAGGATGGGGGCGTTCCGCCGGATCGCCGACTCTCGATCCTCCAGCACCAGGGCCGCCGCGCCGCCGCTGGGGACCAGGCCGTCGCGCCTGGCATCGAAAGGTTTGCTGGCCCGGACCGGATCGGCGGTATCAAGACTGAAGGCGCCAATGGCATCGAAGCTGGACGCGGCCTGCCAGTTGATCTCCTGGGCGCCGCCGCAAAGGATGCGCCGCTGCTGCCCCAGGGCAATGAGCTGCGCCGCCTGCCCGATGGCCAGGGTTCCACTGGCGCAGGCGGCGCTGACGGTCCAACACGCGCCCCGCGCGCCGAGCACGCATCCCAGATTCATGCTGACCGTGGAATTCATGACCCCGAACACGGCGGATCCGCCGATGGCCTTGGTCTCGCCGGATGCGCGCACGATGTCCACCGCCCGGATGGCCGGCTCGCAACTGGAATCCGCCCCGAACACGATGCCGGTCTCCGATTCGCGGACATCCTCCGGGGAGAGCCGGGCCATACCCATGGCTTCTTCCACGGCCGCATAGGCTTGAAGGGCGCAATCTGGCATGGTCTTACGCTGTTTCCGGGTCAGATAGGCCTGCCGATCGAACCCGGAAATCCTGCCTGTGAGCGGGCTGCGAAAGCCCAACGCTACTCGCTCTGGATCGGCGACGATGCCGCTTTTCCCTTGGCGAAGCGCCGCTCCCACGGCCTGTGCGCCAATGCCCAGACAGGAGACGATGCCGACACCGGTGATGACGACCCGCCGGGTCACGACACGCCCCCGTTGACACCGATGACCTGGCCGGTGACATAACTCGCGCTTGGGGAACAGAGAAATCGCACCACGGCGGCCACTTCCCCGGGCGTGCCGAACCGGCCCATGGGAACCATGGGCAGCACTTTCTCCTTAGGAATCGCCTCGGTCATTTCCGTTTCGATGAACCCGGGCGAGACCGCGTTGACCAGGATATTACGTTTAGCCACCTCGGCCGCCAGGGACCGAGTCGCGCCAATGAGTCCGGCCTTAGCCGCCGAGTAGTTGACTTGGCCGGCCACGCCCCGCTCTCCAGAAGTGGAGACGATCGTAACGATGCGTCCGCCGCGAGCCCGAATCATAGACGGCAACACAGTCTTAGTGACATGGAAAAATCCGTTCAGATGCACGCCGAGTACATCGCTCCACTCCTCGCGTTTCATCCAAACTAAGAGGACATCACGGACGAATCCGGCGTTGTTGATCAGCACGTGGGGTGTATATTGTTCCAGCAGCGGTGCAAGAGCATTCGAAACCATGTCTTGGTCGGTCACATCAAAGGGAAGCAGGTGACATTTGCGCCCCATCTCTTGGATTGATCTGGCCACGAATTGGGCTTCATGATGTCTGCTCTTGTAGTTTAGCCAAATGTCGAAGCCATCTTCTGCAAGCCCCAAAGCTATGGCCGCTCCAATTCCTCTACTGGCTCCGGTCACCAGTGCAAGGGGTACTTTTTGAGTCATAAAAAAGAGACCTCACAAACTGAATTATTACTATTTAAATTAATATTTTATGACAAAAGTTTATACATCTTGAAATTTACTACGCCCCATCAACACGAAGTTCAATTGTTTAATTTATATATAAAAGTTAGATAATAAAAACATCAATTTTATTGCAATGAATAACAGCCTGGAAGACCAAATCTTCAATTGTCTCCTGGTCATCTTAACCGGTTTTTGAACAGGCATGCACCGACCAGAGCCATCAACCCACGGAATGCTGACAATCCTACCCATCAGCAACATCCCTCATCCTATTCCCTTCTTGGCCTTCCCTTCCTCCTGAGAGACTGCGGAGGATGGGCAAGTTCTCGCCGCCAGCAGCGATCGCAAGGCAAAACCCACGTATTTCCCATACACGACGTCTAGGATAGGTAACCGCCTAACGTGCTGTCAATCGATCGTTACCTGTTGTCAGGCGACAGGATAACCTGATCCTCTGGCGAAGCGACCGTGAAAATCGGTGGGCACAAGACCAGAGTACATCTGTTCGTGTCACGCTATCGAGCGCGTCCCAAGGGCAAGGACGAAAACGGCGTGGGCTACGTGAAGGAAAATGTCCTGGCGGGATATCGGTTCCCGAACTGGGAAGCGTTTGAAGTCAGCCTGGACCGCTGGCAGCGGGAGATCAGCGACGAACTTGTTCATGGCACCACGGAGGAGGCACCACGCCTGCGCTTCTCTCGCGATAAACAGATGCGGCCTTCCGGCCCGGGCCAGGAAAAAGAAAAGCCCCGCCGGGGCGGGGCCTGGACGATGCGGAGGCTACCGTCGCTCGATGAGCTGCTCCGCCGCCTGGACCAGGAAGCCGGAGCGGGTCATTCCCATTTCCTTGGCTGCGGCATCGATGCGCTCCAGGCGGTTGCGCGGCACACTGATGTTTACCCGGATGGGCTCGCCGTCGAGAAAGGACAAGTCCACTTCGACAAAGGCCAGGACGCCGCCTTCGGCCTCGGCCGTTCCCAAGACCTTCGTAGCCGGGCTGGCCTGGGGCGCTTCGTCGGCGTCGAACAGGCAGGCTTCCACCGCTTCCTGAACGCTGGCCAGGGCCTCGTCCAGGGTTTCGCCCGTGGTGAAGCAGCCGGGCAGGTCGGGAATGGTCACGCCATACCCGATGCCGTCATCGGTATGCAGGATCGCCGGATAGCGTCGCTTCATGGTTTTCCTCCTTCTCGTGGCGGCCAGGGCCAAGCCGCTTGCCGGAAGATGTTTCGCAAGGTGCCGGCCGGGATGTCCTTGCAGGGGTCTTTGACGACTACCCGGCGGCCGTCGGCATGGCCGAAGACGTGGTGGCTGCCGTTGACACGCAGAAGCGTAAAGCCGCTGTCCTTGAGCCGGCGGATAAGTTCCTTGCTGTCCATGTGCGTATGATACACACGAGAGGGCGGGAGTCAAGATTTTTTGCGCACAGTACACATTAAAAGGGCTTTGTAGCCGAACCCACTGCCCTCCTGGCCATCAAACGAAGGGAGATCATCAGGAGTGGGTCACGAAAGGACGAACCGGACCGAGGCGAAGTCGGGCCGGCGATGCCGGCCCGCTCCACCCCACAGATCATCAATACTGCCGAACGATTTCTGCGTCTTGCTGGCCCGATGGACAATGATGAGCAACACCACATTCCAGCGCGGCGAGATCCAGAGCGACCTCACTTCACGGAATAGCACGGATCAAGTATCGGACCTTGGTATGTACCGGAGCTGTTTCCGATCCGCCCGTTTGATGTGTGTAGCCACCTCCGGCATAATTAGTCACGCCATTGATCGTTCCGCCAGAAGTATTCCCGGAATAATAAAGAGTTGGCGTGTAGCCACTATAAGTACCTGTTGAAGTGACTCCCGAATAATTACTCGCGGAAGTATAACCGTCAAATGTTCCTCCGGCGGTGACTCCCGAATAGGACGTCGGCGCGGTATATCCGTCAAATGTTCCACCAGCAGTCGTGCCGTGGCCTGTATAGTGGGTGATGCTCGAAACGGTATCGATATAACCTGGAGTACCGGTGGCAGGCCACCATGTGCTTCCAGCCGCCGCGATGTCATATATGTAGGCTTGCCCCGAAGTCGAACCCGTTACGTGCTGGCCGGCAATGTTACCACCGTAAGCTTGTCCCGATGTTGCTCCTGTTATATGTTGACCAGCGATTGTTCCGCTGTAACTTTGGCTTGACGTGCTGCCACTGATAGAGACGCTGGCGATAGCCCCCCCATACGATTGCCCTGACGCCGTACCGCTGACGGTATGCTGATGCGCATCGATGAGATGATCATGGGCACGGGTCGAGTCAGCGACCGTCTGCCCCACTTCGCTGGATACCGTCGTTCCTCGCAAGAATTGCCCGTTATAATTAGGGATTGGCTTGCTTCCAAGCACGACGCGCAGTCGGTCATACTGACTGCCTGAGGGCACGGCTTGACCGTTGCATTCCAACCACCTCGTCGCATCCGCCGGCATTGACGTAGACGGCCACGGAATGACCGTCCCAACCGGAATGGTCCCCTGGCTGGTGATCGGGATCGGGACAGGGTTGAAGCTGGATCCATCGCCAGCCAGGCTATGCCCAGCGGAAAGAATGAACGAAAGGAGAAGGATAAGGGCTTGCAGCATTTTCATGACTTGTCTCCCTGCATGTCAGGCCGGTCGCCGGCATCGGGAAAGGAGACTTTGCAATTGGGGTAACCCGAGCACCCCCAAAAATTATATCCCTTGGCTCCTTCCTTCATGCGGTGGACCAGGGGCTTTCCGCATTCCGGGCATTTGACAGCGCTGAGGGGAAGCTTCTGCCGGGGCTCTATACGACCTCCCGGCTTGCCATCTTCATTGGCAAAGGTCGCCCGGCAATCCGGGTATCCCGTACATCCCCAAAAATCATATCCGCCCCGGCCGTCCTTGCCAGATGCCTTGGATATCCGCCGCAGAGGCTTTCCGCATTCGGGGCAGGCATGGTTGATCGTGGCCAAAAACGCGCTGAGTTCCCCGTCGAGCCCGGAGGTGAACTGGCGCATGACATCGAGGTACCGGGCTTGCCCGGCAGCCAGGGCGTCCAGGTTTTCTTCCATCCCCTTCGTGTAGGAAAAATCCACGAATCCGAAGCGGCCAAGCAGCGCATCAACCACGTCCTCACCAGCCGGGGTGGGGGCCAGCTTGCGCTTTTCCAGCCGCACGTATTCCCGGCGCAGGATGTTCTCCAGGATGGCGGCGTACGTGGATGGACGTCCGATGCCGCGATCTTCCAGGGCCTTGACGAGTGATGCTTCGGAAAAGCGCGCCGGGGGCTTGGTCTTATGGATCGTCACCTTCCCCTCGCCTACCGTCAGTTGGCTGCCGGCCTGGAGTTTAGGCACAGGATTTTCCGCCTCCTCTTCTCCTTCGTCAGCCTGATCCCCTCCCAGGACAACTTTCCAACCGGGACTGGTCAGGGTCCGCCCCTTCGCCTCGAACTCGGGGCCCCGATCCTCAACAGGATTCCCGACAAGCCGCACGGTGCGTACGGCAAAAACCGCATCCACCAACTGGCTGGCCAGCGTGCGCTGACGGATAAGCGCATAAAGGGCCTTCTCTCCCTCGGTTTCGCCGGCCTCTTCGATCTCGATGTGCGTTGGGCGGATGGCCTCATGGGCCTCCTGCGCGCCTTCCTTGCTTTTCCAGTGCCTGGGCTTGGCCACGACCGGCCAGTTCCGGCTGCGGCAGTATTCCTGGATGGAAGCCACCGCCTCCTCGCTCAAATTTGGCGAGTCCGTACGCATGTAGGTAATGTGGCCAGCCTCATACAGCCGTTGCGCGAGTCCCATGGTCTCCTTGGGAGACATCTTCAGGGCATTCGAGGCCGCCTGCTGCAAAGTGGACGTGGTGAACGGCGCTGGCGGCGCGGCGCGGCTCTCGGATTCTTCGCAGCTCAGGACCGTGACCCTCCGTACGCCGGCCACCGTCGTGGCCAGCGCCTTATCGAGCAGATACTCCTGGCCGGGTTCCAGCCACGGCTTCACCTTCCACTCGGCTTTCCAACCCGGCGTGATGTTGTCCAAGGCGTCGAAGATGAGATCCACCCCATAATGCGTGGTCACCTTGAAGGCTCGGATTTCGCGTTCACGTTCGACCACCAGGCGCACGGCCGGGCTCTGTACCCGACCGGCAGACGATTTTCTGCCGGCCAAGCGAGACAGGGGCCCCGAAACCTTGTACCCCACCAGCCGATCCAAGACGCGACGGCCTTCCTGTGCGGCAACCAGCCGCATATCCAATTGGCGAGGCTTTAAAATCGCGCCTTTGACGGCCTGCTCCGTGATTTCGGTGTAGGTGATGCGCTGGGGATTTCGCAGGGCCAGGGCATCCGCCAGATGCCACGCGATGGCCTCCCCCTCGCGGTCAGGGTCTGTCGCCAAAAAAACCGAGTCCGCGAGTTCCACCGCCCTGGCCAGCTTGGCCAGGACAGTCCTTCCCCTCTCGGTAGGGACGTAGCGGGGCCGAAGATCCGCCTCGTCGATGCCAAGATCATGCGGGGGAAGGTCACGGACATGACCCACGCTGGCCATGACCTGCCAGTCGTTTCCCAGGAATCCCTGGATCTTTTTTATCTTGCCGGGAGATTCGACGATCAGGAGGTTTTTCATGAGACCCTCACTTCACAAGTTTGGTTTCATTGCTGGCAAGCTGGCGAAACCGCTTCACCAGCAACGGCGACGCGGAGGCCGCCGGCGACGATTTGGATTTGGACGCTGCGGAAGAATCCGCCGCCATCGAGGGCGCGGTCGATGCAGCGACAGGTCTCCCGCTCAGGCGGGCAAGCACGGCGGCGGCATAGGCCCGTCCGCGTTCCGGATTGGGGGTATGGTAGGTGGCCACGGCCTGCCACGTGAGGCCAAAGCGTTTGATCGACTGGGCCAAGATCCAGACGCCGACCTGGACGTTACCCCGAGGCTCGAACACCACCTCCAGGGGGAGGTGATAGCGCCTGATCCACCACGAATTGATTTGCATCACCCCGACATCGAAGGAGAGGCCGGCTTGGAGGGCGGCCCGGGCCACCGCCAAAGCCTGCTCCTTGGAGGCGTGCAGGATGGGTCTACCCTCGATGTTCATGGCCCAGGGGCGCAGGCCGCTTTCGTGATGGGCAATGGCCCGGGCCAAAGCCTTGGGCGCGCCGTAGCGGGCACAGGGCGCGTCAAAGAGAAGATCGAGATCTTCCGGGGATTGCGCCCTGGCCTGTCCGGCCAGGAGCAACAGACCGAGGCTGCAAACGACACACAGGAGTTTAGAGTTCACGCGACAGCTCCCGTTCCTGGTGCTGTCCCCGCGCCCGGGTCCGTCCCCGGGCCACCTGCTCTTCCACCGCCAGGAGTCCGCGCGATTGGTGCAGATCGTTGAAATCCGTCAAGCCTGCGGCTTTCTCCTCTTTATTAAAGATCGGAACGACCACACTTGCGCCCACGGCCTGAGCGGCCTGCCGGGCTTTCTCAACCCCAATGTTTCCATGCTCACGGGCATGGTCATTGTCCGCGCAGATCGTGATGGTGGCCATGGGGTACTTTTCCCGAAGCGCCTGGGCCACAGGCTCCAGGTTCCCGGCATCAAACGCCACAGCCACCGGCTTGCCCGTCGCCAGATTGAGGCTGGCGCTGGTCGCGTACCCCTCGGCCAGAAGGATTTCCCCCTCCTGTCCCGGTTCCCCGTGTTCGAGTTTCTTTTCGGGATCAATCAGGCAGAAGCAGCCCTTTTTCTCGCCGCCTGTCTGAAAACGTTTCTCCCCGCCCCAGGAGATTTCCTGGACGTTGCGGATCGTCCCCTGGGCATTGTGCAGGGGGATCAGAAGGATCGTTCCATCCGGGGACTCCTTGATGCCGCCCAGCGGAGGAATTCCTTTGCTAAGAAGATAGGGGTTGTTTATGGCGGCTATGGGCCGGATGGGAGGGAGAGCCTCGAAATCCTGGTCGCATCGGCGGGCAACCGCGTCTTGCAGGGCCACACGTTCCTGTTCCCGCTGTCGGCTGCGCTCTGCCGCTTCGAGCCTGAGCGCTGCCTTTTGCTCCTCGGTAAGGCTATGGCCGTGGGCTTTCCATGTGGCTTTCTCGCCGGTCACATGGTTTTGATACCAGCCGGCAGGATGGCCATCGAGGAAGCCCTGATAGGCCCCATCGAGCCCATTGGGCTTCCCCACGACAGGAACCCGATGGATCTTGCCATCCATGACGGGAAGGCCCTTGAGGTAGAACCCGGCCGCCTGGAGCGTTTGGGCAAATTCCTCGGCGGGTTCCATGGTCGCGGCCGGGGCCGGTTCGTTTTGAGGGAGCCAGGCCCCGAGCTTGGCCATGTCCGAACCTTCTGGCGCGTACCAGAGTTTGGCTTTGCCATCCCACCGTGCGCCGGCCGCCTTCGCTCGGTTCTTTTCCCGGTAGGGGACGGCCAAATAAGTCCGATGGTCTGGCGCCTCGGGGACACCTTGTGCCGGGACACGTTCCTGAGGCTCCATCGCCTGCGTGGGCGTCATGGATTTTTCATGGCCAGGAAGGACGGCATTTTGTTCCTGAGCGGGCGTGACTTCCTGCGTGAGATCCTGCTTCTGTTCCATGGCCACCACGTGCTGCTTGATTTTCTCCGCATCGCGACAGGCGCGAACGATCTCATAAGGATCTTTTTCCAGTGCCTTGATCCAGGAATCGACATAGGCCACGTGCTGGCCCGGATCATGGCCGATGCCCAAATCCTCTCCGAGCATCCAGGAGGCGATTTCCGCCCGGAGTTCCTCGCGGGCATAGGGTTCGGAGCCGAAAGGGCCAAATTCCCTGTCAAGGCGCGAGGGATGACCGGTCCAATGGCCCAGCTCGTGGAGCGCCGTGGCATAGTAGCCATCGCCCGAGGGAAAATGCTCTTTTGGGGGCAGGCTGATCTCATCGGTGCGCAGGCTGTAAAACGCCCGATCCCGCTGGTTGTGCTTGATGACCGCCCCGGAGTTGCCGAGGATGGTCTCGGCCTTTTCGTTGGGATCCCAGGTGGGCCTGAGCGTGGCGGGATCAAGGGGAGGCATCTCGCCCTCCAGTTGGGTCGCATGAAAGACCGAGGAGAACCGGATGATGGGGCGGGTCAGGTGGACCTGTTCCATGACCTGGTTGCCTTCCCCGTCCAAAAGAGGCTTTCCCTGATCGTCCTTGGCCGGCTCCTCCTTCGTAAACTGCCAGTACACAATGGGTTGGGATTTCTCGCCCTTTCTGACTCGGCACCCAATGGTATTGGCCTGCTTGAGCGTCATCCAGCGTGGCTCATCAAATCCTTTGCGCGAAAGCATCACCCGGTTGATGCCGCTGTAGACGGTTCCCGAGATGGGATTGAACGGTGCATGCCGCTCCCCGGGCTGCCAGGGCTTTTGCCAAGGAGCGACTCCCTTCTTGAGGTCCTCGATGATCTGTTCAGCAAACTGCTCGTGGAAGGGTTTGCGGTCTTTATGCACCATGGCCGCCCTCCCCCTCGTTTCCCTGGATTTCGTCCAGGTCATCGAGACCGACGGCCTTTTCCTCGAAAGCCCCCATGAAGTCCGCCACGTCCGGGTCAACCGGGACACCCAGACTCGGATCTTCGGAAGCCTGGGCATCCACCGCTCGGGCCGCCCTCGCAAGAATTTCTCTCTCCATCTTCAATTTCCTCCCATGGAGTCGAAGAGTTGAACGGGCCTTACCTTCCGCAGTGAGGCAAGGGGGACCAGGCCAAAATACCGCCCATCAAATCCACCGGGATGATCCTCGGATAGGATCAAGGCCATACCTGCGGGTATCCGGCCCGGATGGAGGGCCACAGGCGGCAGAGGCCGGCCGTGGCGGTCCTGGACGCATATCCGGCTCTCCGGCTGTAACCGGCTGTTGACCATGAGACCGTCCGGACCGATGTCCACGAAGTCTCCCGGCAGGCCGGCAATGCGCTTGAGCAAGGGCTCAAGGCCGCCCGGGCAGGACCCGGGCCGTAGGTAGCCCCGATCGAGGGCCAGGGCGGCGAAAGAGGCGTCTTCCAGGCAGAAGCTGACGAGATCTCCGTGCTCGATCACAGGATGGCCAGGGACAAGCCGGTAGATGCCCCTTGGCATCGAGGCGGTGGCGTTGAGCCGAAAGCCTTCCTGAAAAAGAAAGGCACCGCCGCAAACCAAGAGCAGGACAAGCAAAAAGGCGTATTTCATGCCGATTCCACCTGCTTGTCCTGCTTTTTGAGATAAGCGGCATAGCCGCTTTCGGCCTCCGGCTGTTCCGTCTGCATGGCGGGCTTGGCTTCCTGGCCAGCGACGGCCGGGCATAGGGAATCGGATTTGGCGGGAGCCGGCACCTTGACCCGTTTGGAGAATACGGGGTCCAGGAAGTAGAGAATTTGCCGTCCGTAAATCGCGGACCGGCCGGCCACAAAAATGAGCACGTCGCCAGCCTTGACCACTCGGTCCCCCTTCTTCTGGAGTCCTGGCAACCGCAGGCATTCATCGGAAGTCAACAAAGGGCGGGCTGTTTCGGAAAGGCTTACGGAAGCATTTTTCAAGTGCCCGCTCCGGGAGCCAGACAATGAGGTCTTCTCGCTCACGACGGTGGTCTTCCCGGTCATTTCCGAGAGTTCCCGGGCCGTCTCAAGGGTATTTGGGGCATATGCAACCCGCACATGGCAATTGCCCTTGATGCCGTTTTCCTTTCCATACGTATCGTTTAACTGCTCAATATTCTGGATAACAATAAGATAATTAATTCCGTAGCCGGCAGTATAGGCAATGGATTTGTTGACAATTTCCATTTTACCGATGCTCGTAAACTCATCGAGCAGCAACAGCAGGCGGCGTTTCGGTTTTACCTGGACGCCTTCTATGAATTCCATCTTCTCGCAGATCCGCGAAATAATGAGATTGAGGATTAATCTGATAAGAGGGCGCAGCCGGTTGACGTCGGCCGGACTCATGACGAGATAAAGGCTCACAGGAGTCTCATGATTCATGAGGTCCTGAACTCGGAAATCACTTCTTGAAGTATTAAGGGCAACGACAGGATCACGATAAAGAGCCAAGTTGACCAGAGCGGTAGAAACGACTCCGCTTGCTTCATTGGGAGCTTTGTTAAGCATTTCCCTCGCAGAAGAAGCGATAAAGGTATGAATTTCATCTCCCCCGGTCGGGTCTTTCGGAAAGCACTCCTTCACCTTCGCGGCATGATCCGTTTTGAGCATCTCTTCAAAAAGATCATCAATGGACCGGCTTTCGTCAGCCAACATCGTCCCAAGATCGTGAAGGGTGGCCGTGCGCTTCTCACGATGGCGCACCATGACCAGACAATGCAACAAGGCTCCGGCGATAAAAGCAAATCCGGCCTTGCTCCAATGGTCCTGAAGACCCTTGCCTTCCGGGTCGACGACCATGGTGGCGATATTTTGGACGTCGGGGATGGCGAGCAAGGTATCGAGACGAACCTCATCCAAAGGGTTGAAGCTCACCGATCCTCCTCCGGCATCGGAAGGATCGAATTGGAGGACTTTTTGTCCCTGCGATTGCCGCCAGCCCGACGTCAACGCCCAGTTTTCACCTTTGATGTCCAAAACCACTACGGAATCCGGGAAAGAAAGGAGCGTGGGAAGAATGACGCCTACACCCTTGCCGGACCGGGTAGGCGCATAAAGGAGGACGTGCTCCGGACCATTATGGCGTAGATAGCGTTGTGTTTCGGAAGCATATCCACAGAGCCGTCGGTACAGGGCGGAAATTCCCTCAAAGCGTTTGACCCAACCGCCGAGGTACACCCCACGGCCGTCCAGGAGTCCCATCTCCTGAATTTCCTGCTCGGTCGCCCAATGGGCCGACCCGTGTATATCTCTCCCTGCCTTTGGTTTACGCATGCCGAGCAAGGCAAATCCCAGCACCACGAACTGCGGCACCAGAAACAGCATCTGCGCCTGGGATTCGGCCTGCTTCACGGCCTCGTGCTCGACACCCCACGAATGCCAGGACAAGATTTTCCACGGTGCATACCATGTGATTCCCAGCGCCTGGCCCCAGGGCTGCCCCAGGGCCGCCTGAGGCCCGAAATGGGAGGCCACGAGCTGCGTGGCCCGGCTCATGCTGGCCAGGGCCAGGACAACCATGAAAAATAGATAGCCCCAGCGCAGGGTACGTCGGCGGATCTTGCTGCCACCGAGGCCGTATTGCACCACGTCATGGTTCATGACGCTGCTCCCGATAAGGTGCCCTGAAGACCAGATCCTTGGTCACGATGACGTTGAAGCGGTACCCAGGACGAATTTCCAGCGTCGGCTTGATGGACATGTTTTTCGAGAGGAGCTGCGAGGTGGTCTGGCCAAGCTGGGTTGCCAGAGAGGACGACATCTGTTGTTGCAGCGTGGGAGACCCATTGTTTGAGTTGTCGCTTGGCGTGACGGAATCGACGGCCCAGGAAGCGCCACCGGAGACGAGCGACATGAGGAGCGCACCGCCAAAGATGCGGAAATAGTGGTTATTGACCTGATCCTCGAAGCCGCTATAGCCGGCGCTGTCCGCACCGGGCATGGATTCGAGGGTAATGGCCGAGCCATCGGGAAAGATGATGCGGTTCCAGGCAACAAGGACTCGGGACTGCCCATAGATGATCCTGGAGTCATAGACCCCATAGAGGCGCGCACCCTGCGGGATGAGCAGGTAGCGCCCATCCGCCGTGTCGTAGACGTTCTGGGCCACCTGGGCGATGATCTGGCCGGGCAGATCCGAATTGATGCCGCCGATCATCAAGGCCGGGATCACTGTGCCGGTTTTCGCTTCGAACCGGTGCCCCGCCATCCGGGTGTTGGGCGAGATCCACTGACGATCCGAAACCTTGGCCCGGTCGAAAAATGCCTCCTTGTCCCGGTCGGCAGCGGGATTATACTCCCCGCCTTTCGTAGCGCCCGCGAGACGTTCAAGACGATCCAGCTGGTCAAGCCGGTCGGAAGGCCTCTCGCGCGAGTCCGGACGTGAGCCGTCCATCGTCTTCTCGACCAGTTGTTTGCCGTCTGATTTTTTATCTTCCTTTTCCGAAACCTTACGGATCACGAGCGGAGAGGAAAGCGCGGTCATGGCGGCCTGAACTTTCTGCCGGCGCAGATCGTCCAGCTCGCGCGACGTGTCGCGGGGGTCCTTGTCCTTGACCACGACAATCGGCTTTGGCTCGACCGGGGCCGGAGCAGGTGCCGGCGCTGGCGGATTGGCCAACCCCATCCCCCCGTCCGTGCTGACAAGGGGCTTGTCGTCGCGCATTTGAATTTCCGGCTTTTTGGCTTCTTCCGCTTTTTTCTTCCCGGAATGTTCAATGGCAAAGACCATGATGCCTATCCCGAGCGTTATCCCGGCAATCGCCACGTAGAGTGGCCATTTTCGCATTCTCTTTGTTTCGATGTACTGATTTGGATCTTCCATGATCAATTTCCTTTGCCGCACAACGTGCAAACCATGATGCGGCCATAATCCGAGCCAGGATTGATCCAGCCCAAGTTATCGTCCGTGGTCAAAAGCCGCAGATGCACCTCCCATTCTGTTTCGCTTTTGCTGATGGCCCAGGCCTGGAAGGCGGTGATGGGAGGAGCTTCCGCGCCGGCAGCGGCAAGTGACGGAGCGACAAAAATCTGAGGAGCAGTCTCGGTCCCGGGCGCACAAACGGGCTTTGTGATGAGGTCGCCATCCTTGGCCAAGGTGGCATTTTTCAGCAAAAAACTGTTTCCGCTATCGCCTATGACCTCCAACTTGCCGTTGCGACACAGGTACAACCCCTGATCTTTGTCCAAAAACGTCCGTCCTTCAGTTGATTCATCACAGGTTTCACCATCAAGCGTCCGGACAGTAAATTGAAGCTCATGGACGTTTCGAATCGAATGATCCGTCATATCCAGGTCGGTTTGCATGGCGTTGAGTTCGGCGTGGCCGGGCACGGCTACCCGATAAAGAAAGTCCTGACCGAGACTGCTGGAGTCGAAGGTGGTCAAGGCCCCGAGGTGGCCGGCACCAGGTGAGGCGATCCCGAAGTTGGCCAGGGTGACTATCCATCCGCCAAATGCGCCCCGCAGGGAGTCCGGCGACTGGCCTGGGACATCACCGGTAGGAATATAGCCGCCACTTCCGCCGACCATCGCAGCCGCTGAAGGAACGAGGGCAGAGGCGAATCGCGGGTCGTTGGTGTCCTGGCCGCGCCCGCCCGTGGTCAGGATGATGGCCTGGAGGGCATTGGCTGAAGGCTGCCGAAAGCTGATCTGGTAGGTCTGCCCCCAGACATTGTGTCCCTGAAAACCATCCTGCAGGAAGCCTTCGGCCACCAACGGGTCGGTACTGATGGATGGGCCGCTGCTGGCCGTGGCCTGCGCCAGAAGATCGGTCTGGTGCTTGCGGACATAACCGGCAGCGGCCTTGGTCACCGCCGCCAGTTGGTCGGCGGCTTGGCGCTTTTCGATTTCGTTGGAACCCAGCGACCACAGATTGAAAAGCACGGGGAGCATGATGGCCAGGATCAACAAGGCCCCGATGGTTTCGATTAATTTCATGCCTTACTCCACGCTGACGACGCTCACGAGCGAGTCCGCGGCGACGAACGAGGGGATTGGGGTTGTGCCGCCGTATCCGGGATCAAGCCTGCCCCCGGCCGCGCGGCCGATGGCGTAGCTTCCCCAGTAGAGATCCCGCACGGCCGCGATCTCCTCCGGCGAGGCCTCTCCCCACACATAGAGACATCCCGCCTCGATGCGGGCCTGCCAGGGGCGCAACATGGTCCACCCCGTAGGCAGGTCCAGCGATGAGACCGCAATGTCGCCGGCAGCCTTGTGACCTTCAAATACATAGCGGTGCACCTCATTGCGGTAATGAGCGAAGTTAAGGGCTATCGCTTCTGTCCGCTGTTCATCCTGGGACGTCATGTTGCCAACGTAGATCATGGCCATGACGCCGAGAAGGATCATAAGGAATGCCATGGGTTTCATTATATAGCCTTCAGGCCGTGATCCGCGATCCGATTGCGAAGTTCACGCATGTCATCATGGAGGGAGTGAAATTGCCTTTCCCGCAATTTGGCCCGAATGCCTTTTACCCGCATGGAACTTTCCGGGTTCGGAGCCACGAAAGGGAGAAGCAGGTATTGGGAAATCTTCTGCCATTTGGGCTCACCTTCGAGGTCTTGAAGAATGATAGCCAAAAGTGAGTTGGCCAAATTTTCGCAAGCATTATTACCATCAAATTCTTGCGCCCAATTGATAAGCCGCTCCAATGCCGCGATGACATCAAGCCCGTGGATCGTAGCGACCACCAATTGTTGTTTGGAGCCGAGAGCCACGCGCAAGGCTTCCAGCGCTGCATACTTGGTGAGGATTTCTCCAATAAAAATGATATTCGGAGAGGCGTAGCGGTGGGCGCGCTTGATTTGCTCGGGCAATTCGTGCTCGCCTTGGATCTCGGTCTGGAAACAGTGGCCGTGCTCCCCCCAACTGCCGCCCAAGGGGAGTTCCGCCGGGTTCTCGAACGTGACGCCATGACCGCCATGGCGCATCAACCGGCCTGCCACCAAGGCGCTGGCCGTCGTGGTTTTGCCCGAGGCCTGCGCGCCGGCAACCAAGACGAGCCCCTGCCGTTGATCCTCCAGCAGCAGCCACTCGCAGAGGTAGGGAGGTAATCCCAATCCGGTCAGGTCAGGGACACGCTCAGCCAATCGCCGTAAAAACCATGTCCGACCCGAGTTGACATCTTGAATGTCGGCCACCCGATAATGGATGCCTTGATGGTGAAATCGAATGGTTCCAGATTCCACGCGCATTCCTGTAGCGGGGTCCATATGGCGACGAGACAACACGGCGTCCGTCAATCGATTGGGCAAATCCTTGATCTCATCCGTACAGTCCGCTGGGACGGGAATAAGTTGCTGTCCTGTTTCCGGACATCCCTTGAGCCGGGCGGACCCGTCCGGTAAAATGATCAAATCAGAAAACGACAGATCAACCAGCATAACTATCTCGCTGTAAAAAGGATCGTATTGCTGTCTTCACAAAATCCCACAATGTCGGACACCACAGTATCGGACAGACGATTCACCTCGTGACCATTCACATCGACTCCAAGCCAAGCATCTGTCTGAAACTTTGCCAACTTGGTGCATTCTTCCTGCGGGATGCTGGTAAGTTCGATGGAGAAACCAGCATCTGTGCTAACAGGTGCCAACGTAATTTCACCACCAAAAGCATTCTTCAAATATTCACCTTTAATAAATGACTTCGGAACCACTCCAGCCTTGAGGGCCAGGGCATTATCAAGACCGGCGTAATCGGCATTTCCGGAAAACATATGCTGGACCTGCATTCGAAGTGTCACAAGGTTTTGCTCCGTTTCACCTAACTTCGAGGATGAAAAAGCGGCATTAAGGCCCAATGCAGCTCCAGCCAGAACAATGAGACCAACCAGAATAGCGCCAAGTGTTTCAAGAAGAGTCATGTCAATACGCTCCAGTCGGTAAGAGTTGTGATTGCAAAGAACCGATAGCAACCGCCAAAACCGAGACAACTCCAGTAATCAAGACAATCCCCATCAGATTCATGACCCGCGATTGCCTTTGGACAAGATCGACGCCATCATACATCCACCCTTGAGCCAGTTGATGCATTTGACGATAGAAACCGGGGAGAAGAGCATAGACCCGGAGATCATCGATCAGTTCCTGGTCCGGAAAGTCCAATCCGCAATCGTACATTGCCTCACCAAGATTTTTTCCGGTTCCGTTTTCCAACGAAATGGCTTCAATTCGCTCTCTCAGATATGGTGTAATTGTATCCGAGTTTATCATGCTCTCCAGGATATGAGAGAGTTGAATACCTGAGCGCATAAGAGTCGATAATGTATAGAGCCACACAGAGCCCACGGTGATTCGATAAATTGACCAAGGAGGTATTTTTTCAACATACAGTCGAAACTTTCCCGTCCAATAAGGTAACGTAAAGATTGACGCCAAAAATAGACAAAAAAGAACCACGAGCGTGATGGTTCCTGATACGGAAGCCACAAAGGAAGTCATTTTATAAAAGAGCGCTGGTGCGCCTTGCCACTTGCGAGGATCGGACAGCATGGCGAATTTGGGCATCACCATGATGGAGACGACCAGCAATAAGACGATGCACATGCCAAAGAGAAAGACAGGATAGGCCAGGGAGCCGACCACCGCCTTGATGATTTTTTGACGGGCAGCCAGGAGATCCGCGGCCAGCTCAAGGCCTTCGGCCAACCGGCCTGAGCGCTGGCCACTTGAAATGAGCATCACCTCTTCCGACGACGCAAATTCCGTCAGGCTCGCGCCCAGGCTATGGCCGAGGCCAAGATATTCGAGGACCCGGGTATAGACGAAAGACAGGGGAGATCGTCGTGACAGGGCCCGCGATCGCATCTGCCGAAGGCTTTGATCCAGACTCATTCCGTGCCGCGTCTGGGCCGCCAGTTTTTTCCACACACGCTGGCGGACTGAACCGCTAAAGGCCAAGCGGGCCAGGAGTTCCCCATAATACCTGCGCATCAACGCCCCCCGGCCACGAAGACCTGGTTGAAATTGAGGGGCACTCCGAGACGTTCCTCGGCGATGTAGGGATCAACCAGACCACTTTGAATGAGATCGATGGCATGATCGATGTAGCTGTGGCCGCCTTTTTTCTGGAGCCAATACTCCTGGGCGCGGGGAAAGTTGCCCTCTCGCAAGTAGCCGAGCATTTCCTGATCGGTGGCAATGATCTCGGCTGCGACCGTCTGACCGATCAGACCGCGCTTCCGGCATCTTTCGCAGCCAGCACCTCGGACAAAGACGCTTTCACGATCATCAAGCGCCCGACTCAGACGAATGGCGACATCTTCCGGAAGGTAGCGTTCCCGTTCACCAACCGGAATATCGAAGAGTCGGATCTTACAGTTCGGGCAAAGCATCGGCAGGAGTCGCTGGTATTCCAGTCCGGCCAAGACATTGTGATCACACAACTGCTCCAGGGGATTTTGATAATGCGTCGCCAGGATACTGACCAAACGGGCAATGATTCCCATGGCGTTATTTGCATGGATCGTTGCCCAAACCGAATGGCCCGTGAGCGCCGCGTCGATGGCTGCCACGGCAGCCTCTTCATAACGGATTTCACCGATCATCAGGACATCCGGATCGGAACGCATTGCTCCGGCAATCGCATCGCAGTAGGCCTCAGCCCGATGTTCCCGGTCATTGGAACTGATCATCACCTGCCGGACACCCATCAAAGGATATTCCGGTGGATCTTCGATGCTGAAATAGGCTTTTTCGGGATTTCGCTGCGTCATGGATTCCATGACGTGCTTGAGGAAAGTCGATTTCCCATGGCCGGTGGGACCGGAAATAATGGAAAGGCCTGTCCGACGAGTTAAAAATTGTGCCGTATCACATTGATCTTTCGTAAAACCCAAGGCTGTCATGCGCTCCTGCAAGGACCCTTTGGCCGAGGTGGCATCATACAAAAGCCGCAGGGACATGGAAGTTCCCACGCCTCCCTCCGCCTGCGAACACTCGATCGGTTCCGAATGAACACGCACCGAGTGAACGCTCGACGGCAGGTACTCCCGCTTGGCAATGCGGCCATCCTGGCGCTCAGTCGGGGAGAAACAAGCATCCGCCGATTGGGAGAGCTTTTGATAAATGCAGGCAACGAGCCGCTTTCCCAGGTCCGCATTGAGTTGCGTATAGTCAGACAGCATGCCCAGACAGCGAAATCGAATCATGGTATAGCAACCGAAATCCATCAAATGAATATCCGATGCACCGGCTTCAAACGCATAAAGCAAAAGATCAATGGCATATTGCTGAACGGCATTCTCACCTTGGCCCGTAATCGAGGCCTGATCACGATATTTGGCGTCGAATTCATCCGGCTTGTGCCACGCGTATTCGCGTATCCCCCGACGTTGCAGTCCCCCGACAAAGGAAACCATCTCAAGGTTTCCCATAAGTTCAGCCGACATATGGAGGACACCGCCGACCAGAGCCACGCGACCTCGGAGGGTTTCCGGAACAACATCAAGAAAGCTAAATGATTCCATGATGGTAACCTACTCAAACGTTAAGGTGGTCGAAGTGTTGCCGCGACGCACCAAGACGCCCTCGCGGGTGATGGTATTGACCACGCCGCCTTCAAATGGGTCGCCAGGCCGTACCGTCTGCAATCGTCCGGAGCTGCCACGAATCGTGGCGCTGGTCCGTCCGTCCATGCCCTGCATGGACACAACGACTGGAGTCTCTTTTTTCGGTGTCGCCGGAGCTTTGGGTGGCTCCGGAGGAAGCATGATGGGTGTTTGCGGGGTCTTCGCTTGGGGCACGGCGACCGGGAGTTTGGGAGCCAATTTCTCCCTTTCCTGCTCGATGGCCACCCGGAGCTTTACCTCATCGAGGGTGGCCCGGAGTTCTGTCATTTTCCCCAGGTTCCCAGCCACAGGGACCTGAGGGACCTGAGACGTAAGATCAGGCACCGTCGCCGTCGCGGCGTGGATCTCCGGCATCTCGGCCACCTTCGGCGCTGGTCCCCCTGGAGCTTGGGAGGGTAAGGATGAGACCTCCTTGGCTTTCGCCGGAAGTTTCGACGCAGGCGCTTTCGGAGGGTCTTGCCAGCCCCAGATGGCCCATCCGCCGGCCAGGACCAGCACCAGTGTCGCCGCTGCGCATCCAAGAACCCAGAGCACTCTTTTCTTTTGGCTGTGTTGGCTAGTTGGCTGTGACATAAACGCTTCCTTTGATGACCCAGATGGTTTTCTCCAAAGCGAGGGTCTCCAGAATCAGCCCTGGTATCCGCGTGAAAATTTCCGGAAGGCCCCCATCGAGCATCATGGCGGATGGGATCTCACTGAGTTCCCATTGACCACGAGCCCACGGAGCCGTGACTTCCACATTCTCCACACGTTTTTTTTCCGGAACACTGTAGCTCAGCCGCAGCCGCGCCCCCAGGACCTGGGTGCCGTCATAGAGCATCCGTGTGCACTGCTCCCGGGACAGGAGAGGTCTGGCGAGACGCGGGTTGAAAGGACCGGCAAGCGGCAGGCGTGAAACGGCCTTTTGCGGCGTTTCAAGGTGAGCGGCAAAGGGGAGGTGGACATAATCCGCGCCCGATTTATGCCCCCAGGTGGCCACCACGGCCTTTCCGTCATAGGCGGCCCGATCCAGCGTCCACCCTGAGGCGGCGGTAGGAAGCTCAAGCAGAGCGGAAATACCACGCGGTACGAGATCCCCCACTTCGGGCGCTTTCACCCACGGTTGAGGAAAGTACCGTTCCGGGTGTGCTTGCAGCTCCTTTTTGCGCTGCTCTTTATTGATCATGGCGACCCGGGCCGCTTCCATGGCTTGCTGGCCGGCGCGGTGGGCCAGGAAGAGCTTGAGGCCATACCCCCCGAAAAGAAGCGTTCCTGCGATGCTCCCCATGACGATCAATCTGCCTCGCTGGCCCGGGACGGGCCGCAAAGGCTGCAAGGAACCTGTCCGGCTGCGGATACGGCCAAAGGGCCCGGTGCTGATGAGAGGAGTGAGCCAGCGCAGGCTATCCTCCACCGTCTCGCACACCACGATCTCCTCGAAGTCCGTCACGAGGAGGCCCTTGAGAGACTGAATCCATTCCTCGGCCTCGGCCCGGGCCGCGAAGACCTGGTCGCCCATGCCGACGATCAAAGCCTGGGAAACGGCATAGACCCACCAGAAGGTGCCCTCCTGCTGATCCTCCAGGCAAAAGAGTCCAAGAAAGGAGGGGGACGTCACGCGGACGGCTGCCGCCAGGGCGCGGACTCCCAACCAAGAACGAACGGCCCCACCGCTGGCGGCAAATCCATGTTGCCGTTGGCGGTAGGCCACCATGTCGAGCGTCGGATCGATCTTGGAAGCATCCTGGCGCAATTCCGCAATGGTCGGTTTGGCGGTGCCCGTCACCCACTGGAGCCCCACGGCCCATGGTCGCTGTTCAATGATTACACGGCGCATGGCTACACGTCGGCCGATTCTAATCGTATGGTGATGACCAGCAGGGTGCGACCATAATCCGAAGCACGAGAGGCATTAATGAAGCCTAACGTCTTTTTATTGCTATTCGACTCCTTTTCAAAACCGCAGAGGACTAATGTCTGCCCCAACTTCATCGTCGATCTTTGGGAAAATGCCTGGGTGGAAACTTGCGGGAGTTCGATCGTCACGTCCGAAGTCGTGAACTCTTTCATTTCGTCGAGCGACGAAAGGTTCAAGTTGTACTGGAGTATTACCCGGCGCTGATCAAGGATGTGGGGAATGACCGTCATGGCAAATCCCGTGGTCACCTCCCCTGGGGTCACTTCCGTGGTCTGGCTGTAATCCGTGGTCGATTTGCCGACGCCAGCCAGGTAGGCATGCCGCTGCACGGCCATGACCGGCACCGGCTGGCCGCTCATCACAAGGCCGCCGGCGGACGTGACTTGGCTCGCCTTGCCCCACTGCCCGAGAGCTTTGAGGACCCCGGCGCTGTCCTTCAGCTTCCCGGAAAGGATCGTCGCCGTGGCGGTGTTGATGGCCCCGACCTCACTCAAACTTCCGGCGGCTACGGTGAGGTTCGAGTCCTGAAAAAGGGCCTGGAGATTGATCCCTGCCTCGGCGTTATCCGTGACGTTAAGCGACCAGACCTGGACGTTGAGGGCCACCTGCCGCGACAGGCGAACGTTCAGATCCTCAACATAGGTCGCCACCCGGCGCACACTGTCCGGAGTGTCGCGCACCGTCATGGAGCCGGCCGACTGATTGCTGACCACCACCCCTTTGGGCGTCAGCAATGCCTTGATGTTTCTTTCAGTGTCTGCCCAGATATCATAATTAAGCGACGTGCTATTGAGCTGCGCATTCTGGGCGCTCGTGTCTTCTCGCTGAACTGTTTGATTGACATTGGAGCTGCTGACGCCGGACGAGGAATTTTCTTTGGATTTGTTCGTCAACTGATTGCGATAGCTAATGGTTCCCGGCGCGCCCGCGATCGTAAATGTCCGGACCACCATTTTCGCAAAGGTGATGATGTTCGTTTTTTGGTCATAATCCCAACCATATCCAGACTGCATGGCTACTGTATCAAGTAAACCTCGCAGTTTTCCTTCATAAGATATGGAAAGCGTTTTCCCATCACCGAGTCCCGTCGTGAGGGACTCCAATCCGTGGCCACCGCCTCCGCTCTTTTGGAGCAAGGCCTCCAGTTCCAGGTTGACCCCGGAGCCGCCCTGTCCGGCACCGGCCGCGTCCGGAAGTGCGTGGGAATGCGGCTCGGATGGGGATTTTTTGGAATTTTCGTCACTATCTGGAGCGACCTGGACCGATAAGGCCGTCAACTCGCTGATGACTGCCGCAATGTTGAGCAAAGACCCTTTTCGGCGCAGCATCACGTGCTTATCCAAAACAGGATTGGTCGGCTGCAACGGTATGATTCGAGCGCCCATATAGGGCTCATCCACAACCTGAACCGATTTAGACCGGGATTGTTCCCGAAAACTGTCACCTTGCGCTTCAATTTCCGGATTTATTCTTGCCTTTGGCGTACAGCCTGCGACAATAAGCATCGCTAATATTATTCCAAAACCGCGTATCATATCTCTCTCCTTCCCTCTTCTTTCAAAAGCTAAGCGTTTAATTATCTGCGACTTCCAAAACGTTATTTCCCTGGTAGACGGTTACCCGCAGGGCGTGCCCGCTGTGCTGCAACGCGGAGAAAAGCTTTTGAATCGCCAACACGAAGTCCGCCCCAAAGCTGGCCCGGGCCTCCAGATCAAAATCATGCGTGGCCTTCCAGATCAGTTGATATTGAGCCCGGGTGGCCCACGTTTCGAGCTGCGAATGGAGACTTCCCCGGTCGATGGCCCACTCCGGCGCGACGGGTGCAATGGGTGGCGGCGTCTGACCCGTTTCTCCCGCAGGCGCGGTCGAATGTTCCACCGGCTTGGAAGAAACGACAGGAGGAGTCGGAGCGGACACGACAGGAGCGCTCACGGGCTGAACCGGCGTCGCAGTTGCCGGGGCTGCCGGAACTGGCGCAGGCGGATTGGAGGCGGATTTGGCTGGAGCCGCATTTTCCGAAAGCAATTTGGAGACAGGGGAAGGCCCGGCAGGAGGAGAAGAAACCGCCGGAGCAGGATCGGGAGCCTTTACAGGGGCGGGAGGAGTTTCCACCGGCCTGACCGCAACCGCCGGCTGAATCGTCGGCGGCGCGTCCGCCGCTGCCAAGGTCCGGATCGGCGAGAATTTGGGCTGGCGAACTTCGGAAGGAGAGCCGGCCCGGGCCGGCTCGGGCAGTGGCGTAAGTGCAACCGCAGGCTCATGGGGCTCATGGAGAAGCACCCGCCGCCCGGCGGGAATGACCGTGTCCGGAGCCACGTCGTTGAGGCGGCAGAACTCCCCCACGGGCACCTTGTTACGTTTGGCGATCTTGGCCGCCGTGCTCTTCACGCGTACCGGCACGTCGGCACGCTCGTCCCGAGCAGATCCGGCCCTGCGCTCCAGCTTGGCCGGCATCACCGGTGCCGGCCGGGGAGCTGACACGACTACGGGAAGCGCATCGTTGAGTGGACGGGGCTCCGGAGCCAAAGCCGCTACCGAAGGCACGCCTTCGGCGGGAGCATCTCCCTTGGTCCGCCGGGTTTCACCGGTCAAAGCGCGTAACGTCCCAAACGCAACGCCATCCGACGTCCGGACCCGCACATAACAGGTCGGGGGAGTCTCATCATGGATGACGTCCAGGGTGTACGCGACACGCATTCCCGAAGCGTCCGGAGCGGCTACGGGGAAGCCCCGCTCCCTCAGGGCGGATTCGAGGTCCTGGCCGAAAGAGGAATCCGTTTTGACCAGAGCCAGGGTTGTCCGGGCCGGCGGATAACGGTGGGCCATCTCCTCGGCAACTGAAGCGGCCAGTGTCTGGGCATCACCGGGGTAATCGGCGCTCACGCCGTCATAGGCCGTCATGCCGCCGGTATCGGTGCGAGATCCGCGCATGGCGGCGCACCCTGGAAGCACCAGGAGGGTCAGGACAACAAGAAGAGGAAAAGTGCTTCGCATCGCCAGCCTCACTGCGCTTTACGGATGGTGATACGTTGCTGCTTGCTGCCCACGCCGGAGATCAGCTTCGCCTCGGGAAACACCCCGTCCACGAGCAGGGTCAGGTTCTTCATCCGGAAGTTGGCCAGGGTGTCCTGGCCGCCGTTGCGGACAAGAACCACTGGAGCGTCACCGGATTGCACTGCGGGTGGAAGCTTGATGAACATCTGGCGGCCATCGTCGAAGACTTGCAGAGGCTTCCACGGAGCATCGCCATTTATTTCGTACCCGAAGTTCAGCTTGCTCAAGTCCGTCGGCTGGCCATCGACATCGGCCGTTTTGAACTCCTTTTCCTTGGCGTCCTTGGCCTCCTTCTCACGCAGACGAGCGGCACCATCTCCAGGGTAGAGAAATGCAATATGGGGAGTGTGATCCGTGCGCTGGCTTTTGAGACTGAGGTGGTAGGCCCGGCGGTCGGTGGTAATGACGGCGCTCGTGGAAAGTCCTGCGTCCACGGGTTTAATGAGGATATGCGTAGTGGTGCCGGACTTGGCCACCTCCAGCATCCAGCGTGCCGAATCCCCGACAACCACCTCATTGACGGATTCGCCTGGCTGCAATTCCACGTCGCAAATCTGAAGCGGCGCACCAATGATCGTGGGGGTCAAAGCCCCAAACACGAACATCACCTTGCCATTGGCCTGGATAGGAGCCGGACCGGTATTCTCCCAGTCCCTGGCCAGCTGCACGGCTTGGCGATCCCGGGCCGTGAGCGGAGCATTGGAATTGGGACCAAAAACCGCCATAGGGGAGAGCGGCGCAAGGGGCTTTCCCGGTTTCGCCTCGCTTCCCATCGCATCCATCTTATAATCTTCAGGGACCCAACCCTTGCCCTTGTCGTCGGCCCAGCCTGGGCTGACGAGGAAGGCCAGGAGGGTAAGCAAGCCAGACACAGTAAGGAGCATCCTGTTCATCTGCGGCATCCTATTTGCGGGAGGTAGAGGTGGTGGGCTCCATGATCGTGGAGCTGGACATCGCCACAACGTAGATGCCCCCAGGGTTTCGGATGACCTGGGCGTCCGTGGTTGGCGGCTGCATCTGGATCGTGAGGGTTGCTTGGTAGGATTCGCTGGAAATCTGGACACCGCTGTGATTGCGGGTGACTTCATCCCATTCCACCCGCCAGGAATCGACGCTGACCGGGGAAGGGAGGCTCTTGACGTAGACCTGGACCAGACTGGTTTTGGCCCTGTCATAGGGATTGTTGATCTCGTACCACTGGCGCATCTGACCCTTTGCCGCTCCGGTGACGTAGTAGGAAAGTCGCTCCAGCAGTCGCTTTTCCAAATCCAGATCAGCAGTGACGGTGCGCCAGTTGACCACAAAATCCGCCAGCGTAGCCTGGATCACCCGGGTCGGCGTGGCCGATGCTTCCGAGGCCTGGGCCACAGCCGCGATCCGGCCCAGTTTGTCCACCTCGACGACATAGGGGACGATTTTCTGCTGCCCGGCCTGGATCACGTTCCCTGCGATCGAGATCCCCGTGATGGCGAGGCACCCAAACGCCACCAGCCGCCACTGGCGAGCCCGTTGGATATAGCTGCCATAGCGTTCAAGCCATTCCTCGCGGCCGGAGACGTAGGAACATTTCTCCGCAGGAAGGATGGCTTTTCCTACGAACTCTGCTTTGGGTTTTGATTTGCCGGGCATTTTGATATTTTCTCCTCATTCGATTTGAGATTTAACTTTCGAAATAGTGTTTGAGGGTTGAATTTTCTTGTTATAATTTCTTAGTATCGCATCTATTACGCCTGCGACTTCTTTTACGCATTTCCATCTCCTTCTTTATTTGAGTCATTCGCCATATTACGCATCTTCATTTCCTGAAGCCGCTTACCAGCATTGGCGGACATTCGACCAAAATGCCCCACTTTGCCGGCTTCATGCCGAGCCTCTTGATGTGAACCCAGAAGTGCCTTCCCGAACTGCATCGCTTTGCCGCCGACGCCGGAGGCTCCAGACGCTTGCGCGGTTTGGGCAGATTTTTTCACCGCCATGCTCCCTCCGACGCTGACGCCTAAAGCCGTCGCTGCCGCGCCGACCGCCCCGCCGGCAACCGCTGCGGCGGCTTGACTTAATGCCGAACCACTACTAACATTTGATCCATTAATTATTCCTGCGATTGCATCAGGGAGGCTCTTCACAAGAGCAAAAAGAACTATTGAAACTCCAATAACTATTATAATATCTTCAAGCTTAGCATCCGCCAATGACATATCTTCAATAAATTCCAACCCAAGCCCCATGACTAATTGCATGACAAACAATTTAAATGCGACAGACAAAACATAACGCATTACATTTATTGCATACTCTTTAAAATAAACCAGCCCACCAAGACCCAATAAAATCATACTAGCGTTCATCACCAAGGAGGCTTCGCATTTTATCAAAACGACTTGCGCCGTCATTAAGGCAAACGTTATAATTACAATAAGTGCCGATATAATATAACCAAGTGTGTCAATTGGATTGCTAAACAACGCAATTTTATCTATAATGGTTTTCGCCAAGTTATAACCCGTCACCAAGGGTTTATCTGCATTCGCACTGGCTGGCCCCAATCCACTTGCTATATCTTTCAACCCATTAATTAGATTCCAGGACCACTCTTTATAATTATGAATTACCGCTAAAATTAAACTACAAAATAAAATAGTCATTATGAATTGACCCAATACTTCATTCAGATTATTTCGATGAACCACAGCCTTGACACCAAACATAGCTATTGTTATAGTTGTACATATTCCAAAAAGATTTAATGCATATTTTTCTAGAGCACTGCTCCAGGAGCTGGACTTTTCATAAAAAATATTTACCACTTTGCTTACCACATCTGTTGAAACTCCAGACTGAGCAGAACTCACAGAGCTCATGGTAATTAATAAGACCACGAGAATAAGGAGTACCACAACCATGAATCGTTTGATTTCCATTGTATCAATTTCCTTTTTTGCTTTAATCATTTGTGTAACAATTCAGGGGTGCCAATCCGATCAAAATAAACTTGAAATAAAAAAAACACAGCTCGAGGTTGAAAAGTTAAAACGTGAATCTGCTGAAGCAGAGGCGCAAAAAAATCTTCGCAAAGAAATTTACAGCACAAACAAACTGAAAAATGCACAATCTCATCCAGACCCATTCTAAAATGGATCACTACGCGAGGTAGCTTCTTTCAATTTATCTGTTGTCAAAGAATCCTTCCACGCATCTTGTTTTATCTGCTCATTCTTTTCGTCCTTCATTCCCTTCTGGACGCTAGCCTGAACAGAAACAGCTAATAACGATCGAAGCTTTTGACTCTCCTGGAGTTGCAGCGCAGCAATTTGGTTCCCGGCCTCCAACGCTTTCATCTGCCCGTCTGGCGTCATCAAAAGGTCGTTGAGCTGGCTATCCAGTTCCGCGGCCTTTTGTTCGATGTCGTTGATTTGCATGCCTGATTCCTGAAAAGCAGCCTGATGCGACCTGTCCACCTCGTCGGACCATTTCTTTCGCATTTCATCAAACGTACTTGAGGCAGCAGCCATGTTATCCTTTGTCGATTTCGCTAAATCGCGGATACTATCCGTACTAGAGTAGCTGCTTTTAAATATTTGACTCAACGCGGAAGCATCTCCCCTTTGCAAATCCAATTGCTGCGTCAAAGAAGTCAACTTACTAAATGTCCCTTGAATTTTATTACGGATACTATCCGGTAAATTGACGGTATTTTTGACCATATTTTCATACTGTTCGATACCCTGCTGCACGAGCTGAATTTGCTGTTCAGTCTGCTTCAATGCCTCAGAAACCTGCGTATAAAGCTGCGAGAGCTGTTCAATACTCGTCACATGCTCCAACGATTGCGTAAAAATGTCGCTGCAATTGGTGCAATAAACGACTTGCGAATGCCCATCACGGATACTCAAAAAGGAAATGACCAAGACAAATCCTAAAGTAATACTTTTCATGATGCCTTCCCCCATTGTTGACGGTTGAGCCATGCGTCAGGCCATTTATCTCCCAATTGCTCTTGCAACACTTTAATATTATTCAGGCTCTCCTTGTCACTCGCTCCCACAAAACGCATCGCCTTCTTTCCGAGTGCCAATTGAATGAGGCGGCTTCCATTTGGTGTCACAACATAATAGTCGCGTTTGGCCACTGCCGAGGCGATAATTTCAATTTGTCGGCCATTGAGGCCCATCTCGGTATAGAGATTGGCCTGCACCTCCTGACGTGCCGTGATGTTTGGCAAGAAAATCTTCGTCGGGCATGATTCCACCAGGACGTCGAGGATTCCGGAGCCCTTGGCGTCGGAAAGACTTTGCGTAGCCATTATGACGGCGCAGTTGGCCTTACGAAGGACCTTCAGGAGCTCGCGCAGCTTGGCGCGAAAGACGGCATGACCAAATGCCACCCAGGATTCATCAACTACGATGATGGCCGGTTGCCCCTTGAGGGCTCGCTCAATGCGGTGGAACAGGTAGAGCAACACCGGGATCAGATTCTTCTCGCCCATGTTCATGAGGTCCTCGATCTCGAAGACCATGAAGGGGGAGAGGCCCAACTGATCGGTCTCTGCGTCGAGGAGAAACCCCATGGCGCCAGCCCGGGTGTAATGCTGGAGCCCTTCCTTGATGCGCTGATCCTGAACCAAGCTTGAGAAATCACTGAGACTGCGCATGTGGGCCGGGCTCTCGCGCAGCAGGGTCATGGCCGCATGAATGTCATTGCGGGCACGAGGGGTAACCAGGACACCTTGGAGCTCCAGAAGGGTGGCGATCCACTCCTCGGCCCAGGCCTGTTCGCTGGCGTCATCCACATGCTGGAGAGGGGCAAAGGCCAACTCCTCACTCCTGCCGATCTCGTGGTGGGTCCCCCCGACGGCCGCGCACAAGGGGAACAGGCTCATGCCCTTGTCGAAGGCAAAAACCTGGGCTTGGTCATAACGGCGAAATTGCGCGGCAATCAGGGCAAGCAGTGTGGATTTTCCCGAGCCCGTGGGGCCGAAGATCAGGGTATGGCCGATGTCGTGGACATGCAGATTAAGCCAAAACGGAGTCGATCCGTCTGTGGTGCAAACCATGAGGGCCGGCGATGACGCAGGGTAAAACGGACAAGGGCAAGTCTGGTCGCCCGACCAGATGGTGGAAAGCGGAAGCAGATCAGCCAGATTCAGCGTATTGACCATCGGCCGTCGCAGGTTTGCGAAGCCGTTGCCGGGATGGGTGCCGAGCCAGGCGTCCAGAGCATTGATCGTCTCGATCCGGCACCCGAAACCCATCGTCAGGAGTGTGCGGCGCAGTTCTCTGGTCCACTCCGCAAGCACGATCGGATCGTCATGCAGCAGGATAATGCAGGACGTCAGGAATCCAGCCCCGACATACCCGCCTTGAACCTCGACAAGAGACTCTTCGGCATCCTCAACCATCCGGGCTGCATCGCGATTGGGACGGGCGTTCGGCAAAGAGAAGAATTTATCAACGAATTTGAAAACGTTTTGCTGCCAGCCCTTTCGGTAGGAATTGATTTCCTTTGCCGCGTCCAGTTGATCCAAGCAGATGAAACGGGAGGAGAAACGATAGGGGAGCTGGAGGCCATCGAGCACCGAGAGCATGGCCGGCCAGCTCTCCTGGGGAAGGCCATCGAGCGACAGGACGGCAATCCGCTGGTTTCCGATTCGGGGAGTCAGGCCCCCAATCAGCTCTTCGCTGCCGAGGAGGGCATCAAGATACATGGGCCGGCCGGGCACCCGAACGGGCTGCTCGATTCCGGTCAGGCACAGTTGCAGATGCGAGAGCAGTTCGCTGAAGCGGATCAGGTTCCCGAACTCATCTTCCTCGACCGTGTCCCCCAGCCGAGTGAGGCGCAAAATGCCGGCCAAGGCATCCTCAAACTCCGCCAGGGCAGTCTCGAACTGCTCCAGGCTGCGTTCCAGAGTCAGGGAGCTGCCGCCGCCGGTCTGAGCCCGAGCCGCCATTTTATCAGCTCCCACGTCCGGCTTATAGCTCAGGATCAGGACGGTCTTCGTGCGGTAGCAGATTCCACCGCTGAAAAATTCACGGCGCTCCTCGTCGATAAGTTTCGAGACCGGGTCAGGGAAATGACTCTCATCGGGCCGGGAATACGCATCGTAGCGGCTGCGGACAGCATCCACATGCAGCATCCACCCGGAACCCAGTAATTTTACCGCCAGATTGAATTGTTCCGAAACGAATTCCAATTCTTCGGGGGTACTGGAAGCCATATCCCGACCATTCATGCTAAATCCACCGAGCAATGCTCCGTCCTTACAAAGGACGATCCCAGGAGCAATCAGCGCGGCATAGTTCAGTAAATCTGCCAATCCCTTGTCTCTGGAACGAAAACGCTTCAAATTGAGCATCAATTTTTCCTCCAAAGACTGGACTTTGGCGCATAGTAAACCTGTTGCTTGATATGCCGCATCCAGACCTTGGACATCAGCGGGTCATGCTTGGCCATCCGTCGTGCGAACATCAACCCGGTCAAATAGAGCAAAATCGCGGTCATGCCGGAGAACCAGGTCATGCCTCCGACGCCGACGAGAAAGGCCAGGAGGCAGATGGACAGGGCAACTTCGCGCTCGGCACCCATGACATGGTTGGGCCGATGCAAAGCTTGATGGATGGGAGTCGTCCTCATGTTGAGCCTCTTAGATCGTTGCGCCGGAAAACGTAAAAATTGTGGTCACGATGTTGGAGGCGAAAGCGATGAAGGAAATCCCAAATACGATCGAGAGGAGCAGCTTGAACCCCCCGGAAATATCTTCCTTATGCATAATGTAGTAGATGCCGCTCGCACCCATGAAGAGGATCGAAATATATTTGCCGGCATCACCTGTGATCGTGTTCATGACCTTTTCAAGTGGAGCCGAAAAATCACTGATGCCTCCAGAGGCAAAGGCATCCGAACAAAGGAATAAACCACCAAACACAGCCGCCAAGGCGAAAACATTATTCTTGCGCATGATAATTACCCCTATTGAGCTATATATTGTTTAAACCAATGTTCATCATTCGCCCTTGCCTTATTTTCTAAGATATATTCCAGATTATATTCCCTCCGTTGCCAGTCATAATCATAGACATAGGTTACTTCTGTTATCCTGCGGCCTTTTGATGTTTTTTGAATAAAGATGACGACGTTAATGGCTCGGCTGATCAAACGGTGCATTGGGGAGGTAAGACGCTCAGCAATGAGGTCTTCCAGGCGACCAAGGGCATCGACGGCGCTATCCGCGTGAAGCGTGGCGAGACCTCCGGGGTGGCCGGTATTCCAGGCCTTGAGGAGATCGAGCGCCGCGCCGTCGCGCACCTCACCGACGATGATCCGGTCTGGCCGGTAGCGCATGCAGATCTTCGTGAGACGCTGCATGTCCATGGTCTCCGACGTGCGGAAGAGCACCCGGTTGGGACTGGCCACCTGGAGCTCATTGGTATCTTCCATGCAGATGATGCGATCATGGGGGCAGAGCCGGCACAGGCTATCGATCATCGCGTTGACAAAAGTCGTCTTGCCGGATCCAGTTCCTCCGGCCACCAAGATATTGCACTTGCGCAGTATCGCTTCCTGGAGGCAGGCCAGCAGATGCGGCTCCAGGATCCCTGCCTCGGCATAGGATTCGAGCGTAAAAATCGTGCTGGGCTTTTTGCGGATCGTGAACGATGGGCCTGGGACGATGGGGTAATCCGTCCCCTCGAAGCGGCTGCCATCAAGAGGAAGTTCCCCTTCGACCACGGGTTGCTCCCGCGTGATGGTGGTGCCAAGAGCGGACGCCACCAGCGAAACGACGCGCCGGGCCTGCTCAGGAGCAATTCGGTCCACTTCGCGCATGGGTTCGCCAAACCGCTCCACCCATAAGGAGCCGCACGGGTTGGCCATGATTTCCAGCGTCATGGGATCGGACAAGGCCGTCATGACCGTTTGGCCCAGGGCCTGCTCCAGGTTGCGCGTCAACCGGGGATCGCTCATCGCAGGCTCCCCAAGACGAAAACCGCGACATTGAGCAGGGCCGAGACAACCACAATGGCCGACAACCACTTCTGGTTGCTTTGGGAAACGTGCAGTGCATTGGCGTGTTTCTGGCAGGCCTCCTGGACGATCTCGACGCCAGAGGCGACTTCCGAAGCCTGACGGGCTGCCTCCAAGAGCTTTTGAGCCTGACTTTCAAAATAAGCGGTCAATGCCTTGTTATGACGGCCAAGCAGCTTGTCGTAGTCACCCAAAAAAGCATTGTTGATGGTCACCAGCATGAGCATGGGGTCGTCATCGCTCATGGTGGTCTTATGTTTCTGGATCAGCAGGGTTCGCACCTGCTCAATGCTGAGGCCGATGCCATCCGGCATTTCCAGACCTGAATCAGCCTTGTCCGGAACCTGTGCTTCGGGAGCCATCAGGCACCCCTCCCCAGCAGGAGATTTGCCGTGTCCATGATGGTCACGACATCATCCCAGTATTTGGCCAGCCGCCGACGAACCATGACCGGCTGGGAGGAGTGGATGGCAGCCTCGAAAGACTGACGGCGGGCCAAATGGTCGGAGAGGTCTTTCCCGAAGGTGGTGCTGTTGCGGTTAGGCAGCTCGATGACGGCGTGGAATTGGCTGCCATGGTCCTCGTAGACCTTGAAATCGTAGAATCTCAGGCCATCGAGTGCGATTTCGCCGTCCTTGGGATTGAGCCAGACAACCAGGTTGGCCTGCGGGAAATGATTGGCCAGGGCAGCCAGGCCGTTGACCGTGTCCTGGATGCCCTGGCCACCTGTCACGATCGAATGCAGCACGACGGTATGTCCCTCGGCCTGAAGAAGATTTATAGCGTCATTTTCCAGCAAGTAGGAACAAAGCGGAATGAAGCTGGAGGCCCCGTTGTCGATCACCAGATGGGCGTCATCCGGCAGGCCCAAGGCTGTTTCCATCAGGCTATCAAACATCCTGGCATCAATGTTCGTATCTTTCATAATCGGCAAAACGCTGACATCAAATTCTTTGTATCCTGCAAGGGTATTGTTTACAGGATCAGTATCAATGGCATGAACTATAAATTCTTTTAATTTATAGTATTGGACGAGAAGAGATGCGATGAAGGATTTCCCGACACCGCCCTTCCCTTGCAACACAAAGTGAATAGTTGCCATTTATTCATCATCCCCGGTTATATTGTTTTTCGGTATGGTAAAACTTTTTGTTTCACATTTAGATTGTATGACAGGACTTCTTTGAATTTCCTCTTCATTTTTTGAAGAGCTTTTCTTCGCCAAGAACTCTTGTTGTCTCGGAGTCAGCGGAGCCGCTCTCGTGGTTGATGGCCTGTATTCGCTGCGTTTTGCTTTAGCGACAAGAGAATACAGCGCACGCAAAAATGTTCTATATGTATAACGCTCTTCAATAATTCCTTTCTCGATGAGCGTTTTAAATATAGCTTCCGCACTGTATTTTTCATCAAGCCATTTTTCTATCAACTCTCTGTTTGCCGTTACATCAATACGCGCAACACCCTTCCGCCTCACATATTTGCGCGGAGCTGAATCGCATTTCTTTGAATTGGTAGGCATGTAACCACCTGCTGAAGTTTTGAGTTGCCGCTTTTGCGGCTTGCAAAAGGACCTCCTGGGCGGGCAACCAGCCTCGGGAATGCAGATACATCCAGAGCCCCCTGACCCGTGACAGCTCGGCATCGGTCAGCGATCCCGGCCAAATCGCCAGGGCTGCATTGAGTTGCCGCCAAGCCCCTTCGGGAATGCGGCGAACGGTCCGGGCCGCCTCGGGTTTTTCCCCTTGGAGTCCAAGAGGCTTTGGATTTTGGTCTTCACCCTGAATCGAGGGACTTGGCCTTGGTTCACGTTCTGGAATGGCCGCGGCCGACGAGGCGGCTGGGGCAGCTGTCAGCGCAGGAGTAGGCGAAACGGCGTCTTCCCAGCGCCGTTCTTTGAGCCATGTAACCAGGAAAGGCACGAAGCCCCGAAGCCAACGGGGATTGCGGGCCTGGTTCTCCTGGATAAGGCGCAGAATCGTTTCGAGAGGCGGCAGCACACCCAAGCGCCACAGACGCATCCACCAACGAAGCGCGGCAATGCGCGCCTCTCGGATGGGCCACGCCGCCCACAGGCGATCAAAGGCAGCGAGGGCTTCGGCTTTCCAGGATCGCGGCGATTGCGACAGAGGGGCAGCGACTTCCCCCACGCTGGGGGGTAGGGGGGTATTCTTCTCTTCTTTCTTAATTACGAGCGCAGGTTTTTCGCGGGTACCCTCGGAAGCTTTTTCAGAGGCGACAGGGAGGACCCGACGGCGCGAAAGCTCTGTTTGGACGAGTGGATGTGGAAGAAGGCGATAGGTGTTGGTCTCCCCATCCCTCTCTTGAATTTTGGCGATAAATCCAAATTTCTCAAGATGATTCAGGTAGTTCTGCACAGACCGGACACTGACGCCGAGCCGGGTGGAAAGGTAGCGCTGGGAAGGCCAGCAACGATCCCCCTCCCCGCACAGCTGCACGAGAAGGGCGAACGTATACCGCTCTCCCAGATGTAGGCTTCTATGTTGCACGCAATCCGGCACAATCAGACCCCGTTGCTGTAAGTCTTTTCCAGAAAAGTTCATGATTTCATCGCCTTATGGACGACCGGGAAAAGGCAATAAATAAGCCCCCCAACACTTGACACCATTCTCTGAGTTGGGTATGAACTTCTCAGTCTTTTTCTGAAAAGTTCATCTGCCTTTGAAACCCGCTGTTGACGCAGCGGGTTTCGCCTTTTTCGGCCTACTGGTTTACGCCAACGGCAATTCTCCGTGGACAAAGTTGAAGAGCGGCTGGCTCATCAGGGCCGGACCACCACGCCCGGCCGACCGCTCCCGGGCAGCGGTTTCGCTTTTCCGAATCCAGATCATGCCCATTGCTTCAAAGCCCGCCTCGCGGTGCCAAGACGTTTCATCCCCCCGAGATTGCCGCCGAGGGAGACGGAATTCCTGCCGTTGCTGGGGCTGCCCTACCGGCCACATGAGGATTCGATAGGTCGCAGCCTTCGTTTGTTCCCCAGGGGAAACCTGGATAAAACCCGCCTTGGCCAATTCGGACAGATGGTTTTGGACCGAGCGACGGCTTTGTCCGATCCATGCGGCCAGACTCTTTTGGTTCGGGGAACAATGATCTTGGCCGGCCTCCTCCGCGACATGACACAGGATCGAAAACACCAGCTTTGCCCCGGGATTGAGATCAGGCTGGCCCAGGACAAAGCCGGGAACTACCAATCCTTCCCTAATTTGCAACATGACGACCTCCATCAAATGCTGTAGACCTTCTCTTTCTCGTTGCAGAACACATGACGAAAGATACCAAGCAAAACAGCATTGAATGCTTTTTGCAGGGAGTGCTGTTTTATGTCTTCAATCGACACAATACTGCACTTTGTGCAAATAAAATATATTATATTGTCATAGTCTTCGCCAACACACTTTTCCCAAAACTTTATCAACCCACAGAAAGCCTCTTTTTCTTTTTCAGTCAACTCAATTCCATTTTTACTTTTAATCTTAAAGAGTGACCACCATATAAAATTATACGCGCAAGTCGTATCGCTTTCTTGCAAATCATTTAAATTTTGGACTTGGAGCACAATACATAATTGCTGGATAGCCTCTTCAATGTCCAAATCATCGATGTAGCACCAATAATCAAGCCATCCTCGAATACCTTCCATCTTTTCCAGATCCATAGACATGGGCGCTTCGAACTGGAAACGTGGCCTCCCTTTTTCCTCTGGGGTGGTACCCAGCTCCGGACGTGGCCTTTCTTTTTCCCCTGCGGTAGTTCCCAGTTCGGGGCGTGGCGGGCTGTTCAGGTCCTGGAGCTTCTTTTCCATAGCGTTGAAGGCCTGGATGTACCGGACCTTCCAGGCCAGGGCCTTCTTGCCGGTAAAGCCCATAACGAGCAGCGTGAATCCATCGCGGGAAAGGTGGTAGGCGGGACGCCTTTCTCCCTTGGCGTCGAGGTATTCAACGGATCGAAAATTCGATTCGTTGAACTCGGACGGGAGACTCGCCATCAAACGGCGAATGGCTTCCAGGACATGGAGGTGTTTTTTCCGAAAGTGCTGGCCGACTTTGAGGCTGGTCACCACCGGAGCCCCATCCAAAAGGAAGACCTCCGGCACCAAATCGCCCTTGCCTCGGGAGGCTTTGCCCTGCAATTCATTCATATGGCGCAACCTCTCTGGGCATGGCTCCGCCCCCGGGCTGGAACGGGCCGAGATCCCCAGACGACTGAGGCACGGGGTCACGGCGCGGGACGGCCCTCGGAAGGCCGCCACGTAAACGCGGAGCGGCCTTTGCAGGGAGAGAGGGCAGGGAGGAGGGGCGGAAGCAATCGGAAAAGGAAAAGCCCGTGGGGTGCTGCGGCAGCACGCCCACGGGCTTTAGGAAGGACGGAAGTATAGCGACAGAGTAGGAAACAAAGAAAAGCGGCAAGACCCTGCCTTTGCAGGCCCTTGCCGCCATTGAAGTCTTGGCGTCCCCAAGGGGATTTGAACCCCTGTTAGCGGCGTGAGAGGCCGCCGTCCTAGGCCACTAGACGATGGGGACGGACGCTTTGCTGGTGGGCCGTGCTGGGCTCGAACCAGCGACTCTCTGCTTAAAAGGCAGATACTCTACCGACTGAGTTAACGGCCCACACGGGAAGAAATTCATTATGCGCCTGGCGTTCGCCTGTCAAGGATATTTCTTCGGCAAACGAAAAAAACATCCACCCGGGCCCGGACGCGCTTCCCAAAGCCACCCCCGCCGACTATACCTCCGCCTGCATGGACCTGACCCACACTTGGCACACCCTGCTGTGGCCGCTTGGCCGGCTGCTCGTTTCCCTGGCGTTTGGCCTCCTTGTGGCCAACCTGATCGAGGCCCTCAACTGGACCCGCTTCCTGGCCCGGCTGGCCGCGCCCGTCATCCGCCTGGGGCATCTGCAAGACGTGGTCGGCGCCAGCTTTTCCATGGCCTTTTTCTCGGGCATGGCCGCCAACTCGCTTCTGGCCGAAGCCTACGGCGCGGGCCGGCTGTCCGACAGGGAACTGGTGCTGGCCAACCTTTTTAACAGCCTGCCCACCTATTTCCTGCACCTGCCCCAGATGTTTTTCGTGACCGTCCCCTTTCTCGGACCGCGCCCGGCCGGCCTCTACGTCGGGCTGACCCTCTTTGCGGCCCTCCTGCGCAGCGTCGCCATCCTGGTCTACGGCCGGGCCGTCCTGCCGCCGCTCCCGGACGGCTGCGTGGTCTGCCATTTAAAGGACAACGACTTTTCCTGGGGCAAGGCCCTGCGCAAGGGTTGGCACCGGTTCACCCGCCGCATCCGGTCCATGGTGCTGTTTACGGTCCCCATCTATATCGGTATCCACTATATAACGGTGTTCGGTTTTTTCGACGCCGTGGAAAAATGGTTGTCGGCCCACCTCGGCTTCCTGTCCTTTCTCACGCCCCAGGCGATCAGCATCGTCATGTTCCAGGTGGTGGCCGAATCCACGGCCGGCCTGGCCGCGGCCGGGGCCATGCTCGGGGCCGGCGACCTGACGACCCGGCAGGTGGTCCTGGCGCTTCTCGTCGGCAACATCCTGTCCACGCCCATGCGGGCCTTCCGGCACCAGTTCCCGTATTACGCCGGCATCTTCAAACCCCGCACGGCCGCGCGGCTGATCCTCCACAACCAGGCCTTCCGGGCGGCGAGCATCCTCCTGGTCACCGTGGGCTACGCGGTCCTCGGCTGAGGCGGACGGGCCGGCGCGGGGGTCGAAACGGCGTCCGGCCGGGCCAAACGGGGACGCCTGGGCCAGGCCCTCCCGGGCCGGGCCGGGCCAAAGCCCGGGATGCGGGCGGACCGGCGACCGATCGCCTTCTTACCGCCTCAAATTTATGAAAAAAAAACCTGTGCCGCGGGCCATATATTTGTTGTGTTTGTCTTCGGTCCGTGTAAAATAGGCCATTATCATCAACGCGCATGACTTCTTTCGATTCTTGGACTTTGAGGAAGTTGACCTCCAAACGCCGAAAACAGACCATGCCAAAGACCGGAGCTACAGTACATGTCGAAGAAACTTTACGTTGGTAACCTGTCCTTCTCCTCTTCGGAAGACGATGTCCGTGACCATTTCGCCCCTTACGGCGAAGTGATCAGCGTCAACCTCATCACCGACCGGGAAACCGGCCGTCTGCGCGGCTTCGGCTTCGTTGAGATGGATGACGAAGGCGCCAACGCCGCCATCCAGGCTCTGGACGGCAAGGAACTCGGCGGCCGTACCCTGAAGGTCAACGAGGCCCAGGACAAGCCCCGCTCCGGCGGCGGCGGCGGCGGTGGCCGTCGTGGCGGCGGCGGCGGTGGTTACGGCGGCGGCGGCGGCCGCTGGTAGAACCTCTACCGGCGACGGCCACTGGCCCCGGTCCTCGCATGCCCACGGGCAGGCGCACCCCAGGGCATCCGCGATAGGACCGTAGCCGTAAGCTTGAGTGTCAAAGGCCGGGACGTTTGTCCCGGCCTTTTTTCCTCCTTCCCGGCAGCGTACCGGTTTTCCGGAGACGCGTGTCGGTTTTTTGTCCGCGCTCCTCCATTATCCCCCTGCGACCGCTGCAGAAAAGAAAAGCAGAGTCACCTTGCGCCAGGCGCCGGGGCGGCGGTATGCTGTCGGCATACCCGGTCGCCGCGCCGCCAGCCCGGCGGGTTTCGGCCCCGACACCCCGTGCAAGGAACCGCCATGCCCCAGCCCCTCGCAGACCCGGATTTCTACCGCTACGACGCCAACCACCGTTTCGCGGCCATGTACCCGCTTCTGGCCCGACAGATCGTGGACGATTTCGGCATCACGCAGGGCCTGTGCCTCGATGTCGGCACCGGCAGCGCCGCAGTCCTCATCGAACTGGCCAAGATCACCGACTTGAACCTGGTCGGCCTCGACGCCCAGCCCGAAGTGCTGGCCATGGCCCGGGAAAATGTCGCCCGCCACGCCCTGCCGCCGGACCGGTTCCGATTTCTCACCGCCGACGTGACCGACATCCCACTGGAGGACGGCTCCGTGGACCTGCTCATCAGCCGGGGCTCGATCCCGTTCTGGCCGGACCACACGGCGGCCTTTGCCGCGCTTTACCGGGTCCTCGCCCCGGGCGGGGCGGCCCTGGTCGGCTGTGGCTTCAGCCGCTACCAGCCCATCGAGGAGGTCCGGGCCATGCGCCCCACGTGGTCCGGCGACGGCCCCAAAGACGAACGCAACGCCTGGAAGGACGACGGCTATCTGCCCCGGGTCCTCGACGAGGCCGGCGTCCGGGGCGCCACGGTCCGTCGCGATCCCTACGGCGTGTGGGTGGAAATCCGCAAACCCTGAGGCCGGGAAGCGGGAGACCCGCTTGGGCCTGTGCCCCCCTCCTCCCTCGTCGCGGCCAGCGCCGGCCCACCTCCCGCCCTCGGGCCGGCCTTCTTTTCACTTTCGAATTAACTGTCTTATTTATTTAGATAAATCCATCCTTGCATCTTCTCCTTCCAGCGCCGCCCGTTTCCGGTATACTGGGGTAGGAAACACGTGCGGTACGCCTTTCAATAAGAAAGAGACCTCGGACGGACAACTGAAAAAACACAGGAAAGACGCATGCTCAATCGCAGACTCTGGTTGATAGACGCGGGCTACATGTATCGGGGACAATCCATTTACAGCCGGGAGTACAGCATCGATTATGTGAAGCTGCGAAACAGACTGGAAAGTGAAGAGCCGCTCTGGCGGGCCTATTACCTCAATTCCGTGCCCCACCCCACCCCGGACTCCCAGGTGGCCTTCTACAACTGGATGCGCAGCGCCCCGCCCCTCGGCCCGAAAATCATCACCAAGCTCTACGAACTGCGCTCGAGCGAGATCACCGACCTCTACTGCGAACAGGACCGCCGCAAGGTCCCGGTCTCCTGCCCCAACGACCGGGCCCACCGGCTGAGCCGCGAGCAGCAAAAGGGCGTGGACGTGGGCCTGGCCACCCTGGCGCTGACCCACATCGAGAACTACGACACCCTGATCCTGTCGTCCGGCGACAGCGACCTGCTCGACGCCATCGAGTACATCACCGAGAAAAACAAGCGCTTCGAGCTTTTGGTCTTCAAAAACGGCGTGTCCACGGACCTGCAATGCCGGGCCGACCGGATCTACTGGATCGACGAGTTCGCCCAGGACGTGGCCCGGTAGCGCGGATGCGGGAAAGGACGGGGGGAAAGCCTCCGGCGGCCAAAGGGCTGTCGCCCTTTGGGATCCCGGAAACGGTCCGGCCGTAAGCCCGACGGGGGACACGGGACGTCCCCGCCATCCTTCCATCCATAAAAAAGCCCCCCGGCAACGCTGCCGGGGGGCTTTTTGTCTTGTGGAAAGGGTTTCCAAAGGGCGAGAGCCCTTTGGCCGCCGGAGGCATTCCTCCGTCTCCCCTCCCCCTCCGTCCCCCTTCCTTCGTGGCGCCCGCCTCAGCGGCCGGCCATATCGCGCAGGCGGCGGATGCGCTCCTCGGTCGGCGGGTGGGTGGAGAAGAGCGAGGCCATGGACAGGCCGCCGAAGGGATTGACGATGAACATGTTTTCCGTGGCCGGATTGGCCTGCATGGGGATCTGGTGGGCGTAGCTGTCGAGCTTGCCGAGGGCCCCGGCCAGGGCCAGGGGGGTGCCGGACAGGCGCGCGCCCGTGGCGTCGGCCAGAAATTCCCGGGACCGGGAGATGGCCATCTGGATGAGCGAGGCGGCAATGGGGGCCAGGATGGCCATGGCCAGCCCGCCGAGCAGGCCCGGGCCGCCGCCCTCCTCGTCGCTGCTGCGGCTGCCGCCGAAAATGGCCGCGAACTGGAACATGTTGGCCATCATGACGATGGCCCCGCCAAGGACCGCGGCCACGGACTGGATGAGGATATCGCGGTTTTTGATGTGTCCGAGTTCATGGGCCAGGACGCCGCGCACCTCGTCGGGCGAGAGCAGGCGCAGGAGGCCTTGGGTGACGGCCACCACCGCGTGGTCGGGATTGCGGCCCGTGGCAAAGGCGTTGGGGGATTCCTGGGCGATGATCATGATCCGGGGCTTGGGGAGGCCGCCGTTTCGGGCCAGTTCCTCCACCATGGTGTGGATGCCCGGGGCGTCGGCCGGGGACAGTTCGCGGGCCCCGTACATGGCGAGCACGATCTTGTCCGAAAACCAGTAGCTGCCGAGGTTCATGACGATGGCCAGGCCAAAGGCGATGACCAGGCCGCTTCGACCCCCAAGGGCCTGGCCCACGATCATGATCAGGGCGGTGAGGAGTCCGAGTAAGAGGGCTGTCTTGATCTGGCTGCTCATCCGTGTTGCTCCTCCGGGGAATAGAAAAAACCTCGCCCGGTCCGGGATGGGCCAGGCGAGGTCAATATGATCATGTTTCTCGTTACTGCAACCGATTCCTGTTACCCTTCGTACAGGGATGCGGCTTGTTCCGGCCGTTGCGACCGGGCCGTCTCCCAGGCGCTGGCGAAAGGGCGGTTCCCTTCGCCGAGCGGGTTCCGGAGAGAACCTCCGGTTCCGCGACTGCGCGGCGAGGCATCTCGCCGGGTATTGACAGTTCTCGTTTTTTCAAGCGCTTTCGCGCTGCATTTGCATCGTTGCCGAAGTCCTGATCCTCTACCCTTTTCTGAAGCGGCCCCGTGCCCCATGGGCAGGTTTTTCTGCCGCTTCTCCCGCGATCGGGGAAGTCCTTTCGCCTTTTCGGCCCGCAGGCGGCCTTCCTGTCAGGGCGACTCGCTTCGCCGGGTATGGAACTGTAGCGCCCGTCGGCGTCAAACCTCCAGCTCGGATTACATTGCGCGTTGTCGAAACCAGGTCCTTTCCACCCAACTGTCTGCGACGGTCTGTACCGGCCCTTCGGACCGTACCGTTTTGCGCGTTCCTTGGCGATCGGATATGTCCTTTCGCTTTAAAGGCTCCGGCTTTCACCGGTTTTTGCCTTTGTGAGGGGCGACTCGCTTCGCCGGGTATGGGAGATGGCATTCGTCGCGGCTGTCCCTCCTGCTTGGGTTAACCCTCTTGTGAGGTGCCGTTGATGCTAGAAATAATCCTTCCGGGCCTTTTGTAAAGTGAAATCTTCATACAAACTTCACATTGCCTTGACCTGCGGAAACACTGCTTTTCTCCGCCCCGAACCCGGCCCGGCCCGCCCCCGGACGGACCCGGGTCGGCCCCGTTCCCGGCGCCCGCTCCGGCCGGATCGGGGAAAGGCCCGGCCCAGGCCCGCCGCCGGCTCGACACCACCACCCGGGCGGCGGTATAGAGGCGCGGGATTTCCCTGTCGGGCCAGGGCCCAACGCCACCGGCCCCCAACCGGACGAGGACAAGGAGCGCCAGCATGAACCAACGTCCCCGCGTGGTCGTTACCCGGATGATTCCCGAGCCCGGCCTGTCCTTACTGCGCGACGTCTGCGACCTGTGGGTCAATCCCGAGGACCGGCCCCTGACCCAAGACGAGCTCTTTAGCCGCATCGCCACGGCCGAAGGGGTCCTCGGCCAGCTGACCGACCGCATCGACGCCGGCTTTTTCGAGGCCGCCCCGAAGCTTCGCGGCTACGCCAACTACGCGGTCGGCTTTGACAACATCGACGTGCCGGAAGCCACCCGGCGGGGCCTGCCCGTGTCCAACACCCCGGACGTCCTGACCACGGCCACGGCCGAAATGGCCTGGGCCCTCCTGTTCGCCGTGGCCCGACGGGTGGTCGAAACCGACGCCCTCCTGCGCTCCGGCGTCTGCCCCGGCTGGGGGCCGCTCAAGTTCCTCGGCCAGGAAGTGACGGGCAAGACCCTTGGCATCTTCGGCCCGGGCCGCATCGGCACGGCCATGGCCCGGATGTCCCGGGGCTTTGCCATGCCGGTGGTCTTCTGCGGCGGCAGGAAGCCCAACCAGGCCCTGGAGCGGGAGCTCGGGGCCACCCGCCTCGACTTCGACGCCTTTCTCCGGACCGCCGACTTCATAAGCATCCACGCCCCTTTAAACGACCAGACCCGCCACGCCTTCGACGCAGACGCCCTCGCCCGCATGAAGCCGACCGCCATCCTGATCAACACCGGCCGCGGCCCGGTCATCGACGAGGCGGCCCTGGTCGGGGCCCTGCGGGAAGGCCGGATCGCCGGCGCCGGGCTCGACGTCTACGAATTCGAACCGCGTCTGGCCGAAGGCCTGGCCGCCCTGCCAAACGTGGTCCTCACCCCGCACATCGGCTCGGCCACCAGCACGGCCCGGGAAGGCATGGCGGTCCTGGCCGCCAAGAACCTGCTGGCCATGCTGGCCGGACAGACCCCGCCGACCTGCCTCAATCCCGAGGTCCTCACCCGGTCGACGGGCGGCCGGTCGTGACGGCCGCCCTCACCCCGCGCGCCAACGCCTGCGGCGGGAGGGTGGCGCACACTGGAAAATATTTCCCTATTTTTTAAAAAAACAATTATTGTAAAATGTTATTCTCCAGAACGCCCGTGCCCGGCCCCGGTCCGGACAGGCCGCCTTCCTGGCCGGGGCCGGCCTGCCGCCTGCTTCCGGCCGCCGTCCTTTTGGCCGTGGCCCTGCTCGCCTTTGCCGGGTACCTGCGCACCGGCCCGACCACCAGCGACGACCTGGTCTACGAAGAGCAGGCCATCACCGGCCGGCTCGGGGATTTCGTGGCCGAGCTGGCGGCGAACGCCGGCCGGTTTCACCACTACCTCCACGTCGGCCTGACGGCCCAGGCCTCCCGCCTGGACAGCCTGCCGGCCCGCAAGGCCCTGTCCCTGGCCGTGTTCCTGGCCGCCATCGGTTCGCTGTCGCTGCTGGTGGCCCGGGTGGCCGCGCTCCCGGCCCTGGGCTGGCTGACCGCCCTTTTTTGCCTGGCCCTTTACCAGGACAACTGGCACCACAACATCCTGTCGTCCTATCCGCTGGTCTTCGACTCAGGGCTCCTCTGCATGGCCTGGGCCGGCTTCTGCCTGTGGCGGCACGGGGCATCGGGCCGGGGAGGGTGGCTCGCGGCCGCCAACCTGCTGGCCTTTGCCGGGTTCTGCCATTACGAGCCCTTTCTCTGCTACATGCCGGTCCTGTGGGGCATCGTCTGGCTGTCCGGCCGGGGCGGGGCGCGCCTGCGGCTTCGGACCATGGCCCTGGCCAGCCTGGCCGTGCCGGTCTACCTGACCCTCTACCTGGGCTTTCGGTTCCTGCACCCCACCCGGTACGCCGGCAACGCCCTGGACCTGGCCCATCCGCTGCGCATCCTGGCGGCCATGGCCGCCTACAGCCAAAGCGCCCTGCCCCTGGGGTCCTTTTCCCTGAACCTCGAATACGTGAACCGGTTTCCGGCCATCACCACCGGGCAGGTCTTCGGCTTCGGCCAATACCTCACCGGGCTGGCCGCCAACTGGCCACGCCTGGCCCCGGCCTGGCTGGCCCTGGCCGTCCTCGCCGGCGGGCTGACCTACCACTGCCTGACCGCGGGAAACGGCCGGCCGCGTTTCCGCTGGCTGCCGGCGCTGCTGGCGGTCTACGCGGTCTATGGCCCGAATTTCCTGGTCGCCCTGTCGCCCGACTACCAGGAGCCGACCACGCGCGGCATCGACTGGTACGTCACCTCCACCTTTTCGGGCTATGCCGTGGCCGTGCTCCTGGCCCTGGCCGGGCTGTGGCTGACCGGGCGGCTGGCCGGCCGGCCCGGTCTGGGACGGACCGTGGCCGGGGGGCTGGCCGTCCTGGTCGCGGCCACAACCCTCGTCAACGCCTCGGTCAACGCCTCGGTCCTCGAAAGCAAAGTGGCCTCGGCTTCGCGGTGGCGGGCGGCGGCCCTGCTCGCCAAAAGCCCGGCCCTGGCCCAAATGCCGGAGGGCGCAGTCCTCGTGGCTCCGGACCTCTTTGCCCCGGTCAACGTGGAGCTGACCGGCCCGGGCTACTGGGAGGCCTTCCTGGCCCGGCGCAGCGGCCGCCACGTCCGGGTGGTGGAAGGGCTCGACCCCGGCCACCCGCCCGCGTTGCCCGTCTACGTCCTGCGCCGGCTGTCCGCGCCGACGGCCGAGGAAACCGTCATCGCCCTGGCCCGGGTGTCGCGCCTGGGGCCGCCGCATCCCGACCCCTATGCCGCCCGGCCGGACGCGCCGACGCTCTGGGCCGACCGGGTGGACGTGGTCGTGGACGCCACCAACCGGTTCTTCGATCTCCTGTGCCAGGACGGCCCGTCCTGGCGGGTCCTTCCCGTCAGCGCCGCCGGCCGGCGGGGGCTTGGCGAAACCGTGGTCACGGGCGCGGACATGGCGGTCGGGGCCCTGACCCTGGTGCCGGCCGGGACCCTGGCCCCGGCCCCAGACCCGGTCGGTGGAGGAGCCTCCCTGACCCTGCGCTTCGGCGACGGGTTCACTTTGCCCGAGCGGGCCCTGACCGGCCCCATGGTCTTTGCCGGCAACACCGGCGAAGTGATCCTTCACAATCCGGGCCCGGCCCCGGCCGCCGCCCGGCTGGACTTTGCGCTCATCGCCTTCTCCCCGGTGCGCCTCGCCGTCGCCGGGCCGGGGCTCGACACGGCCATCGCCTCCACGGGCCTGTCCACGCCGATCACCCTCGCCCTGCCCGATCTTCCGGCCGGCACAAGCCGGCTGGTCTTTACGGTCATCCCGCCCGAGGCCGCGCCGGGCAAACGCTTCGGCATCCTCGGGGCCACGCTCACCCCGCAGTCCGGGCCCGCGCCCGCCTTGCCCTAACCCGTCCTTCCCCACCCGCAGTCGACGCCCCGCGGCCCCCTGTTCCACAATATCGGGAACAGCCCCGCCGCCACTCCACGATCCGGGGAACGGATTTGAAGGCATTTCTTTTTTATCCATCCATTTCAAGGCAATACAGAAAAATACCCGGTTGGCACGGCCCATGCTTTAGCTGTGGCAAGACCGGAAGAAAGACAAAAGAACCATCTTCAATAAACGAAAGGGAGACACACCATGATCACCGCCATCACCAATTTCGTCCGCGACGAGGAAGGGGCCACCGCAGTCGAATACGGCCTCATGGTCGCCCTCATCGCCGCCGTCATCGTCGGCGTCGTCACCACCCTCGGCACGACCCTGCAGGGCACCTTCACCAATATCACCACTGCGATCTCCGGCAGCTAGGCCCGGCCACGGCCACGACGGCAACCGGCCGCGCCACGGGTCGCCCTCGGGAAGGGGGGGCGGCCCTTCCTTTTTTGGCGCGGCGGGGAGGCGACCCGCCAGCCGCGCTTTCGCATTGCCCCGGGCCCGGCCTTTTGGCATGGTCGGCACCATGGAAGCACACACCCATCGCGGCATCGATCCCGCCCTGTGCGGCGAGCCCGTCGCCCTCGGCCCGGGCCGGGCGACCGTCCGCCTGACGCTCCTGCCGTCCATGGCCGCCGACGACCGGGGGCTCGTCCACGGCGGCTTCGTGTTCGGCCTGGCCGACTACGCGGCCATGCTGGCGGTCAACGATCCGCTGGTCGTGCTCGGCGCGGCCGAAGTCCGGTTCGTGGCCCCGGCGACCGTGGGCCAGACCGTGACGGCCGAGGCGGTGGAAGAGGAAGGAAGTGGAAAAAAGCGGCTGGTCGCGGTCACGGTCCGGCGGGACGACACGACCGTCCTGACCGGTCGTTTCACCTGCATCGTCCCGGCCCGGCACGTCCTCGATCCCGGGGCCTGACGGTCCGAACCCAGGGGGTTCGTCCCGGGACGGGGACGCCGGCCTCCCGGCCTGCCCGCCCCGGACCCGGCCGAAGCCGCCCCCGCAGCCCGCAAGGAGCGACACCATGAGCTTCACCCTGCGAAAGCCCGCCCCCCTCGGCGCCGAGCCGGAATTCGACTGCATCTTCTGCGACAAGGAGGCCCTGCGGTCCTCCGAAGCCGCGCGCACGGAAACGACCCGCACCGTGGAGGTTTTTTGCCGCCACTGCGGGGCCCGGCAGACCGTGACCACGAAAGTGGGACCGGACGGAAAGAACTGGGAACTGGCCGAGTAGTCCGGCAAAACCGGCCACGGCCCGGCCCGGAAGGGATTACGCCCCGTCGCCGGCCGGCGTCTCCCCGGGGCCGGACCCGGTCTCGCCCCGCCCGGCCCGGACCCGCTTGAGGGCCTCCATCAGGGCGTCGAGATCCACGGGCTTGCTGACATAGTCGTCCATGCCGGCGGCCAGGAACTTCTCGCGGTCCCCGGCCATGGCATAGGCGGTCATGGCGATGATGGGGACCCGGGCCTTTTGCCCCAGGGAGGCGTCGGCCCGGATGGCCCGGGTGGCGGCCACGCCGTCCATGACCGGCATCTGCACGTCCATGAGGACGCAGTCGTACTCGCCCCGGGCCACCATGGCCGTGGCCTTGGCCCCGTCGTCGGCCGTGTCCACGCGGTGGCCGGCCTTTTCGAGCATCCGGGCGAACGAGAGCATGCTGACGGCGTCGTCCTCGGCCAAAAGCAGGCGCAGGCCCGGCCCGGCCTCGGCCCTGTCCCCGGCCGGCGCGGCCGGCGGCGCGGGCACGGCCACCCGGCGAAGCGGCAGGGAAACATACATGATCGTCCCGCGGCCCTCCTCGCTGTCCACAGCCAGTTCCCCGCCCATGAGCCCGACCAGCCGGCGCACGATGGAAAGCCCGAGCCCGGCCCCGCCGAACCGGCGCACGTAGACCCCCTCCACCTGGCCGAAGGGCTCGAAGATGGCCGCGAGCTGGTCGTCGGGGATGCCGATGCCGGTGTCGGCCACGGTGACGAGCACCCGGAAAGCCGCGTCGAAACGGCGGGAGGCGGGGCCGATCTCCAGGGTCACCTGGCCCTGGTCCGTGAATTTGACCGCGTTGCCGACCAGATTAAAAAGGATCTGGCGCAGCCGCACCTCGTCGCCCACGATTTTCTCCGGCAGGCTCTCGTCCAGGAAAACCGACAAGGCCACGCCCTTGTCCCGGGCCGGCAGGGCGAACAGGTCCAGCACCGCCGCCCGCAGGTCGGCCGGGGCGCACGGCGCCTCGCGGATGGTCAGCCGGCCGGATTCGACCAGGGACAGGTCGAGGATGTCGGACAAGAGCCTGGTCAGGCGCTGGGACGACTTGACCGCCAGGTCGGCGTATTCCTTCTGCTCGGAATCGAGCGCCGTGGTCTGCATGAGCTGGAGCATGCCGAGCACCCCGTTTAAGGGGGTGCGGATCTCGTGGCTCATGTTGGCCAAAAACTCCGACTTGGACAGGCTGGCCGCCTCGGCCGCCTGCTTGGCGGCCACCAGCCGGCGCTCGGCCCGCAGCCGCTCGATGAGCTGGGCGCAGGTCTCGACCAGGGGCCGGATGGAGGCCGCGAGCCTGTTGTCGTAGCCTTCCGGCCGGTTGGCCAGGCCGATGGAGCCCATGCATTCCCGGCCGTGGAACATGGGCAGGCCGAGGAAGTTGTCGAGAGCCGGGTGCCCGTCCGGGCGATGGCCCGAGGCGCGGGGGTCCTCGCCGGGCCGGTTGGCGATGACCGGCCCGCCGCTGGCCACCGCCGCCCCGTGGAGCCCGTCCATGGCGTGCGTCATGAGGCCCGACGGCGCGTACTGTGCGTAGAACCGGGGCGTGCCCGCCTCCCAGGCCAGGTTGGAGATGGCCAGGAACTGCTGGAAGGGCCGGCCCTTGTCGTCGGTTTCGAGCTCGGCGATGAAGCCGTAGCTACTGTCGGTCAGGCGCAGGAGCTCGCCGAGAGCCGTGCCGAAGATGACCGCCGGGGACAAGCCCGACACGTAGGTGTCGCGCACCCGGGCCACGGCCTCGGCCATGTCCGTGCGCCGCTTCGTTTCCTCGGCCACGCGCCGGCGCTCGGAAATGTCCCGGGCGAAGACCAGGCTGCCCGGGCCGCCCTGGTATTCGAACGGCGCGGCCACGGCCTCGACCGGGACGCTCGTGCCGTCCAGGCGCAGGTAGGCGAGCTCGATGCTCGGCAGCGTGGCCCGCTCCTCGTTGGCCATCCGGATGCGCTTGCGCACGGCCTCCCGCGAATCCGGATGCACGTGCGACACGATGTCCTCGCCGAGAAGCTCCTCGGCCGAGGTCGCGCCGAAAAGCCGGACCGTCGCCGGATTGACGTAGGCGAACCGCCCCCCGGACTGGATGATGATGGCGTCGGGCGCCAGGTCCACCAGCTGGCGCAGCCGCTGTTCGCTCTTGGCCAGGGCCTCTTCGGCCTTTTTGCGGGCCGTCATGTCCATGCCGTAGATGTTGGCGTAGCCCCGGACCGGGACCGGACAGACGGCAAAAACAAACATCCGCTCCCCGACGGCGGCTTCGAACTGGGTGACTCCCCCGGAGGCGAAGGCTTCGCGCACGGCCGGCCGGTAGGCTTCGGGAAAGGTCTCGCCCTCACCGCTGCCGCTGTGCCGCAAGAACTCCCGGCTGGCCGTATTGGCCTGGGAAACGGCCATGTCCGCGCCCACCCGGAAAACCGGATTGGGATTTTCGCTCGGGAACCGGGCCATGTCGCGCACGGCCTCCTCGGCCTTTTTGCGCTCCGTGATGTCGAGGGCGTAGGCCACCCGGGAGGCCGGCTTCCCGGCCGCGTCCCGCAGCACGGTCACCTCCACCAGGACCGGCATGCGGCTGCCGTCCTTGCGCAGGTGCTCGGTTTCGATCACGCCGTGGCCGGTGGCGTCAAAGCCCTGGATGGCCGCCTGGACCCGCTGGCGCGTCTCGGGCGGGAACAGCACCGAGAGCGGACGCCCGGCCAGTTCCTCGGGCGTGTAGCCCCGGTCCCGGGCAAAGGCCCGGTTGACTTCGATGAAGGTGTTGTCGGCCGCGTCGACGTGGGCCAGGCCGAACTCCGCGGCCTCGAACACCCGGCTCCAGCGCCGGGCCTGCGCCTCCAGGCGGTTTTGCTCGGTGACGTCGTTGGCCACCTCCAGGATGGACAGGGGCCGGCCGGCCGGATCGCGATTGAGCAGCCAGGTCACGGCCAGGTCTTTGGGCCGGCCGTCCCTGGTCCGCTTGCGCAACTGCCCGGACCACCGGCCGTCCTCGAGGAAGCGTTCCATGATGGCCGCTTGCGGTTCGGGGTATTCGGTTCCGAGCAGTTCGGAAGAAATCCGCCCCACCGCCTCCTCGCGGGTCCAGCCGAAGAGGCGCTGGCAGCCTTCCGTCCAGAAGAGGATGCGGTTGTCGAGGTCGCGGACCATGACGTTGGTCAGGTCGAGGAGCCGGGCCTGCTCCCGAAGCTCCTCGGTACGGCGGTCGACCAGGGCCTCGAGTTCCGCCTTGCCGCGCCGCAGCACGGCTTCGGCATCCTTGAGCATGGTGATGTCGGTAAACGTCAGCACCACCCCGGCCACAACACCGGAAGGCTCGCGGAAGGGGAAGGCCCGCTCCAGGAACCAGCGGCCGTCCTCGGCCCTAAACTCCCGTTCCACCACGGCGCCGTGGTCGAGCACCCGCCGGCAGTCGTCCAGAAGGTGGTCCGCGGCGAAGGTGGTCTTGACCTGCTCCACAGGCCGGCCGGCGTCCGTCGCAATCAGGTGGAAAAGCCCGAGGGCCGCCGGAGTGAACCGGACCACGGCCAGGGACTGGTCGAGGACGACCGTGGCCAGGTGGGTGGCGGCGAGCAGGTTCTCCACGAAGGTCCGGGCCGTGGCCACCTCCTCGATCCTGGCCTGGAGCTCGGTGTTCAAGGAACTGAGTTCCTCGTTTAACGACTGCAGCTCCTCCCGGGAGGCCTCCATCTCCTCGTTGGAGGACTGGAGTTCCTCGTTCATGCTGACGAGTTCCTCGTTGGAGGCCTTGAGTTCCTCGGTCAGGGTCTCGTAGCCGGCCACGGACCGTTCGAGCTGGTCGCCGAGCAGGTCGAGTTCCGCCTCGTAGCGGGCCACGAGGTCGGCCTCGTTCTCGCATTGCCGGACCAGGCTGTCCCGTTCCGGGGCATCGGGCGCGACCTTCTCGAAGACCACCAGCACGTAGGCGGTCTGGCCCCGGGCGTCGGGCACCGGGATGGCCCGGAGTTCGACCGGGGCCGCCCCGGCCCCGTCCAGGGGCAGCAGGCCGCTTGCGTGCTCATGGCCGTCGGCCAGGGCCGCGTCCATGAGCCGCCGCAAATGGGGCCGCAGGGCCTTGCGGGCAAGCTTGCGCACGGTCAGGCTCGGCGCGCCGCTGCCGAATTCCAGGTAGGGGTTGGTGTCCCCGATCAGGCGCAACACCCGGCCGTCCCGGTCGATCAGGACGGCCGGATGGCCGTAGCGGGCCAAGAGCAGGGTTTCGGCCATCTCCTTGGGGTCGGGGCCCGCCTGGAGGAAACGGGACGGCAGCGAGGGAAAATCCAGGCGCGGCAGGGGGGCACGCCTGGCCGGCAGGTCGGGAACGCCGGGGGCCGTGGCCTTGCGCCGGAAAAGCCGCCATTTCTTGTCCACGGTCTCGAAACGCGAGGCCCCCTCGCTGATGGCCTCGGCCGGCCCGAGCAGCAGGTACCCGCCCGGGCGCAGGGCATGGGAGAAAAGCGAAATGACCTTGGCCTGGATATCGGCGTTCAGGTAAATGAGGAAGTTGCGGCATACGACCAGGTCCATGCCGAGAAACGGCGGGTCGCGCAGCAGGTCGTGGACCGCGAAGACGATGTTTTCCCGCAGGTCCGGGGCGACGGCGCATTTCTCCCCGTGGCACCGGAACCAGGCAGCAAGCCGTTTTTTCCCCATGGTCGCGGCCGAGGCGAGGGGATAGACGCCTTTTCGGGCCACATCCAGGGCGGCGGTGTCGATGTCCGTGGCAAAGATCTTGACCGGCGGGGCCAGCCCCGCTTTCTCGCCGCACTCGGCCAGGAGCATGGCCACGGAATAGGCCTCCTCGCCCGTGGCGCAGCAGGCGACCCAGGCCCGCAGGGGCGCCCCGGGCCCCAGCTCCCGGAATATGGCCGGCAGCGCCTTTTCGGCCAGGAGGGCGAAGGCCTGCTCGTCGCGGAAAAAGGCGGTGACCCCGATCAGGAGGTCGCCGAAAAGACGGGTCCGCTCCGCGCCGTCGGCCGCCAGCCGATCGGCGTAGCCGGAAAGGTCGCTGACGCCGGCCAGGAGCATGCGCTTGTGGATGCGCCGCAGCACCGTGCTGGTCTTGTAGCCGCCGAGATCGTGGCCCGTATGTTCGAGCAAAAGCGACAGGACCCGGTCCAGGGCGGCGCAGTCCGCGGCCCGCCGGGCCTGGGCGGGATCGTCCGGCAGCGGGCAGTCCTCCCTGGGCACGGCCCTGACCAGGGCCTCGACCATGGATTCCACGGGCATGACCATGTCGGCCACGCCCGTGCGCAGGGCCGAGAGAGGCATGCTGTCATGCAGGGCGGTGTCCGGACTCTGGACCATGACCAGGCCGCCGGCGGCGTTGATGTCGCGCACCCCGAGGGCCCCGTCCGACCCCGCTCCGGACAGGACGATGCCGATGGCGTCGGGCCCCCTGTCCCGGGCCAGGGACGCCATGAACCGGTCTACGGGATGGTGGGGCTGGCCGGCCGGGCGCTCGGTCAGGAGCAGCACGCCGTCCTGGATGGACGCGTCCCAGCCCGACGGCAGGACGTAGACCAGGCCGGGCTCGGCCACGTCGCTTCCGGACAGCTCGCGCACCGGCAGCCGGGAAATCCCGGCCAGCACCTGGGCCAGATGGCTTTTCACATCGGCGGGGGTATGGGTGATGACCACCAGGGCGGCCCTGAATCCTTGCGGCAGGCCTCCCAGCAGCGCGGTCAGCGCCGGCAGCCCGCCGGACGAGGCGCCAATGGCCACGACCGGAAAATCGGCCCGTTCCGGGATCTCCGGCTGAACCGGAACAGGGGTCTCGTGCTCCATTGGCGCTCCCGTATCGGGCAAAGGGGCCTTCCGGCGGCGGGCGGCCGGAGGGCTCGGGAACCGGCGGCGGGCGCCGGCCCGGACAGAAGATGCATTCGGCGACACGTAGCATTATGGCCACGGCCGGGCAACAAGACCAGGATCTTCCGCAACGGTTTTCCCGTCCAGGCGAAGCATTTTCCTGTGGCCGAAGGGGCAAAGCCGCGGCGCCTCAACGGCCTTCGCCGCCGCCCGCATGGTCCGGGTCGTCCTCCCCGCCCGCTCCCGGAGACGGCCGGCGGGCGGCCTGGAAGAAAACCAGCGCCGCGAGCACGCTTCCCACGGCCACCACCACGGCCAGCCGCCGCCCACGGCGCAGGCTGTCCAGAAAGCGCAGCACCGCGTCGGCCAGAACCAACCCCTTGCCGCCGTAGGCCTCCATCTGCCGGGCATACTGCTTGGTGTCCTCCAGGCGGCGGGGATAGGCCACGCCGTCGATGACCTCGTAGCCGAGGGCGTCCTCGGAGGGCTGCGGCGCCCGGACGTACAGCCCGGCCGCCAGGGCAAGCCCGGACAGCAGCACCAGCCAGCCGAGGCCGCGCCAGACGTTTCGCCGGTCGAACGGAAATCCCGCCACGGTCGTTTCCTCCCTGGGCCGACGGCCCGGCCGGCCCGTGGTTCGCGGGCGGCGGGCTTTTTCCGGCCCGGCGCAACGGGCCGGCCCGTTCGTGGAAAAATCGGCCCGGCGCGCCGTCCGCGCATTCCTCCAAACGCCGAGTGTCCATGCTCCGATCCGTGTTCGTCAAGTCCTCGGACCTCCAGACCGTCAGGGGTACGACCAGGCCGACGCGGCCCTGTGCAAGGCCCGGGCGGCCACGGGCTTCGACGGCCTGGTGGCCCCGTTCACGGCCCCGTGACGACCGCTATTTCGCCTTCTTGTGGCCACTGTCCTTGGCCGCGTGGCCCTTGGTTTCGTGGCCCTTGGTCTCGTGGCTTTTGCTTTCATGCCCCTTGGCCGCCTTGCCCTTGGGCTCGTGCATCATGGACTTGAAAATGGACGTGACGTAGGCGTAGTAGTCCTTCGACGTGCCTTCCTCCTTGGCCTTTTCCTTGGCCTCGTCCCACTTCTTTTCGGCCTCTTCGATGGACATGTCGTGCTCTTCGGCCAGTTTCCTGACGTATTCGGTCGGCATCATCCCGCTCCTTTCGGTTTCGCGGCCATTTTCCGGCGCGGCGGCCAAAGGACGCCCGTTGCGCCGCCTACGGCGCCGAAACGTTTCATGCGGCGCGCCCGGACCGCCCCGGCGGGAGTCCGAGCCTTGCCAGCCTAGCACAGGTTTGGCGCCAGTCAACGGCCTTTGGCCAGGACCCCTGGGCAACACCCGCGCGGGAGGACCGCCTGCCCCGCCATGGTCGCGTCATCACCCACGCCGGGAACCGCCATCCCGCCCGTGCCCGGCGACGGGGGCGTGTGGACAAAAGTAAAAAGGCCGGGAGGTTATCCCGGCCTTTGCCTTCGAGGGTTGCCGCCCCTCCCGCCTTTCGTCCGCCATCTTCCGGCCAGGCCAGGGGCAAAACCGCCGACGCCTTCCGCCGGTTCCGGCGAGGGGCGCCCTGCCTCAGCCCACCTTGACGAAGCCCTGGTTGCCGCCGAGGCCATCGGTCCCGTACATGTATTGCAGGGCAGCGATGTCATAGGGGCCGTAGATGGAAGAACTGACGCTGTACCATGTATCGCTTGGGGCCGTGTACGACATGACGGTGTAATTGTTGTTATCCTGCGCCGTCGGAAGCTGGACGCTGCCTTGGAAGGGATGCTTCATGTCGAGGGCGTGGCCCAACTCGTGCTCGATCAATTCATGGTCCCCCGTGCCGGACCGGAGATCTGCCGTCGTGCTGTACGTGCTGTTGACGGCCACCGTGATCTTATACCTCTGGGTTCCGGCATCCGCCAATCCCGCGACATCGTTTCCGATGTCGCTCCCGAACATGTAGATGTTGGCCAGATTGGCGTCGGTCGTCTCCACGAACGTGATGCCCGTTATTTTCGACAATTCCGTCAGGGCCTCCACGGCCCCAGCTTTCTGGTTCTGATTGAATCCGGCGAATTGGGACAGGTTGGCCGCGGAAAAGCCCTGGCTTTGGACAGTGTCCGCCGAGGTGGGAAACATATAGTACAGGGTATTGCTTTGCGTCGAGGCGAGATCATTCCAGTTCCAACTCGTCGGCTGTTCGAACAGCCAGGCCGTTGTCGTCACCAAACTATCGACCCTGTTGTCATTGGAAGCCGCGATGGCATCGGCATTCGTGTACGTCACCTTGAGCGAGGCAAAATTGGTGGTCGGAAAGACGTCCTCGGAAGCACCATACAAGGCATAATGTGTGATCGGATCAATGTCCGACTGCTGGAAAACGCTCTCGACCTGGGTGCTTGTCCAGGTCGAGCCCGTCGTCGCCGTCAATTGGCTGGCCTTGGAACTATAATAGGAACTCGTATCGAACAGATCGGAGGGATTCACATCCTCGAATGCGCCATACTTTTCGTAATGCTGCAATGGCGTCAAGCCAACCGACTGAAAAACAGCATCAACAGACGAGGCCGTCCAATTCGTTATACCATTCACCGCATGCGCATTGTTATAAGAAGCCTTGTTTGTCTCGTACTGACTGGCATTGAAATAAACACTTTGATCGTATTCCAAGAGACTCGCGTACGTCGTCGCCATTTCATCACCCCCGGGTCTTTTTTAGAGTGCCTGCCACTGCGGCATGCACAGCCATGGAAATCAACTGGGTTCTGTCACGTATCGTCGCCCCAATCCGCGCCCGCTCCCCAATCAAGAATCGTTCCCGCAGCGTGCCACGATCCGGCAGCGGCCGCCCGCTTCCGGCATTTCCGCAAAAATCACACCGCACGGAAGACCGCCTGCGCTACTCCGGCTGCAATCGGAACACACGAAAGTCACTTCCCGGACGGGAAATATCCCTCAAGATCGAATTGCCAGAAAAATACCATCCCTTTCCTTTCTTTGACAAGGCTTCCGGCGTCTCCCGGAAAATTATTGCGCCGGCTGCCTGCCCTCTCCCTCGACAGTCCAACCCAACGCCTCCCCACCAGGGCCCCACAAAAAAACGACTCGCCGGGTTGCAACCCGTACGACAAAGGCAACGCCGTCAGACTCGTCCGGGAGAGGCCATGAAGCCCTGCCCCACGATGCGGGCAATACATAACGGAAAGACAAGAGCGGAAACACACGGGAGAAAGGGGAGACAAGGGCGCGACCGGCCGCCTGGAACCCTGCCCCGGTCCGTACCAGCAAAACGGACCAGCAGTTCGTACCCGTTGCCCAAATGATGGATTGCGCGGTGAAAACCGCCCTGACGGGCGGCCCTTCCGGCGAAAAAAAGCAAAAAGGCCGGGAAGTTACTCCCAGCCTGTGCTTGCTTGTGGTGCCGAAGGGGAGACTCGAACTCCCACCCCCTTGCGAGGACTAGACCCTGAACCTAGCGTGTCTACCAATTCCACCACTTCGGCGGCGCGGTGCAGAAGAAGGCTTCTACGCAAACGGACCCGGCTTGGCAAGAGAAAAATCGCCCGGCCCGCGATTTTTTCAAACCGACCCACAGGAACCCCCGGTTGAAGCCGGTCCTCTTTTGGGATAGCAACAAAGGCCCGTGGGCGAACGTCTGCCACCAGCGCCCGCCGGACCAACCACACCCATGATTGTCGTCACCCGCGTCGAGGATATCCACGAAGCCCTAAACGGCGTCTGCCTGACCATCGGCAACTTCGACGGCGTGCACATGGGCCACGTGAAGCTCCTCCAGCGCGTGCGCGACCGGGCGGCCGCCGCTTCGCTCGTCAGCGCCGCCCTGACCTTCGATCCCCATCCCCGCCGGGTGCTGCTCGGCAACGCCGCCCCGCCGGCCATCACCTCGACCGAGCACAAGCTCGAATGCATCGAGGCGGTCGGCATCCAGGTGGCGGTCGTCCTGCCCTTCACCCGGGAGCTGGCCGCCCGGGAGCCGGAAGACTTCGTGCGCGAAATCCTGGTCGAGGGCCTTTCGCTCAGGCAACTCGTCATCGGTTACGACTACGCCTTCGGCAAGGGGCGAAAGGGCAATTTCGAGCTCCTCTCGGCCCTGGGCCAGAAATACGGCTTCGGGGTCGAACGCCTGGACCCGGTCATCATAAACGGCGCCGTCGTCTCCTCCACCCGCATCCGGGACATGGTGCAAGCCGGCCAGGTCTGGGACGCGAGGCCGCTCCTTGGCCGGTTCCACCAGGTGCGCGGCACCGTGGCCCACGGCCAGAAGCGCGGCCGCAAGCTCGGCTTCCCCACGGCCAACCTGGCCCTTCGCGACGAGCTGGTGCCGCTCTCCGGCGTCTACGCCGTCTGGGTCGAGGTCGAGGGCTCCATCCGGCCGGGCGTGGCCAACATCGGCAGAAACCCGACCTTCGGGGAGTTCGAGATGGCCGTCGAGGCCCACATCCTCGATTACAAGGGCAAGATCTACGGCGAGCCGATCCGGGTCCACTTCGTCCAGCGCATCCGCTCGGAAAAGAAGTTCTCCGGCCCGGACGAACTCATCACCCGCATCCGGGAAGACGTGGGCCTGGCCCGCATGATCCTGGCCGCGCCGGACGCCCGGCCCTGACCGCCCGCGCCCCATGGCCGCCCCGCCCGAAAAGCCCGAGCCGGGCCAACCCGCCCCGGCGCCGCCTGCGGCCGCCCCGAAGCGCGGACGGCCGACGATCTTCCGCCAGCCGGCCCTTTTCTTCAAGCGCCTCACCCGGCGCTACATCCGGGTGGCCCTGGTGCGGTGGCTGGTCCTCGGCGTGGTGGCTGGCCTCGGGTCGGGCCTGCTGGCCATCCTGTTCTACCTCGGCCTCGAATCGCTTGGCCACCTGCTCCTGACGCATCTGGCCGGCCTGACCCTGCCCCACCCGTCCGGGGAATCCTTGGTCCTCGCCGAACCCGGGCCCTACCGGCCCTGGCTCATCCCGGTCTTCACCACGGCGGTCGGCCTTGTGACCGGCCTCCTCATCACCCGGTTCATCCCCGAGGCCATGGACGGCGCCACCGACGGCACCGACGCCATGATCAAGGCCTTTCACAAGAAGGCCGGCGTCATAAGGCCGCTGGTGCCGCTGCTCAAGGGCGTCACAGCCATCGCCACCATCGCCTCCGGCGGCAGCGCCGGCCAGGAAGGCCCCATCTCCCAGCTCGGGGCGGGCCTCGGCTCGTTTCTGGCCCAGAAGCTGGGGCTTACCGCCCGGCAGCGCCGCATCCTGCTTTTGGCCGGGGCGGCCGGCGGACTCGGGGCCATTTTCCGGGCCCCCCTCGGCGGGGCCATCACGGCCGTGGAAGTCCTCTATTCCGAGGATTTCGAGGCCGAGGCCCTGCTCCCTGCCGTGGTCTCGGCCGTGGTGGCCTACACGCTGTTCACCTTTTTTTTCGGCACGGATGCCATCCTGCGCACCCCGCAGTACGTCTTCAAAAGCCCGCTGGAGCTGCCCTTCTACCTGGTCCTGGCCGTGGTGGTCTCGCTTGGTGCCCGATTTTTCCTGCGCACGTTCTTTTTTTTCAAGTTCCAGGTCTTCGGCAGAATCCAGGCGCGTTTCGGCCTGACCCCCTCCATGGTCCTCGGCGGCCTCGGCATGGGGCTTTTCGGCATGGTCTATCCGCAGTTTCTGGGCGGCGGGTACGGCTGGCTGGAGCTGTCGGTCAACGGCCAGCTCGGGCTCGGGTTCCTGGCCGGGCTTTTTTGCGGCAAGGTCCTGGCCACCTCGCTGACCATCGGCTCCGGCCTGTCCGGCGGCATGTTCGCGCCGGCCCTTTTTCTCGGCGGCGCGGCCGGCGGCATGGTCGGCCAGGCCGGGCACTGGCTGCGGCCGGACATCGTCACCCAGCCCGGCGGCTACACCATGGTCGGCATGGCCACCTTTTTCGCGGGCGTGGCCCACGCCCCCATCGGGCCGCTGATCATGGTCTGCGAGATCACCCAGGGCTATGGGCTCCTGGCCCCGCTCATGCTCTGCTCGGCCGTGGCCCTCGTCCTTTGCGACGACATCCACCTCTACGAGAACCAGGAGGACAACAAGTTCACCTCCCCGGCCCACGTGGCCGACGCCACCACCAACATCCTGGAGGCCGTGCCCGTCGCGAGCGTCTTCGTGCCGGGCCGGTCCACCATCCTCGAGGAGGGCGTGACCCTCAAGGCCCTGGCCGACATCATCGCCGGCACGAGCGAACTGGTCTTCCCGGTCAAAAACGACGCCGACAAGCTGACCGGCATCCTGGCCGTGCAGGACGTGCGAAACGTCCTGTTCGAGGCTTCCCTCCACGATCTGGTCCTGGTCCGGGACCTCATGCGCCAGCCCGTGGCCGTCAATCCCGACATGTCGCTCTACGATGCGCTCATGCTTTTTATCGAGACCGACCTCAGCCAGCTGCCCGTGGTGGCCCAGGACCAGCCCGACACGGTGCTCGGCATGCTGAGTCGGCAACACGTCTTCAGGGCCTACTCCGCCACGCTCAAGGATCTGAAGAAAGAACAATGACCGTGCGGCAGGCCGGCCGGCCTGCGGCCCTTGCCCGCCGGGCCCTAACCGCCTATGCAGCACGGACATCCCCAACGCCTTGCGGAGCGTCCCATGCGTATCAGGTCAAAGTTCCTGTGTTTCCTCCTGGTGGTGGTCATCACCCCGCTGTGCGCCCTGGGGTTCTACGCCTGGCGGCAGACCGGGGAACTCGGCCGGGAACTGGCCGGCGGCGCCATGGCCGGCCTGGAGGAAATCGCCTCCAAGGAGCTGCTCCAGACCGCGGACATGCTCGGCGAGGACTGCGCCGACACCCTGGACCTGCTCGAAACCTCCCTGTCGCTCACGGCAAACGAAGCCACCCGGGAACTGCTGGCAGCGCCCCGGGAGCCGCTCGGCCCCGCCCCGCTTTTGGACACCGATTTCGACGCCGGGGCGGTGCCGGCGTCCGGGCTCGTCACCCTGCCCGGCACGGACGTGGCCGCAAGCTACGACCACCTGTCCTTCCACCTGCCCCCCGGCCGGTCGCCCCAGGCCGCCCGGACCGAGATCGCGGCCCTGGCCAACACCCTGCCCTTTTACCGGACCCTTTTCGCCCGCCACAAAAACCTGATGCTTTTCGGCTACGTGGGTCTGGCCTCGGGCCTGCACGCCGCCTATCCCGGCCACGGCGGCTACCCTTCCGGCTACGACCCCCGGCGCCGGCCCTGGTACGCCAACGCCGCCGCCTCCCCGGGCATCACCTGGGACATCATGACCGACGCCGTGACACGGCAGGTGCTGGCCACCATGGCCCTGGCCCTGCGCGCCCCGGACGGCACGGTCCTCGGCGTGGCCGGCTGCGACATTCCCATGGGAAACCTTTTTCTCGAAACCGATCTGTCCCGGGCCTGGACCGACCGGATGCGGGCCATGGTGGTCTCGGTCAACCACAACACCCTGTCCGGCCGGCCGGAACTGGTGGTGGTGGCCTGCCGGGACTATGCCCAGAAGTCCCTGGACTGGACCGCGCCGGTGGAGCTTGAGCGGATCGAATCCCCGGACGCGGCGTCCCTGGAGGCGGCCATCGATGACCTGGCCGCCGGCCGGGCCGGGGTGCGCCGCATGGCCTACAAGGGCCAGGACACGCTTGTCGCCTACGCGCCCATCGCCAAGAAGGACCTGGCCGTGGCCCTGGCCGCGCCCCGCGACGTGGTGGTGGCCGGCGCGAAAACGGCCGAAACCCGGGTCCTTGGGGCCGTGTCGCGGATGCTCGGGCAGATGGGCTGGTTCGTGGCCGCGGCCGTGGCCGTGGTGGTGGCCCTGTCCTTTGCCGCGTCCAAGACCGTCACCCGGCCGGTCAAGGAGCTGGCCGAGGCGGCCAGGCGGCTGGCCGAGGGCGACTTTTCGGTCCGCGTCGCCCCGCGCGGCCGGGACGAGCTCGGGGAGCTGGCCCGGTCGTTCAACGACATGGCCCCCCAGCTTCTGGAGCGGGTAAAGCTCAAAAACGACATGACCCTCGCCATGGAGGTGCAGCAGAACCTCCTGCCGGGCCGGCCGCCGGCCCTGGCCGGCCTCGATATCGCGGCGCTGAGCCTCTACTGCGACGAGACCGGCGGCGACTATTTCGACTTCCTGGAATTCAATCAGGACGACGCGGCCCATGCCGACATCGTGGTCGGGGACGTGACCGGGCACGGGGTGTCGGCGGCGCTTTTCATGGCCACGGGGCGGGCGCTTCTGCGCGGCCGGGCCATGGACCATCCGGGGCCGGGGGCCCTCCTCACCGAGGTCAACGGCCTCCTGTGCCAGGACACGCATCTGACGGGCCGGTTCATCACGCTTTTTTTCCTGCGCCTGGACAGGAGCGCCAACGAGCTGGTCTGGTGCCGGGCCGGCCACGACCCGGGCCTGCTCTACGATCCGGAAACGGACGGCTTCGAACAGCTCATGGGCAGCGGCATTCCGCTCGGGGCCTTCGCGGACTGGACCTACGAGGAGGAGCGCCGGCCGTGGCTGGCTCCCGGCCAGGTGCTGGTCCTTTACACCGACGGCATCCACGAGGCCCGAAGCAAGGGCGATGTCATGTACGGCAAGGAGCGCATGGAGGCCGTGGTCCGCCGCGAGGCCGGCGGCGCGGCCTCGGCCATCATCAACGCGCTGGTGGCCGACCTGCGGGAATTCAAGGCCGGCCTGCCCCTGGAAGACGACGTGACCCTGGTCGTCATCAAGGCGACGACCTAGGGTCGCGTCCGGGGGGATGCCTGGATCAGGCTGGAGAAACGAACCGGTCGTCGGCCCGGGTGGCGGCCACGGCCGCGGCCCGGCCTTCCATCCAGCCGGCGCGCACCGGCCCGGCCGGGGCGTCGAAGGCCGGGGCGTAGGGCTTGATGTCCAGAAGCGGCGTGCCGTCCAGCACGTCGATGCCGCGCACGGTCACCACGTTCCCGGCGACCGACACCACCTCCACCAGGGACAGGCCGATGGGGTTCGGCCGCCGGGGGGCCCGGGTGGCGAACAGGCCGTGGGGCGTGGTGTCGAGGTAGGGGGTCACGGTCGGGGAAAAGCCGGTGGCGGCATGGAAGCGGTAGAGAAGATAAATGTGGGAAAAGCCGTCCAGATCGGCCAGGGCCGGGGCCAGTTCCGGGTCGAGCTCCAGCCGGCCGACGGCGTCCCGGGCCCCGGCCGGCTGGATGGGCATGCCTTCCAGGGTGGCAAACGGCGTACGGATGATGCCGATGGGGGAAAAAAGCGGGGTGTTGTCTTCCATGGATGCCTCCGGGGCGCGGCCTGGAGCCTTCGGCGGGCCGGTTCAGGTGTCTTTTTCGAACACGTCGCTGGCCACGGAGACGCCGAAGGCGAAACAGATGGCCACCACGCCGAGCAGCGGCGCGTAGTAGGCCGGGGCGGCCAGGGCGAAACGGATCAAGAGCGTGGCCAGGGCGAAGCCGGAATTGCGGAAGACCGACCGGAACGACGGCTGGTAGGTATGGGACAGGAGCACGATGAAGATGTCGGTGAAGATCAGCACCGTGTAGAAGACTGAAAAAAAGTCGTGGGGCCGGCCGTCCGCGGCGCTTTGCCAGATCACCCATACGCCGAAACCGAGGAAGAAAAGGAGCAGGCAGAAGGCCAGGAACTTCTTGTTGGCCACGAACGGATAGAGCCAGGGGCCTTTGCGGGGCTGCGGCCGGTTCCGGTGGTGGCGGTAATAGAGGCCAAGGCCGCTGAAAACGAGGAGTGCCCCGGCCCCGTCGGCCAGCATGGGCAAAAGGACGTGGCCCGTCTCGATCTCGATGACCGAGCTGTGGAGGTTGACCAGCTCCTTGAAGGCGTCGCGCAACAAGATCAGGCACAAAACCTCGAACTGCTTGCCGAGCGACTTGGTCACCGAGCAGGGCAGGACGAAAATCAGGTCCACCACCTCCTGGATGAGGACCAGGGTGAAGGCCAGGCTTATGGCGTAGAAATGGGAAGTGGGCGTGATGTGGGCCAGGGCCGGCGGCAGGAGCCCGAGCCGGTTCAGCTCGATGCCGAGGATGCCGGCGAGAAAGGCCGCCACCTGGGTGATGGCCACGACCCGCCGGGTGCGGGGGTGTTCCCAGAAGGTGTGCAGGGGATCGAAAAGATGGGTGGAAAATTCGGAAAAAGTCATCATGGCCGTTTCTTCACGCCGTTATGCCAAAGGCCGGATGAAAAGGGAAGCCACCCAGACACCTTGCCATCGCTTCCCCCTTGGGTCATAGCGTAACGCATAAGCGTAGCGTCTTCCCTGGCCTCCGGTTCGCCGCGGCCCGGCAGGGCACGCTCTCCTCCAACACGCACCATGCTGGGAACGCACCATGACAAAACTCCGGGACTGGTCCATCAGCCTCAAGATCGCCATGGTCTGCATTGCCATGCTGACCACGCTGTCCGTCTTTACCATGGCTTTTTTCCTCTACCAGCTGGGCGACTACCGCGAGGCGAGCGGCCGGGAACTGGGAAAAAAGCTCTTCGCCCAGGCCAAGGACCGCCAGCGCGAAGCCGTCAAGCAGGCCTACGAGGTCGTCAACTATTTCTACGGGGTCTCCAAGGATGAGCAGGCCCTCAAGAAAAGGACCCACGACCACCTGAAAGGCGTGGTGGACGCCGTGGCCAACCAGGCCGAGGCCTACTACCGGGCCAACAAGGATACCCTCCCCCGCGAGGCGATCGAGGCCCATATCGCGGCCATGACGCAAAGCGCCCGGTTCGACGACGGCAACTACGTCTGGATCAACGACATGGCCCCCCGCATGGTCATGCACCCCACCCAGCCGGCCCTAAACGGCAAGGACCTGTCCGGCTACCGCGATCCCAAGGGCACCGCCCTTTTCCTCGACATGGTCCAGGTGGCCAAGGACAAGGGCCAGGGCATGGTGGCCTACATGTGGGACAAGCCCGGGGCCCCGGGCCAGCCCAAGCCCAAGATTTCCTATGTGCGGCTCGTGCCGGAACTCGGCTGGATCTTCGGCTCCGGCGCCTGGATCGAGGACGAGACGGCCCGGCTCCAGACCGAGGCCAAGGCGCTGGTGTCCAAGATGCGCCTGCTCGACGGCAACTACTTCTTCATCTACGACACCACCGCCCCCACGCCGCGCATGGTCATGCACCCCATCCGGCCGGACTTCGACGGCAAGGTCATGGACATGCCGGCCTTCGACCGGGCCACCTCCCTGCAGGCCGGCCAGGACGGGCCGGTGACGCCCTTCCCCTCGGGCAAAAAGAACCTGGCCCAGGCCATGCTCGAAGCCGTGTCCCAGGCCGGCGACGGCTACGTCAATTACGCCTGGACCAAGCCGCTGCCGGGCGGCGGCGAATCGGCCGAGCTTTTCCCCAAGCTCAGCTACGTCATGCTGTTTAAGCCCTGGAACTGGATCATCGGCATGGGCGACTACGTGGACGGCATCGACCGGGCCGTGGCCGCCGAAGCGGCAGAGCTCGACAGCGCCATCCGGGCCATCGTGGTCAAGCTCGTCGTCGCCTCCCTCGTGCTCCTGGCCGCCATGGCGGCCTTGAGCCTCGTCTTCGTCCGCCGGCTCCTCAACCGGCCCATCCAGGCCATCGTGGGCTATGCCGACCGGGTGGCCGGCGGCGACCTCGACGCCCGGGTCGAGGCGGACCTGTCGGCCGAGATGGCGCACCTCGCCGGCTCCATCCGGGCCATGGTGGCCAAGCTCAAGGAAGAGCTGGAATTCGCCAAGGGCATCCTCGACTCCGTGACCATGCCCTGCGTGGTGGCCGATCCCGACGGCCGGGTGATCCTGGTCAACCGCTGGCTGGCCCACTTCATGGGCGAGAAAAAAGAGCCGGAGCACTACGTCGGCCGGTCCATCGCCGACGTCTTCGCCGGCCACGGCCCGGTGGCCCGGACCCTGGGCGACGTCCTTGGCCGGCGGGAGATCATCACCAACGTGGAATACGACGGGACCTACGCCTGGGGCGAACGGTTCTTCGTCAAGATCGACGCCGCGCCCATCAGCGGCGACGACGGGCGCATGCTCGGCGTCTTCGCCATGCTGGCCACCCTGACCAAGGTCAAACTCCAGCAGGAGGCGCTGGCCGACCAGAACCGGCTGATCGCCCAGACGGCCGGCACGGCCGAGGGCATCGCCGCCCGGGTGTCGGACAACGCCCGGTCCCTGGCCCGGCTCATCGACCAGACCAGCGACGGGGTTTCCAACCAGCGCCAGCGGACCGAGGAAACGGCCACGGCCATGGAACAGATGAACGCCACCGTGCTCGAGGTGGCCCAGAACGCGGGCCTGGCCGCAGGCAGCGCCGACGAGGCCAGGGACCGGGCCCGGGAGGGCGCGGACATGGTCCGCCAGGTGGTGGCGGCCATCGAGGAGGTGCGGGGGCTGGCCGATACCCTGCGCCGCGACATGGGTGAGCTCGGGGAGCGGACCCAGGGCATCGGCCGGGTGCTCGAAGTGATTTCCGACATCGCGGACCAGACCAACCTGCTGGCCTTGAATGCCGCCATCGAGGCGGCCCGGGCCGGGGACGCCGGCCGGGGCTTCGCCGTGGTGGCCGACGAGGTCCGAAAGCTGGCCGAAAAGACCATGACCGCCACCCGCGAGGTCGGCACGGCCATCGAGGCCGTCCAGCAAGGGGCCAGGCGCGGCAACGAGGAAACGATCCGGGCGGCCGAGGCGGTCACCCGCAGCACGGCCCTGGCCGAGGAGGCGGGCCAGGCCCTGCTCGCCATCGTCGGCATGGTCGACGGCACGGCCGACCAGATCCGGGCCATTGCCACGGCGGCCGAGGAGCAATCGGCCACGGCCACGCAAATCAGCCGGGCGACCGAGGAAGTCAGCCGGGTGGCGCTCGAAATCCGGGACGGCATGGACGCCTCCGTGACCGCCGTCCGGGGGCTCAACGAAGAGGCCGAGGAATTAAACGAGCTGATCGTCCGGATGCAGGCCACCGACGCCGATGACGAGGGGCCGGGGCAACTGCCGGCCTGAGGCCGGCCCGCCTTCCCGCCCGCAATCCGGAATCCGGACGGCAACGCAAACAAGGGGAACCGCTACCGTGGCACGCATACTGGTTGTTGACGACGCGGCGATCACGCGCACCATGCTGCGCGACGTGCTGGAAAAAGCCGGGCACACGGTGGTCGAGGCCGCCGACGGCGACGCGGCCGTGGCCGTTTTTCGCGACGCCCCGGCCCAGGCCGCCTTTGTGGATATTTTCATGCCCGGCAAGGAAGGACTGGCCACCATCCGGGAGCTGCTGGAACTTTCCCCGGGCCTGCCCATCGTGGCCATCAGCGCCGGCAGCACCTTCACGGACACCGAGACCCTCGGCTGGGCCAAAAGCTACGGGGCGGCCCACACCCTGGCCAAACCGCTCAAGGCCGCCGCGGTCCTCGACACCCTGCGCCAGGCCCTCGGCGGATAAAGTCCGGTCACGGCGCGGCCGGCGCGATGCCCCTGGCGGCAAGGCCCGCCTGCACCCGGTCCAGTTCGGCCTCCAGGGCCAGGGCCAGGGCGGCGAACGCCTCCATCCGGCCTTCCCGGGCGGCCCGTTCCAGGTCCCTGGCCCGGATCGCGGCCGGCGTGGCCCCGATCACCCCGGCATTCCCCTTGAGGCCGTGGGCCAGCCGGACGGTGGCCTCCAGGTCCGCCCCCTCGAGCGCCTCGCGCAGCCGCTGCCGGTCGACCGGGGTGTCCCGCAGGAAAATGGCCGCCAGCCGGTCGTAGAGTTCCACGTCCCCTCCCAGGTTCTCCAGGGCTTCGTCCCGACCGCAGTCAAAGGCCTCCCCGGCGCCGGCCTCGCCGGGCCGCCGTCCGGCGTCCGGGCCCGGCCCCGCCTCCCCCTGCCCGGCCATCACCCGGGCCATGGTCCCCAGCAGCCGGTCCAGGTCCACGGGTTTGGCCAGGTAGGCCGTGGCTCCGGCCGCAAGGATCCGGTCCCGGTCCCGGGTCTCGCCGTGGGCGGTCAGGGCCAGGATCGGCAGGTCCGGGGCCAGGCCCGGCACCTGCCCCCGGCGGATGGCGCCGATCGCCTCCAGCCCGTCCATGACCGGCATCCGGATGTCCATGAACACGAGGTCGAACCGGCGCATGGCCAGGGTTCCGAGGGCTTCGAGGCCGTTTATCGCCCGGGTCACCCGGTGGCCCCTGGGCGTCAGGAAGGCGACCAACATCTCGGCGGCCAGGTCCGAATCCTCGGCCAGAAGGATGTCGAGGGGCGGGAGCGGCGGCGGGGCCGGCTCCCCGGATTTGGGCCCGGGAGTTCCGGCCTCGGCCTGGCGGAACCGGACGGTGAAGGTGAATTCGCTGCCGTTTCCGGGCCGGCTTTTGACCCGGATGCGGCCGCCAAGGAGCCCGACCAGGCGGCGGCAGATGGCCAGCCCCAGGCCCGAACCGCCGAACTGCCGGCTGGTTGCCTCGTCGGCCTGGCGGAACGTCTGGAAAATGGCCTTGGTTTTCTCCGGCGCAATGCCGATGCCGGTGTCCTTCACGGAAAAAAGGAGGGTCACGGCCGCCGGATCGGCGTTTTTGCCCCCCTCCTCCACCCGGCGCACGGACACGTCGATGCGGCCCTTGGGCGTGAATTTGAGCGCGTTGCCGACCAGGTTGCCAAGGATCTGGCCCAGGCGGCCAGGGTCGCCGACCAGGGTTTCGGGAACGTCCGGCCCGACCGCGGCGGCCAGGACCAGCCCCTGCCGCTCGGCCAGCACGGCGTGGCCGTCCAGGACGGCCGTCAGGACGTGGGCGGGGCTGAAGACAATGGATTCGAGGGTGAGCCGTCCGGCCTCGACCCGGGACAGGTCGAGCAGGTCGCCAAGGAGGCCCCGCAGCGAGGTGCCGGCCTCGCGGATCATCTCCAGGGCCCGGACGTTGTCCATCCGGTCCCGGCTGTCCGGCCGCAGGGCCATGTCGGCCATGCCGAGGATGATATTGAGCGGCGTGCGGATTTCATGGCTCATGTTGGCCAGGAAGACGGACTTGGCCCGGGAGGCCTCGGTCGCCTTTTTGCGGGCCTCGGTCAGCTTGCGGGCCGTACGCTCGTGCTCGGCGATCTCGCGGGACAGGCGCTCGTTGGCCGCCTGAAGCGACCGGCCGGCCGCTTCGCGCTCCTCGATCTCCCGTTCCAGCGTCTGGTTGGCCTCGCGCAGGCTGGCGGTGCGGCTGGCGATGACCGCCTCCTGGTCGCGGACGAGGTCGGCCAGGGCGAGCTCGGCCTGCCGTTCGGCCGTGATGTCGGACAGGAGGTTCAGCGAGGCCGCCCCCCCTTCCCACGCGATGCGGGTCGAGGCGGCCCGGACCCAGCGGACGCCGCCGTCCCGGGTCACGATGCGAAAGGTGTGGCCCGACGGCGCGGGCTGGCCGGCCAGCCGGCGGCGGTGGCGGTCGAGGACCTCCGCCCGGTCGTCCTCGTGGAGAAAGGCCGCAAAGGGCCCGGCGCAAAGGGTGGCCGCGTCGTGGCCGGTCAGGCGTTCCAGGAAGGGATTGACGTAGGCCAGCCGGCCATTGACGGCAATGGCCACGCCTTCCTGGGCCTCGGCGACAATGGCCGCGAACTGGCCCTCGCGCCGCGCGGACAGGCGGCGGGCCTGGTCGAGGTCCGTGACGTCCACGGCGCAGAGGAAGCGGCCGGCCACCCTTCCGGATTCTTCCCACCGGGATTCGGACACCCGGAAGCGGCGGCCCCGCCCCTCGCCGTCCCACTGCGGGGCGTCGGTCCCGACCGTGGCCGGCCGCTCCAGGGGACAGGGCGCGCCGCGGGTCTCGCCGAAAAGCTCCAGGGCCGGCCCGTTGGCCTGGCGCACCAGGCCGTCCGGGCCGACCAGGAAGGCGGGGCAGGGCAGGGCGTCGCCCAGGCGGCCAAACGGCCCGTCATCCAAATTCGTGTTCAACGCGGCGGTATCCCTGGGATTTTCCATGGAGCACAGTTTGCTCACGGCGTCACGCCCTTGTCAAGGCGGGAGCAGCCGGCCTTCAGGCGCCGCCATCCGCCAGGGCCTGGCGGATGGCAGTGTACACGGTGTCGCGCCAGACGGTGGCCGCGGCCGCGTCGAGGTGCACCCCGTCCACGGTGAAGGGGCCCGGGTGGGCGGCCTGCCGTCTGGTCAGCACGTCGTTGACGTCGGCCACCACCGCGCCGGTGCGCCGGCCGATCTCGCGGATGCGGGCATTGTAGCTGGCAAGGCTCGCCCGATCGAACATGGCGGAAGCGGCCTTGCCGTCCTCCAGGGGGGGCAGGGTGGCGAGGACCAGCTTGCGGCCGCTGGCCAGGACGAGCCGGGCCAGTTCCTCGTACCCGGCCGCAAACTGGTCGGCCGTGGCCAAGGACTTCTCCAAGGCGTCGTTGGTGCCGATGGAGAGCACGACCAGGGGACCGCGGGAAGCGGCAAGAATCCGTTCCAGAAAGGGCCTGGCCTCCAGGGCCTTGGTCCCGGAAATGCCGGTGTTGATGATGTTGCGGCCGGCGGTGGCGGGATAATACATCTGCTCGACGATGCTGTCGCCAAAGACGACAAGCAGGTCCTCATCCTGGGATTGCAGTTGCGTCAAAATGATGCTCATGCGGGTGCGGGCGTAGACGCCGCCCAGATCCTGCATCACGGTTTTGAGCATATCGATGTTGTCGGATATCTCCCGCAACTGTCCGCCAGCCAGGTCCCACCCTTTCTTGTAGTAAAGCGCCAAGAGCGACAGACAGATCAGGCTGCTGCACAGAAGCGCGAGTATGGATTTGTGGTATTTCAAAAAAGCTCGCTTGGAAAAGGGCGATTGGAAAAGGAAAAGCGTCGGTGAACACGTGATAACATGTTCGGCCTGCGCCGTAAACCGGGTGCCCTGGCCCCGGACCGGCACCCGTGACCGACCGGCCCCCACGAAAAGGGCCGCCCGAAGGCGGCCCGAAACGGCAACACGGCAAAGAAGGCGGATCGGCTAGAGAATCGGCAGGTAGCGCTCGATCTCCCACTCCGTGACCTGGGTCCGGTAGGCGTCCCACTCGGCCTTCTTGTTCTCGACCAGGGCGGCGTGGAGGTGGTCGCCCAGGACCTCGCGCATGAGCTCGCTCTTCTCCAGGTTGTCCACGGCCTCCCGCAGGCTGCCCGGCAGGGAGGAGATGCCCTTGGCCGCCATCTCCTCGTCGGTCATCTTGAAGATGTTCTCCTCGATGGGCGCGGCCAGTTCGTAGTTCTCCTCCATGCCCCGAAGCCCCGCGCCGAGCATGGCCGCGAAGCAGAGGTAGAGGTTGCAGGCCGGGTCGGGGCTTCGCAACTCGATGCGGGTGGCCGCCTCCTTGCCGGGCTTGTACATCGGCACGCGCACGAGCGAGGACCGGTTGCGCCTCGCCCAGGCGATGTAGACCGGGGCCTCGTAGCCCGGCACCAGCCGTTTGTAGGAATTGACCCACTGGTTGGTGACGAGGGCGAATTCCGGGGCGTGGCGCAGGAGCCCGGCGATGTAGCTCTTGGCCTCGCCGGACAGGTGGTAGGCGTCGGAGGCGTCGTAAAAGGCGTTCTTGGTGCCCCTGAAAAGCGACTGGTGGCAGTGCATGCCCGAGCCGTTTTCCCCGAAAAGCGGCTTTGGCATGAAGGTGGCGTAGCAGCCGTGCTTGCGGGCCACCTCCTTGACCACCACCCGGTAGGTCTGGGCGTAGTCGGCCATGAGCAGGCCTTCCTGGTAGCGCAGGTCGATCTCGTGCTGGCTCGGGGCCACTTCGTGGTGGCTGTATTCCACGGCCACGCCCATGGATTCCAGGGCGAAATTGATGTCGCGGCGCACGTCGTTGGCCAGGTCCCGGGGCGGGGCGTCGAAATAACCGCCGTGGTCCAGGATCTGGGGCTCGGACGAGTTGGCGAAAAGGAAAAATTCGAGCTCCGGGCCGACGTAGTAGGTGTAGCCGAGGTCGGCGGCCTTCTTGAGCATGCGCTTGAGGACATAGCGCGAGTCGGCCGCAAAGGGTGTGCCGTCCGGGTTTTTGACATCGCAAAAAAGCCTGGCCACCGGACGGTCCGACGGCCGCCAGGCCACGAGCTGGAAGGTGGACGGGTCGGGGAAGGCCACCATGTCCGATTCCTGGATCTTGGTGAACCCGGTGATCGAGGAGCCGTCGAAGCCCATGCCTTCCTCGAAGGCGTTTTCCAGCTCCCGGGGCGTGATCTGGAAGCTTTTGAGCACCCCCAGCACGTCGATGAACCAGAACTGGATGAAGGAGACGTTGTAATCCTTCACGGCCCGCAGCACGTCGTCGGCGTTTTTGCAGTTGAAAACCGCCATGCCTGTGTCCTCCTTATCTCAGGTTCGCGCCAGTAACCGCCCGCCCAGGCGTCCTTTTCCCATGCCGGGACGCCGGCGGCCCCCCATGGCGAAGCGGCCCCGGCCGGCAAATTCCGGCCAGGGCTCCATCCTTCCCCCTGCTAGCCCAGTCGCGAAGAACCGTCCAGTCCAAAGGGCCGGTCCGGCCGGTCGCCACGACGGCGCGGCCAGGGCCGAATCCCGCTTGGTAACGGCCGGCGCTTGTGGTAACGGTCACGGCAATCCTCAAAAGCCGTGACCGCCGTCCCACGGAAGCGGGCCGCGGCCGGACACCCTTTTTCACCGTGCCACCAGGAGCGGCCGACGCCGCTTCCCGATCGGAGGTTTCGACCCAGGCGTGACGTGACGCACCCCCGCAGACCCTCCAGCAAGCAGGCGGCCCCATGCAGACGCAAGCGCATCCTGTCGAGATGGCGATGGTCCCGAGCCGGACGGAAAAGCTCGATGTCGTGGCCCTTTACAATGCCGGGCTCTTTGCCGAGACCGAAGAGCGGGCAACGGACCTGACGCGGCGTTTTCCCTCGGACGTCTTCGGCTGGAGCCTGCTTGGCACCCTGCACCTGCGCCTGGGCCAGAGCGGACCGGCCGTGGCCAGCCTCAAGAAGGCCGCCGCCCTGGCCCCGGACGTGTCCGACATCCACAACAACCTCGGCATCGCCCTGGCCGAGGCCGGCTGCCTGGACGAGGCGCTGACCTGCTACGGCCAGGCCCTGGCCCTCGATCCGGCCTCGGTGCGGGCCCTCACCAACCAGGGAGCGGCCTTCGAGGCCGCCGGCCGGCCGCACGAGGCCGCCGCCAGCTACAGGCAGGCCATTGCCCTCTCCCCGGACCAGGCCAGGTCCCACTACAACCTGGGCAACGCCTTAAAGGACCTCGGCCGGCTGCAAGAGGCCGAGGCCGCCTATGCCGCGGCCGTGGCCCTGGCCCCGGACTACGCCTACGCCCTGACCAACCGGGGCATCACCCTGCGCGAACTCGGCCGCCCGGACGCGGCCCTGGCCTGCGCCAGGGCCGCCCTGGCGGCCGATCCCACCCTGGCCCAGGCCCTGGACCTGCTGGCGGCCTGCCTCCTGGACCAGGGGGACGATCCCGGCGCCGCCCTGGAGCTGGTCGTCCGGTCCCTGGAACAGGGGCCGGGCCTGGAGGCCCGGCGGCTCTACTGCGAATGCCTGCGCCGGCTGCCGCCCTGGCAGGCCGACGCGGGCGTCCGGGACGCGGCCGCCCGGGCCCTGGCCGAGCCCTGGACCCGGCCGGAACTGCTGGCCGCCCCGGCCTGCCGGCTGCTCGAACACCACGAGGCCCTCGGCCCGGCCGTCACCCGGGCGGCCGCCGCCTGGCCCAACCGCCTGGACCGGGAGGCCTTGTTCGGCCCCCAGGGGCCCCAGGCCTGGGGCCGGGAGCCGCTGGTCGAAAGCCTGCTTGCCGCCACGCCGGTCTGCACCGTGCCCCTGGAGCGGTTTCTGACCCAGGCCCGCACCGTCCTGCTGGCGACCGCCGAAGGGGCCGCCGCCAGGCCGCCGGAGGCCGACGCCCTCGGCTTTTACGCCTCCCTGGCCCGGCAGTGCCATGTCAACGAATACGCCTTTGCCGTGGCCGAGGAGGAGGAAACCCGGGCCAGGGCCCTGCGCGATGCCCTGGAGGCGGCCCTCACGGCCGACCGGGACATCCCGGCCCTGCTCGTCGTGGCCGTGGCCGCCTATTTTCCGCTCCACACCCTGGAAGCGGCCGAGCGGTTGCCTGCCCGGCCCTGGCCCGGACCCGTGGAGGCGCTCCTCACCCAGCAGGTGCGCGAGCCGGCCGAGGAGCAAGGCTACCGGGAGGACACGCCGGGGCTTACGGCCATCGTGGACGCGGTGTCCCAGCGGGTGCGGCTGCAGTACGAGGAAAATCCCTACCCGCGCTGGATCAAAGCCGCGCCCGTGGACGCGCCCGTCCTTTTCGACGCCTACCTGCGCCGCCGCTTTCCCCGGGCCGTCTTCGCCCCGCTCGGCGCCCGGGACGGCCTGGACGTGCTGGTGGCCGGCTGCGGCACCGGGCAACACGCCCTGGAGACGGCCCGCCGGTTCCGGGGGGCGCGGGTCCTGGCCGTGGACTTGAGCCTCGCAAGCCTCGGCTACGCCCGCCGAAAGACCCGGGAGCTCGGCGTCGGCGGCATCGAATACGCCCAGGCCGACATCCTGGGCCTCTCGGATCTCGGCCGCCGGTTCGACGTCATCGAATCCTCGGGCGTGCTCCACCACCTGGCCGATCCCCTGGCCGGCTGGCGGGTGCTCGTTTCGCTGCTGCGCCCGGGGGGCTGCATGCGGCTTGGGCTCTACAGCGACATCGCCCGGCGCGGCATCGTCCGGGCCAGAGCCTATCTCTTCGCCCGGGGCTACACGGCCACGGCCGAATCCATGCGCCGCTGCCGCCAGGAGCTCCTTGGCCTGCCGGCCGACGATCCCCTGCGCCGGATTCTCCTCAATGATTTTTTCAGCATCAGCGGCTGCCGGGACCTCCTCTTCCACGTTTGCGAGCACTGCACCACGCCCCTTGGCCTCAAGGCCTTTCTGGCGGAAAACGGCCTGACGCTGCTTGGCTTCGACCTCGACGTCCCGGCGCTCGAGGCCTACCGGCGGCGCTTTCCCGGGGATCCGGCCGCCACCGACCTGTCCAACTGGCACTATTTCGAGGAGGACAACCCGGACACCTTCATCGAGATGTACCAGTTCTGGGTGCAGAAAACGGCCGGACCGCCGGCGTAGCGGGAGAGGGAGAGGGGGGGGGAGGAGAGGAGAGGAAGATGCCTCCGGCGGCCGGGAGGGGGTCACCCCCTCCCGGACCCACCCGACCGGGGCATGGGCGGCCGCCTCAGGCGTCGCGGCCGCCCCAGCGGGCAAAGAGGTCGTGGAGGATGCCGAACTGGTCGAGGATCTTGCCCACGGTCTGGTCCACCACGTCCATGATGGTCTTGGGGGCGTGGTAGAAGGACGGGGCCGGGGGCAGGATGATGCCGCCCATTTCGGTCACGGCCACCATGTGGCGCAGGTGCCCGAGGTGCAGCGGCGTCTCGCGCGGCACGAGGACCAGCTTGCGCCGTTCCTTGAGGGTCACGTCGGCGGCCCGGGCGAGAAGATTGTCGCCAAGGGACAGGGCGATCTGGGCCAGGCTCTTCATGGAGCACGGCGCCACCACCATGCCGGCCACCGGAAAGGAGCCGCTCGAAATGGCGGCGGCCAGATTGTCGTGGTCGTGGACCACGCCGGCCAGGGCCGCGACGCTCTCCACGGTCCGGCCGGTCTCCAGGCGCAGGGTCACGGCCGCGCCGGGGCTGATGATGCAGTGGGTTTCCACGTCCGGCGTCTGGCCGAGGACTTCGAGGAGCCTCACGCCAAGGATGACGCCGCTTGCGCCGGAGATGCCGACGATCAGTCGTTTCATGGTCCCTCCCAGGCCCGGCGGGCGTGGCGATGCGTTGTCGGAAAGGCGGCCCGCTCCCGGCCGGCGCGGCCGGTCACTCCAGGCCGTACTGCTTGAGCTTGCGCCAGAGCGTGGTGCGCGGCAGGCCGAGGACCTGGGCGGCCAGACCCTTGTTATAGCCCGTGCGTTCGAGCACCCGGGCGATGTAGCGCCGCTCCATCTCCTCCAGGGACACGAGCCCTTCCCCTTCCACGGAATCAAAAGACAGCTGGCGCAGGTCCGACGGCAGGTCCTTGACGAGGAGCGTGTCGCCCTCGGTCAGGGCCACGCCGCGCTCGATGATGTTTTCGAGCTCGCGCACGTTGCCCGGATAACTGTAGGCCGTAAGGATCGCCAGGGCTTCGGGGTCGATGGCCCTTACCACCTTGCGAAAGGCCCGGTTGTATTTCTCCAGGAAGTGCTCGGCCAGGGGAGCTACGTCCTCGCGGCGCTCGGACAGGCGGGGCAGGTGGATGGTGACCACGTTCAGGCGGAAAAAGAGGTCCTCGCGAAAGGCGCCGGTGGCGGCCTCGTGTTTCAAGTCCTTGTTGGTCGCGGCCACGATCCGGATGTCGAGGTCGATGGGCCGGATGCCGCCGACGCGAAGGATCCGCCGCTCCTGGATGGCGCGCAGGAGCTTGACCTGCATGGACAGCGGCATCTCGCCGATCTCGTCCAGGAAGACCGTGCCGCCGGTGGCCGATTCCAAAAGCCCGATCTTCGTGGCCGTGGCCCCGGTGAAGGCCCCCTTCTCATAGCCGAAAAGCTCGCTGCTGCCGAGGTCCTCGGTGAAGGCCCCGCAGTTGAACGGCACGAACGGCCGGTCCCGGCGGGCGCTTTGGCGGTGGACCGCCCGGGCCACCAGCTCCTTGCCCGTGCCGCTGGCCCCGGTCAGGAGCACGTTGCAGTCGACCGGGGCCACCTTGTCGATCATGGCAAAAACCTTGCGGAGGGCCGGCGACAGGCCGATCAGCGGTTTCTCGCCTTGCGCGCCCTTCAAAACCTGGCGCAGGCGCAGGTTCTCCTGGCGCAGCGCCGCCCGCTCCAGGGCCGTCTGGGCCAGCTGGCGGACCTCGGCCAGCTTGACCGGCTTTTGCACGTAATGAAAGGCCCCCTCCTTGACCGCGGCAATGGCCGTCTCGATGGAGCCGTAGCCGGTGATGACGATGATCTCGGTGCCCGGGGACACGGCCTTTATGGCCGGAATGTGGCTGATGCCGTCGCCGTCCGGCAACATGAGATCCAGGAAGACCAGGTCGAAGGGGGCCTCGCCGTGGCGGGCCAGAAAGGCCTGGCCTTCGGTGAAGGCCTCGACCTCGGCCCCGTCCTTGGCCAGGGCCCGGCTCAGGCGGTTGCAGACGATGGTCTCGTCGTCCACCACGGCGATGCGCGGCTTCATGTCCGGGCCTCCGGCGACGGCCCCGGGGCCGGACTTTCGGCGAGAGCGGCCGGCAGGCAGACGGTGAAGACCGCGCCGCCGGTTTCCGGGCTCTCGACCTCGATGCGCCCGCCGTGGCGGCGGGTCAGGGAATAGGCCACGGCCAGCCCCAGGCCCGTGCCCTTGCCCACGCCCTTGGTGGTGTAAAACGGTTCGAACATGTGCTGGCGGACCTCGGGGCTGACGCCCGGGCCGGAGTCGGCCACGGCGAAACAGGTCTCGCCGTTTTCCCCGGCCGCGACCGAAAGCGTCACCCGGCCGCCGCGCGGCGTGGCCTGGACGGCGTTCAGGAGGATGTTGACCAGGACCTGCTGGAGGCTTCGCAGGTCGCCCCGGATCGGGGGCAGGTCCTCCTGGACCTGCATCGCCACGGCAAGGCCGGCGCCGAGCAGCTGGTTTCTGACCAGGGCCAGGCTGGAGGCGGCCACGTCCCTGGCGGCCAGGGGCAGCAGGGGGGGGCGTTCGGTGCGGGAGAAATCGAGGAGGTTTCGCACGATGTCCGCGGCCCGGTCGGCCTGGCCGGCGATGTCGGCCACGAGCTCCCGGCCGTCGTCGTCGAGGTAATCGGCATGGTCTTCGAGCAGGGCGTCCACGGTCAGGGTGATGTTATTGATGGGATTGTTGAGCTCATGGGCCACGCCGGCCGTGAACGTGCCAAGGGCCGCCATCTTGCGGGCCTGGAGCAGGTGCTCCTGGTTGGCCTCGATCTGGTGGGCCATGAGGTTGAACGCCCCCATGAGCCCGGAAATCTCGTCGGTCAGGTCCGGGCGCAACGGCACGGGCCGGAAATCGCCGGCCCCGACCCGGCGGGTGGTTTCGCGCAACAGGGCCAGGGGCCGCAGCACCCGGGTGCTGACCAGGGCCACCACGGCGATGGTCACGGCCAGGAAGATGCCGGCAAAGGCGAAGGGCACGGCCAACGACTGCCGGATGGTCTCGTGGATGCGGTGGCGCTTGGAGGAGAGCAGACCCGTGGCATAGTCGGTCAGCGCCTTGCCCCTGGCCCTGACGGCCTCGGTCTCCTCGGCGCCCGGCCGGCCGCCGGCCGGCAGCCGGGACAGGGCCAGCCGGTAGGCCGCCAAGTCGGCCAGGAACTCCCGGTAGGCCGCGTCGCCGAGCTCCCGCTCCATGGAACCGGTCAGCCCCCCGGCCAGCCGGTCCACGGCGTCGAGATAGTCGAGCCCCTCCCGCAGACTGGCCGTGTCGTGGTAGAGCAGGTAGTTCTTCTCGAACCGCCGCACTTCCAGGATGTCGTTTAGCAGGTCCTCGATGCGTTCGCTGACCAGATAGCGTTCGCGAAGGGCCGACAGGCTGCCGAGATGGAGCGCGGCCAGGCCGAGCATGGTGAAAAGGCTGGCCGCAAAGACGAACAGCATTTTGGAACGGATGGTGCGTAACATACCCTGTCCTTCGGAGGCCGGGAATACCACGATTCCCGGCCTTTTTCCCCCAAAAAAGCGGCCCGGCTCCCGGACGGCCGGGAAACCGGGCTGCAACTCCCGTTCCAGGCGGGGCTTTTGCCTACCCGGTCACCTGCCGAAAAAGGACGGCCAAGCCGGCCAGGAGCCCGAGGATGACGGCCAGGCCGCCGGCCGAGGCAAGGCGCCGGCCCGGGCCGTTGGCCAGGAGCCAGCCGGAAAAGCGCTTGTTCAAAAAGGGCATCACCAGCCACTGGAGGATCGAGATGCTGAGCGCATTGCCGACCAGCATGGACACGGCCAGCCCGAGCGGCGAGAGGAAGGGGCCCGGGAAAAGGGCCAGCACCATGACCGTGGGATAGAGCCCCAAAAGCACGATCACGGCCATCTTCCAGGACGGCGGCGGGGCCGCCCCGGCCTCCGGGGTCAGGCAGACGAACCAGGGGCCAAAGCCCTGGGACAGAACTTTCAGGTCAAAGCCGCCGATGGCGGACTTGAGCTTTTCCACCCATTCGGCCCGGACCGGGGACCCGAGCCAGGCGTCCAGGGCCTCGGGCCCGTCGAAGTGGATGACCGCGATCCACTCGTCGCCCTGGCCCGGGGCCGGCGGGTAGACGTCCGTGCCGCGAAAGCCGCCAAAGGCTTCGGCCGCGGCCGAGACGCCGCGCTGCCACTCCAGGAACCAGTCGGCCTTTTCCGGCGGCACCCGCTGGACCACCACCGCCGAGACCTTGGACACCCGCACTTCCACGCCCGCCCTCCTTCGCCGTTTTGACCGCCGACGAACCAACCCGGGGTCCGACCATCCCGGCCCGGGCAACCACGGCCAACGGCCGTCTTTCCGCCAGCCCGGCAGTCCGTTGGAACACCGCCCCGGGTTTTCAAAGGGCCAAGCCCTTTGGCCGCCGGAGGCATCCCCCGTCCTCCCCCCCTACGCTTTGTCGTGTCCCTTCTTGTAGGCCCGGGCCCCGGCCACCCAGGTCTCGTCCACGTTGCGGTCGTCACCGGCGGCCATGATGCCGAAAAGGAGCTGGGCCGCCTGCTCGATGGTCTCCGGGCCGCCCTCTTCCACGGCCAGGGTCTGATGCCAGGCCATGGCCAGCTGGCCGGCCTTCCAGTCCAGGGCCACGAAATCGGCCTCCTTGCCCGGCTCGAAGTTGCCGAGCATGTCGTCGAGGTAGAGGGCCTGGGCCCCGCCCAGGGTGGCCAGGTAGAAGGCCCGGTAGGGCGAGAGCTTGTTGCGGTCGGCCTCGCCGAGGTCCTGGTTTCGCGGATCGATGGAGCCGTCGAGCATGGTGTTGTTGCACATGCCGACCTTGTAGGCCTCTTCGAGGACCCGGACGAGGGAGAAGGCGTTGCCGCCGCCGACGTCGCTGCCGACGGCCACCCGGACCGGGTATTCCGGGTCCTTGGCCCGGCCCAGGCGGAAAAGCCCGCTGCCGAGGAAGAGGTTGGAGAGCGGGCAAAAGGCGATGGCCGCCCCGGCCTTGGAGAAGCGGCGCATCTCGCCGTTTGACAGCCAGATGCCGTGGCCGGCCGTGAACTTCGGACCGAGCAGCCCGTGTTTTTCGTGGACCTCGGTGTAGTCCGAGCAGTCCGGGAAGTGGTCCTTGGCCGTGCGCACCTCGGACGGGTTTTCCGAGATGTGGGTGTTGACCCAGCAGTCGGCGTGCTCTTCCTTGAGCCGGCGGCAGCTGTCCATCATCTCGCCGGTGCAGCCCACGGCAAAGCGGGGGGTGATGGCGTAGAGGTTACGACCCCGGCGGTGGTACTTTTCGATCAGCCGCTTCGATTCCTTGTAGAAATCGTCCGGGGTGATGCAGAAATCCGCCGGCGCGAACCGGTCGATGCCGGTCAGGCCGGCGATGACGCGCATCTCCCGCCGGGTCGCCTCCTCGAAGAACTCCTCGGTGGAGACCGGGCTGCTCGTGGTGAAGGCCAGGCAGGTGGTGGTGCCGCCGGCCAGGAGGGCGTCGAAGAAAAGCCCGGCCGCCTTGCGGGCGTAGTCGCGGTCCCGGTACTTGAGCTCCTCGCCGAAGATCCAGGTCTGCAGCCAGTCCAGGAGCTGGTTGCCGTAGGCCCCGAGCACCCGGACCTGGGGGAAGTGGATATGGCCGTCGATGAAGCCGGGCAGGATGATCCGGTCCGGCAGATGGGTGATATCCAGGCCCGGATGGCGCGGCGAGACGTCCGCAAAGGGGCCGAAATCCGCGATGACGCCGTCTTTGACCACAAGCAGGCCGTCGGCCAAAAACCGGGCGGCCGCCTGCTCGTTGCCGGCATGGTGCCAGGGATCGTCGACGAAATCGAAAAACGTTCCACGGACGGCGCAGCTCGCTTTGGGCATGGCGGTTCTCCTGTCAAAGGGTGGGACGCGGCCGGAGCAAAGGCGGCGGACGGCCCGTTTCCGGCCAGACGGCGCCCGCCGCGAACGTTGTTCGGGTTTGGCCCGACGCTACCATGCCCTCCCGGGACTGGATAGAAAAAAGACCGTTCTCTCCGGGCATTGCCCCTCGCCCCTGGCCGGTCCCTTTCCGGGCGCGCCTGTTTCAGGTTGGAACGAAGGCCGTTCCGCTCCTGGCCAGCCCTTTTCATTTTGAAACACACCCACCCGTTCCACCCTGTCTGCCGAACGTTCTTCCCATGTCATTCCAATGCCTTGTCTTCAAAAAATCGTCTTGGCCCGCCGGTTGCTTTAGCCCGGGCCAGGAAACCCCATGGAACGCATACTGATTGGCGCAACGCCACGAAACGGAGCCTTCGCGGCCCTGACCCGGGCCATCTCCCTGGCCCGGCGCATCGGCGCCAAGGTCCACGTCCTGTTCGTGACCCCGCCGCCAAGCCCCGACGGCCGGCCCGGTCCGGGCACGGACGGCGACGGCGCACGGCTGCGGCTCATGGTGCAGCGGGCCCAGGAGCAGGGGGTCGGCATCGAGTACTTCGTGTCCGAGGGCGGGTACGAGGAAGAGGTCATCCGGTTCGCCCGCGATCGCAAGATCACGCTGCTCGTGGCCGAATCGGCCGACGGGGACGGACGCCCCGCCGAGGCCCAGTCCCTCAAACGGATCCTGCATGGCATCTCCTGCCGGGTGGAACTGGTCTCCCCGCGCCGGAGCGAAACCCAAACACAAGGTGAGGCGACATGACCATTCCCATGACCATGTACCTGCCCATCGCCGGCAATTCGGTGAACATCCTGGCCGTGCTCGGCCTTGGTGGCGGGGTGGGGCTCTTATCGGGCATCTTCGGCGTCGGCGGCGGTTTTCTCATGACCCCGCTCCTCATGATGATGGGCATCCCGGCTACCGTGGCCGCGGCGTCCGATTCCAACCAGATCGTCGGGGCCTCGACGTCGGGCACGCTCATCCACCTGCGCCTTGGCAACGTGGACGTCCGGATGGGCGTATTGCTCCTCATCGGCGGCGTGCTCGGCGGCACCCTCGGCGTCCAGCTCATCAAAATTTTGCGGGCCATGGGCAACGCCGACTTCCTCATCAGCATCACCTACGTCCTCATGCTCGGCGGCGTCGGCTCCTACATGTTTTTCGAGTCCCTAAGCTCCATGCGAAAGGCCAAGCGCCCCTCCCAGGCCCAGGCCGCGCCGGCCAGGCCCTCGGCCTACGCCCGGTTCATGGCGAGCCTGCCCTGGCAGATGGACTTCCCCCGCTCCGGCATCCGCCAGTCGGCCCTGACCCCGCTTTTCTTCGGCACCCTGGTCGGCGTCCTGTCGGCCATCATGGGTGTCGGCGGCGGGTTCATCATGGTCCCGGTCATGGTCTACATGCTGCGCATGCCCATGCACGTGGTGGTCGGCACAAGCCTTTTCCAGGTCCTTTTCACATGCATCAACGTCACCATCATGCAGTCGGCCGAGAACCACACCGTGGACTTCGTGCTGGCCCTGCTGCTTCTGATCGGCTCGGCCATCGGGGCCCAGTTCGGGGCCAGGATCGGCCGCAAGCTCCAAGGCGACCAGCTGAAGATCTACCTGGCCGGCATCGTGCTCGTGGTGATGTTCAAGATGCTCTACGAACTGCTGGCCCGGCCCGACGTCCTGCTCGCGGCCATCGGAGGACACTAGCATGCGGCGCATTCTTTCCATCCTGGCCCTCCTGGCCCTCGTCGGCCTCGCCTCCTTCCTGGCGGCCGCCCCGGCCCTGGCCGACGCCGCCGCGCCGGTCTCCGTGGAAGCAAGCCCCGGGACCATCGCCATCGACACCCTGTACAACGGCACGGACCTGACCGTGACCGGCACGGTGCCGGCGGGAAGCCAGGTGGTGGTCCGGCTGGTCGGCGACCCGACCACGTTTCCCATGAAGGAAAAGGGCAAGGTCTTTGGCCTCTTGTGGATGAACCTCGACAAGGTGGCCTTTAAGGACGCGCCCAGGGTCTTCCTGGTCGCGGCCTCGCCCGAGGTCCCGGCCGCGGACGTGTCCCGCCTCGGCGTCCCGGGCCTGGCCGACCGGATCACGGTCACGGCGAAAGACGGCGACACGGCCCCGCTTGTGGCCGAGTTTCTCCGGTACCAGACCGCGGAAAAGCTGTATAAGGAAAACGCCGGCCAGGTGACGCTTGGCGCGGACGCCGGCGCGGCCCGGCCGTTTACCGCCGTGTTGCACATGCCGTCGCGCCTGTCGCCCGGGGCCTACGCCGTGGAAGTCCTGGCCATCCGGGACGGCGCCGTCCTCGGCCAGGGCGACGCCTCGGTCACGGCCGCCTTTATCGGTGCCCCGGCCTTCCTGGCCGACATGGCCTTCGGCCACGGCACGCTCTACGGCGTCCTGGCCTCGATCATCGCCATTGTCGGCGGCCTGGTCATCGGCCAGATCTTCAGCGGCTCCAAGGGCGGGGCCCACTAGGGCCGGCCCGGAGCATCGGCCATGGGCGTACTGGACAGGATCGGCGGGGCCCTCGGCTGGCGGTCCCGGGGCAAGACCCCGGTCCCCTTTGTGGTGCTTTTCAAGAAATTCAAAAGCATCCTCGAGCGCAACAACCGCATCCTCACGCTCATGGCCGACATGGGCGACAAGCTCGGCGGCGAATATGTGTTCGACCGCCGCTACATCGAATCGGCCTGCGAGGAACTCTCGGACCAGATCTTCAAGCTGGTTTCGGACCTGTCCATTTTGAACCGCTGCCGCAACGTGCCCCTTTTCATCGCCTTCGAGGCCGTGCGCCAGGAAATCGCCGACGAGCTGGCCGGCCGGCACCATTTCCCGGCCACCGCCCCCACCCTGCCGCTCTCGGCCCTGCGCCGGGACATGGGCGAGGCGGCCGGCGGCAAGTTCGCCATGCTCGGCGAGCTCAAAAACAAGCTCGCCCTGCCCGTGCCGGACGGATTTGTCATCACCACCGGCGCTTTCGCCGATTTCATGGCCAAAAACGGCCTGCCGGATTTCATCCGCGACCAGACCGAGCTCCTGGACGCCGACGAGGAAGGCAACATCCGCCAGGTGTCCGACGTCGTACGCGAGCGGATTCTCGCGGCCGCGCTGCCCCGGTCCCTGGGCCGGGGCATACACGACGCCCTGGCCGATCTGGCCAGGCGCCTGGGCGCCATGCCGCCGAGCCTCGCCGTCCGCAGCTCGGCCTGGGACGAGGACGGCGAGACCAGCTTCGCCGGCCAGTACGAGAGTGTCATCGGCGTGGCCGCCAAAGACGTGCCCGAGGCCTTCAAGCGGGTGGTGGCCGGGGCCTATTCCCCGGAAGCCTGGCTCTACCGCCGGCGGCGGGGCTTCCGGGAGCACGAGGCGGTCATGGCCGTCGGCTGCCAGGCCATGGTCGATTCCACGGTCAGCGGCGGGCTCTACACCTACGCCCCCATGACCCGAAACGACGAGGGCATTTTCGTCAGCGCCGCCTGGGGCCTGTGCGCCCCGGTCATGTCCGGCGAGGTGGAGACCGACTCCTATCTCCTGGCCAGGCGGGCCCCGTTTGCCGCCACGTCCCGGGAAATCGCCCGCAAGTCGCGCCAGATGGTCCTGGTTCCGGGCCGGGGCGCGGAATATGCCGACGTCGCCCCGGAAAAGGCCGACGCCCCCTGCCTGACCGAGGCCGAGCTGGCCTTGCTCGGCGAGGCCTCCCTGTCGCTGGAAAAATATTTCAAGCGGCCCCAGGACGTGGAATGGACCTTTGACGCGGCCGGACGCCTGTATGTGCTCCAGAGCCGGCCGCTGGTCTTTTCCGGCGAACCGGCCCGGCGCACCGGGGCCATCGACGCGGCCACCGCCAAGGCCGAGGTGCTCTTTTCCGGCCGGGGGGACGTGGTCCAGCGCGGCGTGGCCATGGGCCGGGTGTTCGTGGTCCGCACCGACGCCGACCTCGACGACTTCCCCTTTGGCGCCATCCTGGTCGCCCACCACACCTCGCCCCGCTACTCCCGGATCATGGCCCGGGCCCAAGGCATCCTGACCGACATCGGCTCCCCGGCCGGGCACATGGCCGCCGTGGCCCGGGAGTTTCGGCTGCCGACCATCGTCGGCTGCGGTGTGGCCACATCCCTGCTCAAGACCGGCGACGAGATCACCGTGGACGCCACCCAGAACGTGGTCTACCGGGGGCTGGTCAAGGAACTGCGCTTTTTCGAGCTGACCGAGGAGGCGGTGTACGAGGATTCCTACGAATACCGGCTGCTGCGCCGGCTTTTGAAAAAGATCACGCCGCTTAACCTCGTGGACCCCCACTCCCCGGACTTCACCCCGGCCGCCTGCCGCACCTACCACGACATCACGCGCTACATCCACGAGCAGGCCGTGGCCGAACTGATCGACCTGAGCGAAAGCCGGCAGGGCATCCTGGACGCCTCGGCCCGAAAGCTCCGCTCGCCCCTGCCGCTCAACCTCTCCTTGATCGACCTCGACAACGAGGCCGGGGCCGACACCTCGCCCATCGGCGTGGAAGACCTGCACTGTCTGCCCTTGCGGGAAATCCTGACCGGGCTTACGGCTTCCGGCATGTGGGCCACCGACCCGGTGCCGGTCGACATGGGGAGCTTCATGGCCAGCCTGACGCGCACCCTCGGCGCCGGGGCCCCGGGCTCGGAAAAGCTCGGCCGCAACCTGGCCGTGGTCTCCCGGGAATACCTGAACCTGAACCTCCACCTCGGCTACCACTTCGTGCTGATCGACGCCTATGTGGGGGAAGTGGTAAACGACAATGCCCTGTATTTCCGGTTCCTCGGCGGGGTGACGGATCTGGCCCGCCGGGCCAGGCGGGCCCGGTGCATCGGCAAGATCCTGGAGCAGGCCGACTTCCGGGTGGAGCTCCACGGCGACCTGGTGGTCGGGCGGCTCAAGAAATTCGACCGGGAGGCCATGCGCGGCAAGCTGCGCCTTTTGGGCGGCCTGGTCGGCTTCACCCGCCAGCTTGACGTCCGCATGGGACGCGACGACGATCCCCACTGCTTTGCCGAGGAATTCCTGGCCGCCATCCAACCCGTACTGTCCGGAGAGGAGACCCCGCATGCCGACGCCAAACACCTCTGAGAAGAATCCGAACGCCCCCGCAAGGCGGCGCCTGCTCATTCTCGACGACGAGCCCATCGTGGTCAAACGCCTCAAACCCGCCTTCCAGAAGGCCGGCTACGACGTCTCCGTCTTCACCGACAGCGCCGCGGCCCTGGCCGCCTTCGAAGCGGCCCCGGCCGACATCGTCATCACGGACCTCAAGATGGAAGGCATGGACGGCATCGGCTTCCTCGACCGGATAAAGGCCGTGTCCCCGGGCGTCGGCGTCATCGTCATCACCGGGTTCGCCACCCTGGAGACGGCCAAGGAATCCTTCCACAAGGGGGCCTTCGATTTCGTGGCCAAGCCGTTCAAGCTGGCCGACATCCTGGACGTGGTGGCCCGCCTCGAATCCATGCTGCCAGGCGCGCCCCATGCCGGCTGAGGACGCCGCCGGCAGCCGGCTTCCCGGCGGCCCGGCCAGGGACGCGGCCCGGTCGGTCTTCTCCAAGTTCCGGGCCCTGCTCGACGCCAACACCGCCGCCCTGGCCACCATGGCCGCCCTGGAACGGATGCGCGGCGGGGAATACATTTTCGACCGGGCCTTTCTGGAACAGTCCGCCCGGCAGGTGGCCGACCTGGCCCATCAGGCCGTCTATGCCGTCAACGCCATGAGCGGCAACCGCTACGTGGCCCTCTACGACCGGTTCATGGCCATCGCCGCCAAGGTCGAGGACATCCTGGCCGGCCGGCCCGGCACCGACGACGACCGGCCCCTGCGGCCGCTTTCCCGCCTGCGCCTGGAGGACCGGGCCAAGGTCGGGCCGGACGCGGCCGCCCTCGGCGAACTGTCCGGCCAGCTCGGCCTGCCCGTGCCCCAGGGCTTGGCCCTGGCCGCCAACGCCTGGGCGGACGGGGCCCTGACGGCCGAGGCCGGGCAGGCCCTGGCCGAAGCCCTGGCCGATCCGGCCTGCCTCGGCCAGGCCCCCGCCCTGGCCGTGGCCCTGGCCGGAGAGCGGACCGACGGCACGGCCGTCCGCCGGCAGGCTTCGGGCCTGCCCCCCCGGGCCGAAGCCGTCGGCGAGGCCCTCTCGAACCTGGCCCGGGACGTCCGGTCCGAAGGCGCGGGCGGCGCCGGCCTTTTCGCCATGGTGGCCGCGGCCGGGCCGGCCGTGCTGCGCGGCCGGATGCGGACTTTCGCCCCCGAGGCCGACGGCCGGGCGTTTTTGCGCCTGGAGCTTTGGCCCGAGGGCGACCCGGCCAGCCGGGACACCCTTTTTCTCGACCGGTCCCATCCCTTCGCCCCCCGCCGCAGCGTCTTTGCCCCCAAGCCCATGGACAAAAAGCTGCCCGACGGCCAGACCCCCCTCGACGCCGGCCCAAACGGCTTCCTGCGCGGCAGCGCGCTCCTTCCCTTCGAGGCGGCGGCCGGGCTGGCCGGCCAGGGGCTGGCCGCCGAACGGCTCCTCGGCGCGCCCCTGGAGCTGGCCTTTGCCGGGGACGGCTCGGGCGGCGTGGTGTTCACGTCCGCCCACCTGCTGGCGGCCGTTTCCCCGGACGACGCCGGGCCCGCCGTTCCGGCAATCCCGGGCGAGCCGCTCCTGTCCGGCGGCGAGGCCGCCTGCCTGGGCCTGGCCTCGGGCAAGGTCGTACCCGTGGACGAGACCACGGATGTGGCCGACTTTCCTTACGGGGCCGTGGCCGTGACCCGGTCGGCCTCGCCGGTCCTGGCCCCGCTTCTGCGCCGGGCCGGGGCCGTGGTGGCCGAGGTCGGCGACGCGGCCGGGCACCTGGCGGCCGTGGCCCGGGAGTACCGGGTGCCGGCCCTTTTCGGCCTGGCCGGGGCCCTGGCCGCCTTGCCGCCGGGGCTGGTGGTCACGGTCGACGCCGGCGCGGGCACGGTCTTTCGCGGTCCGGCCGCCACCCGGCCGGCACCGGACGCCGGCCTCGCCCCGGACGATCCCGAATACCTGATCCTGCGCCGGCTCCTGCGCCGCATCGCCGCCCTGACCCTGACCGATCCGGAGTCCCCGGACTTCACCCCGGCCGGCTGCCGCACCCTGCACGACATCCTCCATTTCGCCCACGACCGGGCCGTGACCGTCCTCACCGACCTGCGCCAGGCCGGCGTGTCCGAACGCCCGGCCACGCCGCTTGCCCTGCCCGTGCCGCTGGACTTGAAGGTCCTCGACATCGGCGGCGGGCTGGTCCCCGGGACCTCGGGCCTGGCCTCGGTCCGGTCCCGGCCCTTGGCTGCCCTGCTCTCGGGCCTGACCGCGCCCGGCATGTGGGACGCCACCCCGGCCAGGGTCGGCCTGGGCGACCTCCTCGGGGCCATGGGCAAGGCCCTGCCGGCCGGCGGCGGCAATCTGGCCATCGCGGCCCGGTCCTACTGCAACGTCAGCCTGCGCCTGGGCTACCACTTCACGGTGGTGGACGCCTATCTGGGCCAGAATCCCGAGAAGAACACCATCTACTTCCGCTTCGTCGGCGGCATGGCCGGCCCGGCCGGCCGCGAGGCCCGGGCCGCCTTTTTGCAACGGATTCTCAGCCGCTACGACTTCAAGGTGGAGGTGTCCGGCGATCTGGTCGTGGCCCGGCTCAAGTTCATCGAACCGGAGACCGGCGGCGAGGCCCTGCGTCTGGTCGGGCGGCTGTGCGCCTTTGCCCGCCAGCGCGACACGGGACTGACCGGACCGGCCGACGCCGCCGCCCTGGAACAGGCCTTTTTCGAAGCCTCGGGCTTGCCGGCTACGGCCGGCCCAGGCGGCCCCGCACCGGAGGCCGGGCAATGATCGGCCGTCTCTGGAAGGCCTGGCGCGACCGGCGGGAGGCCCGAAACCGCGCCGCCCTGGACGCCCTGAAGGTCCGCTACCACACCTTCCGCATCCTCCTGGCCAACAACGAGCGGGCCCTGGAGCGTCTGGCCGGGGTGGAGGCCGCCCTGGCCTCGGGGGCCCCGGGCGGCGAACTGGCCGGACTGGTCGAGGACCTGCAGGCCGTGACCTTCGAGCTGGTCGACGGCGTATCCCGGCTGGCCGGACAAGGGGCAAACGCCCTCTACGCCCGGCAGCTCCGCCTGGAAGAGGCCCTGCGCGCCGCCCTGGAGGCGGTGGAGGACACCGGCCGGGGGCCGTCCTGCCTGCCCTTGGCCCGGCCCCTCGACGCCAGGGAAGTCGGCGGCAAGGCGGCCGGCCTGTCGGAACTCCGGCGAAACGGCTTTCCCGTGCCCGACGGCTTTGCCGTGACCGTGACCGCCTGCCGGGCCTTTTTGCGCGAAACCGGCCTCGACGCCCGCCTGCGGCAGGCCCTTGGCCGTGACGGCGGCAACGACGCCCTGGCCGCCGTCCGGGCCGACATCCTGGCCACACCCCTGCCGGGCTGGCTGGCCGGGGACCTGCGCGCCGCCGCCGGCCGGCTGGCGCCCGCCGCCCTGGCCGCCCGCAGCAGCGCCCTGTCCGAGGACCTGGCCGAGCACTCCTTTGCCGGCCAGTTCGAGACCGTACTCCACCTCTCCCCGGACACCTTGGGGCAAGGATTTCTGACGGTCATGGCCGGGGCCTTTTCCGAGCGGGCCGTGGCCTACCGCCGCGAGGCCGGCCTCCCCCCGGCCGTTCTCGACATGGCCGTGTGCGTCCAGGCCATGGTCCCGGCCGTAGGGGCCGGCGTGGTCTTCACCAGCGACCCGGTGCGGCCCGAGACCGGGCGGATGCTCGTTTCCGCCGTGCCCGGCCTTGGCGTCCTGGCTGTCGACGGCGCGGCCCCGGCCGACATCATCCGCATCCGGCGCGACGACCCCACGGACATGGACCTGCGCCTGGCGAAAAAGACCCTGCGCGCCGTGCCCGACCCGGCCGGCGGCGTCCGCCGCGAGGCCGTGCCGCCCGGCGAGGCCGACCGGCCGGTCCTGTCCCCCGCCGTCCTCACCCGCCTGGTCCGGCTCGCCCTGGCCGCCGAGAGCCTGGCCGGGACGCCGCGCGACCTGGAATACGCCGTGGACGTCACGGACCGCGTCTGGCTCCTCCAGTCCCGGCCGGCCCGCGTGGCCCACGGGAGCAGGCGGCAGACCGCGCCCGATCCCTATTACCAGGGCGGCATGACCGCCTCGCCCGGCCGGTGCCTCGGGGTGCTGCGCCACATGGCCACCGAGGCCGACCTCGCGGCCGCGACAAACGGCCCGGCCGGCCCGGTCATCGCCGTGCTGCCCACGGCCGCGCCCGAGGCGGCCCGGTTCCTGCCCGGCTGGCAGGGCCTGGTGGTCGCGGGCGGCAACCCGGCCGACCACCTGTCCACCGTGGCCCGCGAGACCGGCCGCCCGCTCCTGACCCGGGCCGCCGGAGCCGTGGAGGCTCTGCCCGACGGCGCGGCCGCCGTCCTCGATGCCGGCCGGTGTCTGGTCACGCCGGCCCACCCGGCCATCGGCGACCTGGGTGAGCTCCTCGCCTCCCCGGCCGCCGACGCCGGCAAACCCGCCCCGGCCCCCCTGTCCCCGGCCCGGGCCAGAATCCACGACCTGACCCTGCCCCTGACGCTCACCGACGCCTACGGCCCGACCTTTGCCGCCATCGAGTGCCGCACCCTCCACGACATCATCCGCTTTGCCCACGAAACCGCGATCCTGGCCCTCTTTGAGGCCGGGGACGAGGTCCTGGAGGAGTCCTTTTCCCAGGTCCGCATCCTGCGCGGGGGCGTGCCCTTCGAGGTCATGGTCATCGACCTCGGCGGCGGGCTGCGCGAGGAGGCGGCCGGCCGGTTCATCGGCCCCTCTGACGTGGCCTCCATTCCCCTGGCCGCCCTGTGGCAGGGACTGGCCACGCCCGGGCTGCGTTTCGGCGCGCCCCCGCCCGGCTCGGACATCCGGGGGGTCATGGCCAAGGGCGCGACCGACGGCCGCAGCCGCCGGCCCGTGGGCGAGCCCAACTACGCCCTGGCCGCCAGGGACTACGTCAACGTCAACGCCCGGGTGGAGTTTCATTTCGCCATGATCGACGCGGTCTGCGGCCCGAGGGCCGGCGGCAACTACGTGCGGCTGCGCTTCAAGGGCGGCGGCGCGGCCACGCCCTTGCGCCACCGCCGGGCCTCTTGTCTGGAGGAAATCCTCCAAGCCGGCGGATTTTTCGTCAACAGACAGGGCGACCTGGTCACCGCCCACCTGCTGGACGCGTCCCGGGAGGCCACGGAAAAGGGGCTGGTCCTCCTTGGCCGGCTGCTCGGCTTCACCCGTCTCCTCGACGCGGCCATGACCGACGACGCAGCCCCGCGCCGGGCTGCCGCCGCCTTCCTGGCCGGCGACTACGGCCTCGCCACCTTCGCCCCGGACCACCCGGCCGGGCACCGGGCCCTGGAGCAGGCATGAACGGCCGCCGTTTGCCTCTCCGCCCGCTGTGCCGTGCCGGCGCTTCCCTCGGAAAAAATCAGGACAAAAATCTGGTTCTTCAAATATAACAGACCCATTTGCTGTTTTTCTGGCGCGCTGCCGCATTGTGCATAACTCGGTAAGCCTCCCGTATCCCTTTTTTTCTCCGACCCGTCGCGCATCGGCTGCCCCGTTGACACCGGCGGGCCATACTCCCATATAGTCCGGCTGCGTCGGTGTTCGCTCCTCCGGCCGGCCGGAGGAGCGAACCGCAAGAAGAGAATCCGGTGCGATTCCGGAACTGCCCCGCAGCGGTGAGCGAAAACGACCCCCGCCATCACGCGCCGGACACGTGTCCGGGAAGCGGCGGGCACTAGGAAACCGGCCATACCCGGCCGCCTGTTCGCCAGTCCGAAGACCTGCCGACGCCGTCCGCGCCGACCCGCGCCGACGAAACGCCATGGGAGCCTCGCGGGAGGGCGGCCCGGCCATCCGAAGCGCCACGCGCTTTTCGGCCCATGCCATCCCCGACCGCCAACCTCACCGCAAAGGGCGCGCCCGCAATACGTCGCCCGGGAGAATATTTTTATGCTCGAGTCCATGGGAAGCTTGGCCTGCGACACCTCCGTAAACGACAACGCCCCCGGCCTGGCCGCCCCCGTGGCTCCGCCCCGGATCGCCATTGCCGTGCCCACCCGCATCCGCAAGCGCGACGGAACCATCGTTGCCTTCAACGCCGACAAGATCCGCTCGGCCATCAGCCGGGCCGGCGCGGCCACCGGCGATTTCGGCGACGACGAGGCCCTGCTCCTGACCGCCCAGGTCATGAAGGTCCTCTCCCACCGCTTCGCCGGGCAGATCCCGGACATCGAGCGCATCCAGGACGTGGTCGAGCAGGCCCTTATTTCCGCCAACCACTTCCGGACCATGCGGGCCTATTCCATCTACCGCGCCCAGCGCGCCCGGCTGCGCGAAGACAAGAAAACCGTGGTGGACGTGGCCGCCTCGGTCAACGAATACCTCGACCGCCAGGACTGGCGGGTCTCGGCCAACGCCAACCAGGGCTATTCCCTGGGCGGCCTTATCCTGAACGTCTCGGGCAAGGTCGTGGCCAACTACTGGCTCTCCCACGTCTACCCGCCCGAAGTCGGCCAGGCCCACCGCGACGGCGACCTGCACATCCACGACCTCGACATGCTGGCCGGCTACTGCGCCGGCTGGTCCTTGCGCACGCTCCTGACCGAGGGCTTAAACGGCGTCCCCGGCAAGGTGGAGGCCGATCCGCCCAAGCACCTTTCGAGCGCCGTCGGCCAGATCGTCAACTTCCTCGGCACGCTGCAAAACGAATGGGCCGGGGCCCAGGCCTTTTCCTCCTTCGACACCTACATGGCGCCCTTTATCCGCAAGGACAACCTCTCCTTCGCCGAGGTCCGCCAGTCGATCCAGGAGCTCATCTACAACCTGAACGTGCCCTCGCGCTGGGGCACCCAGACGCCTTTCACCAACCTGACCTTCGACTGGACCTGCCCCGAGGACCTGGCCGGACAGCATCCGGTCATCGCCGGCCAGGCCATGCCCTTTCTCTACGGCGACCTGCAGGCCGAGATGGACATGATCAACAAGGCCTACATCGAGGTCATGACCGCCGGCGACGCCAAGGGACGGGTCTTCACCTTCCCCATCCCGACCTACAACATCACCAAGGACTTTCCCTGGCAGTCGCCCAATGTCGACATCCTCTTCGAGATGACGGCCAAGTACGGGCTCCCCTACTTCCAGAACTTCCTCAATTCCGACCTGGAGCCCGGCATGGTCCGGTCCATGTGCTGCCGGCTCCAGCTCGACCTGCGCGAGCTCTTAAAGCGCGGCAACGGCCTGTTCGGCAGCGCCGAGCAGACCGGGTCCGTGGGCGTGGTCACCATCAACTGCGCCCGCCTCGGCCACACCCACCGCGGCGACGAGGCCGGGCTTTTAAAGCGTCTCGACGCCCTGCTCGAAATCGCCCGCACCAGCCTCGAAATCAAGCGCAAGGAGATCGGACGGCGCATGGACGCCGGCCTTTTCCCCTACACCAAGCGCTACCTCGGCACGCTGCGCAACCACTTCTCGACCATCGGCATCAACGGCGTCAACGAGCTGGTCCGCAACTTCACGGGCGACGCCGAAAATCTGACCACCCCCGCCGGCCACGCCATGGCCGTGCGCCTCCTGGACCACGTCCGGGCCCGCATGACCGCCTTCCAGGAACAGACCGGCCACCTCTACAACCTGGAGGCCACCCCGGCCGAAGGCACCACCTACCGGTTCGCCAGAGAGGACCGCAAGCGCTTCCCCGGCATCCTGCAGGCCGGCACCGACGAGAAGCCCTACTACACCAACTCCTCCCAGCTGCCGGTCGGCTTCACCGACGACCCCTTCGAGGCGCTGGCCCGCCAGGAGGAACTCCAGCGCAAATACACCGGCGGCACGGTGCTCCACCTCTACATGGGCGAGCGCGTCACCAGCGCCGAGGCCTGCAAGCAGCTCGTCAAGCGCTCGCTCACCCGCTTCGCCCTGCCCTACGTCACCATAACGCCCACCTTCTCCATCTGCGACGTCCACGGCTACCTGGTCGGCGAACACGCCACCTGCCCGACCTGCGCCGCCGAGGGAACGACCCGGGAATGCGAGATCTGGACCCGCGTCATGGGCTACTACCGGCCCAAGGCCGCGTTCAACGTCGGCAAGCAGGGCGAATACGACGAGCGCGTCTGCTTCGCCGAGCCGCAGCTGTAGGGAAGAGAACGGAAGGGAAGAGAAGATGCCTCCGGCGGCCGGGGGGGATCATCCCCCCGGACCCCCTGAAAGGGAGAAGTATGGTGAGTCCCTTGAAGGGAATGTGGGAGAGCGTGGGAGCTTTGCTATGAAAGGGCTGACCATTGGCGGGGTGACGCCGCTTTCCACGCTGGACTTCCCGGACGCCCTGGCTGCGGTCATCTACTGCCAGGGCTGCCCCTGGGGCTGCCCCTACTGCCACAACGAACCCCTTCGCGAAATAACCGACCGGACCGAACGCGACGGCGCATCGGTCCTGGCCTGGCTGGCAGGCCGGCGCGGACTCCTCGACGCGGTCGTCTTCTCCGGCGGCGAACCGACCCTGCAGGAGGGCCTCGGCGGGATGCTCGGCGCGGTGCGCGATTTGGGCTTCAAGGTCGGACTCCACACCACCGGCATGTTTCCCCAGGCCCTGGAGAGAGTGTTGCCCCTTTGCGACTGGGTCGGCCTCGACATCAAGGCTCCGCGCGCCGACTACGCCCGGGTGACGGGTGTGGCCGGCAGCGGCGAAGCCGCCTTTGCCAGCCTCGCCCTGCTCCTCGCCAGCCACCTCCCCTTCGAGACCCGCACCACCTGGCACCCCGGACTCCTCAGCGAAGCCGCCCTGGTGGCCCTGGCCCGGGAACTGGCCGAAGCCGGGGCCGGCCGCTGGGTCATCCAGGCCTTCCGGCCCGACGGCTGCGCCGACCCGGACCTGGCCGCCGCCGGCCCCACCGCCTTTCCCCCGGATCTGGTCTCCCGCCTCCTCGCCGTGGCCCCCCGCCTGACCATCACGACAAGGAGTTGAAGGAATGGACGAGAGAGATGCCTCCGGCGGCCGGGAGGGGGTCACCCCCTCCCGGACCCTCCCGAAAGGGGATTGAGACTGTCCCTGGTGCCCGGTTTTGGGTAGAATGCGTGGATTGGGAGGCGGCCATGGACGAAACGCTCGTACGCATCACCGGCAGGGTGGCCATCCCGGCCGACGAACTGACGTTTACCGCCTCGCGGAGCAGCGGCCCGGGCGGCCAGAACGTCAACAAAGTCAGCACCCGCATCACCTTGTGGTTCGACCTCGCCGCCTCGCCGAGCCTGACCGACGCCGACAAGGACCGTATCCGGCAGGCGCTCGGTTCGCGCATCGGCAAGGACGGGCTCTTGCGCATCATCTCCCAGACCACCCGCAGCCAGACCGCCAACAAGGAACTGGCCGTGGCCCGTTTCGTGGAACTCCTGCGCGACGCCCTGACCCCCCTGCCCCCCCGCAAGAAGACCCGGGCCACCCTGGCCTCCAAGCACCGCCGCCTGGACACCAAGAAGCAGCACGGCGCCCTCAAGCGCCAGCGCGCCTCGCGCCCTGCGTCAGAGGACTAGCAAGCGGGGAAACGATGCCTCCGGCGGGCCGGGAGGGCTCCTCCCTGCCCCTTCCTCGACGGGCCACCAGGGCGCACACCCGCCCACGCCCCCCGGCCCGGGGCCGCCCTTGACGCGCTCCGCCGCCCCGGGCTAGGGAAGCCTGTCCCAGCGGCCGCGTGCCGCCGGGCCCCAACGCCCGATCCGGAGCAACCACCCCATGTCCTCACTGGAACAAAAACGCCAGAAGAAGCCGTTTTGGCTTTCCGCTACCCGGGAACAGGCCAAGGACACGGGCATGGCCCTGGTCCTTGTGAGCCTGATCGTTTTTTTCGTCACCCGCGAGGTCCGCTATGCGACCATCGCGGCCGGCATCCTGCTCCTCGACATGATCTCGCCGTCCTTGTTCAAGCCGGCGGCCAAGCTGTGGTTCGGCCTGTCCCACGTGCTCGGCACGGTCATGTCCAAGGTGCTCCTGTCTCTCATTTTTTACCTGGTGCTCTCGCCCATGGGCATCCTGCGCACCCTTTGCGGCAAGGACCCCATGCGCGCCCGCCAGTTCAAGAAAGGCGAAGGCTCGGTCTTCCGGGTCCGGGACCACGCCTTTGTGGCCGCGGACATTGAACAGCCGTTTTGACGCCGCGTCCGCGCGCCGCGACCGACACGACCAATCTGCCGCCCAAGGCCCATTGCGGCCCGGGCGTCCCTTGGAGGCACTATGGAATTTCTGACTGAACTGTGGGGCTTTTTGCGGGTCCGGAAAAAATTCTGGCTGTTGCCCATCATCCTCGTGCTGCTGCTCTTCGGCGTCCTGGTGGTCCTGACCAGCGGCACGGCCGTGGCGCCGTTCATCTACACGCTCTTTTAAGCGGGAATCCCATGGCCCAATACATCCTGGGAATTTCCGCCTACTACCACGACAGCGCCGCCGCCCTGCTCCGGGACGGCGAAATCGTGGCCGCCGCCCATGAGGAGCGGTTCACGCGCAAGAAACACGACGCGGCCTTTCCCCAAAAGGCCGCGGCCTACGTGCTGGAAGAAGCCGGCATCGGCCTGTCCGAGCTCGAAGCCATCGCCTTTTACGACAAGCCCTACCTCAAGTTCGAGCGGCTGATGGAGACCTACCACGGGTTCGCTCCGCGCGGCGTGGTGAGCTTCCTGTCGGCCATGCCGGTGTGGATCAAGGAAAAGCTCTTCATGAAAAAGATGCTGCGCGAGGAACTGGCCAAGCTCGGCCAGGGCAAGCCGCGCATCCTTTTTCCCGAGCACCACCTGTCCCATGCCGCCTCGGCCTTCTACCCCTCGCCCTTTGACGAGGCCGCCATCCTGACCATCGACGGCGTGGGCGAGTGGTCGACCACCACCATCGGCCTCGGGCGCGGCAAGGACATCACGTTCCTTCGCGAGCTGGATTTCCCGCACTCGCTCGGGCTCCTCTATTCCGCCTTCACCTACTACTGCGGCTTCAAGGTCAATTCCGGCGAATACAAGCTCATGGGCCTGGCCCCGTACGGCATCGAGGGCTCGGAGCGGGTGGCGGACTACAGGCAAAAGATCCTGGACGCGCTGGTGGACCTGCGGCCGGACGGGTCCATGCTCCTCAACATGGCCTACTTCGACTACGCGACCGGGCTGACCATGTGCCGCGACGGCAAGTGGGAGGCCCTCTTTGGCCTGCCGCGCCGGGCCTCCGAGTCGGAGCTGTCCCAGGAGCACATGGACATGGCGCTCGCCATCCAGCAGGTGACCGAGGACGTGGTCCTGCGCCTGGCCAGGACGGCCCGGGAGATGACCGGCTGTAAAAACCTCGTCATGGCTGGCGGCGTCTCGCTCAACTGCGTGGCCAACGGCAAGCTTTTGCGCGAGGGGATCTTTGACGACGTCTGGATCCAGCCGGCCGCCGGCGACGCCGGCGGGGCCCTGGGCGCGGCGCTCGCCGCCCGGCACATCTGGTCCGGCCACGACCGCGCCCCCCTGCCCGAGGGGGCCATGGACCGCATGGCCGGCTCGTATCTCGGCCCGGAATTCACCCGCAAGGACGCCGTGCGCGTGGCCTCGCGCCACGACGCGCCGTGCGCGGTCCACGACGACTTCGACGCCCTGTGCGCCACGGTGGCCGATCTGCTGGCCGACGGCAAGGTGGTCGGCTGGTTCCAGGGCCGCATGGAATACGGCCCCCGGGCCCTCGGCGGCAGGAGCATCCTCGGCGATCCCCGAAACCCGGAAATGCAGAAGAAGCTCAATCTCAAGATCAAATACCGCGAGGGCTTCCGGCCCTTCGCCCCCTCGGTCCTGGCCGAGGCGGCGTCCGAGTGCTTCGTCCTCGACCGGCCCTCGCCCTACATGCTGCTGGTTGCGCCCGTGGCCGAAAAGCTCCGCCACGACCTGCCGGACGGCTACTGGGAAAAGCCGATGTTCGACCGGCTCTACGTCTCCCGCTCGGACCTGCCGGCCATCACCCACGTGGACTTCTCGGCCCGCATCCAGACCGTGCACGAGCGGACCAATCCCCGCTACCACCGGCTGATCAAAACCTTCGCCGACCGCCACGGCTGTCCGGTCATCGTCAACACCAGCTTCAACGTCCGGGGCGAGCCCATCGTCTGCACGCCCGAAGACGCCTACCGCTGCTTCATGCGCACGGAAATGGACTACCTGGTCATCGGCGACTGCCTCTTTGACAAGACCAACCAGCCCGACTACGGCGACGCCGGCGACTGGCGCGACGAATACGAACTGGATTAGACAGAATGTGCAAAGGCCGCCCGAGGGCGGCCTTCTTCGTCGGGAAGGAAGGCGACAATGCCGCCCGGCCCCAGGGCTAAAGGAAAACCGGCCGCCGACGAAAAGGACCGGGAGAGGGCGGCGGAATCGCGCCCGGGAGGCTTCTATGAAACGGTTGGCGACGCTTTGCCTGGCCGTGGCCCTGGCCGCCGTTCTCGGGCTGCCGGGACGGGCCGCCGCCTTTGACGAACAGACGGTCCTGGCCTGCGCCTTCCGCCAGGCCCTGGCCATCCTGACCTGCAAGGAGCCGGACAAGTACAGCTTTGTCGGCATCCGCGACGGAATCTACGTCTTCAATTCGTTCTTCGCCAAGGGCTTCGCGGAATTCTACGTCCAGATAAACGGCGACCACGCCATCTTCACCAGCCGTGTCTGGCACGGCCGCATGCCCTCGGGCCGCATCCACCGCGACGACACGGCCGGGTGCGTCACCGTGGCCGTGGACGCCATCGCCTGCTCCAAACAGCGCGTCGCCCGCTGCTGCGGCAGCCCCTAGCCGCGTTCCTTCAGTCCATCTCGATGCAGTCGTGGGGACAAAAGGCCATGGCCTGCTCGATGGCTGCGGCCGGGGCCTCGGCCAGCAGCAGGACCGGCTTTTCCGTGGCCTCGTCCATGGCGAAAAGCTCCGGGACCAGCGACGCGCAGGCGCCGCAGCCGTTGCAGCAGACGGGATTGACGCTGTAGCCGTGCAGGGTCGTCTCCATGGGCGTTCCTCGGTTTGTGTGGCAAAGGGAACCTTTTCCATTTATGTTTGCGGGCGGCATTGTCAACGAGGAGGTCGCCTGGCGCGGCATGCGGTGCAACAAATGCGGGGCCGAGAGCCCCGACCGGATACGGTTCTGCCCGGTCTGCGGCCACAAGCTCCAGTCCGGCCGCGAGAACCACGAAGACGCCCCGGACGAGGCCGGGACCGGGGACGCGCCGCGCCCGGCCTCCCGGCTCCTCGACTTCCAGGGCTGGGCCAGGCCCGGCCGGGGTGGCGGACGGTATGTCGAGGCCTGCGTCTATGCCGCCTTGCTCGGCGGGGGCGTGGCCTGGTTTCTGTATTCCGGCGTCCAGTGGCCGCTTTATCCCCTGGTCGCGCTGTGCGCCCTGGCCGTCTGGCTGCGCCGCCTCTAACGTGAGCGGGGACGCGGCCGGTTCCCGGCCGCGTCCCCGCTTCCCTCCGCTCCGGCGACCCGCGCGAGACGGCTGCGCCGCCACACTGGCGGAAACGCCGCCTCCTTAGTCGCTAGCCGACGGGCCTTCCCCCCGCCTCTCCGGGAACCGCCGCCGGGGTCTGCCGCATGCGCAGGTAGGTCATGACGGCGGCGATGGCCATGGGCGCGACCCCGGCCACGATGAAGACCGTATCCCCGGGCAGCCGTCCCCATTCGATGAGCCGGCTGAGGTCGCGCCCCAGGTAGTCGAGGCTCCGGGCGTGCCAATAGCCGTTGGTCAGCACGTCGTAGACCTGCAGCACGCCGCCCGGAAAGAGGCTCCCGACCACCATGAGGAGCAGCCCGAAGTTAAGCCCCCAGAAGGAGATCCGGATGAACCGCTCCGGGCCGCGCCACTGGTCTGCGGTCAGCACCTGCCGGAAGGCCAGGACCATAAGGGCCAACGCCTCCATGCCGAAGACGCCCATCAGCGCCATGTGCCCGTGATTGGGGGTGAGAATCGTCCCGACCTCGAAATAGCTGACAATGGGCAGGTTGATCAGGAAGCCGAAGATGCCGGCCCCGACGAAGTTCCAGAATCCGACGGCCATGAGGAAATAAAAGGCCCACTTGTGCGGGATGTTCACCCGCTGCCCGCAAACCGCGCACTCCGAGTCGGTCAGCTTGACGAAATCCCAGGCGTCCAGGGTCAAAAGCGTCAGCGGCACGACCTCCATGGCCGAAAAAAGGGCCGAGAGCGACAGGTTGAGGTTGGTCTGGCCGCTGAAATACCAGTGGTGGCCCGTGCCGACGATGCCGCTGCCGAGAAAGAGGATGGCGTCGAGGTAGATGACCCGGGCGGCGGTCAGCCGGGTGACGAGGCCGAGCCGGAAAAAGGTCACCGCCACCATGACCGTGACGAAGAGCTCGAAAAAGCCCTCCACCCAGAGGTGGATGATCCAGAACCGCCAGTTGTCCACGATGGTGAAGTTGGTGGCGCCGCCGAAGAAAAACGCCGGCAGGTAAAAGATCGGGATGGCCGAGGCCGCCAGCATGAAAAGCGTCGAGATCTCGCGCCGCTCCGGGTCGAGCAGGGCCGGCATGACGCTTCGCAGCAAAAGGACCACCCAGCCGATCAGCCCGATGGCCAAGAGGATCTGCCAGCCCCGGCCCAGGTCCAGGTATTCCCAGCCCTGGTGCCCGAACCAGAACCACAGGTCCCCCAGGAGCCGGTTGATGCCGGCCAGCTCCCCGAGAAGGCTTCCGACCACGACCAGGACCAGGGCCCAGAACAGGCCGTGGATGGCCATGGCCTGGCCTTTCGGTTCCTTTTCGCCAAGGGCCTGGCCCAGCAACAGCCCGCCGCCCACAAAGGAGGTGGCGATCCAGAAGATGGCCGATTGCAGGTGCCAGGTCCGCAGGATGTTGCTCGGCAAGAACGCGGCCAGGTCGAAGCCGTAAAAGTCGCCCGGCTCGGCCCGGTAGTGGGCGGTGGCCCCGCCGACCAGCACCTGGACCAGGAAAAGCAGGGAGGCGGCCACGAAGTACTTGATGATCGCCCGCTGGGTCGGCCCGGCCACGCCGGGGAGCATTTTCGGATGCACATGCTCCCCCGTGCCCTTCCAGCCCAGGTATTCGAATTTGCCAAAGGCGAAAAGCACCAGCGCGATGCCGGTCAGGAGGGTGATGAGGCTCAGCGCGCTCCACAACACCATTTGGCTGGTCGGCGTGTTGCCGAGCAGGGGATCGTAGGGGAAATTGTTGGTGTAGGAGAAGGCCTCGCCCGGCCGGTTGGCGATGGAGACCCAGGCCGTCCAGGCGAAAAAGGCCGTCAGGTCGCGCAGTTCCTTGGGGTCCCGGATGTAGCCGGCGGTCAGGCCGCCGTTTACGGCCGGGTTGGAGAAATAGTCGGTCCACCGCCGGATCTGGTCCTCGAAGGACCGGACTTCGTCGTCGGTGAAGGTGAGGACGTTTCGGGCGGCGTCGAAGCGGTTCTCCTTGAGCCGGGAGGCGACCGTGGCGGACACGGCCTGGCGCTCCTCGGCGGACAGCTCCTCGAACGGCCGGCCGAACCGGGACAAGGCCAGGCTCCGGTTGGCCGCAAGCCCCAGGTCGTGGAGGTACTGGGCCGAGAAGTCCGGGCCGAGATAGGCCCCGTGCCCCCAGATCGAGCCGTTCTCCATGAGCCCGTAGCGCAGGAAGACCTGCTGCCCGGCCGTAACGTCCGCGCCCGTGAAGACGACCTCCCCCGCAGGGCCGACCACGCGCTCGGGAATGGGTGGCGCCTGGCGATAGGCCTGGAACGTGATCAGGATCTCCAGCCCGAAGCCGATGACAAGGACCGCCAAAACGGCCTTGCGCCACCAGCCGGACAGCCTCTGCCTGGCAATCCCCTCAACCTGCATGCCCGCCTCCTTTGCGTATGAAAGACGAAAAAAGAGCCTGTCGCCCGCATACGCCTTTTTCAAAAGGAAGTAATCCTCCCTGCGGCTTCTTGCGGGACGAGACAAGGAAAAGAGGCGGCCCGGCCCCGCCGCCAAAGGCCGGCAAGGAATGGATGTCCCCGGGCCGCCTGCGCCGCCGCGGCCGGCGTTGACCGGCCCGGGCCTGGCAGGGTACTCGACCAGCCAGACGCGACCAAGGAGCCGCCATGCCCGATGCCACGCCCAAAGGGCCTGCCGACGCCCCCTACGACCTCTCCAATCCCCAGGTGCTCCTGGCCTGGCAGCGCAACCACCTGGCCAACGAACGGACGTTCCTGGCCTGGTGCCGCACGGGCCTGGCCCTTTTCGGCTTCAGCTTCGTCATCGAGCGCTTCGACTTTTTCATCCGCCAGATCCAGGACGTGCCCCTTTTTTCCGGCGTGGCCCAAAAGCACCTGCACACCGAGGCCGTGACGCTCTCCACCTTTGCCGTGGGCGTGCTCGTCATGGTCGTGGCCGTCTGGCGCTTCTGGTACATCCGCCGCTGCATCAACACCGGGGCCAAGGTCTTTTCCCCCGTGCCGGACATCGTGTTCACGGCGGCGGTGGTCGGCATCATCCTCGGACTTTTTTCCGTGTTCTGGCATCTGATCGCCCAATGAACGACGCTTGCGGAGGTCTGTCCATGCCTGTTGTCACGACATTCGTCCTCGGGCTCTTGCTGGCCGCCTCGGCCGCGTTTCCGCCGGCCCTGGCCGCCAAAACGGCCGAGGCCCCGCCGCTCGCCCGGGCCGTCGTCACCGAGGCCGCCGGCCGCCTGGACGACACCCTGGCCGCCGTGGCCCGAAGCGCCGCCTCCCTCGGCGCGGCCTACGCGGCCCTCGCCCGCGACACCGCGCCCCCGACCCCCGAGGAGCGCGGCCGGTTCCTGCAGAACTACGCGGTCAAGGACGGGGTGGTGGCCTTCCGCGACCGGCAAAGCCCCTGCGGCCCGGAACCGGCCGCCGAGGCCCCGTGTCCGGCGCTTCTTTTCTACGACGGCGAAAACTTCACGGACGAGACCTTCCGGCAGCTCTCTGTCCTGTCCCGGCTCGGCCCGGCCATGGCCGCCGCCCACGACGCCCTGCCCTTTTCCTGGGTCTACCTGACCACCCCGGGCCAGAACTTCGCCATCTACCCCTATCTGCCCCTGGCCGAGGCCGTCGGCAACTACCAGCCCACGGAAAAAGACTTCTACACCGCCGCCGATTTCAAGGGGAAAGCCTGCGGCTGGCTGTCGCCCTACCTCGACCTGGCCGGGGCCGGCATGATGGTCACGGTCTCCTGCCCGGTCTACGACGGGGAGACGCTTTTGGCCGTCTCCTCCCGCGACGTGACCCTGGCCCAGCTTTCGAGCCGCGTAATGGCCGACCTGGCCGGCATCCCCGGGGGCCGGGCGGTGCTCATGAACCGGCGCGGCAAGGCCATCGCGGCCAGCGACGCCACGGTGTCGGCCTTTATCGAGCGCGAAAACGGCAAGGCCGGGGACGCGGTGGTCTATTTCCGGGCCGACCGGGGGCTGGCCGCCCTTGGCCTGGAAAAGGGGCTGGCCTCGCCGGACGCGGCCCTCAACCAGGCCGGCGAGGAGGTGGTCGCCCGGCACGAGACCGACCGGGAAAACCCCATCGTCTTCACCCAGGGCCGGGACGCGGTGCTGGCCACGCGGCTGGCCGCCACGGGCTGGTATCTGGTGCTGCTCGTTCCCCAAAAGGCGGCCCGATGAACGAATCCTTCCCCCACGGCGGCAACCGCCTCGCCCTGGCCCGGTCCGCCGGCCGCGATCCCGGAGACCTCCTCGACGCCTCGGCCAGCATCAATCCGCTCGGGCCCCCGGACTGGCTGCGCACCACCATCAGCGCCGCCGTCTCGGACCTCGTCCACTACCCGGACCCGGACGCCACCGCCCTCCTGGCCGCGGCCAGCCGGCGCTACGGGGCCCCGGCCTCCCATTTCGTGGCCGCGAACGGCACGAGCGAAATCCTTTACGCCCTGCCCCGCTCCACCGGACTGGCCCGGGCCGTCATCCCGACCCCGTCCTATGCCGACTACGCCACGGCGGTCCACAAGGGCGGCTTCGACATCCGCCGCCTGCCCCTGACCGAACTCGACGGCTTCGCGGTCCACACCGACCGGATCGAGGGCGTGCTGCGCTCGCCGTCCCTGGTCATCGTCGCCAGCCCCAACAACCCCACCGGCCGGACCGTGCCCGCGGCCGCCATCCGGGAGATGGCCGGCCGGCATCCCCAGAGCCTGTTCGTGGTGGACGAGGCCTTTGCCGATTTCGTCCCGGGCTTCGAGTCCCTGGCCGGCGCCGACCGGCCCCACAACGTGGCGGTCCTCCTGTCCCTGACCAAATCCTTCGCCATCCCGGGCCTGCGCCTGGGGCTGCTCGCCGCCAGCCCCGACCTGGCCGACTGGGTCCGCAAGAACCTGCCCCCGTGGTCGGTCAACACCCTGGCCCAGGCCGTGGGCGCCCGGGCCCTCGGCGACGCGGCCTACCTGGAAAAAACCCGGGCCGCCCTGCCCCGGTTGCGCGACCGGCTGGCCGACGGCTTGATCCGGCTTGGCCTCACCGTCTATCCGGGCGCGGCCAATTTCCTCCTGGCCCGGCTGCCCATGGACGCCCTGTCCTCCACCGAACTCTGCCGCCGGGTCCTGGCCGAACACGGCGTCGCCCTTCGCGACTGCGCCAATTTCTCGGGCCTCTCGGACCGCTACGTCCGGGTGGCCGTGCGGCCCCTGGCCGAAACCGACCGGGTGCTCACCGCCCTGGCCGCCATCCTCGATCCGCCCCGGGCCCCGGCCTTTCGGCCCAGGCGCCGGACCCCGGCCCTCATGGTCCTCGGCACGGCCTCCAACGCCGGCAAATCGGTCCTGTGCGCCGGCCTTTGCCGGGTGCTCGCCCGGTCGGGCCTTCGGGTCGCGCCGTTTAAGGCCCAGAACATGTCGCTCAATTCCGGGGTCACGGCCGACGGCCTGGAGATGGGTCGGGCGCAGATCCTGCAGGCCCGGGCCTGCAACCTGGCTCCGGACGCGCGCATGAACCCGGTGTTACTCAAACCCACCTCCGACGTCGGCTCCCAGGTCATCGTCATGGGCCGGCCCGTCGGCGTCATGCGGGTGGGGCAGTACATCGCCTACAAGCCGACCGCCTTCGCCGCCGCCCGCGAGGCCTACGACACCCTTGCCGCCACGGCCGACGCCATGGTGCTGGAGGGGGCCGGCAGCCCGGCCGAGGTGAACCTGAAGGCCCACGACATCGTCAACATGGCCATGGCCGCCCACGCCGGGGCCCGGGCGATTCTGGTCGCGGACATCGACCGGGGCGGGGCCTTTGCCGCCATCGCCGGCACCATGGAGTGCCTGACCGAGGCCGAGCGGGCCCGCATCGGCGGCTACGTCCTCAACCGGTTTCGCGGCGACGCCGGCCTGCTGGCCCCGGCCAACGACTTCCTGCGCGACCTGACCGGCCGGCCGGTCCTTGGCGTGGTGCCGTATCTGCCCGCCCTCGGGCTGCCGGAGGAGGATTCGGTCTCCTTCAAGGACGGGAAGACGCTCGGCGAGGCCCCGCCCAGCGATCCGGACTGCCTCGACATCGCGGTCGTCGATCTGCCGCGCGTGTCCAATTTCACGGACCTGGACGCCCTGGCCGTGGAGCCGGACGTCCGGCTTCGCCGGGTGGCCGAGGCCGCCGCCCTGGGCCGTCCGGACGCGGTCCTTTTGCCCGGCAGCAAGAACACCCTGGCCGACCTGGCCTGGCTCAAGGAAACGGGGCTGGCCGGGGCCGTCGCCGCCCTGGCCCGGGAGGGGAAAACGGAGGTGGTGGGCCTTTGCGCCGGCCTGCAGATGCTCGGGCAGGAGGTGGCCGATCCCCTGGGCCTGGAATCGGGCCGGGGCACCGGGGAAGGGCTTGGGCTTTTGCCGCTCTCCACCGAGCTTGTGGCCGAAAAGACCCTGGCCGCCACCCGGGCCGTCCACACGCCGACCGGCCTGCCGCTTCACGGCTACGAGATCCACCACGGCCTGACCCGGGTCATGACCGGGGCCGGGGCCGGGGCCGGGGTGGCCGTCACCCGGACGGACGGTGCGCCCATCGGCTACGCCCGGCCGGACCTTCCTGTGTGGGGAGCCTACCTGCACGGCCTGTTCGACGCCGACGGCTTTCGCCGGCATTTCTTAAACGGCCTGCGGCAGCGGCGAGGCCTGCCGCCCGTCGGAACCCTCACAGCCTACGACCTGGAGCCGGCCCTCGACCGGCTGGCCGACGCCCTGGAGGCCGCCTGCGACATGGCGGTCATCCGCCGGCTGATGGGGCTGTAGGCCAAAAGAAGCGCGCCGCATCCGCCGGCGTCGTCCGGGCGGACCGGACGGCGCGGCGCATACGGCGCGTGAGGCAAAAAAGAAGGGTGCCGGCGAAGACCGGCTGGTCTCAGGAGCCGGAAGCCGGCGTGGCGGCCGGGGCGCTCTTGCAGGAGCCGCAACCGCCGTCCGAGGCGGCCTTGGCGCAGGGCGTGGACGCGGCGGCTTCGCCGGAAGAGGACGCGGCGTCCGTGGAGGCGGCGGACTTGCCGTTGCCGTTGCCGCCGGCGGCGCTGCAGCCGCCGTTGCCCTTGTAGTCCGTGACGTACCATCCCGTGCCTTTGAGCACGAACGACGTGTTCGACATGATGCGCCGGCCGGTGGCGCCGCAGGCCTCGCAGGCCGCTTCGTCCACGTCGAACTTTTTCTGCAAGACCTCGAAAACCTTCCCGCACTCGCCGCACTTGTATTCGTAGATGGGCATTTCGCTCTCCCCTGTCGCGCATTTGGCCGGCATGGCCGGCCGCAACAACTCATCCTTCGGCCCTTGTTTGTCAAGGGCCGGTTCCCGCCGCCGCACGGTTCCGGCAGCACTCGACAACGTCGAGCGCCAAGAAAAGTAAGCGGATTCGCCGGACAGTCAAGAGGCGCAACCGGCGGGAAAAAATCCGGACCGGCCGGACCGGCCGGGAAAGGAAAAAACGGCGGCACGCAGCCAACGGAACCGGGACGGCGGGGGCAGGCCGGAGAACGTCCCGGCCCGAAGGATCACCTGCAACAAGATCGCGCCCTGCAAGGGGAAACAAGAAGGTCCTGCCCGTCCTTCTTGCGTAAGGCGGCCCGACTGGTTTCGAAGACTCCGGCTAGGCCTTGCCCCGGCGCTCCCACAGCTTCATTTCGCGCATCTTCTTGCGCCGCTCCCGTTGCAGCGACTTGCACACCAGGGGCATGCCTTTGGGGTAGCTCCATTTTTCCCGATACTGCTCCGGCGTGAGGCCGAATTTGGCCAGATGACGCCGGGTCAGGATCTTGAACGCCTTGCCGGATTCCATGCAGGTGATGCTGCGTTCCTTGACGGCCTTTTTCGCATCAAGGGAACCGGCCGGCCCCTCCCCGCCCGGTGCGGCCGGTGCGCCGGAATCAATGGTCCGGATGCTCGTGGCCAGCTTCGACACCATGCCGGTGATCTCTTCCTCGGTCATGTTCCTGGTTTTGGCCTGCGCCTTCACAATATCCAAAGCGAGCGACAAATACGTATCCATTGCATACACCTCCCTAAAGAGCCCCTATAGCAGCTTTCCGCGAAAAAAGACAATACCCGGCCGGGTACGTTGTCGAGAGCCGAAAAAAGGTTGCGCCGGGACGACGGAGAAAATATCCCAGGGGAAATCCATCTCCCAAAGGAACACCCATGACGCCCACCGCGTTCCCGCGTCTCCTGCTGCGGCTGCTGGTGCCGGCGGCCTGCCTTCTGGCCGGCTGCGGCCACGCCTACGTCAATCCGGACATCGCCGACCCGGCCCGGGCCAAAGAGCGGCTGGCCGTGGACTCGGCCATCTGCAAACAGGAAGCCAACGACACCGTGCAGCCCACCTATGGCCTGGAACGCTTCGAATTCGATCCGACCATCGAGGCCCAGGCCGACCGGTTCGTGGCCAACGCGGCCGAGGACGACGCCAACCTCGACGTGTACGCCACCTGCATGCGCCACCGGGGGTGGCGGTTCAAGAAATAGGCGGCCGGACAGCAGATGGGAACGGCGTCCGGCAAGACCGCGCAAGCGGCAGGCCGGACGCCGGAACAAGACAGAGAGGTGCGGACGCGGCCCTAGTGCACGCTGCCGCTGGAGGGAACTTCGGGATTGCCGGCTGCGGCCAGGCTGGCGGCGAAACGGAGCACGGCCGGGTCCTGGCGCCACTGGGCAAACAGCGTGTCCCAGACGGCAAACGGCATGGGTTCGGCGTCGAGCTGGCCTTCGTGGCCGGACAGCCAGACGGAAAAAAGTCGCATCCGCATGGCAAAGGGCTTGCTGTCGAAGGCCTTGGCCATGGTGCCCTGGGGAAAGGTGCCCCCCTCGAAGGACCGGAACACGAATTCGCCGATGGCCCGGCGCGAGGACTCCATGTCGATGGGCTGGCCGTTTATGCTGGCCACGAACTCGGCCAGAAACGGGTGCTCCGCCTTGAGTTCGGCCATGGCCTCCTCGGGCACGTCCAGGAACACCACGCCGTCCTGCTCCACCGCGAAATAGAAACGGGCCCAGTGCTCGACCATGAAGACGCGAAAGATCTCTTCGCTGGCTTTCTCGATAGGATCCATGGAATGCTCTCCTTTATAGCGGCCGCGCGCAACGCGCAAAATGTCCCGGCGCGACTTCGGCCAGGGGCGGCGCGTCTTCGGCGCAGGCGGCCACGGCCCGGTCGCAGCGGGGATGAAAGGGACAGCCCGGGGGCGGCGCGGCCGGGTCCGGAGCCTCTCCGGCAAGGACGGCCGGCGCGCGTCGGCCGGGATCGAGCCCCGGCACCGCGTCCAGAAGCGCCCTGGTATACGGATGGACCGGGCCGTCGTAAAGCTCCCGCACCGGGGCCAGCTCCACGATCCGCCCCAGGTACATCACCGCCACCCTATCGCTCAAATGGCCGACCACGGCAAGGTCGTGGGAAATGAACAGGTAGGCCAGGCCCAGCCTGGCCTTGAGGTCGGCCAGGAGGTTGACCACCTGGGCCTGGACCGAGACGTCAAGGGCCGAAACCGGCTCGTCGCAGACGAGGAGCGCCGGGGAGAGGGCGAGGGCCCGGGCCACGGCCACCCGCTGCCGCTGGCCGCCCGAGAACTGGTGCGGAAAGCGCCGGGCGTGCTCGGGCAAAAGCCCGACCTGGGCCAGGAGTTCCATGACCCGCTCCCGCCGCTCCCGCCGCGACCCGACCCCCATGGCCAAAAGCCCCTCGGCCACGGTCCAGCCGATGGGCAGGCGCGGATTGAGCGAGGCGAAGGGGTCCTGGAAAATCATCTGCACCAGATGCGGCAGGCGCGCCCGGGCCGCGGCGTCCCCGGCCCAGGGGTCGAGGCCGGCCACGCGCACGCGGCCGGCCGTCGGCGGTTCGAGGCCGACGGCGAGCCGCGCCAGGGTGGACTTGCCGCAGCCCGATTCCCCGACCAGCCCCAGGGTCTCGCCCGGGGCGATAACGAGGTCCACGCCATCGACGGCCAGGGTCCGGCGGACGGCGCCCGAAAAAAAGCCCAGGCTGGACTGGTAGTGGCGCGAGAGGCCGGAGAGTTCCAGGATGGGCGACGCGCCCGTGACCTCAGCCATAGAGCCAGCACCTCACGCGCCGCCCGTCCGGCAGGTCGAAAAGGGGCGGGATGTCCCGGGCGCACGGGGCAAAGGCCCGGGGGCAGCGGGGATGGAAATGGCAGCCTGTCGGCAGGTCGGCCAGGCTCGGCACCGTGCCCGGGATGGGGGTCAGCCGCCGGCCCCGGTCGGACAGGCGCGGCAGGGAGGCGAGAAGCCCCTGGCCGTAGGGATGGGCCGGTTCGCGCAAGAAATCGGCCACGGCCCCGTACTCCACCAGCCGGCCGGAATACATGACCGCCACGTTCTCGGCCGTCTCGGCCACCACGCCCAGGTTGTGGGTGACGAGCGCGATGGCCGTGCCCGTGTCCCGGGCCAGGCCGAGCATCAGGTCGAGGATCTGGCGCTGAACCGTGACGTCGAGCGCCGTGGTCGGCTCGTCGGCGATGAGGAGTTCGGGCGAAAGGATGAGGGCCATGGCGATCATGACCCGCTGGCGCTGGCCGCCGGACAGCTCGTGGGGATAGGCCCGAAGCCGCCGGCCGGCGCCCGACAGGCCCACCCGGTCGAGCATGGCCCCGGCCGCCGCGAGCGCCTCCCGGCGCGAGGCGCGGCGGTGGACGCGCACGGGCTCGGCCACCTGGTCGCCGATGGAAAGGACCGGATTGAGCGAAGTCATGGGCTCCTGGAAGATCATGGAGGCCCGGCTGCCCCGGATGGTCCGGCGTTTGCCCTCGGGCAGGGCGAGGAGATCCTGGCCGCCGAAGACCGCCCGGCCGGACACGATCCGCCCGGGCGGCGAGACGAGGCCCAGAATGGACAGGGCCAGCACGGTCTTGCCGCAGCCCGATTCCCCGACCACGGCCAGGACCTCGCCCCGGCCGATGGCCAGATCCACCCCGTCCACGGCCCGAAGCGGGCCGGAGGGCGTGTCGAAGACCGTGGTCAGGCCCTCGACGGAAAGCAGCGGCGCAAACGCCCGCTGGCCGGCGCCGGCCGGCATCGCGGCCCCCTGGCCGTCGTCTGGCACCATCCGTCCCGCTCCCCTTGCCACCCGCCCATCGGCGCGTTATAAACCCATAAAGGACAGCCCGTCTTTTCAAGGAGGACTCTCATGAGCTATCCGTACCGCTCCATGCAAACGACGCAGTCCCGCGTCGAGGTTGTAAACGCCTTCATGCGCGGCGTCTACGGCTGGATGTGCCTGGGGCTCTTGCTTACGGCCGGCGCTTCGGCCTTCACGGTATCGAGCCCGGCCATGATGCAGGCCGTTTTCGGCAACCAGATCCTGTTTTTTGGCCTGATCATCGCCGAATTCGGCCTGGTGATCGGCATTTCGGCCGCCATCAACCGCCTGTCCGCCGGCGCGGCCAGCGGCCTGTTCCTGCTTTACAGCGCCCTAAACGGCATCACCCTGGCCGCGATCTTCGCCGTCTACGCCAAGGCTGCCATCTTCAACGCCTTTTTTGTCACCGGCGGCATGTTCGGGGCCATGAGTCTCTACGGCCTGTTGACCAAAAAGGACCTGACCTCGTTTGGCAGCTTCCTCTTCATGGGCCTTGTCGGCATCGTCATCGCCTCGGTGATCAACATCTTCACCAAAAGCGCCATGATGGACTTCATCATCTCGTGCGTGGGCGTGCTGGTGTTTTTGGGGCTGACGGCCTACGACACGCAAAAGCTCAAGGTCATGGGTGAAATGGCTCCGGCCGACGACGCTACGGCCGTGCGGCGGGGCACCATCCTCGGGGCCCTGACCTTGTATCTCGACTTCATCAACCTGTTCCTCATGATGCTGCGGCTTTTCAGCGGCTCCAACCGCGACTAGTGTTGCGAACTTTAAAAAATACGTCAGTATTTTTTAAGAAAACTTAATCATCTCTGATGGTTATCCATGAAAAAGTATGTACTTTTTCATGGGCGCGACCCTAGGACGCGCCGCCGGCCCTTTCCTGGCCGGCCGTCCGCGCGAGCCCTGGCCCGGGAACGCCTTTTGAAGCAAAACGCCATGACCGCATCGCCCGATCCCCGCGCCCCCGGACGGATGCCCGGAGCGCCGGCCTAGCGATGCGAAACACCAGACGAAAAAAGACGGAGGGGCGGCCCCGCCCCTCCGTTTCCCTTGCCACCCGCCAGCCGATCGCCGAACACGTGAAACGCGCCCTCCGGGCGCTGCTCGTGCCGCCGTCCCGGCTCTTCGCCCTGTACCAGCGCCTGCGGCGAAAGGCCCACGCCCTGGGCCTCTTGCGGACCTGCCGGCCCCAGGCGGCGACCGCCGGCGTCGGCGGCCTGTCGGCCGATTGCCGGGGCCGGGTGCTGCTCACCTCCTGGCTCCTTGGCTGGGCCAGGGCCCGGGGGGTTGGCGCGGCCGTGGCCGGGCCCCTCGGGGACGGCCACCCGCCGGCCGTGCCCTTCCAGGTGACCCCGGGCGGCGATCCGGACGAATCCGGCATCGAGGCGGCGCTGCTGGCCAGTTACGACCCGGCCGGCCGCTTCATCATCGACTCCGACCCGGCCCGGGCCGCCACGGCCGCGGTGCGCTCCTTCGCCCCGGACCTGCTGCTGCTCGAGGACGCCTTTGCCGACGCCCGCCTCAAAAAGGACATCGAGCTGGCCCTCCTTACCCCCGACGACCTGGGGCCGGGCTGGAACAAGGTCTTTCCGGCCGGCGCCTGGCGCCTGGACGCCACGGCCCTGGCCCGGGCCTCGGCCTTTTGCGTCTTTGCCGGCCCCCTGTCCCTGGACGCGGCCATGGAAGCGGCCAAGGCCCGGCTGGCTCCCTACGGCAAGCCGGTCTTCGGCCTGACCTTCTCCATCTGGCGCTGGCGGGGCCCGGACGGCCCGGCCACGGCCGAGGCCCTGGCCGAGGAGCCCTACATCGCGGTCCTTGGCGAATCCGACCGCGACATCCTGCCGGAACTCCTGCGCCGCAACCTCGGCGCCTCGCCCCGGCTGGCCTTTTTCATCCACGACCGCCACCGCTTCACGCGCCAGGATTTCGAGAACCTGCGGGCCGATGCCGAACGGCTGCGGGTCAAAACCATCCTGACCTCGCCCCGGCTGGCCTTGAAGCTCCGCCAGGGCGGCCGGGCCCTCGACGGCTACGCCGTCTGGACCTATGATCCGGAGGTCGTGTTCGGGCCGACGCTTTTCACCGACGTTCCCTTTCTTTCCTGGTGGGAGGCGGCCTATCGGGCCGTGTCCCGGGAGCGCCACACCTCGTGAGAGGACGCCATGCCGAGCCAGCCCCGCTTTCCGGCCACCATGCTGGCCCTGCTGACGCTGACCCTGGCGGCGCTTGCGGCCCTGTCCGGCTGTTTCGCCCCCAAGGGGCCGGAGGTGCGGCTGGGATTCGTGGCCACGTTTAGCGGCGAGGGATTCCGGGCCGGCCGCGACGCCCTGGAAGCGGCCCGGTTCGCCGTGGAAACCGCCAACCGCTACGGCTTTCCGGTCGTCAACGGCCGTCCCTGCCGCGTGAGCCTTTTTTTCGCCGACGACAAGGATTCGACCGACGGCGCGGCCCGGGCCGTGGCCGACCTGGTGGCCAGGCAACACGTCATGGCCGTCATCGGCCCCTACCCGAGCGAGCTGGCCAACGCCGCAGCCCTGGCCGCCGAGACGGCCGGCGTGCCGCTCATCGCGCCCTCGGCCACGGCGGCGGTGGTCACGGCCGGCCGGCCCCACATCTTCCGCATCGCCTTCACCGACGCCTTCCAGGGCGCGGTCCTCGGCCGGCTGGCCCGAAACGAACTCCACTTCGACCGGGTGGCCGTGATCGCCAACAAGGACAGCCTGTCGAGCACGTCCCTGACCGAGGCCTTCCTCCAGGCCTTCACGGCCTGCGGCGGCACGGCCCGGGTCTTTGCCTACGAGGACCGCGACCGCGACTTCGCCCCCCTCCTGCGGGAGGCCCTGGCCGGGAAGCCCCAGGCGCTTTTCCTGCCGAACGCCAGCAAGGAATCCGTGCTCCTCGGCCTGGCCGCCCGAAAGGCCGGCTTCACCGGCACGCTCTTTGGCGGCGACGCCTGGGACGGGCCGGAGATCTCGCGGCTTTCCGCCTTTGACGGGGCCTACTACGTGGACCACTGGCGCGAGGACGCGCCGGGCGGGCGGTCCGGCCAATACGCCGACGCCTTTCGCCGCGAGCGCAAACGGCCGCCCACGGAACTGGGGGCCCTGACCCAGGACGCGGTGGGCGTGGTGCTGGCCGCCGTGCAACAGGCCGGCTCGGTCGAGCCCGAGGCCGTGACCCGGGCCCTCATGGACCTGCCCGCCTACGACGGCGTCACCGGCCGCTTCGACTTCGTGGACGACGGCAACCCGGTCAAATCCCTGGTCATAAGCCGCGTCACCAGAGGCGGCTCCACCACCGAATCCCGGGAACTGCCGCCTCCGCCCCCCTGCCCCGGGCCGTGACGCCCGGCCCGGATGTCCTCAGGCCGGCCGGGCCGCCTCCCCCGCCTCCGGCGCGGGCACCGGCCTTCCGGCCCCCTGCGCCTCGGCCTCCGGCAGCCGGACCCGGCCCGTCTCCAGCAACACCCGCAAGAGCGCCATGCCCCCGCACTGGCGGCTGACGGCCGTGGCCGACCACCTGCCGTCGGCCACGTATTTTCCCGAAGCATAGGCCGTGGTGAAGCTCCACAGGTACGGGCTCGGCACGGGCGGGCGGCGGTTTCTGTAGCCAAAGCCGTTGTAGCGTTCGAGGACGTAGGCCACCCCGGCAACGGACCAGTCCCGCCACCGGTCGAGGCCGTGCAGGCCCAAGGCGTCCGCCGCGCTGTCCTCCCAGGCGAAGGGCGGGACGCCCTTTGCCGGCCGGCCCGCCGGCACCCGGACGGTGCGGCCGGACAGCGGATCGCCGTTGTGCAGGTGGCCGGCAAAGGAGCCGCCGCACTCCAGGCTGTGCAGGATGCCGACCACAGGAGCCGGCACCCCGGTCCTGGCCTCGACGGCCCGGTAGCGGGACCACCGCTCCCCGGCCACCAGCCGCCCGGCCCCGGCCCGGACCTCGGACAGGCGTTCGGGCCGGATGGCGGCCCCGGCAAAAATCCCTTCGTATTCCCGGGCCAGTGCTTCGGTAAAACGGACAGGCGGCATGGACTTTCCTCCGGTTGCAGTGGACGACTCCACAACCCTATCAGTCCACGCCGCCGGGATTGCGTCAAGCGAAGAAAAGAGAAGACCGGGGACTCTGCTCCGGTCCCCACCCGGGGGGTACTCCGCTCGAACCCTCCCCGGCCGGGAGAGAGCCCACCAGGCCGGGGAGGCCTCTTTCCGGCCCACCCCGCACCGCCGCTATGTCCAGTCGCGCGGCTCCAGTCCCATGATCTTCCGGAACCGGTCTTCGGTCTCCCGCAGGTAGTCCATGGCCGCCGGGTCGTCCTCGGCCGGGGCGAAGGGGGCGAAGTCCTTGTCGGAGAGTGGGCTGTAGGGGCCGGGTTTGACTTCGAAGAGGGCGGTGTCCGGGGCCAGCGCCAGGATGGCGTGCCAGCCGCCGGCCGGGGCGTCGAGGGCCAGGACGCCGGTGGCGCGGTCGAGGACGGCGCAGTCTTCGGGTTCGAAGCCGCCGTCGTCCTTAAAGCAGATGAAGCCCATGCGGCCGGTCAAAAGCACGAAGGATTCGTCTTTTGGCGGATCGAGGTGCCGGTGGGGGCGCACGTAGGAGCCGGGCTGGAAGGTGTTTACCATGCGGTGGAGCGTCGCCGCGTTGTCGGTGTGGAAGCGGTGGATCTCGCGCTGGCGGGGATTGGCGGCCGCGTCCCGGGCCTTCTGGGCCAGGAGCGCCGCATCCGCCACGGTGAACCGTCCGGGTTCGGACTGGGTGGCCAGGGGCGAGATGCGGCGCAGGGAGAGCGTGTTAGCCATGGAGCGGCAGGCCGGCCGCGGTCAGGCGGTGGTAAGCGGCCACGAGCTGGCCGGACAGGCACATGTCGTGGACGATGAAGGCGACGATGATAAGCCAGTAACCCCAGCAGCAGGCTTTTTTCTCCGCGCCCTCGGTCTGGCCGCGCTGGACATGGAACAGGTAGAAGCTGGCCAGGGCCAGGGGCAGCATGACCCACCAGCGGATGGTGGTGGCCTCGATGAACATGAAGACGACGTAGAGCAGGGCCAGGCCCCAGGCGGTCAGCGTCATGGCGGAAAACGAGCCCACGGGGCAGCCGCAGGCGCACTTTTGATCGGACATGGCAAACTCCTTTGCGGTTTCCCCATCCTATAGCCATGGACCCGGCCGCCTGTCCAGGCGGGACGGGAATGGCCACGGGAATATCCGGAGAGACGGTTGCGGGATCAGGCGAGACGAAGCCGGGCGTAGGCCCGGCCGAGGGCCGCGTCCACGGCGGCCCGGGAGAACCGGCCGGCCACGGCGGCCCGCCCGCCACGGCCGAGGCGGGCGCCAAGGGCCGGGTCGGCCAGGAGCCGGGAGAGGGCACGGGCCAGGGCCGGCGCGTCGCCGGGCGGGACGAGCAGGCCGGTCTCGCCGTCCGCGTTGACCCAGGGGACGCCGGAGCGCGGGATGGCTGTCGAGACCACGGGCTTGCCGAAGGCCATGGCTTCGAGCTGGACGATGCCGAACATCTCGGCCCGGGTGACCGACGGCAGGCAAAAGACGTGGCAGGCGGCCAGCCAATCGGGCAGGCCGGCGTCGGGAATGCGGCCGGGCAGGATGACCCGGTCTGTCAGACCGGCCGCTTCGATCTGGGTGGCAAGGGTCTCGGCCAGGGGGCCGCAGCCGCCGATGACCGTGACCGCGTCCTCGGGCAGGCGGGCGGCGGCCTCGACGAGGACGCCAAAACCCTTGTAGGGCACCAGCCGCCCCAGGGCGAAGACGATTTTCCGGCCGCCGAACCGCTGCCGCAGGGCGGCCACCCGGGCCGGGTCGGCCGCTTCGGGCCGGGCCATGGAGGCGTCCACGCAAAAAGGCACCACAGCACTTTTCCCGGCGAATTCCGGTGTCCGGTCCGACTGTTCCACGTGCACGGCCGTGGGACCGATGACCAGGTCGGCCCGGCGGCAGAGCCAGGTTTCGAGGGGCCGGGTAGCCGCGGCGAGCAGGCCCTTGCCGATGACGTCGCTGTGCCAGTGGAGGACCACGGCCGCCTGCGGCCGGGCCAGGAACAGGGCCAGGCCGGCCAGGGGATTGGGCAGGTGGACGTGGAGCACGTCGAAGCCCGGGGCCAGGGCCACGACCTTGCGGACGTAGGCCAGGGACAGGGGCTGGGACGCGACGGTGGCCAGGACCGGCTGCCGGTGGACCGGCCACACGGCCGCCGCGCCGTCCGGGGCATGGGAGCCGGCAAAGCAGACGACCTCGCCGGTCGCGCCGAGGCGGGCCAGCCCCTCGGCCGCCTGCCGGGTGGCGGTTTCCACGCCGCCGGCGTCCGGCGGGTAGAATTTCCCGACTTGGAGGACCCTCATGCCGTGGCGGACAGGCCGTCCAGGGCCGCGATCACCGTGCGCCGCAGGTTTTCCACCCGGCGCAGCGTGAATTCGTTCATCGGGTCCCCGGCCAGGTTCATGACCAGCCACAAGGCCCCGTAGGTCTGGCCGGATTTGCCGATCAGCGGCAGTTCGAGCTTCATGACCGTCGGCGAGCACATGAGTTCCCGGTCCGCCGCCGCCCCGCCCTCGCGCCGCCAGCGGAAGGCCGGCGCGGCATTCGGGCCGGCCGTTTCCGACGCCAGAGGCGGTCCGGGGAAGCGGCACGATCCGGCCCCGGTACCGGACAGGACCATCTCGGCCATGTCGAACTGCAGCAAATCCAAGGCCTCGGTCATCCGGGTCCACAGCTGTTCGACGTCCGACGCCTGGGAAATCTCGATCTGGTGGTGCAGGAAGGTGCGCCGGTTCCGGGCGATGCCGGTGTCGTCCGAGACGTCGCGCAGCCAGCCGAGGATCTTGTCCACGGCGAAATAGCTGAAATAGCCGGCCTTACGCACCAGAAGCACCAGGGCCGCGCCCACGGCCACCAGGAAAAGGCCCACCGGCGCGTCCCGCAGGTTGACCAGGACCAGGGCGGTCAGGGCCAGGAAAATGGTGATGCCGTAGAGGAAAAACACCACCTTGCGCTGGGACCAGCCGCGGTTCAGCAGCTTGTGGTGCACGTGGCGCTTGTCCGGCTCGAACATGTCCCGGCCGCGCATGAACCGCCGCAGCGGCGCGGTGATGGTGTCGAGGAGCGGCACGCCAAGGGCGATGAGCGGCATGAGGAGCGTCGCGCCGACCTGGCTCTTGACCGAGCCGGAAACGGACAGGGCCGCCAGCATGTAGCCCAGGAAATAGCTGCCTCCGTCGCCGAGAAAGAGGCTGGCCGGATTGAAGTTGTAGCGCAGAAACCCGAGCGTGGCCCCGGCCATGACCCCGAAGAGCGCGGCCGTGTGGAACTCGCCGCGCATGACGGCCAGGACCGCCTGCACCGCGCTGCCGAAAAAGACCACCCCGGCAGCCAGCCCGTCCAGGCCGTCGATCAGGTTGATGGCGTTGATGAGCAGCACGAACCAGAAAACCGTGACCACGTAGGACAACACGTCGAAATGGATGACGAATTCACCCGGGAGCGAGAAAAAGGCGATGCGCGCCCCGCCCCAGCAGGCGATGCTGGCGGCCGCGACCTGGGCCAGGAGCTTGAGCTTCGACGGCAGGGTCCACTTGTCGTCGGCAAAACCCACGGCAAAGATGAGCAAGGCCCCGGCGTAGATGAAGCACATGGGCCGGTTGAACAATTTGGCCACGGTCCGGGCCGGCAAAAACTCGGGGGCCAGGGCCAGGCAGGCGAAAAAGGTGAGAAACAGGGCCAGGCCGCCGCTTCGCGGCATGGGCGAAGTGTGGACCGTGCGGGCTTGCGGCATGGCCAGGATGGCGAACCGCCGCCCCACCCACCGGGCGACCGGCGTGAGCATGAGCGACAGGCCAAGCGCGGCCAGGAAAAGGGATACGATCGGCGTCATACGTTTCGGACGGCAGGCGCGGACAGACTCCGCCCGCCGACCGGCGCACCATAGGCCATGCCCGCACCGGCGTCCACCGTGCCTTGACGGAGGAAGATGCCTCCGGCGGCCGGGGGGGATCATCCCCCCCGGACCCCCCGAAAGGGGGTGGCGCAACAAACAGTCCCGGCCTCCCTGGGCGGAGGGAGGGGCGGAGGGTTATTGGGCGGAGCCGGAGCGGGTTTCGCCGCCGGCGAGCTTCCAGCCGGCCATGCCCCAGGTCAGGTTGGTGGCGGCAAGACCCTGGTCGGCCAGCCTTTTGGCCACGAAAGGCGATCGGTGGCCGGTCATGCAGACGACCACCACCGGCCGGTCGGGATCGAGGCCGAGGTCCTTGGCGTTTTTGCCGAAGGCGTCGGGCCGGTTGACCGCGCCGGGGATATGGAAGAGCGCGTACTCGGCCGGGGTGCGCACGTCGAGGAGCTGCGGACCGGCACCGTCCTTGCGCATGGTCTTAAGCCGCCAGGGCAGCGTCTGCCCCACTCCGGCCATAAGCCAGGCCACGTCCCACAACACGAGGAGAACGAGAAGGAAAAGGACGAACCGCATACCGGCCCCCTTAGTGCAGAAAAACGGCCAACAGCGTGCCAACCCCGAGCAGGGCCGCCACGATGCCGTTCAGGGTGAAAAACGCCACATTGACCCGCGACAGGTCGTTTTCGGAAATGAGCCGGTGCTCGACCAGGAGCACGGCCGAACAGACCGCCCAGAAGGCGTAATAGATCCAGGACAACCCGGCGGCATAGCCGGCCAGGAGGTAGAACAGCGCGGCATCGACATGGGAAAAGGCGGCCAAGGCCAGGGCCGTGCCGATCCCGAACCGGGCCGGCAGGGACTTGAGGCCCTGCTGCCGGTCGAACTCCACGTCCTGGCAGGCGTAGAGCACGTCGAACCCGGCCGTCCAGCAGGTCACGCCGCAGCCGAAAAGAATCGCCGGCAGGGCGAACTCGGGCCTGACAGCCAGCCAGCCGGCCACCGGGGCCAGCCCCAGCACCGAGCCGAGGACGAAATGGCAAAGCCAGGTGAACCGCTTGGTCAGGCTGTAAAAGGCTCCCCAAACCAGGGCCACCGGCGCCAGGGCCAGGCACAGGGGATTGAGCCCCCCGCAGGCGCCCACAAAGACCACCGCGCACCCGGCCGCAAACACCCAGGCCTGCCGCACTGGCACCTCGCCCGTCACCAGCTCGCGCCGGCTCGTGCGGGGATTTAGCCGGTCATAGCGCAGGTCGGCCAGCCGGTTGACGGCCATGGCAAAGGACCGCATGGCCACCATGGCCAGCGTCAGGAGCAGAAACGGCCGCCAGCCCGGCCAGCCGCCGGCCGCCACAAAGAGCCCGATATAGGCGAACGGCAAGGCGAAAACCGAATGCTCCACCTTCACCAACCGCGCCAGCGCACCGACCATGGGACCTCCGTGGGAGGAAGGAAGCCAGGAACCGGGGGAGGAAACCCCTTTTTGAAAAAA